>JBIKWK010000009.1:0-78649 GCA_044356375.1 Prochlorococcaceae cyanobacterium | reverse complement strand
GCAGCGATGGAGGCATCAATCTCTTTCTGACGGGCGATGCGGGCATCCCACCAGTTGGTATGAATGCTCTTGGCTTCGACGGACCAGGTGGGCTGGGCTTCGCGGGGGATCTCCCATTCCTGCCAGGTCTTATCTAATGCAGTATTCAGCTGTTCGCGCAGGGGTTCCAGGGTGTTCTGACACTTGTCCCATATCGTGTCGATTTCAGTGTTGTTGGCGATTGACTTCAGGGTGATGTGGGGAACGCGTTCGTAGACAAAGCCTTGGCGGATGTTGCGAGAAACGGGATCAGTATTTGGCATTGAGCGAGTCAGCTCAGCCTCTTTGAGCTTTCCTTCTGAAGAGTCAGCCAATAAGTAGTATGGATATCTAGCGGCCATGATCCGCGTGCGTGCCAATGCCAATGCAACCCGAGAGGTGTCGATGGTGATCCACCGTCGCCCCCAACGCTCTGCTGCTGCAGCCGTGGTGCCCGATCCACAGGTTGGGTCGAGCACTAAATCACCAGGATCTGTAGTCAGTAAAACACACCTCTCTATTGTCCTCTCTGATGTTTGAACAACATAGCTCTTTTCCTCCGAGCGACTTGAAAACTTTGTATCCCCCCAATAGTTGCTTCTTCTGGCAACAGGATAGTCATCATAATACCGAACGTAGCTTAGCATTTTGCCTCTTATCTCTATGCGCCCCGCTTTGACCAACTTTTCCATTCCTCCCTGGCCCGTCTTCCAGTATCCAGTGATCGGCTTAAACTCACGGCCTTCGAAAACAACTGGAAAGCTTCCCGGTGGGCGCTGGGAAACAATATTGTCTTGGCGGTAAATTCTGAACTTGCTTCTTAAATTGGGCCACTCATTCAACTGTTGCTGAGGAATAACTTGCAGCAAACCATCCTCATCGCGGTATCTTCGATACTCTCTCTGGATTGATTCGTCTGCGCCCTTGTCTCTCAATATCTCCCTGTATTTTAGCTTGGATTTGTCTTTGGCAAAAAAGAGAATAAAGTCACACGTGCTTGAGAGGTAGTCCGCTGTCTGTGCGCTAGTCTTGTCGACTACGATCTCTGCAACAAAATTTGAGTCGCCAAAGATTTCATCCATAACTGCTCGGACGCGATGAACGTTTTCATCTCCAATCTGAACAAAGAGGGCTCCGCTCTCGCTGAGTAATTCTCTTCCTAGTATAAGCCGATCCCGCAGGTATGAAAGATAGCTGTGAATGCCATCCCTCCATGTATCTCGAAATGCCTTTACCTGCTCTGGTTCTCGCGTAATATGATCCGTTTTTCCATCGGACACATCTCTACTTGTGGTCGACCACTGGAAGTTGCTGTTGAATTTGATCCCATAAGGCGGATCAAAATAAATACACTGTACCTTCCCCAGCAACCCTTCCCTCTCTGCAAGGCTCGCCATCACCTCCAATGAGTTCCCAAGAATCATCCGATTCGTCCAGTTCTGATCATGCTGATAGAACTCCGTCTTTGCTCCCTCGCTTGCATCGCCCCTGATAGTGTCAAACAGGCCCATCTGCTCAATAAAGCCCGTCTGACTACTGCTTCCCTCTTTGCTGCGCCGCCTGAGATCATCAATAAGTACCTTCGGGTGGATCTTTTCCTGGATATAAAGTGGTGGTGCATTCACTATCAGCGGTGAATCATCCAGCAGATTCTTTCCGCGCCAGATCAGCTGGGGATCCAGATCCGGGTTGCGCCGTTCATACTCCACCTGCAGCGGCATTTTCTCCTGGTTGCGCAGCATCGTTTGGAACTCAGCCGGGGGGATGTTGCGGCGGGAGGCGTCGTCGTGCACAAAACTCTCGATCTGCTTATCGCTGGCGGGCTTCTTCGGCATCTCAGGCCACCTCCATAGCGGCGCTGCTGGTGAGCAATTGATCGAGCACTTGATTCACCTCATCGGCCACCGCAGAGTCGAAATCAGTTTCCATCTCAAAAACCTTCCGGAACTCCGCGAAGCCCCAGCGACCAAAGCGGCCTGAATTGTTCACTCCCGGCACCCAGAAGGTTTCCATCGTGCTCTTTTTCACATTGGCATCCTCTCCCCGGTAGCCCTTCACCTCACACACCAGCTGCAGCAGGTCTTCGTCGCCTCGGCCGTCGTCCACCACCACGATGAAATCGGGAATGTACCTGCGGGCAACGCCACCCAGCCTATAAGGCACCTCGAAGCCCAGTGCCTGGTTCTTCACCCAGCGGCGCACGCGGGGATGGTGGTCTAGCACCCGGCAAAACTCCTGCTCCCAGCTGCTGTCACAGATGGCCCAATTCACCTGGCAGCGCCTGGAATCGGTTTGCCAGCGCAATGCTTTCGAGGTGTTGAAGTTCACATACCTGGTGCTGCCAACATGGTTGTAGGGATCGAGGATCACCTGCTGCCGCTTGCCCTGGCCAGGGCTCACCATGATGGCATGAACTATCTTATCGCAGGCCATATCAGCGATTTCCCGATAAGCCAGCACACCATGATTTGTACCGCCCTTGCAAACCAAACACTGATCCAGCCACTCCCGCACAAGCTTCTTCATCGGCATGATCAGGTGGGTTCTAGGCAGCTCATCGGCGTCTCGATATTTAGTATACACCAAGTGCTTGGCAAGATTCATAATTACAGTAGACTTTCTGGGGTCTTTGATTCGTTCAATCGTAAGATTCACGCCCTCCCCAATGATCCCCTGGTTGTTAGTAATGGTGGCACCCACCAGATCGGGGGTTAGCTCCAGTTTGTGGTCGTCTTTGAAGGAGGCGGTTACCTGATCATCCGGTAACTCCACGCGGTAACCGATCACCTGGGGGAAGCGAATCTCCTGGGCATCCCGAGCAGGGATGATCGCCTTCACCGAAATGGTGGGCGGCGGTGGATCCACCGGGCCGGGCACCGCTTGCGAGGCGAAATCAAACGGAATGCCGAGAATGTCGGCATACTCCACGTCAAACCGACCCGACTCAGGATTGAGGGTGTAGTTCTGCCGGCGTAGGGCACGGCCCACCACCTGCTCACACAACAGCTGGGTGCCGAAGGCTCGCAGGCCCAGCACATGGGTCACCGTGTTCGCGTCCCAGCCTTCCGTGAGCATCGCCACCGACACCACACAGCGGATATCGGCGCCGAGCTTGCCGGGCTTACCCACCGTGTTCATCACTTCCCTCAAGAGGTCTGCATCGCTGAGCTTGGCGTGAGCCCCACCAGCTCCCTCCCGCTGAATGATTTCGCGGCGGAACTGTTCAATCTCGGGCCCCGCCATCTCACGGAAATTGGCATCGAGGGCTTCGCCGCTCTCCAGTTGCTCGCTGTCGATCAGCAGGGTGCGCGGCCTGGGCAGAGGACGGTCGTAGCTATCGAAGTTGGAGAACAGCGGACAGAAGCCCTTGCGGTATTGCTTATCTCCTCTTTCATCCTCAATCTCATAACCACTCACGTAGTCGTAAACGAGCTTGGAGGTGGAGGTGTTGTTGCAGACGATGATGAAGCAGGGCGGTACATCAAATCCTGCTTTCTTCCACTCCTCAAAGGTTTTTTCATAATGCCCATACAGTGCTTCTATCGCTGTTTTCAGCTCTGTGGGCAGGCTTTCGGGATCCTTGCTACCCCCCTTGCCGCGCCCCTTCTTAGGCATCTTGCCCTTGATGTTCTTCCACAGCTCCCGATAGCGCGGCACATCCTGGGCAATGTTGTCGGCTACAGGCACCCGCGGCAGCTTGACGATGCCGCATTCGATCGCATCCATCAGCGAAAAATCGCTGACCGTCCAGGGGAACAGCGTGCCTTCCTTGTAGCCCGAGCTGGCCAGGAAAAAGGGCGTTGCCGAAAGGTCGATCACCCGCTGCTGACCCCTGCCAATTTTGCGGCTCACCGCTTCCAGGCCCGAGATCCACATCCGCGCTGCTTCCCGGTGGCTCTTGGCCTCGGCCTTCTCCTCGGAGGTCAGCTGGATCTGATCCCGTTCCTCATCGCTGAGCGGCTTCTCGCGGTAGCAGTGATGGGCCTCATCGTTGATCACCAGCACCTGCTTCATCGCCATCAGCTCGCTCATCACGCGTTGCAGCATCTGGCCTTCGGTCTCGGTGGTGACCATGGTTTCCTGCCGCCAACCCTCCATGAACTGGCGGGTGCCCTTGGCTAGATCAAGCAGCTCGCGCTTGCGGAAGGCGTGGTAATTGGTGATCACGATCCGGGCCTTGCCGAGCTCCGGAACCAGATCCTGCGGCACCAGCTCCATCCGCTTGAAGTAGCTCTCGGTGTCGTTCGGCATCAGCACCCGCAACCGATCGCGAATCGTGAGCCCCGGCGCCACCACCAGGAATCCCTTGGTGAAGCGGCTGCTCCCCGGATGGCGGGCGGCGTTGATGGTTTGCCAGGCGATCAGCATGGCCATCACCGTGGTCTTACCCGCGCCAGTGGCCAGCTTCAGTGCCATCCGCAACAGGTCCGGGTTGGCTTCGTCGTTGGCGCTTTCCAGCTTCTCCAGCACGTCTTTGCCGCGCTTGCCGATCTCCGGTGCCACCTCCGTCAGCCAGATCGCAGTCTCGGCCGCTTCGATCTGGCAGTAAAAGGGCCGGATGCCCTGGAACTCGTGGTGACGCCAGTGCTTCAGCAGCCGGGCCGTCTCCGCTGACACCTTCCACTGGCATTCGGGGGCCTGCCGCCACTCCTCCACCAGAGCCCGGATGGAGTTGATCTGCTGGGTGACCTCGTACTGCTGCTTCTCATCGGACAGATCCTGGGCACCTATCCCCAGTGATCGCTGCTGCACCTGCTCGCCCTTCCCGCCTCGCTTCCTGGGTTGAGGGATGGGTGTGATCAGGCGCGACTCCCGTCGCGACTCGACGATCTCCTGAGTCGGGATGCCGTCCACCAGCTCCCAGTGCCGGCTCGGGCACTCGTACGGGGAGTTGAGGATCGGGCCCTTGAAGAACTGCTCGCTCATCGCCCTGCCTCCGGGTGGAGGGCTTCCCGGGCCTGGACCAGATCGGGGGTCATCAAGGCCATGGGGTCAATGGGTGGTCCGCCTGCCGCAGCGGGACTGGCATAGGTGACAGGGGACATTGCGGCCAGTCTGCACCTAGCCGAAGCTTTTCTGCGTCAAAACAGAAGCACTTGGAGTCGCGAGTCTTGGATTTATGCACTGGGCGCATAGTTTCAGGCCTCCAGCTGTGGCGGGCCGCCCATTCGGCCCCGATCCGTCACCAGCACCTTCACATTCGTTCCCCTGGGCTCCCTCTGCGCTTTCTTCCCCAGGAGGTCAGCCAAAGCCTTTGGCCGCAGCTCGCATTCCGGGCGGCAGCAAAGGGATCTCGATCTCTACCCCCTGCTCAATCGGATAGCCCTCCAGCTGCAGGTGCAGGTCGCTGCAGACCAGGGTCAGCGGCGGATCGACCTCCAGGGCCTCCATGAACACCAGCACCACGCCGTACTCGGTTTGGTTCACGAACAGCGTGTAGGGCTGATCGCCATCAGCACCGGGTAGGTCGTCTTGGGTGGTGATCGTGATGCCGGGCATAGCTCAGCCTTCCTCTTCTTTGGTGTCGGTACTGGTGGTGGCCACGCCCTGCCCGTCGAATTCATCCGATGACATCAGCTGGATCGAGTAGATGCACCGAGATGATGCGGATTGGGCAGGAGCGGCTGAGGGGAGTGGCGGCCATGGCTGGGCTGGCGAACGATACCGCCGTTGAGCCCCGGCTTGCGTGATCGCCAGACCCCAGGGGCATCTCACTGACCCGCCAAGTCCTGTCTGCGACAGGCATCAACCAGCAGGGTCCTGGCGGATGACGCCAGAGAAGCCCATCACCACCGGCGGCTGATAGGGACTGAGCTGCTGGGCCGTGGCCTCCAGGAAAGCCACCAGGATCGTGATCAGCAGGATGTAGTCCCGCAGGGCTGGCTCCAGTGGAGCCCACAGCGGGTTGGTGCGGGCTTCGGCATAGATCTCGGCCAGGCGCTGCAGAAGGGGGTGGGATGGCGCAAGGCCCTTAGGGCCGCGATCGCCGATAACCCCTTCGTGAAAGGAGTGGGGATGTCACCCAATGCGCGGCGGGAGCTGCTTTGCCACGGGCAACTGGCCCTGGCGCTGTGAACAATGCAGCCCTGAGCCTTGCCCCACCAAGGGCCGCATCCCTGTGCGGTAGCTACCGTTGGTATGCACCGCCATTCTGGGCACCCATGGACACCGCCAAGCTGTTTCAATCGGGCCGCAGCCAGGCGGTGCGCCTACCCAAGGAATACCGCTTCCAAGGCAGTGAGGTGGCGGTGAAGCATTTTGGCAATGGCGTGCTGCTGCTGCCAATCGAGGATCCCTGGCAGATGCTGGAGGCCGGCCTGGAGGCCTTTGAGCCTGGATTTGTGCTCAGCCGCGAGCAGCCCGAGCAGCAGATGCGCGATGCGATCAACCCATGATTTTGCTCGATACCAACATCTGTATTTACATCATCAATGCCAAGCCAGCGGCGGTATTGAAACGCTTCCAGCAGTACCGCCTGGGCGAAATCGGCCTGTGCAGCGTGGTGGCCGCCGAGCTGGCCTTTGGCGTGGCCAAGAGCGGTTCAGCCCGCAATCGCCAGGCGCTGGAGATGTTTCTCGCCCCCCTAGCGATCCTGCCGTTTGATAACCCGGCCTTCTGGGCCTACGGCGATCTCCGGGCTGACCTGGAACGCCGCGGCACTCCGATTGGCTCGCTCGACACGATGATCGCCGCCCATGCCCTCAGCCAGCAAGCCATCTTGATCACCAACAACACCCGCGAATTTGCCCAGGTGCCCGGCCTGCACGTGGAGAACTGGTTGCCCGCTGTCTAGATCAAACCACCATTCCAAGCCCCATGCCCGCCTTCATCGAAACCCAGTTCCCCATTGCTCGGCTTTCGGCGGAAGCATATAAGGAGAGAAAGGCAAATAATGGGCAGACGCTTACATGCCTGGGCAAGTGGTAGGGTCAGCGGCGGCTCGAGCTCCAGGGCCTCCATGAACACCAGCACCACGTCTTCTCCAGACCCGTTCTCATAGGCGTGGCGCTTGACGTCTTGACGGAAGCGCAGGGCGGTGTACTTTTTGGGGTCTGGCCTGGCGGAGAGCACGTTGGTGCGCAGGAAGCGGGCGTTGCCGTACTCGGTTTGGTTCACGAACAGCGTGTAGGGCTGATCGCCATCAGCACCGGGTAGGTCGACTTGGGTGATGATCGTGATACCGGCCGTAGCTCAGCCCTCTTCTGCTTGGGTGCCCGTGCTGTTGAAGGCCTCGTCATAGACGCGGCTGATCTCCGCAGGCGCATGCCGCGGAATCAACGGAACGGAGCTGCCAAGAGGAACGGCACTGCCAAGACGACCAGAGCCACCAGCCGCTCAGAGGGCACCGCGGCGGAAGAAGAGGATGAACACCACGGCTGGACCCGCCAGGGTGATCAGGGCCAGGGCGGCGAAATTGGCGATCAGGTGAAAATCAATGCCCATGAATCCGCTCGTCGGTGAATGGCGCTGATGATCAGGTTACGCGCCCACACCGGCCAACAGAGACCAGCCGCAGCAGCCCTGTGATGGCTTGTCACAGGCGCCGCATCCCCTGGACCAGCTACCACCCTTGGCCATGGCTTTTCTTTCCCCACCCATGGCTTTCCTTATCCCCCGCCATGGCGAGCACTTTCTCAGCCATGGCTGAATGGATCCCATTGCCGCCACCTCCTCGATGCCCGCCTCGCTGCCAGCCTCGATACCCGTCTCGACGCCCTGCCCCCCGCAGGCCAATCAGTCGTCCAGGCGCCAGCACTGGCAGTGCATCAGCGGCTGTGGAGCCTGTTGCCGGCTGGATCCCGAGGAACGGGGCGAAGCCATCGAAGCCCTCGATGCCGACCAGCGCGAGCTCTACCTGTCCATGGTGGGGCCCGATGGTTGGTGCATCCATTTCGACACCGGTGGGCGCCGTTGCCGCATCTACGACCAGCGGCCCGACTTCTGCCGGGTGGAGAACCTGATGACCTTGTTTGGCAGCCGTGATCCCGGGGAACCGGCCCCCCCATGCCCCTCTCAGACCGGTCAACTCAGCCAGGGCGATCGCCGCCAGGGGGGCAATTCACTGGCAGGTGAAGCCAATTTGGTGGGCGAAGCCAATTTGGTGGGCGAAGCCAATTTGGTGGGCGAAGCAAATTCCGCCGGCGAAGCCAGTGCCCTGGCGATCGCCTGCTGCAAACAACAGATCCGCAGTCAATACGGAGGTCGTGGCAGGGTGATGCGGCGGTTCCTGCGGGTGATCCGCCAGAAACCCTGAGCTTCTCCAGTAGCCATGAGCGACGCATCGGACCCCAAGGCACCTCCACAGCCACAGCCAGGGCCAGAGCCAGAGCCACAGCAACAGCCAGAGCCTGACCCTGGCCCTAGCCCTGAGCCCGCTGGTGAAGCAGTAGCCGCCAATCGAGCTGGCAGCTGGGGGGCGGCTCTATTGACCACCTTCACCACCGTTTTTTTGGCGGAACTGGGCGACAAGACCCAACTCGCCGCCCTGCTATTGGCGGCCCAATCTGGCCGTCCGGCGATTGTGTTTGTGGGCGCTTCCCTGGCCCTGATCAGCTCCAGCTTGGTGGGGGTGCTGCTGGGACGCTGGCTGGCCAAGGTGCTGCCACCGCAGCAACTGGAGCGCCTGGCGGGACTGTTGATGGTGGGCCTGGGCCTGTGGCTGGGGCGACAGGCCGTGCTCAACCTGGCTCTGCCATCAGACAGCTTGCCCCTGGGATGAAAGCCCACCCCTCTTGCCCAGTATCAACTACTTGAATAAAGCCCACATCTCCCGCCAGGCATTAACCACTTCAATGGGGTAATCAGGCTTAATGAGCCTCTTGAAAATTTGAGCCATGACCAATAGAGCGCATACGCCGCAAAAACCTTTCAGTGGCAGGCTCAAAGAAATCTCGCTTTTCCAGAGCCTCCCTGATTCCCCCACCTCCTGATTCCCCCACCTCCTAAATCCCACCCTCTAAATTCCCACCGCCTAAATCCCATGGACCTGGCCCTGCTCTCATCCACCTATGCCACGGTGTTCCTGGCGGAGCTGGGGGACAAGACCCAGCTTGCGATCGTCACCATCAGCGGCACCTCCCCCAGACCCCTGGCCGTGTTTTTGGGCAGTTCGATGGCCCTGGTGCTGGCCAGCCTGTTGGGGGCGGCGGCAGGGGGCTCCCTGTCTGCCGTCATCCCCACCAACGGCTTGCAGTTGGCGGCCTCGGTGGGCTTCTTGATAATCGGCATTCGGCTGATCGTCAGATCGGGACCGATCAACAGCATCGACGAGCCGACTGATCTTTAAACTGATTTGATTCGGCCCAGGACCAGGGGACAACGCTTCCGGTCCCTCTCTTGTGCCGACAAACCGCCAGACGCCCCTACGGGCCCAGTGGTGGTCACCGCCTATCTCCCCCCAGCCCCAGCTGTCATTGCCGATGAAGTTCACGGTCGCCGACCTGCTCGACCAGCTTCCCCTCAACGAGGCCCTGCCGATCGCCCAGCTCGAAAAGGCCCTGAGCCTCAGCGCCACGGTCGACAAGCAGCAACTGCGCATCGGCATCCACGGTCTGATCAAGCTCGGCCTGCTGGATGACACCGAAGCGGGTTTGGTGCGCCTTGAGACTCCAGAGCTGATCACCGCGCGGCTGCGCTGCTCCAGCAAGGGTTTCTGTTTCGCCCTGCGGGAGGACGGCGGCGAGGACATCTACATCCGCGACCACCAGTTAAACCACGCCTGGAATGGCGATCGGGTGCTGGTGCGGGTGACCCGCGAGGGGGGGCGCCGCCGCTCCCCCGAAGGCGGCGTGCAGTGCATCCTCGAGCGCCAGACCACCAGCTTGCTGGCCCAGTTGGAACAGCAGGCCGAACGCCTGGTGGCCACGCCGCTCGACGATCGACTGCTCACCAGCATCGAACTGCCTGCCGACGACGAGGTCCATCTAGATCCCGCCCAGACCTCGGTGGTGGAGGTGGCGATTGATCGCTACCCGGTGGGCCAATTCGCCCCCCTGGGTCACGTGGCCCGTCGCCTGCCGGTGAACGGCGGCGAAGCGGCCGATATCGAACTGCTGCTCACCAAGCACCACCTCAACTCCCGGCCCGCCGCTCCCCGCGCCGTACTCAAGAGCCTGGCCGATAAGGAACGCACGGATCTCACAGCCCTGCCCACCCTGTTGGTGGAGGCCTGGCAGGGCAGGGAAGCCCCCGGGCTGCCGGCCCTCACCGCCGTTGAGCGGGAGGGGGGCGGCTGGACCCTCTGGGTCCATAGTCCCGCCGTGGCCGAGCGACTGACGGCCGGTAGTGGCCTCGACCTGTGGCTGCGGCAGCAGGCGGATGCCATCTGCCTTGGCAACCAGTGGTTGCCGATGCTGAGTCCGTCCTTGGCCAAGGCGGCCAGCTTCAAGGTGGGCCAAACCCAGGCGGCCGTATCGGTGGCCCTGGAGCTCGATGCCGATGGAGCTCTCCAGCACTTCCGTTTTTGCCGCAGCTCGATCAAGCCGGCGGCCAGCATTGATGGCGCCTGCTTGCAGGCCCTGGCCGAGCGCAAACCGAAGAGCCGCACCACGCCGGTGGCGCTCAAGGCGCTCAAAGCGCACCTACCCCAGCTGGAAGCCCTGGTGGCGATTGCGGGCCAGCTGCGCCAGCGGCGCATTGCCGCCGGCTCGATCGATCTACAGCTTCCCCTGCCAGCCATCGACAGCCTGGGCGATCTGGCCATCGGCGCCCCCGATGCAGCTCTGGAGGGCTGGCTGGTGGCCCTGGACGACACCAACCCGCTGGCACTGTTGCGGGAAGCTGTGCTCTTGGCGGACCGCGCCTATGGCAGTCATCTCAAGGCCCTGGAGTTGCCGGCCATCTACGCCATAAATCCAGCCGCCGATGCCGCCGAGCTGAACGAGGTGGCTCGCACGGCCCTGGCTCTGGAAATCCCCCTGGAACTGAGCGAGGAGGGCAATGCCAATGCCCCTGAGCTGGCCCGGGTGTTCGCCAACAGCGACCGCAGCCGATCACTGCAACAGCAGCTGGAGGATGTGATCAAACCGATCCAACTTTCCAGCAGCCCAGGCCTGAATGTCTTGGCTGGCCTGGCCACGGAGGAAGCGGCGGTGGCGCCAGCCAGTTGTCCTTGCCTCCACTACGCCGATCTGTGGAACCAACAGCTATTGATTCTGCTGCTCACCGAGGGCAAAGATCGGCCCAGCGTGCGCCACAAGACCTGCGTCGACCTCACTTCCGATAGCTGCCATGGCCAGATCGATTGGCCGCTGCTGGCGCCAAGTCTGCTTAACTCCGCCAGGGATGCCCTGCTGCATGGCTTGGTGCAGAAGCTGAATGGCCGCCGTCGCTTCCTGGCTGAATTGCAGGCGGATGTGGTGGCCATGGCCCAGGCCCGCCAAGTAGAACCCCTGGTGGGAAAAATTCTTCCCGGTGTTATCAGTGGCGTACAGAGCTACGGTTTCTTCGTGGAAGTACCACCCTCAAACGTAGAGGGGCTGGTGCATGTAAGCTCCCTCAAAGACGATTGGTACGAATACCGCTCTCGCCAGAATCGCCTGGTGGGTCGCAAGAATCGTCGCACCTACATGCTGGGGGATCGTGTGGATGTAGAAATCCAGAAAGTTGACGCATTGCGTCACCAAATTGACCTGGCCGTAGTGCTGCCAGATGGTTACGAGGAAGCTGATTCAGTGCCTGCGGCCGATTCAGCGCCTACTGCTGATTCAACGCCTGCTGCTGATTCAGCGCTTGCGGTCGATTCAACGCCTGCGCCCTTTGCCGATCCAGGCCCAGAGCCCCAGGTCGCCCCGAGCGAGGATTGATCAATGCAGGCGGCGTCGCCCACCGCAGCACCGGCCTCGCTGCCCATCGTGCTGGCGGTATCCGGCGCTTCTGCCCAACCCCTTGCCCAGCGGGCCCTCCAGCTGCTGCTGGAGGCGGGCGAGACGGTGGAGCTGGTCACCAGCCGCGGCGCCATCGGCGTCTGGTGGGCGGAACTGGGGCTGCGGCTGCCCTCGGAACCGGAGGCCCAGGAGCGTTTCTGGCGGGAGCGCACCGGCACCACGGGCGGCAGCCTGCACTGCCACCGCTGGAATGACCAGGCCGCCGCCATTGCCAGCGGCAGCTATCGCACCCGCGGCATGGTGATCCTGCCGGCATCGATGGGCAGCGTCGGCCGCATCGCCGGCGGGGTCGCCACCGATCTGGTGGAGCGGGCCGCCGATGTCCACCTCAAGGAGGGGCGACCGCTGGTGATCTGCCCCAGGGAAACCCCCTGGAGTTTGGTGCACCTGCGCAATCTCACCGCCCTGGCGGAAGCCGGAGCCCGGATCGCGCCGCCGGTGCCCGCTTGGTATCACCAACCCAGCAGCCTGGAGGAGATGGTGGATTTTTTGGTCATCCGCGTCTTCGATGTGCTCGGCTACGACCTGGGCCAGCTGCGGCGTTGGCAAGGCCCACCTAGCCAACAGGAATGAAGCCAACCGGGATGAGTCGCCCGCTCCAACGCCTGTTGCCGCTGATCCTGCTGGCGCCGCTGCTGGCGGTAGTGGCTATGGCGGCTCTGAATTTGCGCCCGGCCGTTAGCTTGCGCCTGCTGATCTGGACCAGTCCGGCCCTGCCCCTGGGCAGTTGGCTGGCCCTGGCGGTCGGCGGTGGCGGCCTGCTGAGCGCAGCTGCCACCTCAGCCGCCCTGCAATCTGGTGTTGCGGCGCGGCGGCAGGTGCGACTCAAGGCCGAGGCGCCGGGTCGCCGCCAGGAATATGCAGCCTGGGACCCCGCCCATAGCGAAACTGACAGTCGCGAAACTGCCAGTCGTAATCCCGCCAATCGACAAAACCTGGGCTGGGAGGCCAACGACTGGAACGATCCCCCGGCCACCAACCCAGCGCCGCCGCGGCCGCCAGGGGCGCCACCGCCCACCGTTGAGGTGCCGTTTCGGGTGATCCGCAAACCAGCTAAAAACGCCAGCGCCCAGCCAGATAGCCAGCCCCCCAAGGCCGCCAAAGCCGATGCCAGGGCCAACTCCAGTGCCAATGGCGGCGATGGCTGGGATCAATCATTGCCGGAGCAGGAAGACTGGTAATTCACTGCCCCTCTTAAGGGCCGATTGTTAAACGGCGACTGGCAATTCGCAGCCGGAATCGTCAGCGATCAATCGGGATCGGTTAAGCACAGGAGGCAATGGCCACAAGGCAATGGCCTCAGGGTAATGGCCACAAGGTAATGGCCAGCAAGCCCCTCTGGGAGCGTCTGAGGGGCCCGGTCTGGGTGGCCGTCTGGGGGCACAAGAGACCTGCACCGCCCTGCCATCTCCCTACACTTGCCCCATCCTTTCCGCCCCAGCCGTGCCGGACAGCGACACCGCCAGCCAGCCCCCCACCGCTGAGGCCAAGCCGGCCCCGAAAGCCAAGCCGCCCGCGCCCGAGGACAAGCCCTTTGGCAGCTTCGTGCCGGAGCTGTTGCTGCCAGCTTTAGCCAAGGACATCCAGGGCTACGGCGGAGCTGAACCCGAATTGGAATTCAGCCAGGGCGCCATGCCCGTAGTAGGCAGCCCCTGTTGGATGGTCAAGGGCAGCCTGCCTGGCGAACGCCGCTTTTGGCTCTGCTTCACCGCCGAGGACATCAGCTCGGCCAAGACGATCGCGGTGGCGGAGGCCGGGGCCGAACCGAGCCTGCTGGAGTCGTTTTTGATCGATGAGAAAAAAATCACCCTGGCCCTGCTGGTATCTCGCCTGGTGCAACGGCTGAATGGCCAGAAGTGGCTGGGACCTAACTAGCCAGCTAGCTGGGTCCTGGCTAGCTGGGGCGCTTCTGAGCCTGCTCTCTGCCCTGGTCAGCGTCTGCTCTCACCGATGGTCAGCCGCAAAGTGAACGCCACCCATGACCAGCCTTGGCCCAAGCAGCGAAGGCCAATCGTCACAACTGCTGACGCATGTCAGCAGTTGCATTGGCGGCGACACCTACGATGGGGCCAAAGCCACAGCCGTACCGCTCGATGGTGCCTCCCGCCACAGCAACCGCTTCCGTAGATGCCCCTATGGCCCTCGGCAGCCCTGATGCCCCTGCCATCAAGGCGCCGGTGAAGGACACGATCCTCACACCCCGCTTCTACACCACAGACTTCGAGGCCATGGCGGCGATGGACCTCCGCCCCAACGAGGTGGAGCTGGAGGCCATCTGCGAAGAGTTTCGCAAGGACTACAACCGCCACCATTTTGTGCGCACGGATGTCTTCGAGGGAGCTGCCGAAAAGCTCGATCCCGACACCCGCAAAGTGTTTGTCGAATTCCTGGAGCAGAGCTGCACCTCAGAGTTTTCCGGCTTCCTGCTCTACAAGGAACTCAGCCGTCGCATCAAGCAGAAAAATCCGCTGCTGGCCGAATGCTTTGCCCACATGGCCAGGGATGAGGCCCGCCATGCCGGTTTCTTGAATAAGTCGATGAGCGACTTCGGCCTGCAATTAGACCTGGGCTTCCTCACGGCAAACAAAGCATATACCTATTTCAAGCCTAAATTCATATTTTACGCCACCTACCTATCCGAGAAGATTGGCTACTGGCGCTATATTGCGATTTACCGTCATTTAGAGCAGCATCCCGAAAGCAAGATTTACCCGATTTTCAACTTTTTCGAGAATTGGTGCCAGGACGAAAATCGCCATGGCGACTTCTTCGATGCCCTGATGAAGGCTCAACCCAGCACGGTGCGCGGTCCGGTGGCCCGCCTCTGGTGCCGCTTCTTCCTGCTGGCCGTATTTGCCACCATGTACGTGCGCGACGTGGCCCGCAAGGAGTTTTATGAGGCACTGGGACTAGATGCCCGTGAATACGATAAATATGTCATCGACAAAACCAACGAGACTTCGGCTCGGGTATTCCCCGTTGTACTAGATGTAAAAAATCCAAAATTCTGGGAACGCCTCGAGAAGCTCGTTGAAAATAACGCCAAGCTCAGCAAGGCAGATCAAGACGGTGGCCCCGCTCCGATACGAAATCTCAAAAAGATTCCCTATTGGATCGCCAACGGCAAGGAAATGGCCAAGCTGTTCTTCATGAAGCCAATCCTCAGCCACGAATTCCAGCCCGCTGTTCGCTGATTCTATCCGTTCAAAGGTAGATACACCCACTGCGTCAATCCACCCCTGATCGCTTAGCGCTGAGGGGGTAATTAATTGGCGCAGTGAACTGAGCAATTCAGGGTTGCGATCGCATCGATCTTGCCTTCATTCCACTGACGTCACTGTCCAAACAGCTGTTGCTGCAATATCAGCAATTCAGCTCCGACCTGGGCACTGACATGCTACCATTCAGCGAAGGCCGTCAAATAGCGAATCACTTTAACCCAGCACAGTTAAAGCTGTTACAAGAGCAAGTAGTTGTAGGACTGGAAACGATCGCTCAGCTCATATAAACAGTCATCCGCGCAGAGGTTACCGCCAAAGGCATACTCCAGGAGCTGATCCAGAAGCGCCTGGGTCTTGCTGAAACTCAAGGGAAAGGCACTCCCAGAAGACCCACCAGGGCACTGTGCTGGGGCCCATAACGGGTCGCTTC
Organism: Prochlorococcaceae cyanobacterium; assembly: GCA_044356375.1. Classification (GTDB taxonomy): domain Bacteria; phylum Cyanobacteriota; class Cyanobacteriia; order PCC-6307; family Cyanobiaceae; genus UBA5018. Next base: position 63,095 of record JBIKWK010000009.1, on the reverse strand, counting down.
CACATCAGCCGGCAAGGTGGCGCAGGTTGGTAGGGCATCCGCCCCGCTAGGGAGAAGCTGAGGAATGGCTTAGCAGGCTCCAACAGGGCAATGCCGTGGCAGCGCCATGATGCTGCAAGACGATGCGGCCCCATGGGTGCCGTAGCATGGGTGCCGTGATTCCGTCACCTGTTCCAAAGAAATGCCAGCGGTGGCCACAGTTCTTTATGTCATTGATCCTTTATGTGATTGATCCTTGATGTCCTGAATCGTGTGAAGCGCTCGCTTCGTTGAGGAAGCTGGGCGTGGGCAACACATGCAACAATTTGTCGCTGCCCCGGCGACGTGGTTGCGCCCTGCTTTGATCAGGTATAGGATTTTCTGGAAACTGGCCGAAGGCCAATCGAATCATTGCCACCTTATCCCCCTCCCCCTATATGGCCGTGCGGCTCGATCTAAAAGTGGCACTGCCTTGAAAAGCACGGCCTTCGACCCCAAGTCCTTGGGCGGCACCGCCGTCAGCAGGTCAAGAATCTTGTGGAGCGGCTTGACTGGGCCCTTTTCCATGCATCAAGCCTCGCTCACCACCCCTCTCGATCTTGGTTGATGACCCCATCAATTCATTCCTGAATTATCAACTCAAACTTCATCATGACATCCACAGCTGTCCCTGACTCTCTCGACGAAAAACTCCTAACAATTGCCCGAGCCGAAAGGTTGGTTCGGGCTGAGGTATTGGTCAAGAACTACACCATTGGCTCTGCCGCTCTTGCCTTGGTGCCATTGCCTATTGTCGATCAGGTGGCACTGGTGGCGTTGGAGATCAAGATGATCCACGATCTTGCCGGTCACTACGACGTGCCCTTCAAGGCCAATGTTGTAACTGCCATTTTGTCATCCTTGCTCTCCGGCCTCACAGGAGGTCTCCTGGCCAGAGGTCTCTCGAGCGTGGCCAAGGCTGTGCCTGTCCTCGGCACCCTGGGTGGTGGGGGTGGCATCGCGGTGTCCTCAGCCTCAGTCACCTTCGCGCTGGGTAGCGTGTTCATTCAGCACTTTGAGGCCAATGGCACCCTGCTGAATGTGGATGTTGAGTGGTTGAAAACCATGATGAACAAGGCACTCAAGAAAGAAGCCCCAACGGAGTCTGAGGAACCCTCGAAGGAAGACTTGACCACAACTGAGGTTGCCACTGAGGCTGCTGCTGCCTGATTCTGTCCACATGAATCTCACTTAGAGGCTTCTCAGCAGATCCCTCGCCATAAGGCGCAGCTGCACGTAATGATGCTGATTCCAATCCTCATCACGCTTGCAGTTGCTATCATTTTCACCCCCCCGCCTGGCTAACCGTAGTGGCATCCAGCTCAATAGATCGCTTTAGCGAATGGCTCCAAGAGCAAAAAGAGTCGATACCTATCAAGCTTTACTTTGCTTGGATGATAGCCAAGCATCGCTTTAATTTGATTTTCGCAAGCAACAAGTTAATGGCCTTGCAATTTCGCGCGTGGATTGAGCATAACTTACCAGCGGATTCCCCCCTGCGCAAATGGATAACGGAACTTCCAGATCAGGCGCTCCAGGAACTCACGAAAAGTGCTGCCAGCTATTGCGCCAACTTAAACATACAACTTACTTGGCTTTTGGGCAAGGAGCTGGAAGTAGCTCCAGCAATAAATGAATCAATTAAGTTGATTTTGTTGGAATTTCTAGAAGGCTGCTTTAAAGCTGTCCATCACAAGGAGGCGATCAATATATTTTCTGTTTATTGCCTGTTAACCGCTCCCGACAAGTACGGACAAAGAATTGATTTGCGTCGCTCGGTGTTTAAGCAAGTTTCGGCTCTCGGCCTCTGCGAGCCCATTCCTGCCTATGATTTAATCATGAGTTCTGAGCTTGAAAGACAGTCTATTGCCGCAACTGCCCTCCGAGAAGCAGCATCCAAAGACTGGGATGCATTCTCCAAGGCCCTTTCCAAGGTCTTAGCCACCAATGAATAACCTTCAACCTGACACTGCCCCGCGTGCCTATGCGGGCGATCCAACTCTTCCCTATCAGCAGATCGCCGACCCAGCTGAGCGGTTGGAAGCGGCCTATCGTGCACATCGCCTAGCTGAAGCAAAACATATCTCACGCCGCTATACGTTGATGGCTGCAGGGGTTGCTCTGGTACCAATTCCGCTCCTGAATATCGCAGCTGTTTTAGCAATCCAGGTTAAATTGGTGCATGAGCTTTCCAATTTATATAACGCACCATTTGATTCTGAGATAGCCAAGCCATTGCTCAAATCATTGCTGTCCTGCGGTGCAGTCTCTGGGGGTAGTCTTGCGCTGATCGGTCTTGGTATGACGGTTCCTGGCTTGCGAACCCTAATCGGAGGTGGGTTTTCTGGAGGACTCGCAGCCACAACATTGGCAACAAGTGAGGTATTTATCCACCATTTTGAGGCTGGCGGCAAATTGGCTGATTTTAAGCCCAGTACTTCAACCATACCAACTCCAATCCTCCCACCAGCCTCCTCTGCCAGCACATTTCAATCCCCAGAATTATTATCGGCACCCTTAGAAAAATGCGATGCCGAATCGAATCAGACTACCCCTTTGCAAGATGTCCAGCCAGGAACAAGTCAGCAAGCGCCTGAAGCTAGTGATGTGGAGCGAGTTTATGGGATTGGCGTTAGTTACTCCCGTCGCCTAGCAGCAGTTGGCGTGGTTAATTGCGCTTGCTTAGCATTGATGAATCCCGAAGAATTAAAGTCTATTCTCGGCTCTAGGGTTTCACTTGCAACTGCCCGTGATTTTATCGCCCAAGCGAAATCTCTCGCAAACATCAATTCATCTTGACTGTCCAGGCTAACTGCAGATGCCACCGCAGTCTGCCCAAACATTAAGCCCAACGCTGTAACCAACCAAATCACTTCAAGATGGCTGAATTTCCACTGGATCTTCCTCTTATTCCAGGTCTTGATATGGTGGGACGTGGCGTATATTTGAAACCTCAACAGCCATTTGAGCTGCGTGGCCTGCTGTTTCACAGGGAAAGTTGGCAGGCCTATCCCTCTAAGGAAACCGGCGAGGTTTATCGCATCCCAGATGGCTATGAAGTCAATGACAGTCCGCCAATGCCTGCCTCTCAGGCATTGAATCAGATGCGAATTGAAGAGTCGTGGGAGCGCTTTGAAAAATCCACAAGTCTGGATCTCACGGCAGCTGCTGGCAATGGTCCAGTTAGCGTCGATGTGAACGCAAGTCAGAACTCACAGTTGCGCTCAGAGGAAGATTCCTACTACGCATTACGCAACTCGTTTATACCACTCTGGTCTGTTTATATTCCGGACGATCAAGGCTTTATTGATAGTGATTTCCAACTTGATATTCCTACACCTTATGATCCCGCTTCACGCCGTGCCTATGCTCGCTTTTTCGAGCGCTATGGTACTCACTACATCAAGCGGGTCTGGGTTGGCGGTAAAGCGATGTTGGCATTTACAGTCGCCAAGTCATCATCGATGAGCAAGGATGACATCAAAGCCGGCATTAAAGCTAGCTTTGCTGGTGCTGGCTCTGGCAGTGCAAATATGTCTTCTGAGAGTGCCAAAGAAAAGCTGTCGAGCAATTCAGAATGCACGGTCTTTGGCAAAGGTGGTGATGAACTTATGCTTGCTAGTTTAAGCTCCCTTGATGAAGGTCGCTACAATCAATGGCTAGCCACCATTAAGGATAATCCCCAGGTAATCGAGTTTGACGCTGTCGGTATCTGGACACTTGTTGACGACGAAGCGAAGGCAGAAGCCCTCCGCCGTGCTTATATTGAAGAAACAGTCTTTGCGCCCATTCGAGTAGTCTTTAATCTCGATAATCGGGTTCATGTTTTCCGAGGCAAGCATTGCTTTTACTACCGTCCAGACACCGGAGAAACGAGTGCAGAACGTCCAATTTCAGAAAAGTGGCCCATGCTTGCTGAGGTTGGCTTCTCCCATGTGGATGCAGCCTTTTTAGGCAAATATCTCGTTTCACAACAGGGTGAAAATTTGGATCGCAAGCTCTACTTTTTTAACCGTGATCAATATATTCGTGTTGATGTTGATGCCATGAAAGTGGATGATGGTTATCCTAAGACGATAGCCGAAGGCTGGCCTGGTGTTCCATTCGAGCGAATTGATGCTGCCATGAATGTCTCGCCAAACGGGATCTACTTTTTCCTTGGCAATCAGTATGTTCGCTTTAACATGCTAAATAATCAAGCCGATGCTGGCTACCCAGAGCTAACGGGTAAGCGCTGGATCGGTCTTAACTTTGACCGAATTGACGCTGCCGTGTATTGGGGGAATTCAAAAGTCTTCTTCTTCCGTGGTAATCAGCACATTCGCTACGACATGGTGAACTATCGGTCAGACCCCGGCTTTCCCAAGTACATCTTCGGCAATTATGTCGAAGACTGGAAGTTCTTTGATTGAGGAGGCTAATCATGACAAACTCCAAGGCTTACTGCCAAGCAAATGAATCAATTCAGCGTCATGTTTTGGCGGGCGCTGCAGCAGGCATCCTGCCCTTCCCGTGGATAGGCCTTGCCAGCCTCACGGCGGTTCAATTAAATCTCCTGCGCCATCTTGCTTCCATCTATGAGGTTGACTTTTCTCAGGAAGTTGGCAGAGCAGTCATTGCCGCTTTGGTGGGCAGTGACCTATCCCTGGGCGTGTCCTTTGGCCTCGCTAAACTGATCCCAGGACCTACTCTAGCCATTGGCGTGGTGAGTGGTGGTCTACTCGGAGCGGCTTCCACCTATGCTCTCGGCAGGGTGTTTGTTCAACACTTTGAGTCAGGCAACACATTTCTAACATTCGACCCAGAAAAGGTGCGTCAGCACTACCAGCAGATCTACAGCCAGGCCTCGGTGGAAGGGACCGGCAGTTTTGCCGGGATCCGGCCATGAATGCTCGGGCTTTCGGGCTTTCAAGCATGATGAGATGAACTCCGCCTTGTGCAGCCATGCCGCGCAATCCAGAAGCAATTACCGTCCCGCGTCCTGGGCTGGAGATCGTCCCTTTCGCCGCCCTCACCAGGATACCGTTTCCTGCCTGCGCGGCGGCCTACCCTCGGCTGCGGCTGCTTGGGGAAGCCACGATCGGCCCCCTGGTCATTTGTGCCGCGTATCAAACGCTTTTGACAGCCTTACGCACCGAAGCGAGTGTGCGACGGGGTGAACTAAAGCGGCACCGTCAGGTTAAGCTTATGCTCCGCAGTATTTTGCCAGAGACTCGTGATGGAGAAGCATCGACTTTCAGCATCGGCTTAACTTTGAGTTTGTTGCGCCTGCTCGTTCCCTCTCTAACTCTGCCTTTTGCCCTGTGGGGATTCCTAGGAATAGGTCATGTGTCCGCAAAGCTTATCAACTCCTTTTGGGATGGAATGAATGACAGAGAAAGGGAAGAATTGAAGCGCAGGGTTTTCGCAGCCGGTGCCAATTTACGCTATCGGCTCGATGGATGGGACGATACTCTGGAAGCGTAGCGTCAAGCTTGCTTTAGGGATGCTAATCATTCCTCTTTTTAATGTTTTTCGCAATACCATTGAGATCGAGCTGGCGATAGAATTGCAATTTTTTTTTCGGCAGTTATGGAACAGAAGCCATTAATTCGCACCAAGTTGAGGCTCGGGGTGCGCAGTAGCGCCAGAATCTGAATGCCATTGCATGCCGAGTGATGTTCGGCAGAGCGGTGGACGTCCCCGCCAAGTTGCCCATCATGAACCCAGTGCCACTCGTTCTCGATTACCCAGCGCAGTCTCACTATGCGCAGCAGGACTTTGGGGCTGGTACGCATCGTCGTGATGAATTGGTGGACATGGCGAAATGGCTTGCCGTCACGCTTGCATGAGGACACCAGTTCATTAATCCAGCTGGCGCAGATCAAGCGCTTCCGAATGGCGTCTGTGGCGTTGCGAGCCCCTCGGTTCCCAGAGCACCCGGCGGCCATGACTTTGCTGGAAATCGCTCTCCTGGGCAGGGAAGCGCTGCTGGTATCGGAACTGATCCGCGATCTGCCGATGCAGTGTGCGCTGATTTTTCTTGACTGTGAGGAGCAAGTCGGCCCCCTGGGCTCCGGCACCCCCGAGGGCGTTGAGATGGCGGCCACCCCGGCCCGCTGGCGGTTACCTGGGGATAGAGTAAGCGTGGAGATCGAAGGGATCGGCAGCCTCAGCAATCCGCTGATGGGAGCAAACTTTCTTTTGGTGCGGTTTCAACCTTAAAGACTATTTTAGGGAACAGCCGACCACCTGGTCTGGGTTGCCTGGCCAGTGCCATACATATACTATCATAGGAAAGCCTCAGGCGCTTCTAAAGGGCATTTCAAAAAGTTACTAATCTCGCTGATTTCATGATGCAAGAAGCGTTGCGGCGAGTTGACTGGCCCTAGCTTGCATGGGCGAGATGGGCAATTTTTCGAAGTGATCTAAAAAGCTTTGTAGCCAGTTGACATGATGGTTTAGAGACGGAGCCGATGGATGGCATGATGAAAGAAGTCTCGAGGCAAACGGTTCCAGGAAAAACATGGGTGAACTTGAGAAGCTGATTCAAGATTTGGCGCGTGGCGGAGCGGAAATCTGGGTTGATGCACAAAAATTACGCATCCGAGCTCCCCAGTCCCTGTTACGACAGGACATCACGGACGTTTTGCGGCAGCGAAAAGACGAGATCCTGGCTCACCTTCCCGAATTCCACTTCTCTCTTCCCCAGTCGCCTGGACAGGAAGCTCTGTGGCTGATTCAACGTAGCAATCCTACCTGTACGGCATACAACGTTGGCTATGCCCTTCGTGTGGACTCCCGAAGCGACCCCAAGGCACGGCTGCAGGCCGCCCTTCAGCGGCTGATCCATCGCCATCTGCTGCTGCGTTCTCGCTTCCCGGCTGTCGACGGCAAGCCCGCCTTGCAGGTGTGGGTCAGCGAGTCTGTGAATCTTGTCGAAGTCGACCGAACAGGTTTAACGGACAGCGCACTGGCCGAGGAACTGTCGCGACTCCAGCTCCACCCTTTTGATCTCGAACGGGAAGCGCCCCTGCGCACCCACTTGCTGCGCATCAGCCCCACAACCCACATTTTGTTGCTCTGTTTCCATCACATCGCCGTCGACGGCTGGTCGATGCGGATGCTGATCGACGAGCTCCTGGCTCTGCTGCGTGCGGAAGAGGGCACGAATCCCCTGCTCCCCCTGGAGGGCACTTTCGCGCGCCATGTCGACGCTCGTCTTCGCACTCTCAAGGACAAGGGCGAAGCATTGGGCCGCTATTGGCGGGAGGCGTTGACAGGGGTGCCCCATGTGCTCGACCTTCCCACTGACCGGCCGCGCCCGCCCAGGCAGGGTTTTGTTGGTGCCAGCCACAGGTGCGTGCTCGGATCCGAGCAGCTTGAGGGGCTTCGCGGACTGGCTCGCCGCGGCGATGCCACCCTGTATGCCGTGCTGCTGGCCGCCTTCCAGGTGCTCCTGCATCGGCTCAGCGGACAAGAGAAGCTCTGCATCGGCACCCCGACCGCAGGTCGAGATGACCAGGATGACAGCCATGCCTTCGGCTACATGGTCAACCCTATCGTGCTGGCTTCCAGCCTCTCGTTCGAAGATCCGCCATCGTTTCTCTCCTTCCTGGCGCGCACCCGCGACAACCTGCTCAGCGGACTCCGCCACGCGGATTATCCATTTGCCTGGGTGGCTCGCGATCTGGCACGGGAGCGCGATGGCAGCCGTTCCCCGATCTTCCAAGTGATGCTTTCTCACCAGCGCATCCAGGACCTCGGCAATGGCGCCACAGCCCTTCTTGAAGGCAGCGCCGTTGAGCTACCGGGGTTGCGGCTCTCAGCGGTGCCATTGCCGACAAGGACGGCGGAGATGGACCTGGTATTGGAGGTCGACGAGCGCGGTGGTGTGGCCGAGATGGTGTTTCGTTACAACACCGCCCTGTTTCAGCCGGAGACCATGACCCGCTGGGCAGGCCATCTGCAGACACTGCTGGCCGCGGCGGTGGCCGATCCAACTGTCCCGGTGACCCGTCTGCCCCTGCTGTCACCGGCGGAACGACACACGATTCTCGACCGCTTCAGCGGCTTGAGCAAGTCGCTGGCCATCACTTCCGAACCAAGGCACCTTCCAAACAATTGCATTGGCAAGCCACCGAGGGTCCTGGTCGAACGAATCCGGGGACAGATCACCGCCAGCCCCGACGCGCCAGCAATCACCCACGGAACAGAGGTGCTCTCCTACGCCAATCTCGGGAGTCGTGCGGGCCGGCTCGCACGCTACCTGCAACGGTTCGGCGCCGGGCCAGGCATGCGGGTTGCCGTGGCGATGGATCGGAGCCCGGAGCTGATCGTGGCATTGCTGGCGGTTTTGGCGAGCGGCGCGGCCTACGTTCCGATCGACCCCCGCTATCCCCTGGATCGGCGTCGACTGATGCTGGAAGACTCGGGGGCGGCCGTTCTTCTCTCCGCTGGACTGGACCACGACTGGCTTTTGAGCCAACCAGCCGAGGGCCTGCGCGTCATCGACATCGAGCGGGAGGCAGGGTCCATCGCCTCGGAAGACGGGACCCTGCCGGCGGCCGCCAAGCCAGCGGACGCTGCCTACATGCTCTTCACTTCAGGCTCCACGGGCCGCCCGAAGGCCGTGGTGATTGAGCATCGCAACCTTGTCGCCTTCCTGGACTGGGGCCAAGAAGCCTTTCCCCTGGACGACCTTCGGGGCACTTTGGCTTCAACCTCCATCTGTTTCGACATCTCCGTCTTTGAAATTTTCCTGCCCCTCTCCGTGGGTGGCACCATCATCCTCGCCGAGGATGCTCTGGCTTTGCCGAGCTTGCCGGCAAGAGATCAGGTGACGTTGATCAACACCGTCCCCTCCGCCATGGCGGAACTGGTGCGCACCGCGGAACTGCCCGCCTCGGTGCGAGTTGTCAACCTGGCTGGCGAGAAACTCAGCGGCGACCTGGTGCGACGGGTGTGGCAACGCTCCCGCATCCAACGCCTCCACAACCTCTATGGCCCCACGGAGGCGACCATCTACGCCACCTGCTGCCTCGTTCCGCCCGACCTCTCCGGCGAACCCTCCATCGGCAGGCCCATCAGCGGCACCACGACAACCATTCTCGACCGTGAGCTGCAGCCGGTGCCACCTGGTGTCGCCGGTGAGCTCTACATCGGTGGCGCGGGTGTTGGGCGTGGCTATCACCAGCGGCCTGACCTGACCGCAGAACGCTTTCTGCCCAATCCATTCGGAGCAGGCCGGCTTTATCGCACAGGTGATCTGGCGCGCTTTCGCTCTGATGGCACCATCGACTACCTGGGCCGTGTTGATCAGCAGATCAAATTGCGCGGCTTTCGAATCGAATGTGGCGAGATTGAGTCGGCACTGGAGCGATTGGCAGCGGTCGATCGCGCTGTTGTCGTCACCGCTGGGCTCGCGGAGAATCAGCGGCTCATCGCCTATTGGAGTCCCCTGGACGAGGCCGATGCAGCGGATGCAACCGACGCTGAACTGCGTTCCGCGCTGCTCAACGTCCTGCCGCGATTCATGGTGCCGGACCTTTTTGTGCGGCTCGACGCGCTGCCACTCAATTCCAGCGGCAAGATTGATCGCAGCCGTTTGCCGGAGCCCCAACAGCCGTCTTTGGGGCTTGGAGCGGGGCGTGCCCCCGAAACACAGACGGAACTCAGCCTTGCCGCGCTGTGGCGCGAGCTGCTTGAGCAGGAGGTGATTGACGCCGACGACGACTTCTTTGCCCTCGGCGGCCACAGCCTGATCGCCGCCCGATTGATGGCTCGCCTGCAGGTCAGCCACGAGGTGGACCTTCCCTTGCGAACGGTGTTCGAACACAGCACCCTGGCTGAGCTCGCGCGCCACCTCGATAGCTTTGAGCGCCCGTCCGGGTTGCGCGGCCACCTGCCCGCTCTTACGGCCCAACCCCACGGGGGAGAGCTGCCCCTTTCCCTGTCCCAGCGACGCCTTTGGTTTCTCAGCCAGCTCCCCGGAGCCAATCTGGCCTACACCATGCCCGTAGTGGTGGAGTTGTCCGGTCCCCTGTCGCTGGATGCCCTCACCGCCTCTCTCAACGAGCTCATCACACGCCACGAAAGCCTGCGCACCGGTTTTCGGCTAGGTGAGAAGGGCCCCCTGCAGGTGATCCACCCGCCGCAGCCCATCGCGCTAGGCCATCGCGACCTGCGCGACTTCGACGGCGAGGCAAAGCGGCAGGACGTGGTTCGGGAGGTGGAGGCCCTTTTGCACGAGCCCTTCGACCTCAGCCGGCCTCCTCTATTGCGGGCCCATCTGCTCCGCATCGGAGCAAATCGTCACCTGCTGGTTTTGCTGATTCACCACATCGTCGCCGATGGCTGGTCGCTGGGGATCCTCGAACGGGAGCTTTCGGCTCTGTACACAGCGGCTTTGCGGGGGGAGAGGAGCCCCTTGCCGCCCTTGCCGGTTCAATATGCGGATTTCAGCCGCTGGCAGGCGGAACGGGCGCAGGGCACCAAGGCGGTCGAGGATCTGGCGTTCTGGAAGCGCGCCCTTGCCGACCTGCCGCCCCTGGAACTGCCCACCGACCGGCCTCGGCCCGCCGTGGAGTCGTTCCGCGGGGAGCATCACCTCTTCACGATCGAACGGTCGCTGACGGAGGCATTGCGGGAGCTTGCACGGACGGAGTCCACAACGCTCTACGGCGTGCTGCTCGCCGGCTTCAATCTGCTGCTCCGCTGTTACGCCGACAGCGAAGACATCGCTGTCGCCTCAGGCAATGCCAATCGCGACCATCCCCATCTGGAGGGACTGATCGGCTTCTTCGTCGACACCTGGATCCTGCGCGTGGATCTCAGCGGGGCACCGAGCGTCAGAGAACTGCTGCGACGGGTGCGGGAGGCCCATCTTGCCGCGACCGACCACCAGGATTTGCCGTTCGAGCGCATCGTTGAGGAGTTGCGGCCCGAGCGCAGCCTGAGCCGCAACCCGCTGACGCCGGTGGGCCTGACCCTGCAGAGTTGGCATAGCAAAGGCTTTCAGTTCCCACAGCTGAGCGTCCGACAGGAACACTTCCGCTTCACGACCGCCAAGCTGGATCTCCTGCTCATGATCAGCGAGGGGGAGCAGGGGCTGGAGGTGGTGTTCGAGTACAACACCGACCTTTACGAGGCTGAGACGATCCGGCGCATGAGCACCCATCTGGTGCGCATTCTGGGGGAGCTGACGGAAGATCCCGGGCGGCCGATCAGCGCCATCGACCCGTTGTCTGCCGATGAGCGAGAACACATCCTGGAGCGCTGCAGCGGAACGGACGCGCCGTTTTCCTCCGATCGCTGCATCCATCATCTCTTCGAGGATTGGGCCGATCGATCCCCCGATAGCCTGGCCATCGTCGACCATTGCGATTCCGCTGTCGGTCGTGTGGAGATCTCCTATGGCGACCTGGAACGGCAGGCGAACACCCTGGCGGCCCATCTCCGTCAACGGGGTGTTGGGCCGGAGCGTGTGGTTGGCCTCTTCCTCAACCGCTCCGCCCGTCAAATCATCGCCATGTTGGCTATTCTTAAGGCCGGCGGGGCCTTTTTGACCCTCGATCCAGACCATCCGGACGCTCGCCTGCGGCTGATGGTGGAGGATACGGCCCTGGCCTTGGTAATCAGTGAAACTGCGGTGCGACCCCTGGCGGGGGGAGAGTCCCTGCCTCGGATCGCGCTGGATGGGCTGCACGAGATCCCTCAGACACGAGCGGGGGGGCGGGACGATGGGCAGCGACTCGCCGTTGCTCTGGATCCTGGCAACCTGGCCTACGTGGTGTACACCTCTGGATCCACCGGTACTCCGAACGGCGTTCTGGTGGAGCACCGCTCCCTGGTCAACTCCATCGAATCCGACATCCGCTTGTTGGAGACCGGGCCCGGCTGCAGCTTCCCCCATCTCACCTCCTTCAACTTCGACGCCGCGCTCTCCCATCTGTTGATGATGCTCTGCGCCGGAGGCACCACCCACCTGCTGCCTCGGGGGGCGGATGTGTTCGGCGACGCCTTGATGGAGCGCCTGCGGACGGAATGCATCACCCATGCGGTGATGCCGACGGCGATGCTCTACGCCCTTCCGGAGGTCCGGCTTCCCAACCTGCGGGTTGTGGGGGCCGGGGGCGACGTGGTCACCCCCGAGCTGGTGGAGCGTTGGGGACGGGACCGCCGGTTCTTCAATGTCTACGGCCCCACGGAGGTGACGATCACCGCCACGGTCGGCCACTGCGTGACGGACGGTCGACCGACACCGATCGGCCGTCCGATCGACAATCTGCGCGCCTACGTGCTCGACCGCGCTGGTCAGCTGACGCCAGCCGGGGTGCCTGGCGAGCTGCATCTGGGGGGTGTGGGCGTGGCCCGCGGCTATCTGCGGCGGCCGGAGCTCAATGCCGCAAAGTTCATCGCCAATCCCTTCGGTCCCGGCCGGCTGTATCGCACCGGCGACCGGGTTAGATGGCGGATGGATGGCGCGGAACTGCCCCAGCTTGAGTTTTTGGGTCGTATCGATCAGCAGGTGAAGATTCGCGGTCACCGCATCGAACTCTCGGAAGTGGAACACGTGCTGCGTTCTCTGCCGCGGGTGCGGGAGTCGGTGGTCACCACCTACGGGGGGGCGAGTGGCAAGCGCTTGCTGGCTTACGTCAGCGAGCGGATCCAGGATCGTGACGGAGAACTGGAGCGCGAGCGGGTGGCCCAGTGGGAGCGGCTGCACGGCGAGAGTCTGGCCAGCGCCGCTGGTGACGATCCAACCCTTGACTTGCGCGGCTGGTCCAGCAGCTTCACAGGTGCCCCCATCCCCGCGGAGGAGATGCAGGCCTGGGTGGAGGCAACAGTGGACAGCATCCTTGCTCTCCAACCCCGAGAGGTGCTCGAGATCGGTTGCGGCACAGGCATGCTGCTCTCCCGCATCGCCCCCCGGGTGGCGCGCTACCACGGCTGTGATCTCTCGGAGCATGCGGTCGCCCACATCCTGCGGCTCAAGGAGCGGTTTCCGGATCTGGCGGGCGTCACGGCGACCCATGCCCCAGCCCATGGGGCCATCGAGAACGCCGGGCGCTACGACACGGTTGTGCTCAATTCGGTTGTGCAGTACTTCCCCTCAGCCGCCTACCTGGAGGATGTGCTCAAGGGCGCTCTGGCCGGGCTGGAGGGCCCCGGGTCCCTGTTCATCGGCGACGTCCGCAATCATGCCCTGTTCCGGATGTTCCACTGCGCCGTGGCGGGCGCCCGCTTCGGGGATCTCCCCTCCCGTGACGATCTGCGGCGGCGGACGGAGCAGGCGATGGCCAATGAAAACGAGCTTCTGGTGCATCCCTCGTTTTTCCTTGCCTTTGCCGCGGGTTCTCCCCGGGTGACCAGTGTGGAGATCCACGTCAAGCCTGGGTCCTATCGCAACGAGCTGTCGCTGTTTCGGTACGACGTGGTCATGGGGATCGACGGATCGCGGCCATCCGCACCGGCTATCCCTTGGCTGGATTGGCGGGATGCCAAGGGAACTCTGGAGGGGCTGCGCGAAGCGATCCTGGTCGCCCGGGAGCGGGGCGAGGAGGTGGCGCTGGCCTACACCGACGTGCCGAACGCGCGTTTGCACCAGGCGGAGGCCCTGGAACGCTGGGCCTACGGCGAGGGGGCCCCGGAGCCCGAAGGCGGCGCCATCCCCCCGGCGGTGGATCCGGATGCACTCCATCGCTTGGCCGCCGAGCTGGGGGTGTCGGTACGGCTGAGCTGGGCGCGGGGGGAAGCCAGCGGTGCCTTTGATCTTTGGATCGGCGGCGGCGATGCCCCTGCCGTACGGATGCCGGCCCCAGGGGAGACGGTGACGGCGACCACCAACAACAACCCGCTCCAGGGGGCCAGTCAGAAACAGCTCATCGCCGAGATCCGCGACCAGCTCAAGGCGCGCTTGCCGGCCCACATGGTGCCGTCAACGATCACGGTGCTGCCAGCGCTGCCGCTGACCATCAATGGCAAGGTGGACCTGGGCCGGTTGCCGCCGCCGGCACCGGACAGTCCCGCTGAGCTGGATGAGCGGGCACCGGAGAGCCCAGCGGAAGTGGCGTTGGCTGAGATTTGGTGCGAGTTGCTGGGCCTGGAGCGGGTGGGCCTGGCCGACAACTTCTTCGAGCTCGGCGGCGACTCGATCATCGCCGTGCAGGTGGTGGCTAGGGCGCGGGGGCGGGGGTTGACCCTGCGGGCCAGCCAACTCTTCGAGCGGCAAACCCTCGCGGAACTGGCGGCCGTGGCGAAGGTCGGCACCGCTGCGACGCAAGGTACGGGGGAGCTGGGCGGCCCCGTGCCCCTGAGCCCGATCCAGCGCTGGTTTTTCGACCATCCAAGGCCCCGTCCCGACCACTTCAATCAGGCGGTGCTGCTCCAGGTGCCGGCCGATGTGAACGCTTCAGCTCTGGCCCTGGCGCTGGGCGCGGTTGTGCGTCAACACGCCGCCCTGCGCCACCGCTTCCAACCCGGTGACGACGGCTGGACGCAGCTCTGCCTCCCCGTTGATGCGGCGGGCGAGGGTTGCCCCCTGGTCACGGTCGACCTCTCGGCGCTGGAGGGGCCCCGGGTTCGGGCGGCACTGGCGGAGCATGGGACGCGGCTGCAGGCCTCCCTTGATCTGGTGGAGGGGCCGGTGACGCGGGCGGCGCTCTTCCGCTTGCCGGATGGCGGGCGGCTGCTGTGGGCTGTTCATCACCTCGTGGTTGACGCCCTCTCCTGGCGGGTGCTCCTGGAGGATCTGGAAACGGCCTACGGCCAGGTGAGCCGCGGGGAGGAGCCGGGCTTGCCAGCCCCAACCACCTGCTTTGGCCACTGGTGCCTGCTGCTGGCCCAGCGGGGCGCCGAGCTCGATCTCTCGGCCGAGCGACGACTGCTCGAGGGGCCCGCGCCAGCGCCCCTGCCCGTGGATCACCCCGAGGTCCGCAACGATCGCACCGATGTGGCGGTCTGTCGCATCGCCCTCGATCAAGACGCCACCCGTGCGCTCTTCAGTGAAGGCTTGCGCGCCTACCGCCTGCGCCCCCAGGAGCTGCTGCTCACGGCCCTGGCGCGGGCCCTGCGGGAGTGGACCGGCGCTTCAGCGCACTGGCTAGATCTGGAGGGCCACGGACGGGAAGAACTCTTTGCCGACACAGAGGTGGATCTCTCCCGCAGCGTGGGCTGGTTCACCAGCCTCTTCCCGCTGCGGCTGGAGCTGCCGCCGGAGGCGGAGCCTGGCGCCGAGCTGTTGGCGGTGAAGGAACAGCTGCGGGCGATCCCCCGCCGGGGCGCAGGGTTTGGCCTGCTGCGCCAACGGCATCCGGAGGGGGCTGAAGTGGCCTGGCCCCAGCCGGAGATCAGTTTCAACTTCCTCGGCCGCGCCCCTGGCGTATTGGGCGGCGCCCTGCTGCACGGCTTTGCCGAGGAGCCGATCGGCCCCAGTGAGGCGGAGGAGGGTCCCCGCACCCACCTGCTGGCGATCAACGCGGGCGAGCGGGACGGCCGCTTGGAGTTTGCCCTGGAATACAGCGCCGCGCTGCACGACGGCGCGACCGTGCAAGCCCTGGCAGAGGGGATCCTCGCAGCGATCCGCGCCCTGCTAGCCCATGGCCTGAAGCCCGGCGCCGGCGCCCTCAGCCCCAGCGACGCGCCGTTGGTGCCCCTGGACGGGGCGGCCTTAAACGGCATCGCCAGGCGGCTGGGCGGCGCGGCGGAGGTCGAGGCGATCTACCCCTTGAGCGGCCTGCAGCGCGGCCTGCTGGCGCGCGTGCTTTACGGCGACGCCACCGACGCCTATGGCACCCACATCGCCCTGACGCTCCACGGTGAACTGGACACCGCTCTACTTCAACGGGTCTGGCGCCAGCTGGTGGAGCGCCACGAAATGCTGCGCAGTTGCTTCCTCTGGGAGGGTTTGCCCCAGCCGGTGCAGGTGGTGCGCCGCGAGGCTGAGCTCCCCTGGCAGGAGCTCGACCAGGCGGGCGACACCCCGGCGGAGGGCTCAGTCGATCTGTTCACGGCCCTGCCGGTCGCCCTGGACCGGGTGCCGGTGGGTCGCATTTGCCTGACGCGCATCGCGGAGGAGCGCCACACCTTCGCCTTCCATTCCCACCACGTGCTGCTCGACGGCTGGAGCATGTTTGTGCTGGTGCGCGACATGATGGAGCTCTACCGGGCGCAGGCCCAGGGCCGGGAGCTGCGGCTGCCCCGCGTGGGTTCCCACGCGTCCAATGCCAGTCGGCTCGCGGCGGTGGATCTCGATTCGTCACGGCGGTTTTGGCAGCTGGATCTGGCGGGGTTCGAGGAACCGACCCCCCTGCCCGAGGAGCGGGACTCCGCCGTTGGCACCAGCGGGTTCCGCCGCGAGACCCTGCGTCTGGAGGCCAGCGTGACAGCCCGGCTCGTGGCGGCGGCGGAACGGGAACGCATCACCCTCGCCAGCCTGATCGAGGGCCTTTGGGCCCTGGTGCTGGCCCGCCATGCCGATCGCGACGAGGTGCTCTTCGGCGCGGTGGTCTCGGGCCGCGACGCCGATTTGCCCGGCATCGAGCACATGGCGGGGCTGTTCATCCACACCCTGCCGGTGCGCGTGCCCATCGCTGAGGAGCAGGATCTCTGGAGTTGGCTGCGGGCCCACCAGAGCCGCCAGGCGGAACGTCGCGAGCACCAGCACCTGCCCCTGGCGGAGATCCAGCGCTGTGCCGCCGTGCCGCTGGGAGTGGAGTTGTTCCGCTGCCTGGTCGCCGTGGAGAACTACCCCATCGACGCTGAGATCTTCTCCGCCGAAGGGCTGCGCGTGGCGTTCCACAGCGCCTCGAGTCCCACCCACTATCCGCTGGTAATCAGCGCGCTCCCCGGAACGCGGTTGGAACTGAATTTCGACTTCGACGCCTCCCGCTTCACGACCACAGCGATCACCCGCCTGTGCGGGCAGCTTGAGCAGTTGGTGGACCAGGTGCTGGCGGCGTCAGCGCCCCGACTGGAGATCCTCAGCCTCAGCGGCGGGGCCTTCCGGGCGGACCTGCTGCGCTGGGCCGACGGCGGCAGGGCCACCACGGATCCCGGGGAGACACTCCACGGCCTTTTCGAGGCGTGGGTCGATCACGATCCGGACGCTCCGGCGATGATCTTACCGGCTTTAGCGAACGGGTCTCGTTCAGTGCTGCGCTACGGCGAGCTTGAAGAGCGTGCGAACCGCCTGGCCCACGCCCTGATCGACCGCGGCGTGACCCGGGGCGACAGGGTGGCCCTGCAGCTTCCCCGCAGCCTGGAGGTGGTTGTCGCCCTGCTCGGGGTGCTGAAGGCCGGTGCGGCGTTCGTCGTCCTGGATCCGGAACTGCCTCGGGAGCGGCTGCGGGCCATGGTGGCCGATGCGATGCCGGCCTGCCTGATCGTCAACTCCACCCCCCACCCCGGGGAGATGGCTGCCGAAATCCCGTTGATCACGCTGGAGGAAGCTCTGACCTCCGGTGCCAACCAGCGGCCCGACCTGGCGCTGACGGATGACACCCTGGCCTATGTGCTCTTCACCTCGGGCACCACCGGCCTGCCGAATGGGGTGCTGGTGGAGCATCGGGGGATTGCCAACGTGGTGGCCACAGCCGCCACGCTCCTGCGCCTCGGTCCGGGGTCGCGCTTTGCCAATCCCCTCTCCCTCAACTTTGACGGCGGCTTGTGCAACCTCTTCACCGCGTTGGCTGCGGGGGCGACCGCGGTGCTGGTGCCACGGGAGGGCGACTTCCTCGGAACGGGCTTCGTGGCCATGGCGGGCCAGGAAGCCGTCACCCACCTGCTGCTCGTGCCCTCCATGCTGGCTGCGCTGCCGGAGGCGACGCTCCCCGAGCTGTCGGATCTGATCGTGGCGGGGGAGGCATGCCCACCGGAGCTTGTGGAACGGTGGGGCCCCGGTCGTCGGTTCTGGAACTTCTACGGACCGACGGAGGTTTCGGTGTGGGCCACCTACGCCCTCTGCGAGCCGGGAGCCGGCATGCCGCCCATCGGACGCCCGATCCCCGGCGCCAGTGTGCATGTGGTGGATCGCCGCGGGCGGCTCGCGCCCCCCGGCGCCGCCGGGGAGTTGTGGATCGCTGGCGTGGGCGTCGCAAGGGGCTACCTCAACCGGCCGGAGCTCACGGGACGCAAATTCCTGCCCAATCCCTTCGGGGAGGGGCGGATCTACCGCACGGGCGACCTGGTGCGCTTCCGTCTGACGGACGACGGCGCGGCGCCAACCCTGGACTTCCTAGGCCGGATCGATCGACAGGTGAAGATCGCCGGCCATCGGATCGAGCTGGGCGAGATCGAGGCCCAACTCAGAGCCTGCGACGGCGTCAGGGACGCGGCGGTGATCGTCCACGGCGATAGTCGCTCCCGGCGACTCGTGGCCTACGTCGTCCCGGCCGAGGCCGGGGCTTCCCCCGACCCGAGCCTGCTCCGGCACGCTCTCCGGCAAAGGCTTCCCGAAGCCCTGGTGCCCGCCACTTTCCTCTCCCTGGAGGCACTGCCGCTGACGGTGAATGGCAAGCTCGACCGGCGGGCCCTGCCGGAGCCCCCCTCCGGAGGGGATCAGGGTCCGGTGGAACCACGCACCGCGATCGAACAGCTGCTGCGGGACATCTGGCAATCCTCGCTGCGGCGTGCTGGGATCGGCATCCATGACAACTTCTTTGAACTGGGCGGCGATTCCATCAGCGCCATCCAGATCGTCTCCCGGGTCCAGGCCCTCGGCTATACCTTGAAGGCCAGCCAGGTGTTCGATCACCAGACGATCGCCAGCCTGGCCGAAGTGGTCGGCGTTACCGCCAACGCCGCCGAGCAGGGTCTTGTCACTGGCGCGGTGCCGTTGACCCCCATCCAGCGGTGGTTCTTTAGCCTCAATCTTCCCAATCCCAGCCACTTCAACCAGGCTGTGCTGCTGGAGGCGCCCGCCAGCCTCCGGCTGCAGGTGTTGCGAACAGCCGTGCTTGCTGTATGCCACCACCACGACATCCTGCGCGCCCGCTACACAGCCTCTGGCTCCATCTGGTGTCAGACGATCAGCGCGGCGGTGGACGTGCCACCGATCGAGGAGCACGACCTCTCCGGGCTGGCGTCCGATGAGCTGGCGGCGGCGATCCAGGCTGAAACCACGCGGCTGCAGGCGGGCCTTGACATCAGCGCCGGTCCGCTGATGAGCCTGGCGATGTTCCGACTTGGGGCGGAGCGACCGGCCCGGCTGTTTTGGGTGATCCATCACCTGGCGGTGGACGCGGTCTCCTGGAGTGTGCTGATCGCCGACCTGGCCCGGGCCTGCCAGCAGGCCGAGGCGGGCGAAGCCGTGACGCTGCCGGCGAAGACCACATCCTTCCAGTGCTGGGCCGAGCATCTGGTCGCCTTCGCCGCCCGGGATGCCTTCACGGCGGAACGAGCCTCCCTGGCGACCCGGGTGCCGACGGCGCTGCCTCGCGACCGGGCAGGCGCCGCCAACCGCTTGGAGTTCCTTGGCGAACACCGGGTGAGGCTGGCGGTAAGCGCCACAGCCGCAATGCTCGATCGAGCCCTGCGGCCCTACATCGTCGGCGTTCAGGAGCTGCTGCTCGCCGCCCTCGCCGAGGCGCTCCACGACTGGACAGGCCACCCCGAAATCTGGATCGACCTGGAGGGACACGGCCGGGAAGCGGTGGTGGGAGACGTGGACGTCTCCCGCACCGTGGGCTGGTTCACCAGTTTGTTCCCCCTGAGGCTTCCCCTGGCCGCGAGCGACGCCATCGAGCGCCTGATCCTCGTGAAGGAAGCCCTGCGGGGGGTGCCGCGGCGCGGCTTGGGGTATGGCCTGTTGCGCCACCTCCATGCGGAGGGGGAGCGGATCGCCTGGCCAGAGACGGAGATCAGCTTCAACTACCTCGGTCAGGTGGGGGAGCCCGTGGATGGGGCGCTGGATCTGCGCAGGGCAGCGGAAGCCATCGGGCCCTCCCAAGCGGGGCAGGGAGAGCGGCCGCACCTGCTGGCGATCAACGCCCGCATAGTTGACGCCAGTCTGACGATCAGCTTCGCCTACAGCCGCGCCCACCACGACGGGGCCACCATCGAAGCCCTCGCCGCCGCCCTCCTGAACAGCCTGGAGACGTTGATCGCCCGTTGTGGCGCCCCGGGAGCCGGCGCCGTGTCCCCCAGTGACTTCCCCTTGGTGGACCTCAGCCGCCCACAACTTGCCTCTGTCCTGCGGCAGGTGGAGGCGGGCGGCAACGACGTGGAAGCCATCCACCCCTTGATTGCCGTTCAACCGGCGCTGCTCCGGGAAACCTTGGCCTCGGTCTCAATGGCGATGTGGCGCACCCAGGTGGTGCTGGAGATCAAGGGCACCCTTGATCCGGAAAGCCTGCGGGAAGCCTGGCGTCGGGTGCTGCGGGGGCAGCCCCTGCTGCGCAGCTGTTTCGCCTGGAGCGACTTGGCGGAGCCGGTGCAGGTGGTGCGCCGCCAGCTGGACATTCCCTGGCAAAGAATCGACGGATCGGAGCTCGGGGATGGCCCGGAGGCGCTGCGGCGGCTCTGCGCCCGCTTGGCGGAGGAGGAGCTTCCGTTGAACCGGGCTCCCCTGATGCAGCTGCTGCTGCTGCGCTGGGCGGAAGACCGCCACACCCTCGTGTTCGACTCCCACCATCTCCTGGCTGATGGCTGGAGCCTCGGCGTGATCATGCGCGATCTCGCCACGGCCCTGGTGGATCAGCAGCGGGGCCGGGAGAGCCGATCAGCCAGCCCCGGTGTCTACGAGCGCTACCTGCGCTGGCGAGCCGATCTCGATCTGGAGCCCTCGCGCCAGTTCTGGGCCCAAACGCTCGGGGGCCTGGACGGTCCCACCCCCCTGCCGGCTGAAGCGTTGGAGCTTGGCGGCACAACCGCTGGGGGGCACGGGCACGCCAGCCTCGATCTGAACGCCGCCGCCACGGCACGGATCCGGGCGGCGGCGGAAGCTGCTCGGGTCACGGCAGCCACCCTGCTGGACGCCGCCTGGGCGCTGGTTCTGCAGCGGCACAGCGGCCGTGCCGATGTGGTGTTCGGGATGACCGTCTCTGGCCGGGATGTGCCCGTGCCAGGGGTGGAAACCCTGGTGGGCCACTTCATCGACTTTCTGCCCCTGCGGCTCCGCGCCCCGGGGGAAGGCGAAGTGCTGTCCTGGCTGCGGGAGGTGCAGACCGTCCGCAGTGAGGCGATCCGCCATCAGCATCTGGGGCTGCGGGAGATCCAGGCGTGTGCTGGCCTGCCCGTTGAGCAGCCCTTGTTCCGCAGTTTTGTCGTCTTCGAGAACTACCCGCTGGAGCTCAACCTGTTTGAAGCCACGGGTCTGACGGTGACGATGCGCTCCGGCGCCAGCCATGCGTCCCATTTCCCCCTGGCGGTGGGGGCCATGCCGAAAGGGGATCGACTGACCCTCTTCCTCAATTACGACCGCCAGCGATTCGAGCAAGAGGCGATGAACACGCTTGCGGAAGAACTGGGGCGCACCCTTGAGGAGCTCTGCCTGGCCAGCGAAACCACCTCTAGCGATTCGGAAGTCCAATCCGACGAAGATCGCCAGGAGTGCGCCTTCACGGTCACCTGGGACAACCCGAAAGAAGCGGAGGAGATGTGGATGCTTGATCAAATCCACTGTCCATCCCCGCTCCGCCGCCTCGACTACGAGCTGCGCCTGCGCACCTTCATCGTTGCCACCAACCGCTCCAATCAGCGCTTCGGCCTACCCCTCCGCTCCGAACCGAAGCTGATCCATGGCTTCGTTTACAACAAGATCGTCATGGACGACCTGGATCCAGACACCCTTCCCGCGGTGCTGCAGGCCTGTGACGACAAGGTGAGACGGAGTTATGCCGAGCTGAGGCGCACCTGGGAGGAGGCGTGGCTACCGGCCATTGAGGGCCAGCTGGCAGCCCTGAACAGCTTTGACCTTGCTGGGGCGAGCCTTCCCGAGCTTTGTCTGCATCTCGGCGCCGTGCGCAAGCGGGTGGAAGCCCTTTGGGAGATCCACAACGACCTGCTCGTTCCCCTGTTGCTTGCCCTGCACGACTTTGAAGAGGCGTTCCGCGACCTGTTCCCTGGGTCGGGCCCCCTGGCCGCCTTTGATCTGCTCGGCGGCTTGCCTAACAAGACCACGGAGACGAATCAGAAACTTTGGAACCTGGGACGCCAGGCGGCACGGAATCCGCTTCTTGCCGCAACCATCATCGAAAACCCGGTGGACCACCTGCGGGAAAGGCTGGCGGAGACTGAGCAGGGGCAAGAGCTATGGGCGGAGCTGGAGGGATTTTTGCGGGTGTACGGGGAGCGCAACGATGACCTATTTCTGGATCAGCCAACCTGGATCGAAGATCCCGCGCCGGTGTTCCGAGGAGTGCGGGAAGCTGTGCTCCAGCCCGAGCGAGACCTGGCGAGCGATTTCACTCACCATGCCGCGCTTCGGGAGGAGAAGCTGGCTGGCGTGCGCGAGGCGTTGGAGATGCTGCCGGCGGCGGTGGCGGCTGAGTTTGAGCACCTGCTCGGTGCGGCACAGGCGGCCACGATCCTCAGCGAGGATCATCACTTCTGGATCGATTGCAAGATCACCCACCACGCCCGCCGGGTGGCCCTGGAGCTGGGTTGGCGCCTGGGGGCGATGGGACTTCTTGAAGCCCAGGACGACGTCTTCCACCTCGGGGTCGATGAACTGATGGCCCTGGACGACTGTCCGCCTGACCCGGGGGAATGGCGAAGACGGGTCGCCTGTCGCCAAGCCGCATGGGAAAACCACTTAGGAGCCGAGGCCCCGTTAATGCTGGGCGAGCCCAGGCCTCTGCTGCCCATGGACTGCGCCATGCTGAAGGTGAGCACGAAGTTCAGCGGCAATCTCTTTCAGGCGCCCGCCATTCCGGGGGGGGGGCTGGAGGGCATGCCCGCCTCCAGTGGCACAGTGGTAGGACCGGCAAGGATTCTGCGCAGCCTGGAGGAAGCAGACAAGCTGCGGCCGGGCGACATCCTCGTCACGGCCTTCACACTCCCATCCTGGACGCCGTTCTTCGCTTCAGTGAAGGGGGTGGTGACCAACACCGGCGGCATGCTCTGCCACGCGGCCGTGGTCGCCCGCGAATATCGGATCCCGGCGGTCGTGGGCACTGTCCAGGCCACCGAGAGGTTCCAAGACGGAGAACTGATCGAAGTCGATGGCGATGCCGGTACGGTCCGACGGGTCGTTGAAGGTGCATCTCCTCACTCTCCAACAGCCAACTAACTACATCTGATGAACACCAGAATCACGGCGCTCGACACCATCACGGCCCACCAGTTTGAGAGGAATCACCTTCGTGCCGGCCAGCCCTTGATCGTGCGAGGGGTGGCCGCGTCATGGGCGGCGGCGAGGTGGTCTCTGGCCGGCCTGCGCAGCGACTTTGGCGACCGGGAGTTGAAGGTGCAGATCTTTGACGACCCCGCCAGCCGCCATGCGGCCTGGCGCCATGAAACGCGAACGTTGGCAACATATCTCGACGAGATGCCAGCACCATCGGGCCTGTCCCACTACCTGACATACACGCCGTTGCGGAAAAGCTTCCCTGAATTGGCCAACGATGTGGAGTTGCCTCCGTTCTTGTCACCATTTACGCGGGGTGTCAAGGCGGAGGCGTTTGGCCTCTTTATCGGTCCCCCCGGGCAAGGCACGGAGCTTCACTATCACCCGATCCTCTGGGGTGGGGCCTCACAGGCCTTTGCCGTTTCAATCATCGGCACAAAACGATTTCAACTTTATCCACCAGCCGAGACTGGCAATCTCTATCCATTCCCTATCTGGCAAGGCTTTCCAAGAAAAGCAAATTGGTCACAGGTGGGTGAAGAATCGCGGGCGTTCCCGCGCTTTGCTGCCGCACAACCCATCAACGTTGATCTGGGACCCGGCGACGGGCTCTACATCCCGCCGCACTGGTGGCACGCGACGCGCTGCCTGGAGGACTCCCTCTCACTCACCCTGTTCTTTCCGGGCCATTGGCGCTACCGCTGCTCCCCGCAGCTGATCCCCAGGGATCTAACGATTCATGGAGTGATGAGTTTGCTGCGCCTGGGCGTTGGGCCGCGGAAGCAAGCGGCGCCAACACCAAAGTTAAATCGCTAAGTATAGATAGTTTAGCAGCGCTCGGCGTTCAGTTATCGCCAGGTTTGTGACACCGCCAAACGACATATTGCAAGGTGCCCTGGCGATACGTCTGGGGGATTGACTCTGTGAGTGCTTTGCAGAGACGTCGGGCGAATGTTTCTTCCACCGTGCCTGCCGCAATCATCGAATCATAAAGGACCTGGCGATCCGCACTGGATCGATCCAAGGCCTCAAGCACCCCAGCCGTGATGTCTTCCACGGCCTCCACCAACAGTCCGGCGGCATTCAAATCAGCCAGCTGCTGATCCAATGTGTCCGGCGGAATGCCATCGGTGTAGTTGAAGCCGCCATGCGCTCGCAGCACGCGATGCACCTCTCGAAAAAAGCCCAAGCGATCAGGGTAGCCATGGGCCGACTCGATGTTGAGCACGCGGTCGAAGCTGCCGTCCGCAAACGGGAGAGACTGGGCGTCGCCAACGACAAAAGTGACGCGATCGTCACGCACGTTGGCCCGGCAGGTGTCGATGCCCTCGGAGCAACGATCCAGGCCGACGATGGCTTCAGCGACTGACTCACGAGCCAGCAGGGCGCAGGCGCCGCCCCGGCCGCAGCCCACATCAAGCACGCGATCGCCAGCCCGGGGCAGATATCCCAACACCTCGCGCACCAATGCCTCGGACAACTGATGGGCATAGGCCCCAGGCTCGGCAGGCTCCGCGACCAACCCCGGCTGCCAAAAGCCGTGATTCATGAACAAAAAGCGAGGGTCGCGAATCTTTGCTGCGGCTTCGGCGTACCAGTCTGCGCTCATGTCAAAGAGAAATTCACATCCATTTTACGCTCATCACTGGAGGGAAAGGATTAGATTGCGGCACCTGTTCACAGGTCGGGCGCCCCCAGTGAACTTTGGCCCTGTTCAACCCTAGACAGCGCCCTGATTCCCATTTGCCTCTCAGCAATAGACTGTATGAGATGACGACAAGTCCGCCCGCAGGGATTTCTGACGGGCTACACGCCGCCGCCACGGCGCAAAGCCATTGGCCGCAAACGCAGTGGCCAGTCAGGCTATCCCGGCTCAGGACTTGAGCCGCTGCTTAAAGCTTGCTCAGCAGTGCTGGAAAGGGGCCGGTGCCTGCCGGAGCTCGCTTTACGCCTTCTGTAGCCACGACCTTGCTGCCGTGGATTCGTTTCCCTGGTTGCGCGGTTTCCGGCAGGGCCACGCCGGCGTGGGCCCTGGCCTGTTACAGAACCCGGTGGCACTCCCTGCCCATTGCGGACTTGGTGGTGATTCCTTATAGCAACTGGCCCTGTAAATGGAGTCACGCCACCGAAAACCAGCGTAACAGCAGGATGTAATGCAATTGCTGCAGCAGGAGCTCATACTCTCGGAACGTATCCCATAAACGACTGCAGCAGTGAGGCCAGAGGCAGTTGCTCTGGCGGAGCCGATAGGCAGCCTCCTAAGGAATAAAGCCTGCAGAAGGTAGAATTGAGCCAATCAAAAACCTGATCCGCCAACCTGCTAATTAGCCTGATCGGATGGCTGGTCGGGATCCGCGCCTAGATCCAAATGTAAAAGAATAGGCAGGCGCTGCGCTCCTGTTGGCCCGGCATACCGTTGCGAGGAAGCCAAGGACTGCAACCAATAAACAATTCTAAACCCAGTAAATAATTCTAACTTTCTTGCAAATGGGGCAGGCGTGGATTAGGCACAATGTTACACTTCTTAAAAGATGCGATCGCGCCTTTGACGTGATAGCTTAGGCTTCTTAGAGAGTGTTCAACGCAGCGTGATGGGAGTAGAAGGCGGCATCAGCATTGCAGAGAGGGGGGAAAAAGCAAATTCTTCCGGAAGCACTGGTTCGCCGGTCTTGTTGGATTGGGCATTTATTTTAGGGCTTTCTAGTCTCTTTTTGGTTCCCGTTACGGCTCAGCCATCGGTTCTGGTGCCGATCACCGCGATCTGTGCCCTCTATGTCCTTGCCCTCGTTGAACCATGGCGGAAAAGTCCTAACGACGACAAAGCGCCACCGTTGAAGAGACGCGTCGCTGTTGTGGGCGCTGGCCCCTCTGGAATCGCCGCTGTCAAGGAGTTTGTCGCCGCTGGACAGGATGTCACCTGTTTCGAGGCTGCTGACAGCGTGGGTGGTCTGTTCGCTCGCTGTTATGACCGGGCGGTCTTGACCTCCTCAGCAGCCATTACTGCCTTCTCAGATTTCCCGCCGGATCCGGTTGAACATCGTCATTTCACTAAGGATGAATATAAGACGTATTTGGAAAAGTATGTCGATAATTTTGCGATTCGCCTTCTGATCCACCTGCGCACTCGGGTGGAGCGGGCCAACTACGATCCCGCGCAGGGTGGTTGGTGTCTGCAGGTGTCCCAAGACAATGGAGCAAGCGAAGAGGTTGGTCCCTTCGACACCTTGGTGGTCTGTTCTGGCTTGAATCAAGTGCCAAACTTGCCCGATGTGGACTCCACAGCGTTTACAGGGCAAGTGCTCCACTCGAAGGACTATATCAATGCCAAATCCTTCGCGGGAAAGCGGGTCGTGGTCGTTGGACTCGGGGAAACAAGCGCTGATGTGGTGGCTGAAATCGCGGAGGTAGCTGCTTCCGTCACCCTCTCCCTCCGACGCGGCGCCTACGTCATCCCCCGGATTAATAGGCTCACTGGCTTTCCAAATGATTACGACAGCAACAGGCTGCGCTATTCTCTTCCCAAATGGGCCCACAATCTGGCGGTGTCGATCCGCGATCGCGCCTTGGCTCATTGGGGAAACGCTGAACCGAAGGATCGCTACAGACTGGAGCTGCTCCGCAAACCAGGCACGCCGGCGCCTATGAATCAATTCGCCACGAAATCAGATAATTTCATCCAGGCAATTGAGAGCGGTCGCTGCAGAGTTGCCGCGGGGCTTGCGGCGTTCACCTCTGAGGGTGTCACCCTTGCCGATGGCGAGCAGGTTGCCGCTGACGTTGTGTTATTTGCTACTGGCTACAGAGCACAGGGCTACAGATTTCTTCAGGATTCTTCAACGCCCCGCTGCCCCTCTGAACTCTGGCATTTGATGTATTCCCCGGAACATCGCGAGCGCCTGGTGTTCATCGGCTACGCAAGGCCTGCCATCGGGGCGATTCCTCCGATCGCCGAGATCCAGGCCCGCTATGCCGCCCTCGTCACGAGCGGCCAGCGTGTCCTGCCAACTCCGGAGGTGATGGCCCGTGAATGGCGCGAGCGCCTCAGCGCTCGCGCCATCAGTTTCAACGAACCGCGAATCGTGGCGCTTGTCGACTGGATTCCTTACATGGATCATCTGGCGGAGAAGATCGGCTGCCGCGTTCGCGCCCGTGATCTGTTGCTACGTCCAAAGCTGGCCTGGCTCCTGGCGACCGGCACCATGATGGTCGCCCAATACCGTCTCACCGGTCCAGACGCCAAGCCTGAGCTGGCTGAGCGGAGCCTTCAGCTCCCGGGTGGCATGCGCCCGGTGGACAAGCTCTGGTTTATCTGCTTCCACGCTCTAGTGGCTGTCACGGCCCTATGGGAAGCGCTGCCGGGCAGGCGTCGCTATCGCCATTGCGGCCTGATCTGATAAACGATGCCATCAGATTCATTGACGCAATCCAGCCTCCACGGCGATCCTTTCGATCGAATCGTTGTGCATCAGACCGCTGAGGTGACCCATACCCTCACCGCAGCCGATGTCGATGCTTTCGCCAACCTCACGGGTGACCACAACCCTCTTCACATCAACGCCGCCTTTGCGGCACGCGCTTCGTTCCACCGCCCCGTAGTGCACGGCATGCTCTCAGCCTCCTTCATTTCGAGGCTGATCGGAATGGCACTTCCGGGAAATGGAGCCCTCTGGCTCTCCCAGTCGATCAACTTTCACACGCCGGCCTACGTTGGAGACACCGTGACCGTTCGCGGCAAAGTACGCCATCTCTCCCCATCTACGCGGGTCATCGTTCTTGATTTGTCAATCAGCAACCAACATGATGAGCAGTTGATCAGCGGCGAAGCCTCAGTGATGCTGCCCCTCATCCAACCCTCCGAACCAGTGGCATCCGCTCGAGTCACCTTCATCACGGGCGGCAGTCGAGGCATCGGTGCCTCCATCGCCCGTCGCCTCGCTGCCGAAGGGAAACCCATTGCCATTACCTACCATACGGGGGGGGAAGAGGCCAGCGCCCTGGTTCAAGCCATCAGCAACGAAGGGGGCCAGGCCCTGGCCCTGCGCGCCGACCTGCGGGATTCAGCGACGGTGGCTCGGGTGATCGACGAGGTGCGCGAGCGGCTGGGGCCCATTGATGCCCTTGTCCACAGCGCCGCCCCGCCCAATCCTGCCGCTTCGTTTCTCGACAGCGATCCCGGCGCCTTGCGTGAGCAGCTCGAGATCCAGCTCTACGGTGCTGAACAGTGCTGTCGTGCTGTCCTGCCCGGGATGGTGGCCCGGGGCGCGGGGGCGATCATCTTCATCGGATCCATCGCCGCCGAGGGACAGCCGCCCCCGCTCCAGACGGATTACGTTGTCGCCAAGGCCGCCCTCGCCGCCTTGGCGCGCTGCCTGGCCGGCGAGTTTGGCGCCAAAGGGATCCGCGTCAACGTGGTCGCGCCGGGCATGACGCGCACCGAACGGCTCCATGCAATGCCCGAAAAGGCGAAATTGCTGGCCCGCATGCAGTCTCCCCTGCGACGTCTCGCCGAGGTCGACGACGTCGCAGGAGCGGTGGCTTTCCTCTTGGGGCCGGATGCACGCCACATCACGGGCGTGACACTGCCCGTGTGCGGTGGTGTTTGGATGGGGTGATGATGATGTCTTCAGATATCACCTCCCCCACCGAATCGACCCGCCTTGATGATGCCCTTGAGCGGCTGGTGGTCGATCGCGGCTACGGGGCTTATGCCGCCGTCGCCAATGCCCTCTCCAGGCAGATGGGCGATGCTTTGCCGCCCTGCAAGGTCGCGGTGCTGCGCAACTTCACTGTTGAGCCACTCCTGCCTGTCCTGGAGGGGGAACTGGCCCTGGCCGGACGCCGCGCCGTCATGCACCTTGGTGGTCTGGACACCATGGTTCAGGATGCGCTTGGTGGCTCCGACTCACCGCTCCAGGCCCAACCGGAACTTGTGATTGTCGCCGCCTGGCTACCTGGCCTGTCGTTGCGTTTGTGCGAGCGCTTCGCTTCCCTTACGGCGGAAGGTGTCCATGCTGAAGTGCAGCTGCTGCTCGAAACGGTCGAGCAGATTCTTCTCGGGGTGCGGGAACGCACGCAGGCGCCGATCCTCCTGAATAATTTCCCCCTGCCGCCCCACCCCGCTTTTGGAGTGGCGGACGCACAATCGAAGACCCAGCAAACGCAGACGCTCCTTGCACTCAACCAACGCCTGCTTGATCTCCGCTCCCATATATCGAATCTGTACATCGTTGATTACCTCTGCACCTTCGCCAGGCTTGGTGCGGCTGTCTGCTGGGACCATCGCGGCTGGCATCTTGCCCGGGCTCCCCTCGGTGCGCAAGCCTTGGTCGGCCTCGGTCGTCAGTACGCCGCCCTGATCCGGGCACTTCTTGGAAAAAGCCGCAAAGTCCTCGTCCTGGATTGTGATGACACCCTCTGGGGCGGTGTTTTGGGCGAGGATGGTTTGAGTGGCATCCGGATTGGTGAGACCCATCCAGGATCCTCATACCAGGCGTTCCAGCGGGCAGTTCTCAATCTGAAGGATCGCGGCATCCTTCTGGCGCTCGCCAGCAAAAACAACGAAGCGGATGTACTGGAGGTGTTGCGCACCCACCCTGGCATGGTAATCCGCGAGAAGGATCTCGCCGCCTGGCAGATCCACTGGGGTGACAAGGCCAACAGCCTGCGGGTTCTTGCCGATGAGCTGGGCCTCGGACTGGATGCCTTTGTCTTCGCTGACGACAATCGCTTTGAATGCGATCTGGTGCGTCAGACTCTTCCCGAAGTCACGGTTATTCACCTCAAAGGCAATCCCACCAGCTTCCCTGACTTGCTTCATGAAGGTTGTCTCTTTGATGCTCTGGTCTCATCAACAGAAGATCAGCGGCGCACGACGATGTACCGCGCAGAAAGGGAGCGCAAGCGACTCAAGTCTGATGCCAACTCCTTGGAAGATTATCTTTTCAAACTCGAACTCGTGGCAGAGATTCGCGAGGCTGATTTTGCCACCATCCCACGCATTGCCCAACTGACACAGAAGACCAATCAGTTCAATCTCACCAGTAGACGCTATGGTGAATCTGATATTGCATCCTTCGCCAGCGCCCACTCCATGCGTGTTTATGGCATGCGATTAAGGGATCGAATCGATGATCTCGGTTTGATTGGGGCGGCAATCCTTCGCTTGGTAGACGACGGGGCGTTTATTGATACTTTTCTCATCTCTTGCCGTGCCCTCGGCCGCGGGGCGGAGACCGCACTGCTGGCCCATGTGGTCAATGATGCCCGGCATCATGGCGCCCGCCGAATCCGAGGGGAGTTTTGCCCTACTACACGCAACGGCCAGGTAGCTGATTTTTACAGCCGCCATGGCTTCCTCCCAGACGCCAGCTCGGGAACAGGTTTTAGTATCCTCCCGGAAAGCGTGTCAATCGCCCCCCCAGGCTATATTCATCTTCACGATCCAGAAGACAGGCAATCAAATGGCAAACGCTGACACAAAACTTAAACAACTTCTGGCCGATGTGTTCGATGAAGATCCGCAATCCATCACGGATGAGAGTTCAATTGACACGATTGATCAATGGACGTCTCTCCGTCATCTCAATCTTGTCGTGGCGCTTGAGGAACTCTTCAATATCCAGCTCAATGAGGAGGAAACCCTGGAGATCATTAGCGTCGCTCTGATCAAAGCGGTACTCGCCGACCACGGCATTGTGTTCGCGGAGGCCAATCCATGACGTCTCCGGCCACGGACCTTCTCCACCACAGTGGATCCATCGCAGTCATAGGCATGGCTGGACGCTTCCCAGGTGCGCCGGACCTAGATGCTTTCGAAGCCAACCTGAGCCAAGGGATTGAATCCATCCGTCATTTCAGTTCAGAAGAGCTTGTGGCCGCCGGCATCGCTCCAGAACTGATCGCTCGACCCGACTACGTTCGCGCTGCCCCTACCCTGGACGATTTTGACTGCTTTGACGCCGAATTCTTTGGCTTTTCAGCTCGTGATGCGGAATTGACAGATCCCCAACATCGAATCTTCCTTCAAATTGCCCACTCTGCCCTCGAGCATGCCGGCTATGGGAGTGACGATGGGGAAAGAAACATAGGAGTGTTTGGTGGTTCTGGAAGCGTGATGGGCAGCTACCTCATCGGCGAGCGTGTCAACGAAAATCTGATTGGCTTTATCGCTAGCCGAGAGCACATCGGAAATGATAAAGATCACCTCTGCACCCGAGTCTCCCACCGTCTCAATCTGCGCGGTCCCAGCGTCACCGTGCAAACGGCTTGCTCAACCTCTCTTGTAGCCGTGCATCTGGCTTGCCAAAGCCTACTCAATCGCGAGTGCGAGATGGCATTGGCCGGTGGTGTAACGATCCGCAATCCACAGCAGGCTGGCTATATCTATCGCGAAGGCGATATCTTTTCACCTGATGGCCATTGTCGCACTTTTGATGAGGCCGCAGCAGGCACCCTGTTTGGCAGCGGAGCGGGGATCGTTGTCCTTCGACCGCTCCTGAAGGCGATGGCGGCTGGTGACACCATCCATGCCGTCATCCGGGGTACCGCAATCAACAACGACGGTGGTGGAAAGTTCAGTTATTGGTCCACCAATCCCCAGGGACAGTCGGAAGCCATTGTCGGTGCCATGACAAAAGCCGCGGTCGATCCTGAAACCATCGGCTATCTGGAAGCCCACGGAACCGCGACGCGCCTGGGCGACATGATGGAGATGGTTGCCCTCAAGAATGCCTTCGCTACTGAGCGGCGTGGCTACTGCGGCATCGGCTCGGTGAAGACCAACATTGGCCATACAGACGCTGCTGCGGGCATCGCCGGCCTGCTCAAGACCATCCTCTCCCTGCGCTCGCGGCGCCTGTTTGCCAATCTCCACTTTCAGCGCCCCAATCCGCGCATCGACTTTGAGCAGAGCCCGTTCCGGGTCATCACCTCCACCCGCGACTGGCCGGAATCCGATCATCCCCGCCGTGCTGGCGTGAATTCCCTCGGGGTCGGAGGCACCAACGCCCACGCCATTCTTGAAGAGGCCCCCCTCCAGGCTCCACCCCACCCCGCCCGGCGCCACTTCCACGTGCTGCCCGTCTCCGCCAGGGGCGAAGAAGCCCTGGCGGAGCTTGCGACTCACCACGTCGCCAGGGTCTCCGAGACGCCGAACGAGCTGCTCCCTGATCTTTGCCATACGGCTGCCGTTGGCCGCAGCCATCACCAGATGCGGCACTGCGCCGTGGGCAACGACCCATTGACCCTGGCCGAGGCCCTTGTCTCCGCTCCCCTTCATCGTGTGGCGGAAGGTAAACGTCCGGGCAGCCGTGGCGGCCCCAAGCTGGCCTTCCTGTTCACCGGCCAGGGCGCCCAGGTGGCCGGGATGGGGCGCGGTTTGTATGCCAGCGAACCCATTGTTCGCGCCGTGCTTGATCGCTGTGAGGCCATCGCCACTCCTCTACTTGGCACCTCCCTGCTGGGTGTGATGTTCGGCGAGGACAACACCATGCTCCAGGAGACCGCCTACACCCAACCGGCGCTTTTCGCCCTTGAGGTGGCCCTTGCCGAGTTGTGGCGCTCCTGGGGGGTGATTCCCGATCTCGTTCTGGGACACAGCGTTGGCGAACTGGCAGCCGCCTGTGTTGCTGGAGTGTTCTCCATGGAGGATGGGCTGCGATTCGTCATCGACCGCGCGCGTCTGATGGGCGGATTGCCACGGGTTGGCGGCATGGCAGCCGTGCAGCTCTCCGAAGCTGAGGCTCGGGAGCTCCTGAAGCCCTACGGCACCGACCTGACCATCGCCGTGATCAATGGCCCCTCAAGTGTTGTTCTTTCTGGCCACGCCCCGGCCTTGGATGCGGTGTTGGAGCACCTGCAGACCAGGGGGATTCGCCAGCGGCGCCTGGCGGTGTCTCACGCTTTTCATTCGTCTTTGGTCGAGCCCATCCTCGAAGCGCTTGCCGAAGTCACCAGCACGCTGCCCCACGAGACACCCCGACTCCCCCTGGTGTCCAATCTCACCGGCGCCATTGCGGACTCCCATCTGATCGGTCCCGGTTACTGGGTTGAACACGCCCGCCAACCGGTTCGCTTTGCCGCCGGCCTGGCCACCCTGGCCAGCGAGGGAGCGCGGCTGTTCGTGGAAATCGGCCCCGACACCACCCTGCTCGGGATGGCCCGCACCGCCCTTGACACGCCTGACGCCATCTGGCTGCCGAGCCTCAAGTCAGGCCGGCCTGACGATGCGGTGATGGCGGAGGCCCTGGCCGCTCTCTATTGCCGAGGCATCGACCCTGATTGGGCCGCCTATCACGGTGAACATCGCCGCCGCATCCCTCTTCCCACCTACCCATTCCGGCGCGAGCGCCACTGGCTTGAGCCATCTCCTCCACGGGTGCCGCTGCGCCGGGTGCAGCCGTTGATCGATCGCATCGTTCGTTCGCCGCTGGTGCGCGAAACCATCTATGAGACAGATCTTTCCGCCGAACACTTCCCTTATCTTTCCGATCACAAGGTCGGGGGATCCCTTGTCGCCCCAGGCGCCCTTTTCCTCGCCATGGCCTTGTGCGCTGGTGCCAGCAACCGGGAGGGCCAGCCCGCTGAGGATCCAGCGTTCCAGATTCGCCTTGATGACGCGATCTTTCCCCAACCTCTTCGCCTCGACGTCAACGAACAAAGGACACTCCAACTCGTCGTCACCCCTGAAGGTCGCGACGGGACCTCTTTCCAGCTGATCAGCCTGCTGCCGGGTGCGGACCACCAATCCCATGCCAGTGGTCGTTTCGTGGAGGGGATCCAGGAGCGGCCCACGCTGGCTCTCCATGCCCTCCGTAACCGCTGTGATCAACCGGTTCCTCCTGACCGCGTCGTCGCGATCGCCGCCAAGCGTGGTATCGATTTCGGGCCCGCCTTTCGCTGGTTTGAAGCGGCCTACACCGCCCCGGGCGAGGGACTTGGCCTACTGCGGCGCCCCCCTGGCCTGGCGCTGGACGGGCCGCTGCACCCGGGTCTGCTCGATGCCTGCTTCCAGCTGGCCAGCACCCTGGTGGATGACCCGGAGCGAGCGGAAACACCGCTTCCCTTCGCCGTCGGATCTTTGCAATGCTTTGCCCCGGCCGGGCCCGGTCCCTGGTGGTGCCACGCAAGGGCCAGCGGCCCCCTCCAGTGGGACATCACCCTGCTGGATGACCTGGGCCGCGTGATCGCCCGGATCGAGCGCTTCTCCATGCGCGCCATGGATCTCGCCAACCTCGGCGGCACCGGCCGCTGGATGGACTGGTTGTTGGATCTGAACTGGGAGCGTCAGGCCTGTTTTGGCATGTGGCCGCCATTGCTTCCGGATGGGTCTGTGATCGCCGCCAAAGCGGCGGGACCGGCCCGGGAGCTGCTCGCCGCTCCGGATCTAGCCGCCCATGAAGCCGCCCTGGCTGATCTCGAAACCTTGAGCCTCAACTATGTGGTGGCGGCCTTCGCACGCCTGGGCATTGCCCTCCTCCCCGGCGACACCCTGCATGTGGGCCAGCTCGCGAGCCAGCTGGGTGTCCTTCCCTCCCAGCGTCGCCTGTTCGACCGCCTGTTCTCGATCCTGGTGGAGGCGGGAATCCTGGCCGCCGCTGATGGTGAGTCGTGGTCAGTGATTCAAACGCCCGAGGCCTCCGATCCCGAGCAGGGACGTCAGAAGC
Organism: Prochlorococcaceae cyanobacterium; assembly: GCA_044356375.1. Classification (GTDB taxonomy): domain Bacteria; phylum Cyanobacteriota; class Cyanobacteriia; order PCC-6307; family Cyanobiaceae; genus UBA5018. Next base: position 28,148 of record JBIKWK010000009.1, on the reverse strand, counting down.
TGATGGAGCACCACGGAGAACTGCTCACACCGGAGCTCGCCCTGCTGGGCCGCTGCGGCGCTGGCCTTGACGCTGCCCTGCGCGGAGCCGTGGAAGCTCTCAGCCTGTTATTCCCCGGCGGTGACGTCAGTGATGCCACTCGCCTGTACAACGACACTCCGCGCGCCCGGGCGCTCAACGGCATCGTCCGCCAGACGCTCCAAACCACGCTGGCCTGCTTGCCCCCGGGGCGAGGCCTGCGCATCCTCGAGATCGGTGGTGGCACCGGCGGCACCACCGCCACCCTGCTGCCATCGTTGCCGGCGGACCGGGTTCGCTACACCTTCACCGATATCGGTGCGTTGTTTGTCAGCCGGGCCCGCGAACGCTTCTTGGATTACGACTTCTTTGAGGCGCGCAGCTTGGACATCGGCCTGGATCCTCTCGAGCAGGGGTTCAGCGCCCATTCCTTCGATCTGGTGTTGGCTGTCAATGTGCTGCATGCCACCCCTGACATGCCCACCACCATGGGCCATGTCCGCAAGCTCCTCGCCCCGGGGGGGCTGCTGGTGCTCTCGGAATCGACAAAGTCGAGCTGGTGGTGCGATCTGATCTTTGGCCTCACCCGTGAGTGGTGGTGTTTCAGCGATGCCCGCCGCCAGCACCCGTTGCTCTCCGTGGCCGCCTGGAAAGACCTGCTTTCACGGTCTGGCTTTCACGCCCCCACCTGCGTCCCCGATGCCTCGCCCGCCTCGGCTAACCAAGGACAGGTCGTGCTAGTCGCCCGCGCCGACGACGGGGTCACCCCCCGGGATGAGCGTTGGCTGATCCTTGACGAGGCGTCCTCCGCCATCCGGCAAGAAGGCCCCGGCAAGGGAAGCCTGGCCAACGCTCTGGCCGCATCTCTCCACCGTCGCGGTCAGGGTGCCTCGGTGCTCACCGCCGCCGATGCCGCCGATCTCGCGGCCCTGGAGGATCGCCTGCGGGACGGCCCTTGGCACGGGGTCGTCGACTTGCGGGCCTTGACCCCATGGAACTCTCAGGATTCCGGGCCCACCCTGGAGCAGCGGTGCCAAGCCGATACCGAGGGAGCGCTCCAGCTGGTGCAGGCTCTAGCTCGCGGCGGTGGCAATCCGCCCGCCCTTTGGTTCGTCAGTCGGGAGGCCCAGGCGGTTCGCCCCGCCGATCGAGTCTCCGGTTTCGCCCAAGCCGGCCTCTGGGGCTTCGGTCGCGTCGTGTCGCTGGAGCATCCCGAGTTGCGCTGCTCCCTTGTCGACCTGGATGGCCAGCAGCCTTCCGCTGAACAGGCCGAAGCCCTCTGTGCCGAGCTGATTGGCGTTGACGCCCTTGCCCGGGATAGCGAGGTGGCTCTGCGGGGGGGCCTGGTTCCCGAGCGTTGGGTCTCCCGCCTGCGGCCCCGGTCGGCCCCCAGCGACGCCCCAGAGCCACGTCGATTGGCAATAGGTCGTCGGGGGAGTCTGGACGGCCTCGCCTGGCAACCGTTGGCCAGACGTCAACCCGGTCCCGATGAGGTGGAGCTCCGGATCACCGCCACCGCCCTCAACTTCATCGACCTGCTCGACGTGCTCGGAGCTCTGCCCTTCGAGCGGGGACAGGAGCTGGGCGGCGAATGTGTCGGCCGAGTGGTGGCCATCGGCGAGAGGGTCAGCCACCTGCGGGTGGGCGACCGGGTGGTCGCTCTGGCCTGGGGTTCCCTGGCCACCCACGTGACCGTCCATGCCGACCGTGTCGCCGCGCTCCCCGATCAGCTCCCTGACTTCGATGCTGTCACTCTTCCGATCGCCTACGGCACGGCCATGCTGTCTCTCCTCGACGCCGGGTGCCTGCGGCCAGGGGAGCGTGTGCTCATTCACGCGGCCGCCGGCGGCACGGGTCTGGCGGCAATGGCCCTTGCCCGTGCCATGGGCGCGGAGGTGTTCGCCACCGCCTCCCGCGGCAAATGGGAGATCGTCAGAGCGGCCGGCGCCCGGGCCGTCTACGACTCCCGCAGCCTTGACTTTGCCGACCAGCTGCTCGCCGACACCGATGGCCAGGGGGTTGACCTCGTGCTCAACTCCCTGACTGGTGATGGGTTTGTCGCCCGTGGCCTGGACGTCCTGCGGCCGGGAGGCCGCTTCATCGAACTGGCAAAACGTGATGTGTGGAGCCAGGAGTCTGTTCGCACCTATCGCTCGGACGTCGCGTATCACGTCGTCGACCTCCGAGCGGCCATCGACCGCGACCCCGCAACCGCTAGACCTCTCCTGGAACACGTCCTCAGGCAGGTCGCCGACGGCAAGCTGCCCGCGCTGCCGCGGGAGGTTCACCCCGCCACGGATGTGGGTACAGCTTTCTCCCGCTTCCAGCAGGCGCGACAGGTGGGCAAGCTGGTCATCTGCCAGTCCACGACGCCCGACGCCCGCATTCGCCCGGATGCGTCCTATGCGATCACCGGCGGCCTGGGAGGGTTGGGCCTGTGCATCGCCGACTGGCTCGTGGATCAGGGCGCACGGCATGTGTTCCTGATCGGCCGCCATGGCCCGGATGCCGCCACTGCCGCGCGATTGACGGAATTCCTCCGTGACGGCGCCGAGGTGCGGGCACTCGTCGCGGATGTCACGGATCAAATAGCTCTGGCTTCCGCCCTGGCCGAAGCCGGCTCCCGGGCCCCCCTGCGGGGTGTCATCCACGCCCCGGGGGTGCTGGATGACGGAGCCCTTTTGGCCCAGTCCTGGTCGCGTTTCTCCACGGTGCTGGGACCGAAGGTCTGGGGCGCATGGAACTTGCACAGCCTCACGATTGATGCTCCGCTCGATTTTTTCGTCCTGTTCTCCTCGGTCGCGGGCCTGCTCGGAAACGCTGGTCAGGCGAATCACGCCTGCGGCAATGCCTTCCTCGGCGCCCTGGCCCATTGGCGTCGCGCCTCCGGCCTTCCCGCGTTGTGCATCGACTGGGGGCCCTGGGCCTCCATCGGTGCCGCCGCGACCGGCGTGGGGGATCTGCGTGGATTCCTTCCCCCGCAGGAGGGTGTCAAGGCGTTTGAGCAGCTTTTGCGGAGTGATGCGATCCAAGTCGCTGTCCTGCCGGATCAAGGCGGCCACTACCTTGGCCAGCGCCCCGTCACCCCCACCTTGGCGGCACTCCGGCCCCGGGCCAACGGGCCTAGCGATGGGGGCAAGCCCGCCATGCCGGAGTTCAGCGCCGCCTGGGAGCAGGCCTCCGCAAAGGATCGCCCGGCCTTGCTGATGCGCTGTATCCGGGCGGTCACGGCAACGGTTCTGGGAGTTCGTCCCGAGCAAATTGAGCCACGCCAGGGCCTTCGCGACCTCGGACTGGACTCCCTGATGTCGATCGAGCTGCGCAACCGACTTGGTCAGTCACTGGAACGTCGCCTTCCAGCAACCCTGGCCTTTGACCATCCCACCCTTGAAGCCCTCTTCAGCTTCGTCATGGCTGAACTCACCGCCGCTGAGCCCCCCCCCGAGATCGGGGATGGGAGGGACGCAAGCGGTGACACCAAGGCCGTCGTCGCCACTGCCGTCGTCGCCAGCAACGATGCCCAGAGCGCCGACGATGACCGCTCCGAAGAGGAAGCCGCCGCTCTCCTTTTAAGCAAGCTCAATCGCCTCGGGCTTTGATCCCATGAACGACTCCTCTCCCATCAAGCGAGCGCTGCAGGCGATTGAACGCCTGGAAGCCCAGTTGGAGGAAGAAAGGGGCCGGACTCGCGAGCCGATCGCCATCGTTGGCATGGCCTGTCGCTTCCCCGGTGGAGCAGACACGCCTGCCGCCTACTGGCAGATCCTTCGGGACGCTGTTGACGTCGTTACGGAGGTGCCCAGTGAGCGCTGGAACCTGTCTGCCGTCTACGACGCTGACCCGGCCGCCGCCGGCAAGATGAATGCCCGCTGTGGCAGTTTCCTGCCCGATGTCGATCGTTTCGACGCCGCCTTCTTTGGCATTTCGCCGCGGGAGGCCGTCAGTCTCGAACCCCAGCAACGCCTCTTGCTGGAGATGGCCTGGGAGTCGCTGGAATCGGCCCATCTCGTTCCTGAGGATCTGTTTGGCAGCCGCACAGGAGTGTTCGTCGGCATCGATGGCAACGACTTTGACGCCTTGATTGACGAAAGAGCACCGCAGCTGCGGGATGAGCTCTACAGCGCCACGGGCAACGCCGCCAGTGTCGCCTCCGGCCGCCTTTCCTATGTCTTTGGCTTCACAGGTCCAAGCCTGTCGATAGACACCGCCTGCTCCTCATCTCTGGTGGCCATCCACGAGGCCTGCCAGAGCTTGAGGGCTGGAGAGTGCGAGCGAGCCCTGGCGGGAGGCGTCAACCTGATTTTGCGGCCTGATCTGACGATCACCCTCTGCAAGGCCCAGATGCTCTCACCAAGCGGCCGCTGCCACGTTTTTGACGCCAGTGCCGATGGCTACATCCGAGGAGATGGAGGCGGCGTGGTTGTGCTTCGCCGTCTCTCTGACGCGCTGAAGAACGGAGAGACGATCCTGGCGGTGATTCGGGGTTCGATGATCAATCAGGATGGCCGTAGCAGTGGCCTGACCGCTCCGAGCGGGCCCTCTCAGCAGGCGGTTATCCGGGGCGCCCTCGCCTCCGCCGGCGCCTCAGCTTCCGAGATCGGCTACGTGGAAGCCCACGGCACCGGCACGCCGCTCGGCGACCCGATTGAGATCGGCGCTTTGAACGCTGTGTTTCGCGGCCGCTCCAACCCGCTCTATGTGGGCTCGGTGAAGTCAAACATTGGCCATGTCGAGGCCGCCGCTGGCATCGCGGGGCTGATCAAGGTGGTGATGGCCCTGCAAGAGCGCCAGATTCCAGCGAACCTCCACTTTCGCCACCCGAATCCCTTCATCGACTGGGAGGGATCGCCCCTGCGCGTTCCGACTCGATTGACCCCGTGGCCGGAGCAGGCCCCGTTGGCCGGGGTCAGCGGCTTTGGCTTCAGTGGCACCAACGCCCACGTCATCCTCGAAGCTCCGCCGCCGCACGTGGCCCCGCCTCCAGCCGCCGGGACCCTGGCCTGGGAAGGTCGATCCTGTTTGCTGCTGCTCAGCGCCCAAAGTGAAACGTCCCTGCGAGCCTTGGCCGGCCGCTACGCCGAGCGGTTCACCGGTGGCCATCACGTGCCGATCGCCGACCTCTGCCTCAGCGCCGCCACGGGACGCAGCCGCTTCCCCTGGCGCCTTGCCGCCGTCGTCGAGGACCAGGGGGCGCTGGCCGCCGATCTCCGAGCCGTCGCCACCGGCGCCATGCCCTCCGGTGTGCAGATGGGTCGCGTTCCCGCGGCGGGGGAGGGCGGAAAGCTCGCTTTCCTGTTCACCGGCCAGGGCGCCCAGGTCGCCCGCATGGGCCTCGAATTGGCAGACAGCGAACCGGTCTTCCGTGCCGCTCTGGATCAGTGCGACGCGATTCTCCATCCATTGCTCGGCGCCCCGCTGCGGGAGGTGTTGAGCAGCGAGAACGGCGGACTGGATGCCACGGCCTGGACCCAACCGGCCCTGTTCGCCGTGGAATACGCCCTCACCGAGCTGTGGGCCTCCTGGGGGGTGCGGCCGGATCTGCTCCTCGGCCACAGTGTTGGTGAGCTGGTGGCCGCCTGCGTCGCGGGGGTGTTCTCGCTGGAGGATGGCTTGCGCCTCAGCGCCGCCCGAGGCCGCCTGATGCAGGAGTTGCCCGCCGGTGGGGGGATGCTGGCGATTCAGGCCAACGAGGAGCAGGTTCGCAACGTTCTGGACCATCTCCCTGGCCCCCGCCACAGCCTGGCGATCGCCACCATCAACGGCCCCGTCAACACTGTTGTATCCGGCTATCTGGATGAGCTGGAACCACTGACCGCCCGCCTGCGGGAGGAGGGCATCGCCAGCAAGCTCCTCCAGGTCTCCCACGCATTCCATTCGTCCCTGCTGGATCCCATGCTCGACAAGCTCGAGCGCACCGCTTCGAGCCTGCGCTTCGAGGAACCTCGCCTGCCGCTGGTCTCCAACCTCACAGGTGCCCTCATCGGCAGGGAAGTGGCGACGGCCAGCTATTGGAGGCAGCAGGCAAGGGAGCCCGTGCGCTTCGCCGACGGGATCGCCACCCTCGTGGCCGCTGGTGTCACATCCTTTGTGGAGATCGGTCCAGGTTCGACGCTTCTCGCCATGGCCCGCGGCTGCGTCGCCGATGACTCCGCCTTTGCCTGGCTGGCCTGCCTGCGACGGGGCGGCGATGGCCGCCGAAAATGTCTTGAAAGTGCGGCGTCCCTCTGCCTGCGGGGCCATGGCGTTGATGTCGCGGCCCCTGCCCGCGTCGCGGGAGGTCGCGAAAGGGTGGATTTGCCCTTTTATCCCTTCCAGCGGAAACGCCATTGGCCTGACACCCAGGCTCAGACCCCACCCCTGAGTTCTTCCATCGACCTGGCTCCTGTCGCTTTCCTTGGCGAGAGTTCCCCCTCCGGCCTGAGATTTCGGGAGTTGTGCTCACCGGCCTTCGCCCCTGGTGTCCGGGTCTTCGCGTTAGCGCTGCGCCTCAGCGATTTTCCTTACCTCGGCGACCATCGTGTCCAGGGCGAAATCGTGATGCCAGCCGCCGGCTTCCTTGCCCTGCTGCTCTCGGCCGCAAGGCTGATGGGGGATCGTGTCGCGCGGCTGGAAGACCTGGAGATGCCACGGGCCCTCGTGCTGTCCCCAGGCGAGGCCGAACGGACGGTGCAAGTGTTGATCGACTCGGGGGCGGCAGTTGAGGGCCAAACCCATGGCGCCGCCGCGGTGCGGCTCGTCAGCCTTGATCCCCACGACGGGAGCTGGCAGGTCCACGCCACCGGTCGGATCAGCTTTGACCCTGATCCCTTGCAGCTGGAGCGCCCTGGCGGCGAAGTCCAAGAATGGGGTGAGGAGATCAGCCATGACCGGTTCTACGGGGGTCTGGCTGAGCTCGGTTACGGTTTTGGACCCGCCTTTCGCGGTGTGCGCCAGCTGTCGCGCAGCGGCAATGCCGTGGTCGCCGAGGTGGAGCTGCCGGCACCACTGCGCCCTGATGGCGCCTGGCATCCCGCCCTGCTTGACGCCTGCCTGCAGGCCACCGCCGGCACCTGGCTCTTCGAGTCAGACGCTGATCTGTGGCTGCCCGCGGCAATCGAGAGCTGCCGGCTGGAGCCCTTGCCCAGCGACGGGCGTCTGCGGGTCTCGGTGCGGCGTCTCGAGGGCGGAGAGGGAAGCATGGCGTTCGAGCTGCTGATTGCCCAGCGGGATGGTCGCCCCATCGGCCATCTCAGCGGGCTGCGAATGCTGCGAGGCGACATCGGTACGGTTCCGGGGAAAGGGGCCTGGGAGCGATGGCTCTGGATCCGGGGCTGGCGCGAGCAACCGCTGCCGCCACCCGCCAGCGAACGCCTTCGCGATCCGTCAGAGCTGCTGGCTGCGGTGGGGGTTCCCGAGGAGCGCCTGAGGCGTGAACCGCGGCAGCGCAATTACCACGAGGGCTTCATCGCTCTTGAGACGCTTGCCCTGTCGTTCATCGAGGCTGGTCTGCGGGAGCTTGGGCTTCCCATCGAGCCCAATCAGGTGATCGGGCCAGAGGCTGCCGTCGATCTGGGGGTGATCCCCCCCCAGCGCCGCCTGTTCGACCGACTGCTCAGGATCCTCGGCGAGGCCGGAATCCTCAGTTCTTCTGGCGACGGCTGGCAGGTCTGCCGCACGGGACCCGCAGATGGCGACCGGTCTCTCCTCCAAAAAGTCGATGCGTTGAAGCAGTGCCACGGTGGGGCCATCGGCGGCGAGCTGGCCCTCCTGGAGCGTTGCGGCCCGGCCCTGGCTGCCATCCTCACGGGTCGCACGCCGCCGTTGGAGCTGCTGTTCCCGGACGGCGATCTGAGTTTGACCACCGCGCTCTATCAGCACTCTCCGGTGTTTGCCGCCCTGGGTTCCGTCCTGGCTGAGCTCGCCGTGTCGCTGCCCCGACGGCGTGGGGCTGGCGAACCCCTCTCCATTCTGGAAATCGGGGCAGGCACCGGATCAACCACCAAACCCATTTTAGAGGCCTTGCCGGAGGGAAGCGCCCGCTACACCTTCACCGATGTGTCGCCGCTGTTCACCCGCAAGGCGGCGGAGAAGTTCGCCGCCCATTCGAATGTGACCTACAAGCTCCTGGATATTGAGCGATCCCCGCAGGAGCAGGGGTTTCACGGCCAGCGCCACGATCTGGTCATTGCCGCCAACGTGCTCCACGCCACCCAGAGCATTGAAGCCTCTCTCGGCCATGTGGCGGAACTATTGGCGCCGGGGGGCACCCTTCTGCTGCTGGAGGTGACCAGCCGACAACGCTGGGCCGATCTCACCTTTGGCTTGCTCGATGGCTGGTGGCGCTTCAACGACAGCGATCTGCGTTCAGATTACGCCCTGCTCTCAACGGAGCAATGGCGGGAACGGCTGGCCGCCGCGGGCTTCGAGAGCATCGAGACGATTCCTGTCGACCATGCGGCAGGGGAAGTGGATGGTCTGGGTGCCGTGTCCTGCGCCCACTCGATCTTCGTCGCTCGCTTGAGCCCCACCCATCGTTGCAATGCCAAGGCGGCTGTCGTGGGCACCAAGAAGCCATGGCTCGTGGTTCACCGAGGCTCCGATCCGGCTCCCGCCGCGGTGATGGCCGCCCTGCGAGCTCGGGGCGACTCGGCTCTCAGCGTTGAGCTAGTGGCGTCGCCCCCAGCGGCCACCGCCGCCGCAAGGCTTTGGACCCCCTCCCCCGACGACAACGGCCCAGCCGATGGATCGCTGCGCGTCCGCGACAGCCAGGAAGGCTTCGCGGCCCTGCTCGCCGCCTACCCACAGGCCAGCGGCATTCTCCACATGGCGAGCTTGGGCCTGGGCGCCGATCCTTCAGACGGCACAACCACCATGGCAGCGGCACGGCTGGCTTGCGGCAGCTTGCTGCATTTGATCCAGGCGATTCTTGCTGGCCCTTCCCGTCCGCCGCTTTGGATCGTCACCCGCGGGGCCCAGACGATCGACGACGAGACCCCTGATCTGGCGGGGTCGATGGTTCTAGGGATGGCGAGAGCTGTCGCCGAAGAGCACCCCGACTTCCCGCTGCCGCGGGTCGACCTTGATGCTGCGGCGGTTGATGGGATCATCGACGCACGGGGTCTGCTCGCCGAGCTCAACGCTCAAGGCCCGCGGGAAGCGGAAGTCGCCCTCCGCTCCAGCAAGGGTGGCGGCCGCTGGATCACCCGGCTCCAGCGGCCAGTGGCTGGATTCACGGGCGGGACGGCTGAGGCCGCCGCTCCCCGCCGCCCCCTGGGGCTTCCGCCGAAACAAACGACGCTCATCAGCGGCGCTTTTGGCGGCCTCGGCCCATCGCTTGCCCACTGGGCCGTGGCGCACGGCGCTCGCCGCCTGCTGCTGCTCGGACGCCGCCCCCCCGGCGACGAAATCGAGGAGGCGGCAGCCGCCCTGAGGGCCCAGGGGGTGCATGTGGAACTCGCTATCGCCGATGTGGCGGATCTCCCCGCCCTGCGGGATGTTTTGGCGAGTCAGCCACTGGTGGGCGCCGTGCTTCATGCGGTCGGCAACCTCGATGATGGCGCCCTGGTGCGTCAAAACTGGGAGCGCTTTGCCACGGTTCTGGAACCGAAAGTGTGCGGCGCCTGCAACCTGGAACGGGCCACCGCCAGCCACCCGGTGGAGCAGTTCATTCTGTTCTCATCCGCCACAGCCCTTCTCGGGAACGCTGGCCAGGCCAACCATGCCGCCGCCAATGCCTTCCTTGATGCCCTCGCCCGCCATCGTCGCCAGCGGGGTTTGCCGGCAATCAGCATCCAATGGGGCCGTTGGGGCCGGATCGGCGCGGGTGCCGATGCGCGCCTCGACGATCATTTCGCCGCCAAGGGCTTTGGAACCATCGACCCGCGGATCGGCCTGGAGGCTCTGACGGGGGTGATCGAACGGGACATGGAAGTCGTCGCCGTTCTGCCGGTGGACATTCAACGTTTCCTCTCCCGTCCCCTGTCCGAGGGCGTGGCGGCCTTTGTGGCGGGGGGCCGGTCGTCGCCACGGGCGGCAGCTCCTGAAGCGAAGGGGGATGGAGCCGTTGCACCCGGTTTCACGGAGCGACTCACGGCGTTGACAGTGTTGGATCGGAGGGCCCATCTCCATGCCACCGTCCATGGGGTTGTGGAGGACGTTCTCGGCCTGGGGAGGGGGGAACTGGATGACCCAGGTCGCGGATTGAGCGATCTCGGCCTGGACTCCCTGCTGGCGATCGAACTGCGCAACCGCTTGCAACAACGCCTTGGTTGTCGCTTGCCGGTGACCCTCGCCTTCGATCACCCCACCCCGGAGCGCATCGCCACTTACCTGGCCCAGGAGGTGTTCGCCACCTTGGTCAACCCGCCTCCCAGAGCCGTCGACGACCTCGATGGCTTGAGCCTCGACGCCCTAGCTGACCTCCTGGAAAGACGCCTCTCGCCATGACCCAATCCCCTGCCCACTACGAGCGGCTGATCAAGCAGGCGGTTCTGCGGATTCAGGAGCTGGAGGCTGCCCTGGCGGCCCGTCCCGCCGCCGTGACCATGGAGCCGATTGCCGTCGTGGGCCTCGCCTGCCGCTTCCCCGGCGCGGATGACCCCGATGCCCTCTGGAATCTGCTCCTTGAAGGGGTGGACGCCACCAGCGCTCCGCCGCCCGATCGCTGGGGAAATGCCACCAACTCCTGGAGGGGCGGCTATCTCGCCGATCTGAAGGGCTTTGACCCCCTGTTCTTCGGCCTCTCGGCCCGCGAGGCCCAGAGCCTGGATCCCCAGCAACGGCTCCTGCTGGAGGTGAGTTGGGAGGCGCTGGAGCGAGCGGGCATCGCCGCCAGCGATCTGCAAGGGATCCAGGGCGGCGTCTTCGCGGGCCTGATGAGTGGTGACTACGGCCACCGCCTGCTCCAGCGCGACCCGGCCGAAATGGATGCCTACCAGGCGACCGGCACCTCCGCCAGTGTGGCCGCCGGCCGGATTGCCTACACCCTTGGGCTGCAGGGACCCACGCTGACGGTCGACACCGCCTGCTCCTCCTCCCTCGTGGCGGTGCACCTGGCGATGCAAAGCCTGCGACGGGGCGACTGTGCGCTCGCCCTGGCCGGAGGCGCCAACGCCTTGCTGTCACCCTCCGTATACGAAACCTACGCCCGCACCACCGCCCTCTCGCCGGACGGCCGTTGCAAAACCTTCAGCGCCCGCGCCGACGGTTTCGGCCGTGGCGAAGGTTGCGGGGTTGTCGTGTTGCGCCGACTTGGCGACGCCCGTGCCGCCAACGAGCGGATCCTTGCCGTTCTGCGGGGTTCGGCGATCAACCACGATGGCCGCGCCAGTGGCCTCACGGTTCCCAGCGGCCCGGCCCAGCAGGCCGTGATTCAGGCCGCACTGAAGGATGCCGGAGTCCAAGCGGGGGAGGTGGGTTTCGTGGAGGCCCATGGCACCGGCACCTCCCTGGGCGATCCCATTGAGATGGGCGCCATCGCCGCTGTCTATGGGCCGGGCCGGACGGAGCCCTTGCCGGTGGGCGCGATCAAGACCAACTTCGGCCATCTGGAGGGAAGCGCCGGCATTGCGGCGTTGATCAAGGCCATCCTCTGCGTCGAACGGGGGGAGATCCCCCCGAATCTTCACTTCGACCCACCGAACCCGCACATCGCCTGGGAAGATCTGACCGTGCGCGTGCCGACCCGGCGCGAGCAGTGGCGTGGTCCGCGCCTGGCGGGGGTCAGCTCGTTTGGCATCTCGGGAACCAATGCCCATGTGCTTGTCGGAGAAGCACCGGACGCCCAGAATCCGGCCGAGACGACCGAGCACCCATCCGGCCAGCACCGGCCCCCGGGGGGCCTCCATCTTTTGCCACTGTCGGCCCGCAGCGCCTCCGCCCTGGACACCCTGGCCGCCCGGATGGGCGAGCACCTCTCGCGCCATCCGGATTTGCCCCCGGAGCGGGTCTGCGCCACGGCCGCCACCGGCCGGGTTCACTTTGAGCATCGCCTCGTGGTGATGGGCCGCGACAGCGAGGAGCTGCGTGCGCGGCTCGACCAGGCCGCCTCCGCCAGCACCAGCCAGAGTGCCTGCCTTGTGCGCGACCAGGCATCCCGGCGCCAGGGACTGAACGTCGCCTTTCTGTTCACCGGGCAGGGGAGCCAGTATCCCGGTATGGGAGCTGCCCTGTATGCCGCTTACCCCGTCTACCGTGCGGCCGTCGACCGTTGCGCGGCCCTGTTCGCCCCCGAGATCGGCGCTTCCCTGATCGACCTGCTCGCCCCGGACGCCAGCGAGGAGCTCCTTGGCCAGACCGCGATCACCCAACCCGCCCTGTTCACGGTTCAATACGCCCTCGCCCAGTTATGGATGTCCTGGGGGATTCAGCCCCACGCCCTGATGGGGCACAGCGCCGGTGAGGTGGTGGCGGCCTGCCTGGCTGGCGTGTTCGACCTGGAGGATGCCGTGCGTCTGGTGGCCTGCCGCGGCCGGTTGCTTGGTTCCCTCCCCCCGGGGGGGCAGATGGCGGCGGTCTTCAGCTCCGACGCCGAAGTGGCGCAAGTGCTTGCCCGGTTGAGCCTTCCCGGCCCGGTGGTCATCGCCGCCCTCAACGGGCCGGCTAACACCGTCATCTCCGGTCCCGCCAACGCCGTCACCCTGGCGCTTGACGCCTTCACCGCCAGGGGGATCGGCTCGCGTGAGCTGGCCATTTCCATCGCGGCCCACTCCCCTCTGACGGAGCCAATCCTGCCGGAGCTGGGCCGGGTCGTCGCCTCCCTGAACGGCCGCCCGCCGCAACGGCGCCTTATCACCAACCTCACAGGCAGCCTCGCCGGCCCCGAGATTGCGGGGCCCGACCACTGGATGGGACACACCCGCAGCCCGGTGCGGTTTGTCGAGGGCTTGCGCGCCTTAGCCGCCCAGGAGATCGGCGCCTACCTGGAAATCGGACCACGCTCAACCCTCCTTGGCATGGCACGCCCCTGTCTGGGGCCAGCGGCTGACGAGGCGCTCTGGTTGCCAAGCCTGCACCCGGATCGCCCCGACGGGACAGTGATTTTGGAGAGCCTCGCACGCTTGCAGGCCCGCGGCGCCACACTGGATTGGCGATCGATCCAAGGGGGGCGCCAGCAGCCGGTCGTCCTGCCTACCTACCCCTTTGAGCGGGAGCCTCACTGGATTGACGTGGTGGAGGGAGGCGCCCCCAGCGCGACCGCGGGAGCGGTGATCCATCCCCTTGTCGGCAGAAGGGTGCAGAGTTTGGCCCTGCCCACTGGAGCGCGTCTGTTTGAGGGGACACCCGGGCGGGGAGCGAGCGCCAGCCTGCGGGAGCACCAGGTGGCGGGAAGGCCCCGCATGCCCGCCACCGGCTATCTGGAGATGGCCCTCGTCGCCACGTCGACGGTGCTGAGCGGGTCCTTGGTGGCAGAGGACCTGTCCTTCGAGAGGGGGCTGGACCTCACCGCCGGCCAGCCCGTGCAAACCCTGCTCGAACCGCATTCGCGGGGTGTGCGGGTCACCATCGCCAGCCTCGACCCGACCGCGCTGGAGGGAGGCTGGCAGGTACATGCCACGGGAAGGATCGCCCCCGACGACGCCCCCCCCTTCAGCGGCATGGTTCTGGCCTCTGCCGATGATCTGGTGGCGGGAAGGGCGCGCTGCACCACCCGCGCGGATGTCGGTGCGCTTTACGGCGAGATCGAACGGCTCGGCATCCTTTACGGCCCCGTGTTTCGCGGCCTGCGGGAGGTATGGCGGAGCGCGGGTGAGGCCATCGCCCGCGTGGCCCTGCCGGAAGCGGCTGGAGAGAACGCCTCGGCCTACCACTGGCATCCGGCGCTGCTGGACGCGGTGCTGCAGGTCAGCTTCGCGGCCGATGACGACAGGGAGCGGGCCCCGCGCCTCCCCGCCAGCCTCGCCCGCTGCGCGATCCCGGCCCGCGCTCCCGCCGGTTTCCTCTGGATTCACGGGCGCATCCGCCGCGCCGGACGCGATCGCATCGCCGATTTCACACTCCACAACCAGGACGGAGTCCGCATCGGATCGCTGGAGGGGCTGTACCTGCGGGAAGCGGAAGCCGGAACGTGGAAGCAGTGGTTGGTGGAGCCCCTGTGGCAGCCGCGGCCCCTCCTGGGCGGCACCCTGCTCGCCCCCTCGACGCTCAACCTGAGCGGTCGCGCACCCCACCTCTTCGACTCCGCCGGCCTCCGGGCCTATGGCCGCGCTTTCAGCGAACTGGAAGCGGTGAGCGTGGAGTGGGTGGCACGGGCGCTGGAGGAGCTAGGCCTTTCGTTGGCGCCGGGGACCCGCTGGCCCACCGAGGATCTGGCCAGCGCGGTGGGGATCGCTGCCCGGCACCGGCGTCTTTTCCAGCGTTTGCTGGCGATCGCGGGCGAGGCGGGGCTGGTGCGGGAGGAAGCAGATGCCTTCGCCCCGGTGGCGGCGGCCACCACCACCGGGGACGACCCCGGCGCGCGACTGGAGAGATTGCGACCGGAATTGCCCGCGGAGGTGGAGCTGCTGTCGCGGTGCGGTCCACGGCTGGCCCCCGTTCTCCGCGGCGAGGAGGATCCCCTGCGCTGGCTGTTCCCCGACGGCGACTTGAGCCTGACCACGGCGCTTTACGAGCGGTCTCCCCACAACGTGCGGATGAATGCCCTCGTGGCGCAGACCGTGACCGGCCTGTGCGAGGGCCTGCCGCCGGGACGGGTGCTGCGGGTATTGGAGGTTGGGGCCGGCTCCGGAGCCACCACCCGCTCCCTCAGAAGCCTGATCGAGGCCGGCAGGCTCTGCTACCACTTCACCGATGTCTCGCCCCTCTTCCTCGATCGGGCCCGGTCCAGCTTCGGCGACCTGGCGGGGATTACCTACGGCCTCTTCGACCTGGAGCGCGATCCGGCGGGCCAGGACCTGCCGGATCCTGGCTACGACCTGATCATCGGAGCCAATTGCGTTCATGCCACCCGTCGCCTCCCCGAGGCCCTGGCGCATCTCCACACCCTGATCGTCCCCGGGGGGATGCTGCTGCTGGTGGAGGCCACGGCTCCGCAGCGCTGGGCCGATCTCACCTTCGGACTGCTGGAGGGTTGGTGGCGCTTTGATGACGCCATCCGCCAGGACTACCCCCTGCTGGAGCCGGCGGCCTGGCGGAAAGCCCTCCAGGCCGCCGGTTTTGAGGAAACGGTCGCACACGTCATCGCCGCCGACACCCCGGAGAGGAGCCCCATCGGAGCGATCACGGCCTCGCAATGCTTGCTGCTGGCCCGCAGCCCCCTCCCCCCGGCCGGCCCCCTCTGGAGCATCATCGGCGCGGCCCACCTGGCGGACGATCTCGCCGAGGAGCTGCGGCGTCGCGGGGCGCCAGCGCGGCGGATGTCCTGGCCAACCGACCAGCCCTTGCCCATTGACGGGGCGGGGCTGGTGCTGATCGCCGACAGCGATGACGGTCCTGAGAGCAGCGGGGACGAGATCGCCCGCGCCGCTAGGCGTCACGTCGACACCCTCCTTGCCCTGGCGCGGCAGCTCGGCCCATGTCCGGATCCACCCCCGGTATGGCTCGTGACCCGCGGAGCCCAGTGCGTGGAGGAGGCGCCACGGGAGGCGTGGACCCATCCCACCCAAGCGCTTCTCTGGGGGGCGGCCCGCACCGTTCGCGAGGAGATCCGCGGTCTGCGAATGTCCTGCATCGACCTCGACCCGAAGGGGGATGCCGCCGCCATGGTAGGGGGCCTCTGCGATGAGTTGCTGACGGGGGATGGGGAAAACGAGATCGCCCATCGGCATGGCGAGAGGCTGGTGGCGCGATTGGTCCGCGGTCCGCGGCCCCGGCCGGATCGGCTGGTGGTTCCCGATGCCGACAACGTTGGCTTGGAGATCCGCGAGCGGGGCAGCCTTGATCAGCTCGTCATCGCCCCGGCGCCGCTGGAAGCGCCGCAAGCCGGGGAGGTGCAGCTGCGCGTGCGGGCCACCGGCCTCAACTTCCGGGATGTTCTCATCGCCCTCGGTGAATTTCCCGGCGATCCCGGGCCCCTGGGCAACGAATGCAGTGGAGAGGTGCTGGCGGTTGGACCAGGCGTCGCCGATTTTGCCCCCGGCGACCGGGTCTGTGCGCTGGCCAACGGCAGTTTCATGCGCGTTCTCACCATCGATCAGCGCCTGGTGGCGCCCATTGGCGAGCTGGGGATGGTGGAGGCCGCCACGCTGCCGATCGCCTTTCTGACCGCCGGCTACGCCTTGCTTCACCTCGCCCGCCTGCAACCGGGCGAGCGCGTGTTGATCCATGCGGGCAGTGGTGGAGTGGGCCAGGCGGCGATCCAAATCGCCCTCCGGGCCGGCGCAAAGGTGTACGCCACCGCCAGCCGGGGCAAGTGGCACCTGCTGCGCTCCCTTGGCGTCAGCTGGATCTACGACTCCCGCAGCCTGGATTTTGCGGAGGCCATTCGTCGCGACACCGATGGCGCTGGCATCGATGTGGTGCTCAATTCCCTCACAGGCGAGGGGTTTGTCGAATCCAGCCTGGGGCTGCTGGGCGCCGGCGGCCGGTTTGTCGAGATCAGCAAGCGGGGCGCCCTCGCGGCTGAGGAGGTGTCGGCGCGACGCGACGATCTGGCCTATTGGGCCCTTGACCTGGGAGAGGTGCGCCACGCAGCGCCAGCGCAACTCGGAGCCCTGCTGAGGCGATTGATTCACGATGTGGCGGCCGGCCATCTGCGCCCCCTGCCCCGCTGCGTCTACTCCCTCAGCGATGCCCCCCGCGCTTTTCGCACCATGCAGCAGGGACTGCACACCGGCAAGATCGTGCTGACCCCACCCCCCTGCACAGCCCTACGCGCTGACGGCAGCTATCTGATCACGGGCGGTCTGGGTGGTCTTGGCCTGGCCGTTGCCTGCTGGCTGGCCGAGCGGGGAGCGAAGCACCTCGTGCTGATCGGCCGCTCCGCTCCCGGCCCGGAGGCGGAGCGGCAGCTGGCGGCGCTCGCCGCCCGTGGCGTCGAGGTGCGCGTCGAGAGGATGGACATCAGCGATGAAGCCGCCCTCGCGGCTGCGATTACCCGGTTGCAGTCTCCGCTCCGGGGAGTGGTGCACGCTGCGGGCATGCTGGATGACGGCCTGCTGACCCAACTGACGCCGGAACGTTTCAGCAGGGTGCTCGCTCCCAAGTTGATGGGGGCATGGGCGCTGCATCGGGCGACGCGCACCTGCCCCCTCGACTTTTTCGTGAATTTCTCCTCCGCCGCCGCCCTGCTGGGGAGCGCCGGCCAAGCCAACCATGCCGCCGCCAATGCCTTCCTCGATGCCTTCGCCCGCCATCGCCAGGCGGAAGGGCTCCCCGGCCAAAGCATCAACTGGGGGGCGTGGACAGACATAGGCGCGGCCGCCGATCCGGAGTTGGCCGCCTCCTTGGCGCGCAAGGGCCTCGGCGGGATCAACCCCACCGACGGTCTGGCCGCCTTGGCATTCCTTCTTGCCCGTGAGGAGCCACAGGCCGGCCTGCTGCCCATCGACTGGGGGAGATTTCTCTCCCGCCAGATCGACGGCCGTTGCCCGCCATTCTTTGAGGCGTTGCGTGGCGCGAGCAACAGCGAGGCCCTCGTAGCGGCGCCCGGGATCCCCCCGGCGGAGGCCCTGCGCCAGAGGCTGGCGACGGGAGATGATCCCGGGGCGGTCCTATTGGAGTATCTGGAGATCCGCGTCGCCCTGTTGCTGGGACTGCGGCGCGAGCAGCTGGATTCGCGCTGTCCACTGCGACACCTGGGTCTCGACTCGCTGATGGCGGTGGAACTGCGGCACCACCTGCGCCGCGATCTGGAGGTGGATGTGCCGCTGCCCGACCTGCTCGGTGACATGATCCTGACTGAGCTCCAGGACCGCCTTCAAGAGTCGCCATCCCTGCGGCAGGCCGCCGCCACCGGAATGAGCTCGGCGACGGCTGGGGGCTGGAAAGAGATGGAGCTGTGACCAGGCCTGTGTTGTTCCCCTCCTCCCCGATCGATCAACCCACTGAGAACCAACCATGAGCTGGTGGAACGCCATCGGCCACTTTGGCCAACACCTCCTTGAGGGGATCGACGCCGGGGCGGATCGGGCCATGACCACCCTGGAAGCCACCATATTTAAAGTGGTTCAGGAGGCTGCCTTCGAGCTGGATCAGGTGCTGGATCGGGCAGCGGTGGCCTTTGATCACACCGTGGTGCCATTCATCCAGGACGTCGCCGGCAGTCTGGATGAAGCCATGGATCGCACCCTGCGCTGCGGCGATGCCCCTGCGGGACAGGAATCGTCCAAGGCTGAATCCACGGACGAGGTTGAATCCACGGGCGAGGCTGAATCCACGAGCGAGGCTGGCGATGGGGGAGAAAGCCAGACCATTGGGGAGCGCATTCAAGCGCTCGACCGCCGCTATCAGGAATTCATGGTGCAACGGATCGATCCGCTCTTCGGGCAGGTCCGAACCCAGCAATTGCAGGAGATGGGCCAGCTGGAGATCAGCGAGCCGGAGCAGATGCTCAATCGCCAGATCGCTTTTTCCGGGCTGGCTCTGGTCAGCCTGGTGGGTGGTCGACTGTTGGCGCCTCCCACCCTCTTAATCACGGTTCCAGTCTCCTTCACCCTCAGCTTTCCCGTCTTTCAGAGGGCCTTCACCTCTGTTCAGAAGCAGCGACGTGTCACTTATCACGTCGTCAGCGCGATCAACGTGACGGCCATCTGGCTGAGCGGCTTCTATATCCCCGCCCTGGTTGTGGCGATGGCGTTCTACATGAGTGAGAAGCTGCTGATGGTGACGGAAGATCGCTCCCAAAAAGGGCTGATCGCCGTGTTCTCGGAGCAACCTAGTTTCGTCATCGTGGTGGAGGCCGGGCGGGAGAGGGAGCGGCCCCTGAAGGAGATTGCGCCAGGAGCGATTGTGATGGTGCGGGCCGGGGGGTACATGCCGGTGGATGGCCAGGTCGTCGAGGGCCTGGCCCTGGTCGATCAGCACATGCTTACCGGTGAGGCCAAGCCTGCGGAAAAGGTGCCCGGGGATCCGGTATTTGCCTCGACGATGGTTTTGGCGGGCAAATTGCATGTGCGTGTCAGCTGCGCGGGTGACGAGACGGTGGCAGCCAAGATCGGTGAGGTGCTCAATCAGACCACTAGTTATCAATTGGCATTGCAATCAAAAGGCAGCAAGATTGCCCATGATTTAGCCCTGCCCACCCTGGCTCTCGCGGGGGTTGCCCTGGTGTCGCTTGGCGCGGAGAGTGGCCTGGCCATTCTGAACTCATCGTTTGGCACCAGCGTGCGGATGAGCAGCCCTGTCACGATGCTGAATCTCCTGAACATCGCCTCAAATAACGGCATACTTCTCAAGGATGGTCGTTCCCTCGATCTATTGTCGACAGTAGATACGGTGATATTTGACAAAACCGGAACCTTAACTCAAGAGCGGCCGAATGTGGCGCAAGTAATCGCCTGCCCCAGCCATGACCCTCAACGGCTGCTGGCCCTGGCCGCCGCAGCGGAGCGGGGGCAGAGCCATCCGATCGCCCTGGCCATCCTCGCTGAAGCCGAGAAGCGTAACATCCTGATCCCGGATATAGATGATGCCAGCTACGATTTAGGATATGGCCTCAAGGTGAGAATTGATTCCCATAATGTACATATTGGCAGTGATCGTTATATGGATATGGAAGGGATGGTCTTGCCAGCCGACCTTTTGGCTGCTCAGGCCGCCTGCCACCAGCGGGGACATTCCCTTGTGATCGTGGCTGTTGATGGACAGATTGCTGGAGCGATTGAACTGCAGCCCACGATTCGACCGGAGGTGAAAGACGTGCTACAAGCCCTGCGCAATCGCAATCTGGACACGGTGGTGATTTCCGGTGACCAGGAAGAACCGACGCGCAACCTGGCGGAAGAACTTGGAATTAACCGCTATTTTGCCAACATCCTTCCGGAAGGTAAAGCTGGCCTGGTTCAACAACTACAGGATGAGGGCCATGTCGTCTGCTTCGTTGGCGACGGCATCAACGATTCCATCGCCTTGAAGAAAAGCAATGTTTCTGTGTCACTGCGGGGCGCCACAACGGCGGCAACTGACTCGGCCCAAATCATTTTGATGCAGGAGAGCTTGTATCAATTGCCTTTCCTCTTTGAATTAGGGGAAGACATGAAACGAAGCATGCAGCTCGGCCTGATTGCAGGAATCGTTCCTGGAGTGATTACTGTTGGCGGAGTTTTCATTCTCGGCTGGGGCTATTTGAGCACTATCTTCCTAAACTTGCTTAGCCTGAGCGGCGGCATTGGCGCCGCCATTTACCCTTTGTACAAGTATCGCCATCTTGCGAATCACAACCAACCGCTTAGTCAAGGAGATAAATCCGCTATTGCATCTTTTAACCTGCAGACGGAGGGCAAGCAGGCAGTATTTGTCCAGCCCAATGAATCCTCTGATGTTAAACCTTCGCCTACGGATGATCTCCCGCCCAACTGTTGATCCCCATCCTGCGACCAACAACACTCAGCCAAGCCAGAAGATAGCCAGGCTAGATACACGAAAACAACGGATCACTTCCGGCAATTTTTTTCCTGATCGAGACATTATTTTCCCCTTGATTTGTGTTCTTCAGCGGCTGGTGGTGATTGGCCGACACTGAAGCAAATAGAGATTCTCGCGATGGAAAGCGCATTCCAAATCAACCGGCCAGCCCATCGTCGCCTCAAGCTTTAGTGCCAGACGCCCCAGGGACTCCACATGCTGCGGGGTCAGGCAAGCGCGTTGGCGCAATGTGCGCAGAACCGGCACATCCCGGGTACCCACCTTTCCATCAGGGACGGTCATGGTGGCTTTTTCGCCAATTACCGTGCGCATGATGGAGAGATCGCTTCTGCGCAGAATCCAAGTATCAGGGTTGGTTGTGCCAGAAACCAGGCTCTCGCCGATCCCGTAGTTGGCATTGATCAAGATCCCATCGGCTGAGCCAACGGGGTGTCTACTGAAAACTACAGCCGCGGCATCAGCGGGGACCATCTCCTGAACAAGCACAGCAAGTCCACCCGGCGCCAAGCCCCGATGGGCTCGATACTCAAGCACTCGCGCTTCCTCGGCAGACGACCAGCATCGTGTGATCGCCTGCAGCAGGGCCTCCACTCCACGAACGTTCAAACAGGTGTGAAACAGTCCAGCGAATGAAGCTTCCGCCCCATCCTCATCCACACCAGAGGATCGAACGGCAAGGACAGGAAGAGATGCTTGGCATCGCTCACTGAGGGCAGCATGGGCCAGCCGTACAGCGGAGACAAATGCTTCCGGCAATCCCTCCGGAGTGGCGGTGGGGTTGTCTTGAAGCAGGAAAGGGGCCCACGCGGCATGGGCCTCAATCGTCAAACAAAAGCCTGGTGGAACCAGTGCCGAGGAGGCAAGCCGGGAAAGGTTGGCCGACTTGCCTCCCACCAAAGCAGCATCAAGGCAGCTTGGATCTCCCAACCAGGCGATGAGCGTCGAAGGAGGCAAGGGCAAACGGATCAGGCTGCGGGAACGGCTTCGACCACTTCAGCAACAGCCTGGTTGTCGGCCGCGGGCTTCTCTGTGTTCTTTTTGGCTAACTGCTTCAGCAGATTCTTGCCCGTTACAGAAGAGGCATAAGAATTGGCGATCACCAGCCCGTAGCCAATCGGGCCAATGGCAGAACGAAGCAGAAGGCCGGCGACCAGATGGGCCGTGCCGGGAAGAATCTTTCCATCGATTAACAGACTCGCCCCGGGCGCGAAGTACTCACCAACTAATTTGATGGCGTTGTCCGTAACTTTGCTTGGCGTTTCCATGGTGTGTTGATGGGATGGTTGGAATGTGTGACAGCCGGTCTAGCCTGATTATACCCCCAGCAAGTGGGGTCAGATGCTTCTCAAAGATTTCCTGGAGCTCAAGCCTGTTGGATCCTGTGGGCGGATGTTTTTGCTTCTCCACAACCAGGGGTGACGCGCCGTAGCAGCGGCGTGACCAAAAGGTTACGAATCATTGCGCTTCCGACCAACACGGAGAACAGGCCTTTGGGGATCACTTCAAGGTCTAAACCCAGGTTGAGCAAAATCAACACCATCAGCCCCGGCGTGTTGATCAAAGCGCCGTAGGCAATAGCCTCCGCCCGAGACAGGCCACTGATCCGGGCGAAGGCCCAGGCGATTCCCCCTGACCCCAGCGATCCCACGAGAGTGACGAGGATCATCGCCAGCCAGAGGCTGCCCTGAAGCGAGGAGAGATCGCAGCGGAGCCCGGTGTAGGTGAAGAAGATCGGCAGGAACAGATGGATCGTGAGGTCGTGAAGGCGATCGGATACCGCCTCGGCCAGCCGACGATCACTGGACACGGTCACCCCCGCCAGAAACGCCCCGAAGATGGCAAAGATGCCGATCCAGGCAGTCGTCGCCGCCAGCAGCATCAGGCCAATCAACAGAAAGCCGATCATGGCCCCGGATGGATGCTCCCCTTTCCAGCCCCATCGGCGCTGGAACCAGGCGATGGCTCGGCGTCCAATTGTCAGGGCAAACGTCGCGAGAAGCCCGCTGGCCGCCACCATCTTCAGGATCTTCAGGGAATCGAAGGGCGGCCGGGCGATGCCGATCACCAGAACCAACAGGAGCCAAGTCAGCAGATCTTTGAAGGCGCCGGTGGTGATGGCGAGAACACCGACGCGGGTTTTTGTGAGGTCAAGCTCCATGAGAATGCGACCCATGATCGGAATCGCCGTGATGGCCATCGTCATCCCGAGAAACAGGGTGTAAGCCAACCTGGACCCACTCCCCGGCACGATGGACCACAGCCAGGGAGCTATCGCCGCTCCCAGGAGCAGGGAGCCCAGGAGCGTGCCCGCCGCCGCGGCGACCACCTTGCCGGCATGGGGCACCACCGTGCGAAAGTCGAACTCCATGCCAATCAAGAAGAGAGCCAGCACCAGCCCCATGTGGCTGAACCAGGGCAGAATCGACGGACCCTCGGGCCTGAAGATGGCTGCGAAAGCACCTGGTGCCAACCATCCGAACAGGCTGGGGCCGAGCATCACGCCCGTGAGAATTTCACCGACGCTGCGCGATTGACCACAGCGAGCAAAGAGGGCACCGACCGACTTCGAGGCTGCAAGAATAATGGCAATTTGCATGAAGAGGTGAACCAGAACCTCTTCTGTCGAAATAGAAAATGCGGTTTGCACGGATCAAAATGAGTGATTGGGAAGACCGTCAAATCTGGCTGGGGAAAAATAGGCGAAGAACAGACCTGAATACCCTACGGCATCTCCTAAACGTAAGCATGCCATTTACCGTTCAGCATGGCAAAAGGAGATAAAGTAATGCTCAGAATTCAGGCAGCGCAGCCGTGTCCGCGCCAAGTCATGTTCCCCGGCAAGCCTGATTGGACCAGCTCTTCGGCCAGCTGCCGCCGCAGGTGTCGTATCAGCTGCGGGTCCCTGTGGAAAAAATGTCCAACCGGAAGCTCGTGCAGCTCAAATTCAGCGCTGGTGTGTGTCGCCCAGGCCGCCACCCCGTCGCGAGACAGCGTCTGGTCGCGGGAGCCATACCAGGCGTCAATGGGCAGGGGCAAGGGATCCTCATAGCTGTGCCGATAGGATTCCAGGGCCATGAAGTCGGCGCGCAGCACCGGCAGGAATATCTCCAGCAACTCAGGATCCGCCAGGATGGCTGCGGGGATTGCCTCATATCGGCTCTGCAGGGCAGCAATGAAGCCCGCGTCGGAGAGATGGGTCATGGATGGCGGCTGGCTCCAACCCGGCGCACCGTGGGAGATCACAATCAGCCGCGACGGCAAGGGACGGGCGCGACGGCGAAGTTCCCTGGTCAATTCATAGGCGAGGAGCGCACCAAAGCTCCAGCCAAGGAACACGCAGGGGGAGGCAAGCTGGCTGTCGATGGCATCGGCCAGGGCCGTCACCAGGCTTGGGATGTCTGCAATGGGGGGTTCGCGCAGACGGGATTCCCGGCCTGGCAGCTGCAGGGGGCAGACTGCTATGTCTGGTGCCAGTTGGGAGCGCCAGAGAGAGTAAATGGAAGCACCACCGCCAGCGAAGGGAAAGCAGTACAAACGGAGCCTGGCTTGATCATCAGCCGGTGGGAGCCATGGGTTCAATGGACTGCCCAAGATTGCCCTGGAAACGAGTCAAAAAGCTACCACTGCCGGGGCGCTTCAGGAATCCCTCTGACCAAACCTCAACTCGACAATGCGCTTGCCGATCTGAACCTCTTTTTCAAAATTATCTTTGACCGCTGCGATCTCCAAAGTCCAGATGGTGCCACCTGAATCGAAATGACTGGTAAAGACTTTGCCGATGCCATAGATCTGAGCCAGGGGCTCAATGAATTCGCCATAGTCAAGCACGAGACGAGCGCCGGGAATAATGGCTTTGAGAAAATTTCCTGGAGCCTTTTGCAGCCCACTTCTGGTTAATTCAGCAAGAAAAGCCTTTGCCTCTGTACTGATCTTTTCTTCATCGTTCGCCTGGTTGACCACATCGCGCAAGAGCTTAAAGGCCATTTCGCCGCTGCTTGCTCCTAAGAGTTCACGGAGCTGGGCCTGGACGTGAGTTCGATCGAACGGCACGTCAAAGAGAATTGAGAGCGAACGCACCAGGTTGAGTTGCACCCCAACCTGCATGGGCTTGTCTAAAAAAGTAAGGGGCGTCATCGCTTGGGCGGTGAAGGCGCCAAACATGTATTTGCGGAGGATCCCATCGGCCTCCGCAATTTTCTCGCTCTCTTTGCCTACAGGAGGCATGCCTCAGCTCTCCCTTCCTAGACGAATGGAACCCTAGCTGGCGGCAGGGAGATCACGGCGCAGGCGATCCGTGAGAATGGTGCGCATGCAGCGGGTGTCGTAGAGCTTGGCCAAACCACTGTCTTTAAAAGGTGGCAGGGCAAGGTAGGAGGCGGGAAATTCCGGATAAACAATGGTGTAAAAGCTGTCATCCAGCAGGGGCTGGCCGGCAATCATCCAGCTGCTTCCGTCTGGCGAGCGGGCGATGTTGGCCAGCACGGGGTAGCCGCCTTCCCCCACCTTGGAGGCAGCAGTGGTGAGCAGAGTGCGCAGCAGTCCCCCAGGAAAACGCATAACACTCAACTTGCCGCCGACCGGAAAGATGCGCACAACATCGATATAGAGGATGTCACCGATCGGAATCACACCGTCGATGCGCATCAGCCCAGCGATAAGGAAGGCGCCATCCGCTTCAGGCACCTCTGCAAGAAAGGTTTCGGCCACCAGCTGGCCCAGGTTGGTGGGTTGTTTGCGAAGATCCGCCTCGGCTCCGTTGAGGGGCTCCCTGGCCAGGCCCACGACCTCCATGGGGTCAAAACCTTGGGCTCGCAAGGTGTTGAACGCCATGTCCTGCCAGCCTTTCACCACGGCGGCGGTGGTTGGTTCTTCCGCAAAGCGGGAGTCGATGTTGACAATCTCTGAGAAGAGGGTTGTGACGCGGGTGTCGAGATCAAAACGGAAGCGATGCACAAAGGCGCTGCGGGCGTTGGAATCGGCTTTGAAAATAGGTGTGGCGTCCTCACCTACAATCGCCGTGGCAGCTTCATGCTCGTGGCCGCCGAGCAGCACATCTAGACGCGGCACCTTAGCGCCCAATTCCTCATCTTGTCGCATGGGCAGGTGGGTCATGGCGACCAAGACATCCGCAGAGTCGGCGATCTCCACCACCTGGCGCTTTGCGCCAGCGATCGGATCCTCATAGCGCAGCCAAGACTTCTTCACCATATCCGTGCAGAGGCCGATCAGAGCTACCCTCACCTCCTCGCCTTGAGCGTTCTGAAACTTAAACAGGGCCCGTTCTTTCACTTCGGTAAAGGGTTTTCCCTGGCCGTCCTTGACGTTGGAAACGATCCAGGTGAAGCGGCTGTCCAGGATGCGTTGGCGCAGGTCGGCCTGGGAGACATCAAACTCATGGTTGCCCATGGTGGCGTAGGTGAGACCGAAGGTATTCAGGGCTTCGATCATGTGGTAGCCGCCGTCTGAGGTGATGGCTCCGATCGCCGAAGGGGCAAGAAAATCGCCAACCATAACCGAGAAGATATTGGGATTCTCTTCACGCAGCTGCTGATAGAGCGTCGTCACCCGGGCCAGGCCGCCCCGCCGCCCTCCCTCCACGGGCATGGCGTCGTAAACATCATTCAACTGGAGGATGGTGAAGTCGACAAAACGGGTGGCTCCCGAGTCGTCGATGTCTTGGCGTGAAGGGACGACGCGCAGCGTGTTTGCCATGGAGGTGAGGTGTAAGAACTGATCACAGGTCGGGACGACACCCAGCGAACTCAGGCACTGTTCAAACTTGGACAACGCCTTGATTCCCGTTATCATCTCAGGCAGAGGCTGCATGAGATCGGCGCCCCTCCTGCAGGCGTTACCGACGTAGACTGGCAGTTATGGCCAGCCCCTGCCAGAGATTACATCCTGGCTTGGGCAAATTACATCTTAGCTTGGGCAAGATGATATACATGCCCCCCAATAACAGGAAAGTTACTCGCCCTGCAAATAGATCAGCATCAGGTTCATCAGGCTGAAGCGACGCTCCCGCACCGCTGCTCCCAGGCTGGAGGATGCATCAGGATGGAGCGGTGGCTGTTGGGCTGGGCTCCAGGGGTAGATCCCAGGCGGGATGGGGGGCAGACCGCTCGCAGTGGAGGCTCTTCTCGCCCTTGGCGTAGTGAATGACGCACAGATACTGGTGGGTGATGCCCTGCTCCCGCAGTTGCCCGTTCATCGTCTCGATGGTCTCAATAGGAAACCCTTCGGGCAAGTGGTGGGTCAATACTTCAAACGGCAACGCCAGGGGGTCGATGCGCACCTGGGTGCTGCCACTGAGGTGTCGTTCGACCAGGGCCAGCAGCGCGGTTGGCAACTGGTCGTCGCCGGGCGCGGCGGTGACGATCTGGGCCTGACCTGAGGGCTTGAGGTGTTCATCCAGCTGGCGGAAGATGGTTTCCAGAAAATCCATTCCCAACAGACCTCCGCCTCCAGAATGGTAATAGTGGCGCGAATCGTCTGGCGTCGGCATGAAGGGCGGATTGGAGATGATCATGTCGAACTGTTGTCCCCGCACGGGCGCCCACAGATCCTCCCGGTCGCCATCGAGGATGCACAGCCCTTCGCTGACGCCATTTACCAGAGCGTTGAAGCCCGCGAACAACTTGGCGCGCGGATTGATTTCCAGCGCGGTGACCTGTTTGGCACCAGCTCTCAGGGCGCCAATGGATAGCACCCCCGATCCCAGGCCGATCTCCAAAACATGGGCTCCCTGTAGTTTTGTCCTGTCCCATTCATCCAGAAAAAAGGGCTGCTCTGGATACATCGGAAACACTTGATCGATGCCGGGATACTCGACAGGATCGGTGAGTATCCAGAGGTCTTGCACCTGGCTCAGGCGCTTGCCCTTGGCGACATGATGCAAGAGATGGCCGAAATCGGTCATGGTGAGGAGGGGAGCGATAAGGGATGGTGCAACCCGCAGACGGGTCAAGGGGTGGGCTTGGTAACGAGATAATTACCAATGGCCAGAACGTCGATTTCAGTTTTCAAAAACGTGGCAATTGCATCGTCAGGCGTACAGACGATCGGCTCTTGGTCGTTGAAGGAAGTGTTGAGCAGCACGGGCACGCCGGTGAGCCGCTCCATTTCGCTCAACAACCCATGAAACCTGGGATTTGTGTCTCGATGCACCGTTTGAATGCGGCTGGTGCCGTCGAAATGGACGACTGCCGGAATCAGGTGAGCCTTCTCCTTTTTGGCCCGGAACGCGCCGAGCATGTAGGTCGCCACCTCCGGCATGGGGTCCGGCAGCTCAAACCAGTCCGAGGCCCGCTCCGCCAGCACGCTCGGACAGAAGGGCCGGAAGGCTTCCCGGTGCTTCACCTTGACATTCATCAACTCCACCGTGGCCTGGCTGCGCGGATCGGCGAGCAGGGAGCGGTTGCCTAAAGCGCGCGGTCCCAATTCCATTCGTCCCTGGAACCAGGCGATGATCTTGCCGTCGGCCAGTAATTGCGCGGTTTCCGTTTCGATGGCGTTGCTGTGTCGGAAGGCCAGCCCACGGGCGTCAAGGGCAGCCTTGATCTCGGCGTCGGAATAGGCCGGCCCCAGGTAGGGGCTCTTGCTGACTGGTTGCCGGGGCTGGCCCAGCAAAT
>JBIKWK010000042.1:0-25876 GCA_044356375.1 Prochlorococcaceae cyanobacterium | reverse complement strand
ATCAGATCGAGATCGGTTGCAGCAGAGTCGGTTTCGAGCACAGAGATGGAGCAATCCCACTCAGTCAACCCAACACCGGCAACTCAAGCCTGCGCGTTTGTGACACACTTTGAATCAACCCTGGGGCGAAGGAGGTGATCTTGACTATAATATAGATGTCATAGTGTTTTTATGAGTCTAATTGCTTGTTGGAGCTCAAAGCCCTAAAGAAGCCGTAGAGACTGGCCAGGATTGCTCCCCCTAGCCAGCCATAGTCTCCAAAGATATGGACGGTTGCAAAAGCAATTCCTACGGGTAGCATAAAATCGACAACTGACCTGAAGTAAATCCCAAGACCAACACCTCCGGCCGCAAACCCAATGATAAGAGCGAGGGATGGATTCTTTCGGGAATGAATCGGCGGAAGCGAGTTCATCAGCTTTTCGATAGCTTCGATCATTGGTCCTGCCTATGGAGTATGTGGGAGGTTTAAATTCGGGGAAGGGCAACAGTGGTGATGGCCGAGAAAATCACTCAAACCCAATGCATAATTTAAAAACGATTAAATGAAATTATTATGATAGCACTGTTTCGCTGGTCCCGAAATTAAATGATGATGACGACATAGCAGCGGGCTCCGATTCCAGCTGCCCCTCCTGTGAGCGAGTTTGCAGAGTAACCCAGGTATAGAGACCAGGCTGATCCTTCGAAAGCAAGTAACACATAGCAGTGGTTCATGGATCCGTTAACCACCTGTTCGCATGCTCACACAATTGCACTACGCACCTCTGCCCAGGCAGTGATGGTATTGATTACCACAATGGCCTCGGCATTGCCAGGCAGATACTTCTGTCGTTGAAATCCCCGATAGCCACTCGTGCCTTGGCCCGCTTCATTGCTCAAGGGGGTCCAGGGCAGTCCGCTGAGGGGATCGGATCCCGGCGCTGCTGCCAGTGCCAAGCATCTGGTTCCTCAGCCAGCCCGCCTCGACGCGATGCAGGCCAGGGTGGCAGAGTGTGCCGGTGAGCCCTGGCTGCGGATGGAGTTAGCCGCCTGCAATCGCTGATGGCGAGGCTGTCTACCGGGCTCGTGAACATTTAACAGCCAGAAATTGAAAACTTCCCAGCCCTCTTTTCCAGCTGTTCTTTTCCTGCCTCCCGACAGCTTTGATCTGACCAGCCACCAGGTAATGGGTCGGCGCGTCGCCGGCAGGGAACTGGCGAAAACATTTGCAGCCGCATTGAAGCCCGCGGAAACATTGCAGGTGGCGGTACCAAATCCAGATGCAATGCCTGCCCTGCGCAAGCTGTTTGGCGAAGTTAACCCAATCCATGGTCAAATCCAGGTGATGAATGGCCTGAATCCTCAGGCCATCGCCAGCGTTGGTACCTTGCAAAATTTCGATCCGCAGATCTCCCAACTAACGAGGCTGCGATCGGGTTTGGCACCCCATGTATTTTCACTCTGCGGCATCATCCACACCCTCTGCTCGGACGGGGCGCTACGGGGCCTCCAAGACATGGCCATCGCCCCTCTATATCCCTGGGATGCCCTGGTCTGCACCTCCACGGCGGGTAAATCCGCAGTTCAGGCCGCCCTGGAATGGCGACTGGAAGCGATGGCCGCCAGGCTTGGGGTGGCGGCCCGCTGCAGCGTTGAGCTACCGCAGCTGCCGGTGATTCCGCTGGTAGTGGCGGCGGGCCAGCCCTACCACCCGGCCCTGTCGCGGGCCGAGCGACGCCGCCTGGCCAGGCGGGAGTTGGGCATCGGCGAGAATGCTTTCGTGGTGGCTTTCGTGGGCCGCCTGAGTTTTCACAGCAAGGCCCATCCCCTGGCCCTTTACCGGGCCCTGGCCGCCCTGGCCTCGGAGCATGGGCCGATCACCCTGATCGAATGCGGTCATTTATTCAATGAAAGTATCGCCAAGGCCTACGAGGATCTACGCCAATTATTCCCCGGCCTGGATTTTCACCTGGTGGGCGGCCTGGAGCCAGCCTCCGATGCCCAGAAATGGCAAGTGCTAGCGGCTGCCGATGTATTCAGCTCCCCTGCCGACAACCTCCAGGAGACCTTTGGCATCTCCCTACTGGAGGCAATGGCGGCTGAATTACCGCTGGTGGTTAGTGATTGGGACGGCTATCGCGATCTGGTGGAGCACGGCGTGACCGGCTTTCTGGTGCCAACCCAGGATGTGTTGACGAGCCTTTCGCCAAGCGATCCCATTGACATGGCCTATCAAGCCCAGGCAATCAACTACGACTGGATGATCGGCCTGCGCAGCCTCGGGGTGGTGGTGGACCACCAAGCCCTGGTGGGGGCCTTTCAACAACTGCTCGATTCCCGCCAACTGCGGCAGACCATGGCCACAGCTGGCTTGAACCGGCTCCGCAGCCACTTCGCCGCACCAGTGGTGAGTAATAAATACCGCCAACTCTGGGGAGAACTGGCCCAACGGCGGGAACGGGCCCGCCGCTCACCGGCCATGGCGCCCTTGCCAACCTTGGCCCCGGCCACTGGTCGCATCTTCGCTGGCTACGCCAGCCAACCATTTCAGGCCAATGCCGCCCGCCAGCCAACAGATGGACTGCCCGCGGACCTGGCCAGGGGCACCACCAGCGGTGAGCAACTGGAAGTGCTGTTGCAGGGGCGGCTGAAGGCGGTGTTGGAGCTGCTGCAGCGCCAGGGTTGTCTCTCCCAGCAAGACCTGCTGGCCCTTAACCTCTCGCCAGATCAGTCGATGTATGTTTTGGCCGCCCTGGTGAAACTCGGGGTTCTAGTGGCGACCTGAAGCCAAAACAAAGCCAGGCCGCCCCCAGATTCAAGCCGACAGATTCAGGCCGCCAGGGCCGCCTCAATCGCCGCGGTGAGCTCGCCTGCATCGGGCGCCACGCCACTTTTGAACCGGGCCAGCACGGTGCCGTCCTTGCTGATCAGGAATTTTTCAAAATTCCAGGCCACGTCGCCGGCCGGCTCTGTTTGGGTGAGGGTGGTGTAGGGCTCGGTCTTGGCACCGGTGGCATGCACCTTGTCGAACAGCTGGAAGCTGGCGCCATAGGTGGTGGAGCAGAACTGCTGGATCTCCTCCAGGCTGCCCGGCTCCTGGGCGCCGAAGTCGTTGCAGGGGAAGCCCAGTACTGCAAAACCCTGGGGGCCGTAGCTGTCCTGCAGGGCCTGCAGACCGGCGTACTGGCGGGTGAAGCCACAGCGGCTGGCCACATTGACAATCAGCAGCACCTGGCCAGTCCAGTCGCCCAATTTGCGCTCGCCGCCCTTGGCGTCGCGCACTGCCACGTCGCTCACGTTGATGGCCATGGGAAAGAAAAGCTGCTGCCTTGAAAGCCAAGGCTAGCTACCGCCCCATAAACTCAGGCCAAGAGCACCGGTGCGCCATGTCAGAGGCAGTCGCCAACGGTGCGGGTTCAAATGCCGCCGCCAGCGGCAAAACCGGCATCTTGTTGGCCGAAATGGTGGCCAAACAACTGGAAGCCCTGTTGGAAGCCGGCAATTACGACGGCGCCAAGCTGTTGCTCAGGCCCGTGCAGGAGGTGGATACGGCCGAGTCGATCGGCCTGCTGCCCCGCACCCTCCAGGCCCTGGCCTTCCGGTTGCTGCCCAAGGACGAAGCGATCGAGGTGTACGAATACCTCGAACCATCGGTGCAGCAAACCCTGCTGGAGCGCCTGCGCTCCGGCGAAGTGCTGGAGCTGGTGGAGCAGATGTCTCCCGATGATCGGGTGCGCCTGTTCGATGAATTGCCCGCCAAGGTGGTGCGGCGCCTGCTGATGGAGCTGAGTCCGGCGGAGCGGCGGGTGACGGCCCAGTTGCTCGGCTACGAGCCGGAGACCGCCGGCCGCTTGATGACCACCGAGTTCATCGACCTGAAGGAATTTCACAGTGCGGCACTAGCCCTGGAGATCGTGCGCCGCCGCGCCCGGGACACCGAAACCGTCTATTCCCTCTATGTGACCGACGCCTCCCGGCTGCTCACGGGGATCCTCAGCCTGCGGGACCTGGTGATGGCCGATCCGGAGGAGCGCATCGGCGATGTGATGACCCGCGAAGTGGTGAGCGTCACCACCGCCACCAACCAGGAGGAGGTGGCCCGGGCGATCCAGCGCTACGACTTCCTGGCCATCCCGGTGGTGGACCTGGAGCAGCGGCTGGTGGGGATCGTCACCGTTGATGACGTCATCGACGTGATTCAGCAGGAGGCCACCCGCGACCTCTACGCAGCCGGCGCCGTACAGGCCGGCGATGAGGACGACTACTTCCAGAGCGATCTGTTCACCGCCGCCCGCCGGCGGGTGGTGTGGCTGCTGGTGCTGCTGATCGCCAACAGCGGCACCTCTGCGGTGATCGCCTCCCAATCGGTGGTGTTGCACAAATTGGTGGTGCTGGCGGCCTTCATCCCCCTGCTGATCGGCACCGGCGGCAATGTGGGCGCCCAGAGCTCCACGGTGGTGATCCGTGGCCTCAGCACCCAGCGCATCCAGGCGATGGGACCTGCCCAGGCGATTTGGCGCGAAACCCTGGCCGGAGCCCTGCTGGGATTGCTGATGGTGCTGGTGGTGGTGCCCTGGGCTGCCTATGTGTCCGGCGGAAACTGGCTGGTGGCCTGTGCCGCCGGCATCAGCCTGGTGGCGATCACCACCCTGGCGGCCACCGCCGGCGCGGCTTTGCCTTTGTTGTTTGATCGCATCGGCCTCGATCCGGCGCTGATGTCCGCCCCCTTCATCGCCACCGCCACCGACGTGGCCGGGGTTTTCATCTATCTGCAGACGGCCTCCTGGCTGCTGAGCCAATGGGGCCAGGGCTAGGGCGGGGCCCGATTGGCTCAGCAGCCAGATCCAGCCAGGACCTCATATTTATGAGCGGGCCCCAGCGGCAGCGGCGCCCCAGTGGCAGCGGCGCCCCAACCGCCAGCGCCCTGGCGCAACGGCGCGGTTGCGCCAGGGCGCTGGCGGCCAAAATGAGAGGAGTTCACACTTCTTCAGGTAAGCTTCATACAGCTTCAAGATCTGATCTCGTGGTTGTCCTTGCCGCCCCTTTCGCCGATGCGGCCCTAGCAGTAGATACCGGCCCCGCCGCTGCCGCCGCCAAAGTCACCGGCCGCTCTGGTGCCGGCGGTGACCCAGACCTGGTGCGCAGCTATCTGCGCGATATCGGTCGGGTGCCCCTGCTCAGCCATGAGCAGGAAATCACCCTGGGCCGCCAGGTTCAAGACCTGATGGCCCTAGAGCAAATCCAGCAGGAGCTCAGCCTGCGGCTCGGTGGCAATCCACCTACCAATGCCCAGTTGGCGGAGGCGGCAGGCATAAGCCCGGCGCAACTGAAAAAGCGCTTCAGCTCCGGGCGACGGGCCAAGGAGCGGATGGTGGCCGCCAACCTGCGCCTGGTGGTGAGCGTGGCCAAGAAATACACCCGGCGCAATATGGAACTGCTGGATCTGATCCAGGAGGGCACCATCGGCCTGGTGCGCGGCGTGGAAAAATTCGACCCCAGCCGCGGCTACAAATTTTCCACCTATGCCTACTGGTGGATCCGCCAGGGAATTACCAGGGCAATTGCCGAAAAGAGTCGCACCATCCGGCTACCGATCCACATCACCGAAATCCTCAACAAACTAAAGAAAGGCCAGCGGGAGCTCAGTCAGGAACTGGGCCGCACCCCCACCGTCACCGAGTTGGCCCTTTCGGTGGAGCTGCCTGAGGAGGAGGTGAAGGAGTTGCTCTGCCGGGCCCGCACCCCGGTGAGCCTGGAGACAAAAGTGGGCGATGGCGACGACACCGAACTGCTCGATCTGCTGGCCGGAGAAGACGACCTACCCGGCGATCGGCTCGACGATGAGTGCCTCAAGGGCGACCTGCGGGCCCTCCTCGATCGACTGGCGGATCTCCAGGGAAGGGTGCTGAAAATGCGCTACGGCATCGACGTGGAAGAGCCCATGAGCCTCACCGCCATCGGCCGTGTTCTAGGCATCAGCCGGGATCGCGTGCGCAACCTGGAGCGCGATGGCCTCATCGCCCTGCGCAAACTAAGCGAGAGCGTCGCAGCCTATCTGGCCGCATAATTAACCATCTAAATTAATCACAAGAACGAGCGGCCTGAATTGTCAGGCTGAATTAACAGCCTAAATTGTCAGACTGAATTAACAGCCTTAACTGTAAGACTTGACTGTCAGGTTGTCAGTTCAGGCTGAATTAACAGCCTGAACTGACAACCGGAATTGGCAGCCGGATTGGCCGGATCGGCTCAAAACCGGCTGAGCGCTCCGTTTAGCTTGGAGGCCGTGGTGTCACCTGGGATCGAGTCCATGGAGGTGCAGCAGAGCATGGGGGGGCAGGGGATGGAGGTGCAGGGCATGAATGTGAGGGATATGGAAGTGCAGGAGCTGTTCCCGCGCTATCTGCTTAAGGGCCAGTTGCCCCCACAACTGCTGGCCGATCTCCAGGGCCTGGCCTCGGAATTACTGGCCTGCCCGGAGCGCAGCCCGGATGCCTCGGGCAAGCTGGCCGGCCAATTGGCCCTGCAATTGGAACTGGGCCCCCAAAGTGCTGCGGTCGCGACCCTCTGTCGCGAGCTGATCCTGCCGGCCTGTGAGCACTGGATCCGCCATGTGATCGACCGGCAACCACCCCAGGGGCGCGGGCCCTGGACCCAGGGGCGTTACGGACTGCAGATGATTGATGTCTGGCTCAACGTGCAGCGGGCAGGCGATTACAACCCCACCCATACCCACGGCGGCAGCTTTTCAGGAGTGGTGTTCCTGCAGGTGCCACCCCAGATCAGCGGCGATCGCTTCGACGGGCAGCTGTGCTTCCACGGCCCCGAGGAATGGCATATCCAGAGCTTTCGCACCGGCATGGCCCACTACGTTTTGCCTGTGCCAGGAGACTTCTATGTGTTCCCGGCCTGGCAACCCCATTCGGTGCCGCCTTTCCGCGGCGAGGGCGAGCGCTGGTCCCTGGCCTTCAACGTGGTGGCCGTGCCCCAGCCCAGCGGCTCAGCGCCTCTGCCGCCAGCTGCCGCTGGCCAGGCGCCACCGCCAGCTGCCGCAGGCCAGGTAGCACCGCCAGGACCCCAATTGCCCTTGGCGCCCCCAGCCGCAGCCTCCCTGGGCCGCAGCGAAAATGTCTCCCTCTCCAGCCGCCGTGCTCGACCCGGTGGCTTCTGAGGGGCCAGCGGCTCCAGGCGGCAAGCCGATCCAGGTGATCGGGATTGGTGTGGTGCTGAATTCTGGCGGTCTGGTGCTGATCGATCAGCGGCTGAAGGAGGGCTTGCTGGGCGGATTGTGGGAGTTTCCCGGCGGCAAGCAGGAGCCCGGCGAGGCGATCGAGATCACCATCGCCCGCGAACTGATGGAGGAATTGGCGATTGTGGTGGAGGTGGGCGAGGAGTTGATTCGCCTGCAGCACAGCTATGGGCCCAAGCGCCTGCTGTTCGTGGTGCATGTGTGCCGCTGGCTCGCCGGAGAGCCGCAACCCCTGGCCTGCCAGCAACTGCGCTGGGTGGCGCCGAACGACCTGGACAGCTATCAATTTCCGGCCGCCAATGCCGGCATCATTGCCGCCCTGCTGGGACGCCTGGGGCTGGAGAGGCCCCTGGCGGTGGCTGGGGGGAACGGCGATTCGGGCACTCCCCTCGCCGCCAACGCCAGGGCTGATCAAGCTGAAGCAAAAGCCAACCCACCCGATCGCTGAAGCATCCCCATGGGCCGCGTAGAAGGAATCTCCGCCGTTCACGGCGGGGAGGAAGTCAAGGCTCAGCTCCCGAGCGCCCCGCAGGTGCTCTGCTTCGGGGAAGCCCTGATCGATCGGCTGTTCCCGCCTGCGGGCGCCACCGATGTAATCCGCTCCGCCCAGCCGCCTGCCCATGGCGGGGAGGATCACGTCGGTGGTGCCCCCGCCAATGTCGCCTGTGCCCTGGCCCGCCTGGGCACCCCCAGCGCCCTCATCGGCCGGCTGGGCCGCGATGCCGGCGGCGAGGCCATCGCCCGGCTGTTGCATGCCCGGGGGGTGGGCACCAGCGCCCTGCAGTGGGACCCAGCCCGGGCCAGTCGCCTCGTGTTGGTGCAACGCGATGCCGGCGGCGAGCGCAGCTTCACTGGCTTTGGCACGGATGGCGGCGGCGATTTTGCCGACCAAGCCATCTCGATCGCCGAGCTGGCAGGCCCCCTGGAGGCGCTGTTGCCCCAGTCCCGCTGGCTGGTCAGCGGCACTATCCCCCTGGCCAGTCCAGCCGCTGCGGAGGCGCTGCAGTGGGCGGTGCAACGGGCCCAAGAGCTGCGAATACCCCTGGCCGTGGATGTCAACTGGCGGGCTTGCTTCTGGGATCGAGCACTGGCCCCCACCGCGCCGCCAGCCCCCCAAGCACCGCCCAGCCCAGCGGCACTGGCAGCCATGGGTTGGCTGCTGGAGCGGGCCGCCCTGGTGAAGTGCAGCGCGGAGGAGGCCCAGTGGCTGTTTGGCGGCGATGATCCAACGCCCATCCGGGCGAGCCTGCCGGGCCGTCCCGATGTGCTGATCACCGATGGGGCCAGGCCGCTGCGCTGGTGTGTAGCCGGCCAGAGCGGCGGGTTGGACAGCTTCCCGGTGTCAGTGGTGGACAGCACCGGCGCCGGCGATGCCTTCACCGCCGGCTGGCTGCACGGCCTCTGCGCCCATGCCAACTGGAGCCTGGGCCAGCGCCTGCGCTTTGCCAGCGCCTGCGGCGCCCTGGTCTGCCAGGGCGCCGGCGCCATCGATCCCCAACCCGATGAGCTGGCGGTACTGGCGTTTCTGGCGGCCAATGCGGCCTCGGGTTAGGGGCTCAGGGCCCCCTGGCCGGGGCGAGGTGGGCTAGAGGTGGCCGCCGCCTGCGGCGGCAGGGCCGGGGGGCCAGAGGCGGGCCAGGCGGCCCCGATCTGGATCGCTCGGATCGAGCAACAGCAGTTGCAGCCGCCAGGCCCCCCGCGGCGGCCCACTGAGGCGCTGGGGCCATTCCACCGCCAACAGCGCCCCCAGCTCCCGGGCGATCTCCTCCTCCTGGGCGAACAGCTCATCGGCGGCGGCGGCTTGCTCCAACCGATACAGATCCAGGTGCACCAAGGCAGCCCGCTGGCCCCAATCACTTTGGCCGCAATCCGGTTGGACGCAATCCGGTTGGACGCAATAGTGCTGGGCCAGGGCAAAGGTGGGGCTGGTAATCGGCTCGTCGATGCCCAGGCCGGCGGCGAGGCCCTGCACCAGGCAGGTCTTGCCGGCGCCGAGGTCGCCCTCCAGCAACAGGGTGAGCGGCGTGGTCAGCCACTCCCGGGCCAGTTGACGCCCCAGAGCCCGGGTGGCCTGCACATCCGCCAGCTGCCATAGCCGGCCACCAGTCCAATCTGTGGCTGGTGGCCCAGCTGCGGCGGCGGACCCAGCACTAGCCGATTCCATCGCTGTAGATTGATCCCAGGCGAGCCCGAAGCCTCGGCGTCTCTGCAGATATTCACAAACCCAGCTCTGCGCCGGCCACGGTCAGGTCCGCTTCCCCAGGGGAAGCGACCTCCCAAAGCCGTCTCTGCAGCTGACAACCGTCTTTTGGAGTCAATTCCCATGGTGGCCTCCCCCACTAGCCCTGCCATCCAGGCACCCCCCTCGACTTACGTCATCGCCGACCTGGCGCTGGCCGCCTGGGGCCGCAAAGAAATCGCCATCGCCGAAACCGAGATGCCGGGCCTGATGGCCCTGCGCCGCAAACATGGCGCCGAGCAACCCCTCAAGGGCGCCCGGATCGCCGGTTCCCTGCACATGACGATTCAGACGGCGGTTCTGATCGAAACCCTCACCGCCTTGGGGGCCGAGGTGCGCTGGGCCAGCTGCAACATCTTCTCCACCCAGGACCACGCCGCCGCCGCGATTGCGGCCGCCAACATTCCAGTTTTCGCCTATAAGGGCGAAACCCTGGATGAGTACTGGGCCTTCACCCACCGCATCCTGGAGTGGGGCGATGGTGGCACCCCCAACATGATCCTCGATGACGGTGGCGATGCCACCGGTCTGGTGATCCTGGGCACCCGGGCCGAGAGCGACCTCAGCGTGCTCGACCACCCCTCCAACGAGGAGGAGACGGCTCTCTTCAACTCGATTCGCCAGAAGCTGGCCGCCCAGCCCGGCTTCTATTCCCGCATCCACGCCGCCATCCAGGGCGTCACCGAGGAAACCACCACGGGCGTCGCCCGTCTCTACCAACTGCAGAAGAGCGGCGAACTGCCCTTCCCCGCCATCAACGTCAACGACTCCGTCACCAAGAGCAAGTTCGACAATCTCTACGGTTGCCGCGAGTCCCT
The DNA here is from genome assembly GCA_044356375.1 of Prochlorococcaceae cyanobacterium. Lineage (GTDB taxonomy): Bacteria > Cyanobacteriota > Cyanobacteriia > PCC-6307 > Cyanobiaceae > UBA5018. The sequence goes on along the minus strand of JBIKWK010000042.1, from coordinate 15,588 downwards.
GGTGGACGGCATCAAGCGCGCCACCGATGTGATGGTGGCCGGCAAGGTGGCCCTGGTGCTGGGCTACGGCGATGTGGGCAAGGGTTCTGCCCAGTCGCTGCGCGGCCTGGGAGCCACGGTGATGGTGGCTGAAATCGATCCGATCTGCGCCCTGCAGGCCGCCATGGAGGGCTACCGGGTGGTCCGCCTGGACGACGTGGTGGCGGATGTGGACATATTTGTGACCGCCACAGGCAACTTCCAGGTGATCCGCCACGAACACCTGATCCAGATGAAGGATCAAGCGATTGTCTGCAACATCGGCCACTTCGACAACGAAATCGATGTGGTCTCCCTCAAGCAGTACCCCTGGGACAACATCAAGCCCCAAGTGGATCACATCCTGTTGCCCAGCGGCAACAAGATCATCCTGCTGGCGGAAGGACGCCTGGTGAACCTGGGCTGCGCCACTGGCCACCCCAGCTTCGTGATGAGCAACTCATTCACCAACCAAGTGCTGGCCCAAATCGAGCTGTTCACCAAGGGTGAGCAGTATTCAAACCAGGTTTATGTGCTGCCCAAGCACCTAGATGAGATGGTGGCCCGCCTGCATCTTGAGAAAATCGGCGCCAAACTCACCGAACTATCCCAGCAACAGGCCGACTACATCAGCGTCCCGGTACAGGGCCCCTACAAGCCCGACCACTACCGCTATTGATTAGCAGTTATTTAGCCGGCTAGCCACCGGCCAAATAACGCTTAGCAAGCGAAACCTAGCCAGACAAGCTTAGCCAGCACAGTTGTTAACTGCGCTGGCTTTATTTATTGATTCACGCTGTGATTTAATAAATCTTGTAGCTAGTGTGATGTCGCGCAAGTTCGCAGCATAATGCTATCAGCACATCGGGCGGGAATGAGCGCCTTGCCGCTGCTCAACAGTGGGCAGAGTGGGCAGAAATCTGAATCCTGCAAGGGCGGACCAGCTCGAAAAGCGCGGACTAATTCGAAGCCAAGTCGAGATTTACTAATGAACTTGCGGGACGTGACACTAGTCAGGAACCAAGGTTCAGAACGGCACTTCTTCCTCGCTCGGTTCGCCACCGCCATAGCCACCATCGGCAAAATTGCCGCCCCCGGCCGCCGCATCGCGCTTGGAACCCAGCAGTTCGAGGCGATCGACGCGGATCACTGGTTTGGTGCGCTCCTCACCGCTGGAGCGATCGGTCCAGCGGTCGAGCTTGAAGCTGCCAATGATGCCCAGCAAAGTACCTTTGCGCACGTAGTCGGCGGCAACTTGTGCCTGCTTGCCCCAGATCTCCAGGTTGAACCAGTCGGGCTCCTCGTCGCGGCTGCGGCGGTTGACAGCCATGGTGAGATTGGCAACCATGCTGCCGGATTCGAAGTAGCGCACCTCGGGATCGCGGCCGGCGCGGCCGACGAGAGTGATTGAATTGACGCCCATGGCAATCTCCTGGGGATGTAGGGGTGGGTGTAGTTGGTGGCGGAATGAAGCCCTGGAGCCAGATCGGATCCAGGGGGGCATGCAGAAAGGATAGGTATGCAGACCAGCCAGGTATGCGGACCATGATGGAGCAGACCATCATGGAACGGGCCACGATGGAACGGGCCATGATCGAGCGGGCCTTGATGGAGAAGACCCTCCAGCCACAAATGGCATCGGCTGGCGCGGCGCCTCGGCTAGGGCCATGGCTGCAACTTGATTGGAGATAGCTTCCGGCCGTATGGCATCTGGGTGGATGACACCTGGGTGGATGGCATCTGGCTGGATGGCATCTGGCTGGCCCGGGGATGGGCTTGGTCCAGCTGGCCTTTGGCTAGTCCGGGGGTGGGCTTGGCCCTGATGGCGCCCCTCCAGCGCCGCTTCTCTGCCACCACCAGGAGAGTGCCACCGCCAGGAGCAGCTGTAACACCCACCTATGATCGGTCTCTTGAGGGCCGGTCAGCAGTGTTTTTTCGTCGGTTTCAGTTCTCCCGCGACATCGGCATCGACCTGGGGACAGCCAACACATTGATGTACGTGTCCGGCAAGGGCATCGTGCTGCAGGAGCCCTCGGTGGTGGCCCTCGACCTGGAGCGGGGCGTGCCCCTGGCCGTGGGCGACGAGGCCAAATTGATGCTCGGTCGCACCCCTGGCAACATCCGCGCGGTGCGGCCCCTGCGCGATGGCGTGATCGCCGATTTCGACGCCGCCGAGCAAATGATCAAGACCTTCATTCAAAAGGGGAATGACGGGCGCGGCATCGTGGCGCCCCGCCTGGTGATCGGCATCCCCAGTGGCGTCACCGGCGTGGAGCGCCGGGCAGTGCGCGAGGCGGGTCTGGCGGGGGCCCGCGAGGTGCATCTGATCGATGAGCCGGTAGCCGCCGCCATCGGCGCCGGGCTGCCGGTCACCGAACCGGTGGGCACGATGATGGTGGATATCGGCGGTGGCACCACCGAGGTGGCGGTGCTCAGCCTCGGCGGCACTGTTTTAAGCGAGTCGGTGCGGGTGGCGGGCGACGAACTCAGCGATGCCATCGGCATCTATTTGAAAAAGGTGCACAACCTGGTGGTGGGCGAGCGCACGGCTGAGGAGATCAAAATTCGGATCGGCTCGGCCTTCCCCGATGACGACCACGACAACACCTCCATGGATGTGCGCGGCCTGCACCTGCTCAGTGGCCTGCCCCGCACCATCAATGTGCGCGCCGGCGACATCCGCGAAGCCATGGCCGAGCCCTTGAACGTGATCGTCGAGGCGGTGAAGCGCACCCTGGAGCGCACCCCGCCCGAGCTGGCGGCAGACATCGTCGATCGCGGCATCATGCTGGCCGGTGGCGGCGCCATGGTGCGCGGTATCACCGACCTGATCAGCCACGAGACCGGCATCCTCACCCATGTGGCCGAGAATCCACTGCTCTGTGTGGTCAACGGCTGCGGCATGGTGCTGGAGGACTACAAGCGACTGGAACGGGTGCTCGACACCCCCGACTTCGTGCGTCAGTCGCACTGATCCCAATGCAGGCCGGTCGCGGCTTTCGATTCGCTCAGCTGCGCTCCCTCGGCCGACTCTGGCCCTGGTTGCTGCTGCTGCTGGCCCTGCTGGGAGTGCGGCTCAGCAAGGGGGCCCCGCTGGCGGATGCCTATGCCCTACTCAGCAGACCATTTTGGCCCGGCAGCGCCCAGAGTGAATGGCTGCGCTCCGCCCAGCAAATCGATCAACAGAGCCAGCTGCTGCAGCTGCAGAGCGACAACACTCGCCTGCGGCGCCTGATGCTGCTGGCAGGGGCCAACGACAGCCTGATGGGGGCCCCCGTGATCTCCCGGGAGGTCTCCGGCTGGTGGCACCAGCTGCTGATCGGCAAGGGCTCCCTGGACGGCGTCGCCGCCGGTGCCGCCGTGCTGGCCCCTGGCGGGCTGCTGGGACGGATTACCTCCACCACCCCCACCACCGCCACCGTGCAGTTGCTCAGCGATGACGGCAGCCGGGTGGGGGTATGGATACCTCGCATCCGCCGCCATGGCCTGCTCACCGGCATCGGCACATCGAGGCCGATACTGCGCTTTCTGGAGAAGGACCCCGGCGTCCGGCCCGGAGATGTGGTGGTGACCTCCCCCGCCAGCACCCTGGTGCCGCCCAACATCACCGTGGGGGTGGTACAGAGTGTCGACGACCTGGCGGTGCCCGCCAGCGAGGCCGTGGTGCAGCTCAGCGCCCCAGTGGAGGCCGTGGACTGGGTGCAGGTGCGCCAGGCCCGTCAGTAATGGCGCCGCTGCACCGTCAGAGCTGGTGTGGGGCCACGGCATTGCTGGTGCCGCTGCTCACCCTGGCCTCGCCGCAGCTGCTCCAGCTGAATGGCGTGCCCCCGGCCTGGGCGGTGTTATGGCTGCTGCCCTGGGCCCTGGTGGATGGACCGGTGTCGGGGACCATCGCCGGGGTGGCCCTGGGGTTGGTCCTGGACAGCCTGCACCAGGGACCGGCCAGCAGCCTGCCCGCCCTGGCCTTTCTGGGTTGGTGGTGGGGCCGCATGGGCCGCCAGGGGGCCCCGATCGAGCGCAGCTTCAGCCTGGGTTTGCTGGCTCTGCTGGGCTGTCTACTGCTTGATTTGAGCCTGCTGGCCCCCGGCGCCTGGGGCGGCGAGCTGGGCTGGAGCAAATTGCAGACCCTGATTGCCCAAACCCTGATCACCGCCCTGCTGGCCCCGATGCTCTGTTCTCTGCAACTGCTGTTCTGGCGCCAGCAGACCGCTGGTTCGAGGGGTTGATCGATGGATCTCCCCAGGCGCCAACTACTGAAGCTGCTGGCCGCTGGCTCGGCGGCGGCGACCATGGCCGCCGCTGGCTGTCGCCGCCAGGGTCCTGGCGATGGTTCAGCTGGCGACGGGTCGGCTGGTGATAGGTCGGCTGGCGGCAGAGAGATCAACTTTTGGAGCCTGGATCTGGCCCCGAAGTTCAACGACACCATCGAGGCGGTGATCGCCGCCTGGGAGAGCCAGCATCCGGGCATGAGGGTGCGTTGGACCGACGTGCCCTGGGCCCAGGTGGAGCGCAAATTGCTGGCGGCGGTATTCGCCCGCACCGCTCCCGATCTGGTGAATCTCAACCCCCCCTTTGCCGCCAATCTGGCCAGCAAGGGGGGCCTGCTCGATCTGGAACGGGTGCTGCCCCCGGGCGCCGCCCAGAGCTACCTGCCGGCGATTTGGCAGGCCGGTCGCCAGCAGGGCCACCAGTTCGCGATCCCCTGGTACTTGACGGTGCGGATCTCCATGGCCAACCGTCGCCTGCTGGAGCAAGCCGGCTGCGAGGCGCCACCGCGCCACTGGCGGGAGCTGCCGGCCTTCGCGGAGCGCCTGAAGCGGCGGACGGGCCGCTACGCCCTGTTCGTGACGGCGGTGCCAGATGACTCCGCCGAGCTGTTGGAAATCCTGGTGCAGATGGGGGTGCGGCTGCTGGATGAGCGGCGCCGGGCGGCCTTCGACAGCCCGGCGGGCCGCCAGGCATTTGCCTTCTGGAGCGACCTCTACCGCCGCGGCCTGCTGCCCCGGGAGGCGGTAAGCCAGGGCTACCGCCGGGCCATCGAGCTCTATCAATCGGGCGACCTGGCGCTGGTGGCCACCGGCCCAGACTTTTTGCGCAACCTGCAGACAAACGCTCCAGGCATCGCCGCCGTGACCGAACCCCACCCGCCGATCACCGGCGACAGCGGCATTTGCAGGGGGGTGAGCAACGTGGCGGTGATGAACCTGGTGGTGCCCCGCCAAAGTGCCGTGGCGGCGGCCGCTGTCGATTTCGGCCTCTTCCTCACCAACTCGGCCCACCAACTGGCCTTTGCCGAGCAGGCCCGGGTGCTGCCCTCCTCCAGCCGGGCCCTGGGCCAGCTGCAGCGCCAACTGGACCGAGAAGCGCTCAGTCCCGGTCCCGAGGGGCTGGTGCATCGGGCCCGATTGCTGTCGGCCCAAACCCTGGCCCGGGCCCAGGTGCTCGTGCCGGCCATGCCGGGGGTGAAACGGCTGCAGGCAATCGTCTACACCCAGCTGCAACGGGCGATGTTGGGCCAGGTGAGCAGTGATGGGGCCCTGGCCACCGCCGCCGCCGAGTGGAACCTCTATGCCAAGGCCCGCTGGCCCTGATACCAATGGCCGTTGGCCACGATGCCAAGGGCCATTGGCCCCCCATTCCAATAGCCCGCTGGCCCAGACACCAAGGCCCGCTGGCCCCGATATTCAGGCGCCGGCAGCCAACGCCCCCGGGCCGCGCAGACAAGCCGCAGAACTGCAGCAATGTGCCGGCTGGAGATGCGTTGGCGGGGGAAAAGCTTCCTAGAGAAAAGCTTAAATGTGCCTAAATCGCCCCCCTGGCGCGCTTTCCCAGGGATGACCCAACCCCTGGTGGAGGGGTATGGTTACGATTCTTCACTCCGGCTAAGGCTAGATGCACGCTGACGACGGCTCCAGTCAGCTCTCCGCCGAACCCAGGGCAACCCTGCTGATCGTTGACGACGAAGCAGCGGTACGGCGGGTACTGGTCATGCGCCTGCAGCTGGCCGGCTACCGGGTGGTCTGTGCGGAAGACGGAGAAGAGGCGTTGACTCTTTTCCATCAAGAACAGCCCGATCTGGTGGTGCTCGACGTAATGCTGCCCAAGCTGGATGGTTTTGCCGTCTGCCGGCGACTGCGTGCCGAATCCTGTGTGCCGATTGTCTTTCTTACGGCCCTGGATAACGTCGCCGAGCGGGTTTCAGGCCTCGATCTAGGCGCAGATGACTATGTGCCCAAACCCTTCAGCCCCAAGGAACTCGAGGCCCGCATCGCCACGATCCTGCGGCGGATGGGGAAAGGAGCGGCCGCCAATGAACCCCGCGAACAGCCCACCGGCACCGGCGTGTTGCGGCTGGGGGACCTGGTGGTCGACACCAACCGGCGCCAGGTGACCCGCGATGGGGAGCGCATCGCCCTCACCTACACCGAATTCAGCCTGTTGGAACTGCTGTTCCGCGAACCCGGCCGAGTGGTGCCCAGGGCCGAGATCCTCGAGCAACTCTGGGGCTATCCGCCCCGCCGCGCCGCCGACCTGCGGGTGGTGGACGTCTACGTAGCCCGCCTGCGCGGCAAGCTCGAGCCCGATCCCCGCAATCCCGAACTGATCCTCACGGTGCGGGGCACCGGCTACGCCTCCCAGCGCATGGGTGAACTGGCCCTCTCGGCCGTGGGCTGATCAAACGTGGGCTGATCAAACCTCCCGCGAGCCACTAGCGAGCCGATAGGAAGCCGGTGGCGAGCCGATAGGGAATTGAAAACATGGCCGCCCAGGTCTGACCGTCCTGCAGGATGGCTCCAGCTGAGATCCCCGCATCCGTGTCTGAGCTGCGCGAGACCCGCCTGGAGAAAGGCAAGGCCCTGGCAGCTCTGGGCCAGGGGCCCTACGCCCTGCGCTTCCAACCGAGCCACAGCACCGCAGCCCTGCAGCGGGACCACACCGACCTGGCCAACGGCGAGGAACGGGAGCTGGAGGTGGCGGTGGCCGGCAGGGTGATGACCCGTCGGGTGATGGGCAAGCTGGCCTTCTTCACCCTGGCCGATGAATCCGGCCCGATCCAGCTCTACATCGAGAAGGCCACCCTGGCCGCGGCCCAGCCCGACAATCCCGAGGTTTTCGCTCAGCTCACCTCCCTGGTGGATGCCGGCGATCTGATCGGCGTGCAGGGCAGCCTCAAGCGCACCGACCGGGGCGAGCTTTCGGTGAAGGTGAAGGGTTGGTCGATGCTCAGCAAGAGCCTGCAGCCCCTGCCGGATAAGTGGCACGGCCTGGCGGATGTGGAGACCCGCTACCGCCAGCGCTATCTCGACCTGATCGTCTCCCCCCAGACCCGCGACACCTTCCGCCGCCGCGCCCTGGCCGTGAGCACCATGCGCCGCTGGCTGGATGGGCGAGGCTTCCTGGAGATTGAAACCCCGGTGCTGCAAAGCGTGCCGGGCGGCGCCGATGCCCGGCCCTTCGAGACGCACCACAACGCCCTGGATCTACCCCTCACCCTGCGCATCGCCACCGAGCTGCACCTGAAGCGGCTGGTGGTGGGCGGTTTTGAGCGGGTGTACGAGCTGGGTCGCATCTTCCGCAACGAGGGGGTGAGCACCCGCCACAACCCCGAGTTCACCTCGGTGGAGATCTACCAGGCCTACGCCGACTACACCGACATGATGGAGCTCACCGAGCAGCTGATCGCCGAGGTGTGTCAGCAGGTGTGCGGCGGCACCCGGATCAACTACCAGGGCACCGAGATCGACCTGACGCCCCCCTGGCGCCGGGACACCATGCACTCGCTGGTGCAAGAGGCCACCGGCCTGGATTTCACGGCCTTCACCAGCCGCGAGCAGGCAGCTGCCGCCATGGAAGCCCAGGGCCTGGAGACGCCGGCCCTGGCGGATTCCGTGGGGCGCCTGCTGGTGGAGGCCTTCGAGCAGCGGGTGGAGGCCAGCTTGATTCAGCCCACCTTTGTGCTCGATTACCCGGTGGAGAACTCGCCCCTGGCCCGCGCTCACCGCAGCAAGCCGGGCCTGGTGGAGCGCTTCGAGCTGTTCATCGTGGGCCGCGAAACCGCCAATGCCTTCAGTGAGCTGATCGATCCGGTAGACCAGCGCCAGCGGCTGCTGGCCCAGCAGGAGCGCCGGGCCGCAGGCGATCTGGAGGCCCAGGGCGTGGACGAGGACTTCCTCCAGGCCCTGGAGGTGGGCATGCCCCCCACCGGCGGCCTGGGCATCGGCATCGACCGGCTGGTGATGCTGCTCACCGACAGCGCCTCGATCCGAGACGTGATCGCCTTCCCCCTGCTGCGACCAGAGGCCAAGACCAGCAATCGACCAGAGGCCGACTCCCCCAGCTGAAGGGGGCCAGGCGGATCGGGGGAGGATCGGTTGCAGTGGGATAATTCTCGGGAGTGAGCAATCTCCCCAAGCCGGGTACCAAATTCCATGAGCGGTGAGCGCGTTGGTTTTCGCTTTCAACACGCCGACGCGGTGGTGAAGCGCAACCCCCAGGGCCGCTCCCGTCGCGGTTGGGTGATGGAGCCTGTGGAGCAGACCACCAGTAGGGGCACCAAGATGCCGGCCTATCGAATCCGCTGGCGCGATAGTGAACGCCCGGAGATCGTGCTGCAACACATGCTCATTGCCGATCCCGACCCCACCCCGCCCCCCGAGGGCGTCAACCTGATGCCCCCGGCCCCCAAGGCCTGATTCAAGCTGTCTGAACTGGCTCTGTTTACGAACTGGTTCTGTTTACGAATAGATCCTGTTCAAGGGCGCTCTGTCAAGCCTCCAGTTGATGGAAGTGGGCTAGCAACTGGATTCAGAGCCTCAACAAGTTCAGTCCTGCATAGCGTTCAAAATCGCCATCCAGGCTAACCAGCCTCCAGCCATTCACTATCGCTACCGCCGCCAGATGGGCATCGGTGCAGTGTCGAGAGGCGATCGTGCCCTTGCGCAACAGCGCTTGGAACACCTCCCAGCTGTCGGTGGGTTCGCCGCCAAAGCCCACCCCGGGCTGCTCACAGAGCCTTTCCAGCACCTCGCCGGCGGCATGGGGCGTGAGGCTGGTCTCGCCCATCACCCCCGGGTTGCAGAGCAGGCGCACCAGGCCCAAGGCCGTGCTGGTGCAAAAAACCACCCGACCACCGGCCTCCAGCTGCCAGTAATGGCGAGCGCGCAGGTGGTGGGGATGCAGGGGCCACACCAGGGCCAGCCACACGTTCAAATCGGGTAGATCGATGATCAAAGCGCTGATCTCAGGGTTCCAGCAGGCCGAATAGACCGGCATTGCTGAGCAATTCCGGAGCGATGGCCAGGGGTTTGGCCAGCAGGGTGGGCAGGGCGTCGCCGCTGCGACTGCTGCCGGAGGGGGTGGAACTGGCGATCAACCCCTCCTCCACATAGCGCTGCAGCAACTGCTTCATCGGCACGCCCTCCATGGCGGCTCGGGCCTTGAGCCGGGCAAACAGGGAATCCGGCAATTCCAGACTGGTTCGCATTGCCGCAGACTAGGCCGCACCGGCTGCGATTCGGGTAGGGGGGCAACGGCTCCACAGCAAGCCAGGGCCCCACAACCGACAAGGACCAAAAGCCATGGCTTGCCTGTGCCAAGCAATGGGCTGTGCCAAGCAATGGCCCGGTGGCCAGCCACGACCGGATCGGAAGCCATGGATGACCAGCAGCCAGCCATGGCCGGATCACAAGCAATATCTGCATATCTAATTTCAGTTAAATATACAGCCTCGCCTACAGCAAAGCTGTCCCGATAAGTCTGCATAGCAAAATACCTCAACAAACCTGCATAAAAAACTACCCTGATAAATTTACACAGGGAACCCATCCTGGCAAGATTGCCTGGGATGGCTCCGCTGGGATGGCTCCGCTGGGATGGTTGCCCAGAAAGATTGCCCTGGAAAGTGATGCAGAGCAAGAATCTCGCCCCGCATCAGCCCTGGCGCCGCCTGAGCGACTCCAGCTGCTGCTGGGCCTCAAAGGCGGCCCAGGCCTGTTCCAACTCGTCGAGATTGCCACTCGAATTGGCCCCGGCCGAGGCCGCTTGATCCGCCACCGCCAGGGCCTGCAGAGCTGCCTCAACGGCAGCAAATTGCTGCCCCAACTCAGCTAATTGACTCCAACTTTCGCGGCCCTGCTCCATCAAAGCTGTTAGATGGGCTTCGGCCCGCTCGGCTAACTCGTCGGCGCCAGCGGCGCGGGCCCGCTGCACCCGCTGGCGCCAGGAGCGAATCTCCTCGGCCAAGCTGAGCAGTTGTTGGCGCTGTTGTTCGGCCTGGCGCCGCAGCCGGCTGCGCTCTCCCACCAGGGAGGCCTGGCGGTCGCGGGCTTCCTGCTCCTGCAGCAGGGCCTGCTGGTCGGGATTGGCCGTCAGGAAATTGGCCAATTCGCGCTCCAGCCGCGCCTCCAGCTGCTCCCACCAGTCACTCATGGCGCCCTGCGGGCCCCTCCCCGGGGGCATAGGTGATCTGCGGGGCTTCGATTTCCTGCTGCAGGGGGGTGATCGCCGCTTCGCGGGAGAGCAGCAGCAACTGGGTCAACCGGGCAATGGCCCCCTCGCCCAGGTCCTGTTCGCCGATGCGATCAAAGGCGCGGCCATAGAGCGTCTCCAACTCGGCGATCAGCTCCAGCCTCAATTGCCGCATGGCGGCCCTCTTCTGCTCGCGGCTCATCCCACTGAGTGCTGCTGGTAAGAGTCTCGCGCCGCCAGCAGCACCAGCGACAGGTCGCCGCCCGGATCGCTCCAGCGCCGCAGCAGCCGCCAACCGGCCACGGCGGCCACGGCCCCAAAAGCCTCCGGGCTGTATTTGACGCTGAATTCGCTGATCAGTTCCTCGCCGGTGGCAAAGGGCCAGCTGGTGCCAGCGAGCTGCACCAGCTGGTCGCAGCGGCTCACCAGGGCCATGGCAATGCGGCTGTGCTCGGGCTGCCAGCGGGCTTGATAGTGGAATTGATCCGGATCAAAATTGCCCTGCAGGTCGCGGTTCAGCCGCACCAGCAAATTCTTGGCAAAGGCCGCCGACACGCCCGCCGCATCGTCGTAGGCCGCCTCCAGGCGCGCCCGGGTTTTGGGGTGATCGATGCCGATCAACAGCAGCCCATCGCCCCCCAGCAGCTGGGCGAACTGGCGCAGCAGCTGCTGCGCCTCCGCCGGGGTGAAGTTGCCGATCGAACTGCCCGGATAGAAGCCCAGCAGCCGCTGGCCGTCGAGCAGGGGGTGGGCGGGCAGCCGAGCCATGGCGCTGTAGTCGCCGCAGATGCCCAACACCGGCACCCGCGGATGGCAGGCCTGGCGCTGCTCACAGGCCGCCGCCAGATGTTCGGCGCTGATGTCGAGGGCGACGTAAGCGGCGGGCTGCAGGGCATCTAGCAATGGCCCCGCCTTGCGGGCATTGCCGGCGCCAAACTCCACCAGCGTGCCCGGCCCCAGGGCCGCGGCCAGCTCCGGGGCCAGCGCCTCCAACAGGGCCGTCTCGGTGCGGGTGAGCCCGTACTCGGGCTGCTCGCAGATTTGATCGAACAGGCGCGATCCCTCCGCGTCGTAGAGCAGCCAGGCGGGCAGTTGCCGCGGCCGAGAGGCCATCCCCCGCAACACCAGCCGGCGCAGATCTGCCGGCTCGGGGTGGAGATCGATCAGCTCCGGGGCGATCACCTGGGTCATCGGGGTCATGGGGGTCATCGGGCCTCCTGGGCCAGCCTCAACCCCGCCGCCTGCCAACGGCTGGCCGGCGGGAAGAAATTGCGATAGGTGAGTCGTTCATGCCCCTCGGGGGTGAGGAAGCAACTGCCGCGTAGCACCATCTGGGAACTCATGAACTTGCCGTTGTATTCCCCCACCGCCCCCGGGGCGGCGACGAAGCCTGGATAGGGCCGGTAGGGGCTGGAGGTCCACTGCCAAAGCAGGCCAAAGGCCTGGGGCAGCTGGGGGGCCATCAGCTCCCACTCGGCCTCGCTGGGCAGCCGGGCCCCGGCCCAGCGGGCATAGGCATCGGCCTCAAACCAGCTCAGGTGCCGCACCGGCGCCTCGGCCTGGCGAGCCCGGCGGCCCGCCAGGGTGAATTCAGCGTCGTCGCGCCAGTAGCGCGGGGCCTGCCAGCCCCGCTGCTGCACCAGCGCCCAGCCCTCGCTCAGCCACAGTTCCGGCCGGCGATAGCCCCCCGCGGCGATGAAGGCCCCGTACTCGGCGTTGGTAACGAGCTGGGTGGCGATGGCGAAGGGTTCCAACCACTGGCGATGGCGGGGCGCCTCGTTGTCGAAATGGAAGCCGGCGTCAGCAGTGCTGCCCAACTCGCCACAGCCCAACTCCCCATAGCCCAATTCCACCAGCCCGCCGCCATGGCTCAGCCAAGCGGCTGGGCCCCTCGAGCCCTGGGCCGCCGCCTGAAACCGCAGCTCTGGTTCCTCGCCATAGGCGGGCTCCAGGGGATTGCGGCTGAAGGCATCCAGCAGGTCCATCAGCAGCAATTCCTGGTGTTGCTGCTCGTGCTGCAAACCCAGTTCGATCAACTCCAGCCAGGGGGCGGCGACGGCGGCTGGTTGCTGGGCCAGGGCCGACAGCAGCTGCTGCAGCGCCCGATCCACCCGGACGCGCCAGGCGAGCAGCTCGGCGATCGGCGGCCGGCTGAGCAGGCCCCGCTGGGGCCTGGGATGGCGGGGCCCCACGGCCTCGTAGTAGCTGTTGAACAGATAGGCCCAGCTGGCTGGCGCCGGCTCATAGGTGTCCAGCAGGGCGGCGATGGCCGGTTGGCCCAGCAAAAACTGCTCAAAAAACCAGGTGGTGTGGCCCAGGTGCCACTTGGGCGGGCTGGCATCGGCCATGCCCTGGAGGCAGAGGTCCTCGGGCTCCAGGGGGGCGATCAGGGCGCCACTGCGGCGGCGGACGGCCGCCAACCGCTGGCCGAGCTGGGTGCTGGCCGCAGCTGCCGGGCCGCCAGGGGGCCGGGGGCTATTCAGGCCGATGGGCTGGGGGATCTCAATCAAATCTGCGGACTGGCTCAGCGGGGGAAACTCAGACATCGCCGCAGCGTCCAGGCGAGCCTGGTATCTCGGGGAGGCGGGCCAGCTCAGAAGATGCCGCCATCTCAGCAAGTTCTGCTATCACGGGAAACCGAAACATCTTGAACTGCAATAGATACAAAAACAAAGACAAGAAGAGAGACAAGTGGGAAGAAGGCCCCCGGTGGCGCCATGGCGACTGACCTGACGGGCGAGTTACCTGACGGGCTGCTTACGGCACGGGCGACTGACGGGATGATGAAGGGCCGCGGCAACCCTGGCCAAACCAGAGACAGTTTTACTGAGCCAGTGCTCCCCAGCCCCATGGCAGCCAACTCCATGGCCTACCTGCCCGGGGACCTGCCCGAGGTGAACCATTGGCTCTCCAGCGCAGAGACATCAGGCAGCTTGCTTACGATTCGCCCACCGGACATCAACAGGGCAGGCCAAGGCCATGGGCGGCATCACGCAGGGTTTCGTCGGTGCCGTCGGCCAAACCCCCCTCATCCGCCTGCGGGCCCTCAGTGAACTCACCGGCTGCGAAATCCTGGGCAAGGCGGAATTCATGAATCCCGGCGGCTCGGTGAAGGACCGCGCCGCCCTGGGAATCCTGCTGGAGGCTGAGGAGCAGGGACTGCTGCTGCCCGGTGGCACGGTGGTGGAAGGCACCGCCGGCAACACGGGCATCGGCCTCACCCATCTCTGCAATGCCTGCGGCTACAGGGCGCTGATCGTGATTCCCGACACCCAGTCGGCCGAAAAGATCGGCCTGCTGCGCAGCCTGGGGGCCGAGGTGCGCACGGTGCCAGCCGTGCCCTATCGCGATCCCAACAACTACGTGAAACTCTCCGGCCGCATCGCCGCCGAGACGCCCGGCTCGCTCTGGGCCAACCAGTTCGACAACCTGGCCAATCGCCGCGCCCACTACAACACCACCGCCCCGGAGATCTGGCAGCAGACCGCAGGCCGGGTGGATGCCTGGGTGGCGGCCACCGGCACCGGCGGCACCTACGCCGGCGTGGCGATGTATCTCAAGCAGCAAAACCCCGCCGTCCGCTGCGTGCTGGCCGATCCCTGCGGCAGCTCCCTCTACGGCTGGGTCAAGACCGGCGCCCTCACCAGCGAGGGCAGCTCGATCACCGAGGGCATCGGCAACAGCCGGGTGACGGCCAACCTGGAGGGCGCTCCCATCGATGACGCCGTGCGCATCGACGACCAAGCGGCCCTGGACACCATCTACCAGCTGCTCTGGCAGGAGGGCCTGTTCCTCGGCGGCTCGGTGGGCATCAACGTGGCGGCCGCGGTGGAGACGGCCCGGCGGCTGGGCCCCGGCCACACGATCGTGACCGTGCTGTGCGATAGCGGCGATCGCTACCGCTCGCGCCTCTATGACGCCGACTGGCTGGTCCAGAAGGGCCTCCACCAACCCGAGCGCCAACCCCAGGGCCAGGGCCAGGGCCAGGGCCAGGGCCAGGTCCAGCTGACTGGAGCCGCCTGATGGTCGCGCCCCTCGCCGCGCCGGGTCGGCTGATCGCCGAGCGCTATCGCCTGGAGCAGTGCCTGAGCAATGGCGCCCAGGGATCCCTGTGGCGAGCCAGCGATCAACTGGCCGGCGATGCCCCCCTGGCCCTGCGGCAGCTGGCCGCCCCCCACGACCTGGACCGCGCCGCCGCCCTCTGGCGGCAGCTGCAGGGGGTGCTGCATCCCCAGGTGCCGCGGCTGGGGGCCGCGATTGCCGAGGCGGATCAGCTATGGCTGGTGCGCGAGTGGCAAAGCGGTCGCACCTATCTGGAGCTGCAGCGGGCCCGGGCCGAACGCCAGCTGGTGTTTGGCGCTGGCGAGGTGCTGTTGCTGCTGCGGCAACTATTGCCGGTGCTGGCGGTGCTGCATGGCCAGGAGCTGGTGCACGGCGATCTGTCTGCCGCCAACCTGCTGCGGCGAGACAGCGACGGGCTGCCGGTGCTGTTGGATTTTGGTTTGGTGTGCGGGCCAGGCTTTGCCACCCCCGGCTACGCGCCGCCGGAGCGGCTGCGCAGCCCGCAGCCCGAGCCCTGGATGGACCTGCACGCCCTGGGGGTCACCGCCCTGGTGCTGCTCAGCGGTGAACCGCCGCAGGGGCTGCTGGATCCGGGCAGCCTGGAGTGGCGTTGGCCCGCCTGCCTGGCCAGCGAACCCGCCCTGCAGCAACTGCTGGCCCGCCTGCTCGGCCAGGGGGAGCAGCGGCGCTTTGGTTCCGCCAGCCAGGCCCTGGCCGCAGCCCAGGAACTGGCGATGCCCGACAGCACGGGCCCTGTGCCCAGGGCCGATCGCACCGTGGCCCTGGTGCCGCCAGCAGCCGTGCCGCCAGCAGCCCCAGTGCCGGCAGCAATCTCGCCAGCGCCGGCCCCCGGGGAACCGGTGGCGGCGGCCAGCGGCGCAGAGGGCCAGCCGCCAGGCCCTGCCAACGAGTCGCCGCAGCTGCCCTCCCTGCAGCCAGCCCAGCCGCCCCGGGCCCCAGAGCCGGGTTTCAACCCGCCGCCCCAGGCCCGCCAGCGCGCCGAACTGCGGGAGCAACAGGCGGAGGGCGGCCTGTGGCCAG
>JBIKWK010000041.1:0-25956 GCA_044356375.1 Prochlorococcaceae cyanobacterium | reverse complement strand
GACAATGGCAATGCCATGCGGGCCGCCACCCTCGAAAGCCGGCTGGAGGAGCTGGGGGTGCTGAGATCCTTCTCCAGGCCAAGGGTGAGCAACGACAACCCCTTCTCGGAGTCGCTGTTCCGCACTGTGAAATACCGGCCGGACTACCCCAGGCGACCCTTCCAGAGCGTGGAAGAAGCCTGTCTGTGGGTGTGTGCATTCGTGGACTGGTACAACCACCAGCACCGCCACAGCGGTATCCGTTTCGTTACTCCCGATCAACGCCATAGCGGCCAGGCCGAAGAAATCTGTCGCCACCGTGCCCGTATCTACGAGCAGGCCCGTCAGCGTCATCCTCGCCGCTGGAGCCGCAGCACCCGCTGCTGGCGACAACCCGAGGTGGTTTGGATCAATCCACCACCACCGGAAAACAACATCAAACCAGCTATCTTGGTGATGGCCGCCTGATCGGCGGCAGAGGCGTCATCTTTCCTGGCGGTCACCGTGCCTGATCCGGAAGACTTCATTGAAGCCCTGCGTATAACATCAAGATACAGCGGACAGGGCGAATGATGTCGGATTCTTTTTCAATGATCTGCCGCCGCTGATCTTGGCGTTAGGCAGCCCTGCTGCGTAGGCAATACGGGTAGGTGACGCCAACGAATTGGGCCTCTGCGCTTTGCGATATATAAAGCAATGACGGCACTCTTACGGCACCCTTGCGATACGGGCTTTAATATTTGGGAAGACTTTGGTTTCGTACAGTTGCTATGACCACCCCCGCCTTCGACATCCCGAACCCGTTCGAGCCGCCCCGCATCCCCGACCGACTCTTGGACCCGCGGCTGCGCTGGGAGATTCCCGTATGGCACGATCTGCGCTGGGGCCCCGCACAGATCAAGGTGTTGGTGGTGTGTGACGGAAATTCTTACGACACGGTCGCCGGCTTCTCGCTCGGCCTCGCGCTGCAGGACGCCTTCGACCCTGCTCACCCTGAACACCCGAGCTACGCACGATTCACCTTTACCAAGGCACACCGCAGAACCGAAGCCACCGCCACCCCGGGATTCGACAACTTTCTCTTCACTGCCGGTTCGCTGAAGGGCTTCGATGAGCTGTGGCTGTTCGGCGTCTTCACGGGCGCGCCTTACCTAATCACGGACCCGAACCGCAACCTCAACGAGCCCGCTGAAATCCACGCATTCATGGACCGGGGCGGGGGCGTACTCGCCATGGGCGACCATGATGACTTGGGCTTGGGCCTATGCGGCGGCATCAAGCGTGTGCGATCCATGCGCAAGTGGTGGTCTTCAAGCCCGCAGCCGCCAGCCGGCATGCTCAGAGCGCCGGACAGTACTGACCCCCTCACCCGTAACGACACCCAGCAGTTACCTAGCGACAACGAGAGCGATAGTGTTCCTCAACCCATCTATCCGAACTATCGGTACACAACACCGTTCTGGCGGCCATGGTGGAAGCACCAGAAGTACCCACACCCGATACTGTGCGGCCCGCGCGGTGCCATTACCGTGATGCCTGATCATCCGCACGAAGGCGACTGCATCCTGCCGTCGGCCACTAACGCCGCCGAGTTCACCGGCGGCGTGCCTGTGGAGGTGATCGCGCGAGGCCGCAACGTCATTGGCCGCAACAAGGGCGGTTATGTAATCACCGACGACCGCGAGTTCGGGCTGCTCGGCGTGTGGGACGGACACCAGCCAGCCGCCAACCAAGGGCGCATCGTCGTCGACTCCACCTGGCACCACTGGTTCAACATGAACCTGATCGGCTTGCGCTCGGCCGGCGGCAACAATTACCTCGACATCCTGGCCTTCTTCCGCAACTGCGCAATCTGGCTCGCGCCCCAGGGCCAGCAGGACGCCATGCGCCGTGCCGGCCAGCGCATCCTGTTGCTCACGCCCACGATGGTGGAAACCTTGCCCAGCCTGTCCGAGTTCCGCCCCGAACGCTTTTATCAGCTGGGCGTAGAGGCGCGGAATGCGTTGGGCCGCATAGCACCCCAGTGCCAGTCAGCTGCCTGGTTCTTCGACATCGTCTCGCCCTTCATGCCTGCATCCGCCATGAAACTGGCCCTTAACGACCGTTTCGAAGGAGTTCACAATCTTGTCGAAGCCGCTGCTCTCGACGCTCTAGCAACCACTGTTTTCGGTGGAATTGTCAACGCCGTAGGTCAGCGGATGAACAAGCATGGTCTCGAAGATCTGGAAGGCTGGGACGAAGAGCTGGAACAAGCCAGCGCCGAAGGCGCCAAACGTGCGCTAGAGGTGGCGAAACAGCAACTAACCCGTACACAGCGCACGGTGAAGTCGCTCCTAGGCTGACAACCAGACCCCAGACTTGTAGGAGATGATAAGCAGCGACGAAGTCAGCGCTCCCATCGGAATGCTAACGATGGGAGATTTTTCCAGTGCATCCTTGGAACAGGCTCGCATAGACTTTTGTAGTATTGAAGAGCCTGATTTATTGCTTATTGGCATGGGTTCAGTGGCCAAGAGTGCGCCCGGCTCCCTGTCCTGCAACTTTTTCAAATAGAGAATTATAGCGCATTAACTTTACCGATAGTAGCGTTAGTCAATGCGCCAAACAAACAGTATTAGCTCACGTCAGGGTTTTTGCTAGAGCTGTAGTCTTGCCTTATATCTAGGAGGAGACTTGATGGATTCCTTGCCGCCATATGGCGTACCAGCGGCCTCTATGAATTCGGTTATGTTGGCTGACTGGGCCGATCCGTGCACTCTTAGCACGGACTTGACTTGCCTAACAGCATCATCCACCCGACCCGATTCATACAGTTTAGTTTTTCGCGAGAATGGCCTCAGACGGGTGATGATGAGCATTCGAAGTGCCCTTATTGGGAATTTTCATCAAAAAACCTCGAAAATTCAA
This sequence comes from Prochlorococcaceae cyanobacterium, assembly GCA_044356375.1. Classification (GTDB taxonomy): domain Bacteria; phylum Cyanobacteriota; class Cyanobacteriia; order PCC-6307; family Cyanobiaceae; genus UBA5018. The sequence goes on along the minus strand of JBIKWK010000041.1, from coordinate 23,070 downwards.
AGAGGCCGCTGCTGCCTCGAGCAGCAGCGGCCATGGCTGTTTTAGCCTAGTTCGATTTATCGCAGAACTACAGCCCTTTCATCTTGTGACCAGCTATCGAGAGACCGGTTATCTAGAAAACAGTGATCAAGAAAAGGATTTCCCAAGGGATCTAAATCGAGGTTATAGCCATCCAATGGATTGCTATCCAGGGAATTGGCATCGCCAGTAACCAGGGCCCGCTCGGCAACCTGGCGGCGGATGAACTCCGGCAGCAAGCGGGCGAAGGGGATGCGGGGGCAGGCCAATTCCTGCATTGGCTCAGAGCTGTGATAAAGGCTAAGATAGTGGTCGTAGTTATCCCAGAGCACCCTGGTGAGCTCCCCGTCACGATAGGTGGGCACATAGGTTTCGCAGAGTAGATCGTTGGCCCAGATCAGGGCGTGGCATTCCAGCTCCATGGAGTAGTAGGTGAAGTGATCCTGGCCGGCGGGCAAGTCGGCAAGTTGGCTGATGCTGGAGCCATTGAGCAGGGCGCCGGCCTCCACCAGGCGCCCCTCAATCCAGAGGGCATGGCTGGGGGTGCAGTAGAGCTCAGCGCTGGGGCAGTGTGGGGCAAGAGCCCCCGGCCGAATCCGCATTGGCAGCCGCCCCTGGGCCCGCAGGCTATTGCGGTGGCGGCGGGAGATACCGAGGAACTTGAGCGGTTGGGGCCCATCGGGGGTGAGCACCAGATCACCGATCGCCAGGCTTTCCACCGGCCGCAGCCCCTCGGGGGTGCGTATTAAGCTGCCAGCCGCCAAGCAAAGAGCTGGTTGTTGGGAAGTTTCATCACTGTCAATGCCAGAATCGATGAAAGACTCATCTTTTGTGATATAAAGATCATAAATAATATTATTCACAACTGTTTCATCGGGATTGGTGATGCCACGCGCGATAAATGAAGCAATAACTTCCGCCCTTAATGTCTCCCACTCGGCAGGCGGCACAACTCCCCGTGCGGAGCTGTTAGCGATGATTAGTGACTTGCTCTGGTTGGATAAATCAGTAGATAATGCATAAGAATCAGACTCCGATGGCAGCAACGTAAGCACCACATTCTCCGTGCCCTCCTGTTGGCAATCATCCACGATATTAAATTTCACAGTGGCCGTGGCGGAGCCTGGCCCAAAGGTAACCGATGCTCCTGGATTATGATAATCTAATCCAGCCGTGGCGGTACCCCCTAGCCCAAAGTAAACAGTAAGGGAATTTCCCAACCAGCCCGTACGGGTTAGCGTGAAACTACCAATATGAGACACATCACCTCCAATACCTTCTGCGGCATCGGAAGCTTGCTCAAGTGTGATTATAGGTAAATCTTCATTAAAGATAGTGCCAGCAGCAGTATCTGGCGAAACAATGGACGCCCCCGATAGTGGTGAGAGGCTAATGCTAAACCCTTCATCTGATTCGTAGTCTAAATCTCCATTTACATTGATAATTATCGATTTAGTTGTTTCTCGGGCTCCAAAGCTCACGATGCCAGAGGGAAGCACGCCCCCCTGAAAATCTGAGCTATCCACAGGGTTGCTCCCATGGCCAACGAGCTGCCAGCTGGCACTGCTGCTGCCAGTAAGCACACCGGTACGCTTAACAGTGAAAGTAAATGGAGTATTGCCAGATTCACCCTCCAATTGTTCGCTACTGGCTTGTTCTATAGACAAAAAGGTGTCATCATTGCGAATTGTGCCAAGGGCGGTAGCCGTGGCAATATTTCCCCCAACGGCTGAGGAAAGATTAACCTTAAATGTTTCGTCCGTTTCTCCCAGCAAATCAGACTTTACCTTTATTTCAATAATCTTAGCGTCTGCATCCCCCGGATTAAAGATGAGCGAACCAGAAGGAATGGCATTACCAATAAAGTCACTGGCGGCCACCGGGAAGGTGCCTATGCCACTAGCCGACCAATTAACCGTGGTCGTTTTATTCAGGTCGCCAATTCTATTAACGGTGAATGTGAAAATCTTTTCGCCGGTATTTCCCTCAAGCTGATCTGCATTTAATGCGAAAATTGACAGAGAAGTATCATCGTTATTGATCACACCAGCAGCAGACCCCGTGCCGACTTCCGTATTTACCGGGTTTAGCAGTGTAACAGAAAAAGACTCATCAAATTCAACTTCAGTATCCCCACTCACAAGAACATCAATATAGGCTTCGGTTTGGTCAGCGGTAAAGTTGGAAGTACCTGAAGGGAAAATGCCGCCAACAAAATCGCTTGCTGTCGCTGGATTGGCACCACTGCCACCCACAACCCAGTCTACAGAACTGGTGCCTGCGGTAAAGCCTTCTCGCAGCAGCTTAAAGCGAAATAACTTGCTGCCACTATCTCCCTCGGGTTGAATCGAGGTTACTGTAGGTGAAATTGATACCTTAGAATCGTCATTTCGGATTATGCCAGCTACGCTGGCAGTGCCAATTGTGGTATTCTGTGGATCAACGAGCGTGACCACAAACCCTTCATCAGCCTCAAAATTAGTGTCACTATTCACCTGAATATTGACATAACCTTCGTCTGTACCTGGTGCAAAGGTAAAAATATCGGATGGAAATGTACCGCCCACAAAATCTGTAGGGGCGGCAGGATTGGTTCCGCTGCCACTCACAACCCATCGTACTGAGCTCACACCTGATTTCAGGCCTTCCCGTGTTAATTTGAACCCATAGCTTTTGACGCCACTGTTGCCTTCAAATTGTTCCGATGTTGCAGTAGTGGCAATTGAAACACTGGTATCATCATTTACGATTATGCTATTTGCAGAGCCAGCAGTAATTGGTGTGCCAATGGGATTGCCAAGTGTCAGAGTGAATTCTTCATCTTTTTCTACTGTGCTATCCCCCTGGACCTGAATAGATACAATTTTTTCACTATCTCCTGCCTGGAAATCTAAATGGCCAGTCAGTGGTTGGCCAATCACGAAATCAGAGATTGATGCAGGATTACTGCCACTACCACTTAAGGACCAGTCTATAGAGCCTGCTTGGTTATTTAATCCAAAACGCTTGATTTTAAAATTAAATATAGTTGAACCGGAGTTTCCTTCGTTCTGAGAGGGAGTTAATGAACTTATTTCAAATCCAGAATCGTCGTTGAGAATTTTTGCCGTACCTATCGGAGACAAGATAGATGCCCCACTCAATGGAGATAATGTTAAGATAAAGTCTTCGTCATCCTCGATCGCAGTGTCACCATTGACGTTAATAAAAATTGGTCTCGTGGTTTCATTCGGTTTAAATCTAACCTCGCCAGAGGGTAAAATTCCACCAAAAAAGTCGGCGGCGATGGCGGGATTGGCTCCAGATCCTTGAACTGACCAATTGGCGATCGTTTCCGTATTCAGTGCACCAGTACGGCTAACAATAAAAACGAATTGACTGGGGCCTTCATCGCTTTCTACTTGCTGTAATTCTGCTGGCACAACGGATAAAAATGTATCATCATTTCTGATAATTCCAGAAGCTGTAGAAGTGCCAATCACTGCCCCCTGAGGCGATGATAGCGTAACTGTAAACGTTTCATCGGTTTCACCAATTTTATCAGCATTGACAAAAATATCTTCAATTATAGAACTGGGCTGACCGGCGGCAAAGTGGATATTACCTGATGGCAGCACTCCACCAACGAAATCGCTGGCCGTAGCAGGAAATGCGCCACTGCCTGTGACTGCCCAATGTACATCGCTTGCATGGCTTATATTGCCAGTACGGGTGATCACAAAATTGAATCTAGTTGAACCAGTATTGCCCTCTGGCTGATCAACCACAGCTGTTTGAATATCTAATATGGTATCATCATCAAGAATAACGCTTGTCACGGGGGCCAGAGAAGTTGGCTGATAACCAGTGCCGCCAACCAAGGTAAGCGATACTGTTTCGTCAAGTTCGAATATATTGTCCGTTATGGATGATATTTGAATCTGCTTTGTGGTTTCACCGACTTCAAAAGTTATCGATCCGTTGGTTCCATTAAAACTCGTAGCTCCTGTCTGGCTGTAGTCGCTTCCAAAAGTTGACGTACCACCTACATTAAAATTTACAGTTAGGGCTGTTGCCAGATCACCGGCATTACGGGTAAAAGTATAAATGAGCTTGGCGGAGCCATCTTCAATGATGCTGTTCGGTGATACAGATAGCCCGATGATGTATGGATCATCATTTACAATCACCCCATCTGCCGAGGCAACAGCGATAGTAGCGTCGGTTGGATTACGGAGAGTTACCGTAAATTCTTCGCTTGCTTCCGCCTGCGAATCACCAAGTACTTTTACCTCGATTGTAGCAGAACTTACATTATCATTAAAAGTGATTGATCCAGATGGAAATTTGCTAAATTCAAAATCTGATGGCTGAGCAGGATTGGCGGAGCCATTGCGGCCACTAACTACCCATTGAACCTTACTTGTTCCGGAAGTGGGGCCAGTTCGATTTACATTAAACGTATAAATATTAATACCACTATCCCCTTCTGGCTGGCTCAATATTGCCGGTGAAATGGATAGGCTAGGTAGATCAAATATTGCAATGTCAGCCGCAGGAACACCGGCTAAATTATAACCACTTCCTGGTACAACTTTTAATCTTACATATTCAATGCCCTCAAACAAGCTATCGCTTTTGGGATTAATAGTAACCGTTGCCGTTGATGATCCAGCGGCAAATACCACCGTGGATGGGATTGTTTCGTAATCCAGACCATTTGTAGCAGATCTATCTAGGGCAATGGATACAGTGAGAGCGTCAGTGATGTTTCCTGATCGAGTGAGGGTGAACACCCCACCCTTGCCTAGGCTGATGCCGCGCTCATCTGCTAGATCATCGCTAGCCCGCACCGAAATCCAGGGCAGAGAATTGTTAAACAGCGAATTACCAGCGGCTACATTCACGTCTGGGCTACTAATATTTCTGTATCCAGCCACCAGGCCCGTCAGGCCAGCAGCATTACTAACGCTAAAGGCATAATTAACATCAATAAAATATCCATTATATACGTTAACCACGTATTGCTCTGCGCTGCGGCTGTCCTTTATATAGTAACTATTTCCGCCTGTTCGACTAATATTTCCTGTGTCAAAATTAAAAGAATCGTTGACATCAAATGATGAATCTTGGAAAAGAGAATTTGCGCTAATTCCATCTATGCTAACGTTGCTGTATCTATCTATTGTTGCTAGATGGCCGCCAAGCTGGAAGGCTATACTAGTAGTAACAGTAGCGCCCCACCAGGGGGGAATCTCTTCGAGTCGGCCTTGTATTTCAGTGCCTCCATCGGCAGACTTTGCATAATAAAAATCACCAGCATACTGAAAATCGTAGTAGCCATTAAGGCTGAGAACATGAACATCGCCACTTGTATATGATCCAGTGCGGCTTTGCAGCTGTGACTTCTGGATCACTATCTGCTTTTCAAAGCTAAGGCCAGTGGCATCGGTGCTACGAACCCTTAGTGAATAGCTGGATGCCGCATTGAAAGCTGACAGATTACTGATTCTCAGCTCGTTACCTACTATCTGGAAGATGCTGTTACTAGTATCACCAAAACCTGATGCAAGGCTATAGCTACCAGCCCAGGCATCGGGATCGAGAGTTCGCAGGAGAGCTATGGTTTGACCTGAGGAAAAACCCCCAGAAGTGAGCTGGGTGATCTGATAGCGAATGTCCTGGGGAGCCAGGGTCATGGTTCAAATTTGTTTGAGCCTAAGCATATTGATACAGCATCTTTGCACAATGCATAATTGTCATACCTTGACATATAAAGCAGCTAGTCACGCGAGCGCATATTAATTAACATTTCAAACTTCCCGCCTGTATTGCTTAATATCGCTGTCTAAGCTATGGGCTAATATTTTTAGTGACCATGGTGGTGGGAGATTTTCGTCGAGTGGCCGATGGCTTGGGTGTGTCTGCAGCTAAAGAATAGGGATTTGAACAGAAAATTGTCGGGTGTGATGACGCCCATTCCTGCCCTTATCCCGCAGGCCGGCCCTGGCTTTTATGGTTGCCAGGCTTCGGCTGCAATGTACGGCAGTTAAGCCGCGCATTGCAGCTAATAACCGATGCAGGAAGCATATTAACTGGGGAAGTTAATTTTCTATGGTATGCAAATCTTTTCTCGCAATAGATAAATCTACTGCGAGAGATAAATCTACTGTGGTGAGCTAATGCCAATGTCTTAACACCTTGGCGTCAGGGGGAGACTCTGGAAAATCGACATTTCGGCAACTAAGCCAGCTGAGAGCCATTGCGGCATCATGACTTCATTGATCATGGCTCGGGTTTTCCACAACTTCCTTAGCGAGACTCAACAAAAAATGTCAATATCCAAAACCGCCAGCCGTCGCGAAGCATGGCAGCACAAACTCCACAAAACAAAGTTCCCATAGCGCCGCCGACAGGAATGCCGCTATGCACAATCTACATCTGGACACCTCGAAAAATTTCCGTTCTCCTCTGCGAGTCAGGAGCAATCCAGTCATCTTTGTACTTCTTGTTCTGTGGGTCCAGTGAGATTTGGTGTTTTTTGAAGTGCATTATTGCTATCGCTATTGAACCTGCTGGTGCAGTGGTTCGCCACTCTAACTCATTCAGTACTAGCTTCAATTCTATGCCCAGCTTCATATTGCCGCTGTTCCCCTAGATCCGATCCAGCGGCACCGGCAGCGATCAAATCAGCGATTGTCACCACCAGGCGATAGCTGATCGCCACCGCCAATAGCTGCGCTTCCGGCAGGGCACCAGCCAGGCGCAGTAGCAGCGTGGCTTCAAAAACGCCCGCTCCCCCGGGGGCGGCCGGCACCACCAGGCCTACGGTCCAGGCCAGGGCAAAACTGGCCAACCAGTCGTTCCAGGCGAGGCTATCGGTGAGCTCCAAGGCCTGCAGGCAGCAGGCGAATCCAGCAAAGCGAGTTAACACAAATGCCAGCAGGGCCAGTAGCGAACGCCAGGGGGTGGCGGCCAAGGTTTGCTGCCCGGAGCCGTTCACTTTGATATCCAGGCGCTGGGCTTCGCGGCGCTCTAGCCGCAGCAACAGCGGCCGTAACCAGCGGGGATGCAGGGCCAGCAGCGGCAGCAGCGCCAAGCCCCCCAGCCCCCCCTGCCAACCCCCCAGGGCCACCAGCGCCAGGGCCGCAATTGCAGCCAAAAGCGGATCCAGCAGCACCGCCAGCAGAGCCCTTGAAGCGCTGGCAGGTTGCTCCAGGGGGGCATCTTCTGTGCGCAGTAGTTGTACTCGCTGGGCCAGGTGCCAGATACCTCCCGGCAGATATTTGCGCAAATTACTGGTTAAGTAATTGGCCACCAGTGGCTGCCAGTGGGGTTTCAGGCCCAGCTGGCCCAAGATCACCCCCCAGGCCAGGCCATTCACCAACAAACTGAGCAAACTCACCCCCACCGCCAGGGCCAGCCAACACCAAGCCTGCGCTTCCAGGCGGATCATCAGCAGTTGCTGGCCATTGCCCACCAGGGCCGCCAGCAAAAAGCCAAGGCTGAGCAGGCTGATCCACAGGCGCATTCCTCCGGGGAGCTGAGCCAGCCCGCTGCTCAGCCGCGACGGCAAGGACATCTTGCGAAGGCGAAATAGCCAGCTCGAGAGCCAGCTCGACAGGCGGCTGGATAGGCCTATCCAAATTCGCCCGAATGCCGACAGCAGTTTTTTCGCTTTTGCCTTCGCGGTCGCTTTCATCGCGTTAATGCGGGATTAATTGCGGATTAATTGCTTTCATTGCGTTAAGTCGATCTCCAGGTCGGTTTGTTGGTGGAGCTGCCCCTCGGCCTGGGTCACCTGTTGGCGCACCGCTTCGATCGATAACTGGTGGCGCTGGGCCAATTCGATCAGGTCGTCGTGCTCGGGTTTGCCGCGCCAGCTGCCATCGGGCCGCAGGGCTTGCTTGAGCCGCACCGGGCCCAGGGGCGTTTGTAATTGCACAATCCGGCGCGGTAATCGCCAGCGCTGCTGCAGCTGTTCCCGCAGCCCCAGGCTGGTGCTGTGGCGCCACCAAACAGCCCGCAGGGCCTCGGCCGTCGCCGGTTCCGCCAGGGCGGAGAGCAGGGTGCCGCTGCGACCCTTCTTCATGGCGATCGACTGGCTGAACACCTCCAGGGCACCGGCCTGGCGCAGGGCTTCTGCCAGAAAGGCCAGGTCTTCTGCGCTGGCATCGTCGATCTGGGCCTGCTGCAACAGCAGCGTTTGCTGCTGGGCGCCACTCTGGCCGCCGCTGGTTTCAGCCGCTGCCGCCAGCGAGATGCGCAGCAGGTTGGGTCGATCCAGGCTGCGACTGCCCAGCCCCACCCCAACCGCTTTGGGGATAAAGGCGGGTGGGATGCCAAAGCGATTCGCCCAGCAGGCCGCCAGGGCCAGCCCCGTGGGCGTGGTTAGCTCTCCAGCCGGCATGCCCTCACTGCTGGCCAGGGGAATCGCTTTTTGGCGGGCGATCTCCAACACCGCCGGCGCCGGCAGCGGCAGCAGCCCATGGGCGGTGCGCACCGTGCCGTGGCCCGCCGGTGGCGGGCTGCACACCAGTTCATCCACCTCCAGCCACAGCAGGGCCGCGCAAACCCCAACTACATCCACCAGGGCATCGATCGCCCCCACCTCGTGGAAGTGCACCTGCTCTGGTGGATGGCCATGCACGGCCGCCTCGGCTTCCGCCAGCAGGCCAAATACCGCCAGCACCTTTTGGCGCAACGGCTCTGGCCAGGGGGCCGCCTCCAGCTGGCCGCGCAACACCCCCCAATGACGATGGTGCGGCTGGGCTTCCAGCAGCTGCACATCTAAGTGCAGGCCCCGCAGGCCACCACTGCGGCGCTCCTCCAGCTGCAGCCGGTAGGCGTCTTGCAGCCCCAGGGCCGCCAGCGGCTCCTGCACCACCGCCTCCGGTACGCCCAGGTCGAGCAGGGCGGCCAGCAGCATGTTGCCGGCCAGCCCCGTGGGGCAATCGAGCAACGCAAAATTCATCGGCCCAGCCTTGGCGCCTGGAGCAGCAGCTCGCTGGCCCGCTGTTCCAGGCGGCCCCGGTGCTGTTCCAGCCAGTGGGCCACCTCGCGCCGGGCGCGGCGCTGTTCCCGCTGGGCTGTCTCCGCATCAAAGCCCGACATCCCCCACAGCCGACCGAGCAGGGCCCGATCATCGCTGCCACCGACGCTGTCGCCATAGATCAGCTGTTCGGCGGCCATGCCGGCCTGCAGCACCCGGCTCCAGCGGCGCAGCTCTTCTGCAGGCAATTTGGCCTGGGCCGGTGGTGTCAGCTCGGTGATGCCATTGCTATTCAGGCCGGCCCGCAGGCAGGCCAGGCTGCCCACCAGCACCTGCTGCACCTCCATCGCCTCCTCGGCGGCGATCAGTTCGTGGCCCGCTTCATGGATGGCGATGCGGCGCAGGCGGGCCTGGCCACCGGGCAGGGCCTCCGCCAACACATGGCCCCCCCGCCCCCCGTAGCTGGCTGCATCGAGGCTGAGGCCCCCCAGGGCTATGGCCGTGAACAGGGTGATCCACCAGGGGGATAGCCCCAGCGCTGGGCCGATCACGGCGGCCAGGCTCACCAGGGCCACGGCGAGGCCGGCGGCGAGGGGCTGGTTCATCGTTGAACTCCCATCTCAGTGCACCCCCCAACCCAGCAGGGGTGCCAGCAGCAGCGCTGGCATGGCATTGCTCACCGAAGGATGGGGTAAGTCGAGCAGTTCCAGGGCCAGGGCGATCACCAACAGCCCCCCCACCGCTGCGGAGAAGATCAGCACCGGGGCGCTGGTGGGATCCCCGCTACCTAGGGCCAGGGCGCTGCCGGCTAGCGACAGCGGCAGCTGCAGCAGGGCCATCGGCAGCAGCACCCAGGCGAGCGTCAGCCCCACGCTCGAAGCCAGCACCGCACTGCTCACGCCATCGAGGCAGGCCTTCACCAGCAGTAGGTCTGGTTCACCGAGGGCTCCATTGCGCAGGCAGCCCAGCAGGGTCATCGGCCCCACACAAAACAACAGGAAGGCGCCGCTGAGCATGCCCGCCCTATCCAGGCCGCTGCTGGCTTTATCGGACAGCGGAATAGGTGCCAGCGGGGGACGGGCCCGCTGATCAGGATCCTGCTGGTTGCTGGCCTGCTGAGCAGGGATTTGCTGGTGACGGTCCAGCCAGCGCCCTAGCCTTGCTTCCAGGTTCAGGCCAGTGCCCAGGCTCGATCCCAGCACCAGGGCCACCAATGCCGGCAGCACGGCCGGCAGCGCCCCCAGGCGCTGCTCCAACAGGGGTTTAGCCATGGCCAGCCCCAGCAGCAGGGTGATCACCCCCAGCCAGCGGCGCCACTGGTCGGCGAGGGCGGGGTTGAGGCGGCGGCCCAGGGCTGAGCCCACCAGGGTGCCGAGCAGCACGGCGGCCAGGTTGATCCAGGTGCCGCTGGTGGCCCACCAGAAACCCATCTCAGCGGGCTGGGCGGCTGATGGCGTTGCGCAGTCCGGTCAGTCGATGGGAGACCCCGGCGCCGGCCGCTTCCGTTTCCTTGGCGGCACTGCCGCCGGCGGCTCCATCTCTGGCTGCTGCATCGCCGCGTTTGATTGGCCTTTCAACGCGAGAGCTGTCAACCCGTGAGCTGTCGGAGGCGTTGCCACGGCCGGCACGGCCAACAGAGCTCCGGCCCTCTCCGCCGCGGCCCTCTCCAGGGCGGCTGGCACCGCGACCGCCGCCGCCGGCGCCGCCACCAGCGCTGCCACTGCGGCCACTCTTTTTGCCACCCCGGTTGCCCCGCTGCACCACCGGGGCGATCACCTCAAAGGCCTCCAGCTGCAACTCCTGTCCGTGTCTGCGCAGATCCAGGGCCACAAAGTGACGCAGATGTTCCAGGGGAATCTCCCCCTTGATCTGTAATTTGAACGGCAGGGGCTTACTGCCGTCGGGGCGGGGCAGCTGGCGCACCTTCACCACCAGATCGCCAGTCTCTGGCCGGGTGTAGATCAGTTCGCCGCGCACCGAAAAGTAGTCGTCCCCCTCGGGAAGTTCGTCGCTGGGGGTTTCGGGCTCCTCTGGGTCGGCGAGGGTGTCAGCGAGGGTACTGGGGCCGGTGAGGGTACTCGGCTCCCACACACCCACCAATTGCAGGTGCAATACCTGTTCGTCTCGCGAACGGGGATAGACCACCCAGAGGTGGGGAATGGTGAGATCCAGGTGGCGACGCATCAAGGTAAGTAGCCGACCGAGCACTACTGCCTCAATGGCCGTGCCATCGGCACAGCGCATCAAACCGCGGGTGAGCTGGTCGCCATCGGCGGGTTCGTAGACGCCGCGCACCACGCCAATGGCCCGGTATTGCAACTCTTCGGTGACCGGTGGAATGGGGTGCTGACGCATCGCTTCGGGGAAGGGAGGGCCCGCTGGGGCCAAGGGCCAATGTAGTGGCGTCCAGCCGTCAGACTGAACCGCAAGCCAATCCCCATCCATGCCCGCCGTTCGCCACCGTTCTGGCCTCCTGCTCGGCCTGGCGGCAATGGTGTTTACCGCACTTGCCCTGGCCACCGGTTGGGGGTTGGGGCAATGGCAGCGGGGGCCAGGCACCAGTGGCACCCAGTTGCAGCTGGAGCATGAAATTGAGGTGTTGCAGCGGCGGTTGCAGGCCGGCAAGGCCAGCGATGCCGAGCGCCAACGGCTACTGGAGCTGCTGGTGGGTTTGGAGCGCCGGGCGGAGGCCACCGCCCTGGTGGAAGGATTTGTGCAACAGCAACCCCAGCGCTGGCGCCTGCGGTTGCTGCTGGCTGAACTGCGCCGCGAACAAAATGACCCGGCTGGCGCCGAGCGTGAGCTGCAGCAATTGTTGAGCCGCCAACCCGACCAGGTGGAGGCACTCCAGCTGTTGGCGCTGTTGCAACTGGAAAGCGGCCGGGGCAGCCAGGCCCAGATGCGGGTTCAAGCGGCCCTGAATCGAGCCAGCAAGCCCAAACTGCTGCCCCAGGCCCTGCCCATCGGGCTATTGCTGGCCAACTTGCAGCTCAAACGGGGCCAGGCCGCCCAGGCCCAGGCCCTGCTGGGCGGCCTGGCCCGCGATTTTCCCCAAGATCCCAGGCCCCTGTTGGCCCGGGCCTTGATTGAACAGGACCAGGGCCAACGGGCCGCCGCCCAGGCGAGCCTGGCGGCGGCCCGTTCCCTGACTCCTGGCAAGGGGGACCCGCGGCTGGATCAACTGGCGGCAGCCTGGCAGATGCAGGCTTTACAGGGCCAAAACGAAGTCAAGGTGGATGGGGCGAAGGCCAGGGCCGGTGGCCCGTCAGCTGGAGCCACATCTAGCCCTGCGGAGGGCCGAACCACAGCTGGGCCTACAGCTGAGGGACCGGGCGCTGCGGAACCTGCCGCTGCGGAACCCCGGCGCCTGCCGCAGTAGAAGGCTGCTGGCCAGACGACAGCGGGGAAGACTGGCCCTGGACAGGGATGGACTGGACTTGAAAATCCTTCAGGGCCGCATCCACCGCATCGCCCGGGGGAGTGGCATTGTCCAGGGCGGTGCCGCGGCGGAGCTTGTTCATCAGATCCAGCGGATTGGTGGAATCGAGGATCGAACCGCTGCGCTGGGGACCAGTGCCGAGATTCAGCTCCCGTTCCTGCTGGGACGAGCCCAGGGTCTGGCCATAGCCCGCCTGCTGGGCGGCGGCTGGATGGGCGGCGGCGCCCATGGCTACCGCCAAGCCGCCAATCAGCGCCGCAAACCGCTGGCCCGGGGAAAGGCGGCAGGTCCAACGAACTGGGGCGATGGCCCCCGGCTTAAAACTGGGGGCAGGCGGGGCTGAGTTCATGGCGGGGCCTTGGCGCGGCCGGATCCGGCGTAGACCCGGGGCGTCATGCTAATGGCCCTGACGCCCTGCCCAGGGTCTCGCCATGCGCATCGCCACCTGGAATGTCAACTCGGTGCGCACTCGATTGGAGCAAGTACTGGCCTGGCTGGGGCAAGAGCAACCGGATGTGCTCTGCCTGCAGGAGACCAAAGTAGTCGATGAGCTATTTCCCAGCAATGCCTTTGAAAGCCTCGGCTATCAGTTGGCAATCAGTGGCCAAAAGGCCTACAACGGCGTTGCTATTTTGAGCCGTTTGCCCCTGGAGGATGTGAGCATCGGCTTCGAGGCGCTACTGGTGGATGATCCGGAGGCCGTGGAGCTAAGCGGTCAGAAGCGAGTGATCAGTGCCCTGGTGGAAGGCATACGGGTACTCAATCTCTACGTACCCAACGGCAACTCCCTAAATAGCGAAAAGTACGGGTACAAATTGGCCTGGTTGGCCAGCCTGCATCGCTACCTGGAGCGGCAGCAGCTGCAGGGCGATCCGCTCTGCATGCTGGGAGATTTCAACATCGGCCCCGAAGCTCGCGACCTGCATGATCCCGATCGCCTCACCGGCAAAATCATGGCCAGCCAGGCCGAAAGAGAAGCCCTGGCGGATCTGCTCGGAGATCGGCTCCAGGATGCTTTCCGGCTGTTTGAGCCCGATGCCGGCCATTGGAGTTGGTGGGACTACCGCAGTGGCGGCTGGGAGGTGGACCGGGGCTGGCGAATAGATCACATCTATCTCAGTGAGGAACTGGTGGCCTGCGCCACCGGCTGCGTGATCCACAAGGCCACCCGCGGCCAAACCCAGCCCAGCGACCATGCGCCAGTAGTGGTGAACCTGGCCTGGCCGCCAGACCTGGACGCCGACGCCGACGAAGAAGAAGAACAGGAGGAATAGAATTTAGGAAAGCCTCCAAATTTATAATGAACCTGCGGGATGTGACCCTGGCCGGCGCTCAGAACACCTCGGCACCGCCGGCCCGGTGGCTCCCCTGTTCTTGCAACACCACATTCCGCCTGGATGACTCGCCGCAGCTGGCGGGAGTGGGAAAAATTTTGCCTGGATTGGCGAGGGCGGCGGGATCAAAGGCCCGTCGCACCAACTGCATCGTGGCCAGGTCGTCGGCGCTGAACATCCAATCCAAATAACAGCGCTTGTCACTGCCCACCCCGTGCTCGCCGGTGATGCTGCCGCCCGCCTCCAGGCACAGCTTCAGGATCTCGGCCCCGAGCTGCTGCACCCGCTCGTTCACCCCTGGTTCATTGGCCTCATACAGGATCAAGGGGTGCAAATTGCCATCGCCGGCGTGGAAAACATTGGCCACGGGCAGGTGGAACTGGCGGCTGAGGCGTTCAATGGCGGCCAGCACCCCCGGCAGGGCGCCGCGGGGCACTACGCCGTCCTGTACGTAATAAGTGGGGGTGATGCGACCCACGGCGGCGAAGGCACTCTTGCGGCCTTTCCAGAGCAGGGCGCGGTCGGCGGCCTCGCTGGCCTGGCGCATCGTGCGGGCGCCGGCCTGGCGGCAGAGGGCGCTGGTCAGGGTCACCGCAGCGGCCACCTCCCGCTCCTGGCCATCGAGCTCGATCAACAGCACGGCCGCCGCGTCGCGGGGATACTCATCGCGCCCGAATAGATCGTCGACGGCGTTGATCGTGAAGTTGTCCATGATTTCCATCCCCGCCGGCAGCACCCCCGCCGCCGTCACCAGGCGCACCGCTTCGCCGGCCTGCTCCATGCAGGTGAAATCGGCCAGCAACACGGCCACGCTCTGGGGTGCCTGCAGCAGCCGCAGGGTGATGGCCGTGGCGATGCCCAGGGTGCCCTCGCTGCCGATGAAGGCGCCGCGCAGGTCCAGTTCTGGCATCTCCGCCAGGTTGCCCCCCAGCTGGGTGATGCTGCCGTCGGGGAGCACCACTTCCAAGCCGAGGACGTGGTTGCTGGTGACGCCGTACTTGAGGCAGTGCACCCCGCCGGAGTTTTCGGCCACGTTGCCGCCGATCGAGCAGACCACCTGGCTGGAGGGATCCGGCGCGTAATAAAAGCCGTCACCGGCCACGGCGCGGGTCACCCAACTGTTGATCACCCCCGGCTGCACCACCACCTGCCGGTTGGGCAGGTCGACCTTGAGGATCGAACGCATGCGGCTGGTGGCGATCACCAGCGCCTCCGATTCGGCGACTGCCCCACCGGAGAGGCCCGTGCCACTGCCCCGGGCCACAAACGGCACGCCATTATCGGCGCAGATTTTTACCACCGCCGCCACCTGCTCGGTCGTCTCTGGAAGTACCACCAGGCGTGGCTGGTGACGGTGGAGGCTGAGGCCGTCACAGTCATAGGCCAGCAGCTCCTGGCGGGCAGCCACCACGGTCCTGGGGGGCAGCAGGCTGCGGAGCTGTCGCTCCAGTCGGGGCCAGTCGATGCGGGGCCCGTCGCCGGTCACTGGGTCCGAGGTCACTGCTGAATCTGCAACTTACCCAGTCAGCGGTCCCCGAGGCAGCCACCAGAAGGGGCAGGTTCTGGGCCAAGATAGTCGTTGATCTTCTCCGCGGATCGCGCCTTGATCTCGGCTTCCGTTTCTGCTCCTGCTTTCAGCACCACCCGCTCGCAGGAGATCTTCAGCGACGCCCTGAAACTGATGCCGGGTGGCGTGAGTTCGCCGGTGCGGGCCTTTCGCTCGGTGGGCGGTCAGCCAATCGTCTTTGATCGCGTTAAAGGCGCCTACGCCTGGGATGTGGACGGCAACCGCTACATCGACTACGTGGGCAGCTGGGGCCCGGCCATCTGTGGCCACGCCCACCCGGAGGTAATCGCCGCCCTGCATGACGCCCTGGAAAAGGGCACCAGTTTTGGCGCCCCCTGCCTGTTGGAAAACCAGCTGGCCGAACTGGTAATCGAAGCGGTGCCCAGCGTAGAGATGGTGCGCTTCGTGAACAGCGGCACCGAGGCCTGTATGGCCGTACTCCGGCTGATGCGGGCCTTCACCGGCCGCGACAAGCTGATCAAGTTTGAGGGTTGTTATCACGGCCACGCCGACATGTTCCTGGTGAAGGCGGGCTCCGGGGTGGCCACCCTCGGGCTGCCCGATTCGCCTGGAGTGCCCCGCAGCACCACCGCCAACACCCTCACCGCCCCCTACAACGACCTGGAGGCGGTGAAGACCCTGTTCGCCGAAAATCCAGGCGAAATCGCCGGTGTGATTCTCGAACCGGTGGTTGGCAATGCGGGCTTCATCACCCCCGAGCCCGGCTTCCTGGAAGGCATCCGCGAGATCACCCGGGACAACGGCGCTCTGCTGGTGTTTGACGAGGTGATGACCGGCTTCCGCATCAGCTACGGCGGTGCTCAGGCCAGGTTCGGCATCACCCCAGACCTCACCACCATGGGCAAGGTGATCGGTGGCGGCCTGCCCGTGGGCGCCTACGGCGGCCGGGCAGACATCATGGCGATGGTGTCGCCAGCAGGCCCCATGTATCAAGCGGGCACCCTCAGTGGCAACCCCCTGGCGATGACCGCTGGCATCAAGACGCTGCAATTGCTCAAGCAGCCCGGCACCTACGAGCGCCTGGAGGCGATTACCAAGCGTCTCAGCAGCGGCATCCTGGAAGCGGCCAAGGCGGCTGGCCTACCGATCACCGGCGGCTCGATCAGCGCCATGTTTGGTTTCTTCCTCTGTGATGGGCCAGTACGCAACTTTGGCGAGGCCAAGGCTGCCGATACCGCCCGCTTTGGCAAGTTGCACCGAGCCATGCTGGAGCGGGGTGTCTATCTGGCCCCCAGCGCCTTTGAGGCCGGCTTCACCTCTCTGGCCCACAGCGACGCCGATATCGAAAACACCCTGGCTGCCTTCCGCGAGAGCTTCGCCGCCATCGCTTAAGCCCATTGCCTGAGCCCATTACTTAAGCCCATCGCTTAAGCCCTTTGCCTGAGCTCATTACTTGAGCCCCTTTTACTTGAGCCCATTCATCGCCTGAGCTCATTATTTGAGCTCAGCGAATTGCTCAGGCCTGATTAGTCCCTGGACGGTTCTGGGGCTAGAGAAAGCTCCAGGTTTCTAGGCAGCGGCGAGCCAGCTCAATGAAAAGTAGAGCTGGCTGGATCGAAGCCAAGCCGGATCAATTACAATTAGGCCGGCTTGAGCAAGGGCAAGCCGGCTCAGTAAAGCACTGGCCGGCTAAATCAAAGCTAAATCAACTCAATCAAAGCCCAGCAGGTCGAAGATTTCACGATCCTTGAGCGACACGGCTTCCAGGGGTTCCACTTTCTCCAGCATATTGCGGGCCAGTTTGAGGTATTCCTCCTGGACGGCTACCACCTCGGGGCATTCTTCCATCTCAAAAATCGTGCACTTTTTGAGGCGGGAGCGGCGGATGGCATCCACCGACTTGAAATGGGCCATGGTGCGCATGCCCACCCGTTCGTTGAAACGATCAATTTGATCGGTATCTTCTGAGCGGTTGGCCACCACCCCACCGAGCCGAACCTTGTAGTTTTTCGCCTTGGCCTGAATCGCCGCAATGATCCGATTCATGGCGAAGATGGAGTCGAAATCGTTTGCGGTCACGATCAGACAGTAGTCAGCATGCTGAAGCGGAGCCGCAAAACCGCCACAAACCACGTCACCAAGCACATCGAAGATCACCACATCGGTGTCCTCCAGTAGATGGTGCTCCTTGAGCAACTTAACGGTTTGGCCGGTAACGTAGCCACCGCAGCCAGTACCAGCTGGCGGCCCACCAGACTCCACACACATCACTCCATTGTATCCCTCGAACACGAAGTCTTCTGGCTTCAGTTCTTCAGTGTGAAAATCTACGGTTTCGAGAATATCAATCACCGTGGGCACCATCGACTTGGTGAGGGTGAAGGTGGAATCGTGCTTGGGATCGCAGCCAATTTGAAGCACCCGTTTCCCCAGCTTGGAGAAGGCGGCCGAGAGGTTGGAGGAGGTGGTGGATTTGCCGATACCGCCCTTGCCATAAACGGCGATTACCAGGGCGCCCGCCTCGATTTGCATCGAGGCGTCCTGGTGAACCTGGAGGCTGCCTTCTCCGTCGAGACGGGACAGGGTTGTGGTCATGGGGTCAGAGTGCGAGAGAGCGGGAACTTGGAGCTTTAAGTGGAGCTGGAGTGGGCCCTGCTGGCCGCAGCGGGAGTTAGGGGCGGCGGGTACTGGCAGGGGTGGTTACTGGCAGGGGCGGGAGTTGGCGATGGCAAGAGCTGGGGGCAGAACGAGAAGAACGATCTGGTGGTGTTAATCATCGGGCAGCAGCTATGCAGAAATTTCAAAAGTGACATTTCTCTGCTGGCAGCGGCGATTGCATCGCCCCCCAGGCTTCCGCCAGGCGTTTGGCCAGGCCTTCAGCGACTGAAATGGGCCTTGGCGTCGTAGAGCACCTCCTCGGTGATGGCAGTGATGCCCTGGTCCCTGGCGAAGGCCTCGGTGTTGCGCCGCACCTTGCCGCGCACGAAGAAGGGAATCCGGGCCAGGCCCGCCTCTCCGTCCGCTGTCCAGTTCAGGGACTCGGCGATAGCCGCCGGGGCCCCAGGGGCCTCCAGCACCGCGGTAGCTGCGGCGGCTGGCGAGCCACCAGCCGCGCCATTGGCGGCGACCGCCAAGCCCCCTGGCACAGGGGCAGGGGCGCTGGAGCGCGAGGTGCTTGAGACAGTGGCGCTGGGATTGGCGCTGGGCCCCGAGGGACTGGGGGCTGGGGGCGCTTCCCCCAGGTGGCTGCGGTGGCCCTCCACGAATTCGAAGTCGTGGCGGAACATGCCGATCAGGTGTTCCTCCAGGCCCATCATGAGCGGATGCACCCAGGTGTCGAACATCACATTGGCCCCCTCCCAGCCCATCTGGGGCGAGAAGCGAGCCGGCACATCCTGCACGTGCAGCGGGGAACTGATCACGGCACAGGGGAGCCCCAGCCGCTTGGCACTGTGCCGTTCCATCTGGGTGCCGAGCACCAGTTCCGGCGCCGCTGCGGCCATCGCTTTTTCCACCGCCAGGTAGTCGTCACTGATCAGGGCCTCCAGCCCCAGCTCCTTGGCGGCGGCCCGCACCTCCCGGGCCTGTTCACGGCTGTAACTGCCCAGGCCCACCACCTTGAAGCCCAGCTCCTGGCTGGCGATGCGGGCGGCGGCGATCGCATGGGTGGCATCGCCAAAGATGAACACCCGCTTACCGGTGAGGTAAGTGGAGTCGATCGATCGGGAATACCAGGGCAACCGCGAGCGCTGCTCGGCTTGCTGGGTTGCCCGCTCACTCAACTCTGGATCGAGCTCCAGGCAGCGGCCCAGTTCCAGTAGAAAATCGAGGGTGGCGCCGATGCCAATGGGCACCGTGCGGATGGTGGGCATGCCGAACTGTCGCTCCAGCCAGCTGCAGACACTGCCGGCCACCTCCGGGTAGAGGCAGACATTGGCGTCGGCCTGGGGCAGGCGGATCAGATCGGCGGGCCTGGCCCCCAGGGGAGCCACCACCGCCACGTCCACCCCCTGCTCCGCCAGCAGTCGCGTCACCTCCAGCACATCGTCGCGGCAGCGAAAACCCAGCAGGCTGGGCCCGAGCAGGTTCACCCGGGGCCGACGCCCCTCCTCTCGCCAGCGAGAGGGGGAGGGCTTTGGCGCTCCCGGCTCGGGCATGGCGTTCTTGAGCAGATTGCGCACCAGCTGATAAAAGGTTTCAGCGGCGCCCCAGTTCTCCTTTTTTGAATAGGCCGGCAGGTCGAGATTCACCACCGGAATGCCACCTAGATCCATGCCTTTGGCCAGGGAGCCAGGCTGATCCTGAATCAGCTCCGCCGTACAGCTCTCGCCCACCAGCAGGGCCTCGGGCTGGAAGCGATCCACGGCTGCCTGCACGGAGCGCTTCACCAATTCAGCGGTGTCGCCCCCCAGGTCGCGGGCCTGAAAGGTGGTGTAGGTGACGGGAGGACGCCGATCGCGCCGCTCGATCATCGTGAACAGCAGATCGGCATAGGTGTCCCCCTGGGGGGCATGCAACACGTAGTGCAATCCCTCCATGGAAGAGGCGATGCGCATGGCCCCCACATGGGGAGGGCCTTCGTAGGTCCACAGGGTGAGTTCCATCAGCGGGCAGCTCCGGCGATGGGGTTGGCCATGGTGAGGGAATTGGCGGCGGTAAAAGGTGGGTTGGCGGCCGCAGCCGCTTTGGGGGCTGCAGAAGCAGCGGCGGAAACGGCGGGCTGAGTGCCGAACTGCAGCAGCGAGCGGCGCTGCAGGGGCCGGGCAAACAACTCGGCCAAATCTCCGGCCTGGTCGATGCCGTGGATGGGGCTGAACACCAGCTCGATCGACCACTTGGTGGCGATGCCTTCCGCCTCCAGCGGATTGGCCAGTCCCAGGCCGCAGAGCACCAGATCGGGCCGCGCTGCCCGCACCCGCTCCAGCTGCAGTTCCACGTCTTGCCCCTCGCTGATCTGGGTGCCGCTGGGCAGCAGCGCGATCTCGGCCCCCAGCAGCTGGCGATCCAGGTAGGGGGTGCCCACCTCCACCAGTTCCATGCCACATTCGCGCTGCAGAAAGCGCGCCAGCGATAGTTCCAGTTGCGAATCGGGCAGTAAAAACAGGCGCCGACCACTCAATATCTCCCGGTGGGGTGCCAGGGCGCGACGGCCCCGCTCCACCAGGGGATCCAGCAGCTCGGCCACCTGGGCATCGCCGATGCCGAAGGCGGTCGCCGCCGCCGCCATCCAGGCGCGGCTGCCCTCCACCCCCAGCGGATAGGGGGCGCTGATCAGCTCGGCGCCGCGGGCCTGCAGGGCCCGGGCCGTGGCGGAGAGGAAGGGCTGAGCCAACAGCACCTTGGTGCCGCGCCCCACCGGCGGCAACTCTGTGGAACGCCGGGGGGGCAGGCTGCGCACCACCTCGATGCCGAGGCGTTGGAACAGACCGATCAAGCGATCTTCCACCATGTCGGCCAGGGTGCCCACCAGCAGCAGTTGCGGCTCGTCGCTGGCCGGCAGCAGCGGCACCAGGGCTGTGAGCGCCTGATCTTCCCCCTGGGTGAAGGTGGTCTCGATACCACTGCCGCTGTAGTTGATCACCATCACCTGGCCGGCCAGGCGCCGATTGATCCGCTCGGCGGCCTTGGCCAAATCGAGCTTGATCACCTCGCTGGGGCAGGAACCCACCAGGAACAGGGTGCGGATTTCGGGGCGTCGCTCCAACAGGTCGTTGACCAGCCGGTCGAGCTCGGCGTTGGCGTCGGCCAGACCGGCCAGATCCCGCTCTCCGAGAATGGCCGTGCCGAAACGGGGTTCGGCAAAAATCATCACTCCAGCGGCACTTTGCACCAGGTGGGCGCAGGTGCGGGAGCCCACCACCAGGAAGAAGGCATCGGGCATGCGCCGATGCAGCCACACGATTGAGGTGAGTCCGCAGAACACCTCCCGTTGACCGTTCTGCTTGAGCAACGGCGGCAGATCTTCCCGAAGCACCGTTGCCGCTAAACCTGGGTTGTCGGCCATTTTCTGAACCATTCCCGGCCTGCCTGCCCTGAGTCGCTTACCTGCCTAACCAGGCCGACCCACCCATCCGCCGGGCCCGTTACATCTCTTCGGGATCACTGCCTCGATTACTAGCAAACGCTGAACTAATCCAGAAACTCCAGGGCCCCAGGCCGCTCTACAGAACCCAGTGTGCTAAAGGAGCATTTAGCTAGCTTCGCTGCCAATTTTCAGGGGGCTGCTGGCGGGCAGACCGGCATTGGAGTTGGCGGCCAGGGCAGTCGGCTGGTCTGGCGGAATCCAGCCGGGCGGTAAAGTCACGCAAAGTTGAAGCCGGTCCGCTGCCGCGTCCTTGAGCGAACGCCCCGCCAGAATCACCCTCTCAGCCAGCTTGAGCGCTGAGGACCGGCCCCTGGACCGACGCCGCTCTGGACTGCAGACCTCCAGGCTCAGCAACTCAAATTTGCAACCTTCCCCATCGCAACGGGGAGCAGGTCAATCCGGTTCCAGTCGGATCACCGGCACCGAGATAGGTGGTGACAATTCCGGTGCCAGCTGTGTGATCACCACCGACAGCGAGGGTCGGAGGCTGGCCAGCCAATCGAGCCACGTGCAGTCGATTGAGCTGCGCACCTACGTGTTTCTCGATTCGCTCCAACCCCAACTGGCCGCCTACATGGGCACCGTCAGCCAGGGCTTTCTACCGATCCCGGGCGATGCCTGCCTGTGGTTGGAGGTGTCGCCGGGGATGGCGGTACACCGCGTCACCGACATAGCCCTCAAGGCCAGCACGGTGCGCCTGGGTCAGATGGTGGTGGAGCGCGCCTTTGGCTCCCTGGCCATCTACAACCGGGACCAGAGCAATGTGATCCACTCCGGCGATGTGGTGCTGGAGGCCATCGGCAGCAAAATCTCCCAGCGCAGTCGCTGCGAGGTCACCTGGACGGAAATCATTCGGGCGATCACCCCCGACCACGCTGTGCTGATCAATCGCCTGAACCGCAGGGGTTCGATGATCCAGGCCGGCATGAGCATGTTCATCTTGGAAACTGAGCCGGCTGGCTATGTGTTAATCGCCGCCAATGAAGCGGAAAAGGCGTCCAATATCACCGTGGTTGACGTCAAGGCTGTAGGCGCCTTTGGTCGCCTTACCCTGGCCGGGCGCGAAGGGGACGTGGAGGAGGCAGCCGCTGCCGCCATGCGGGCCGTGGCAATGATCAACGGCTGAGGCCGGCTAGGTTTTGCCCTCGCCAAGCTCCTCCAAGACAAGCGAAATAGCTGCCTGATGGCGAGTGAATCCTCAGCTGGGCAAGATGAATGCAGAGCATTTAAGCGCAAATTACAATAATGACTGCCCAAAAAATCCTAAATTTTGTTGGCCTCACGATCGGAGAGACTGGCAGCATAAAAAATAGCGACAAAGCAGATGGATAAAGACAGTCACTGGCCATGCATTCATCAGTCATCAGTCATCAGTCATCAGTCATCAGTCATCAGTCATCAGTCATCAGTCATCAGTCATCAGTCATCAGTCATCAGTCATCAGTCACTGGCCATGCATTCATTAGTCATCAGTCATCAGTCATCAGTCATTAGTCATCAGTCATTAGTCATCAGTCATTAGTCATCAGTCATTAGTCATCAGTCATTAGTCATCAGTCATTAGTCATCAGTCATTAGTCATTAGTCATTAGTCATTAGTCATTAGTCATTAGTCATTAGTCATTAGTCATTAGTCATTAGTCATTAGTCATTAGTCATTAGTCATTAGTCATTAGTCATTAGTCATTAGTCATT
>JBIKWK010000108.1:0-7704 GCA_044356375.1 Prochlorococcaceae cyanobacterium | reverse complement strand
AGGGAAACGGACCTGCCCACCTCTTGCAACACCAGCCGGAGCCAGTCGCCTGAGATGCGTCCCCCCACCCCGGCTACACCGGGGTGGGGGTGCCGGGGGAATTACACCACTTCAGGGGACGCCAGCACTTGTCCGCCGTCGATGGTGCTAGATGAAGACCATGAATTACTTGAAGTAATTGGTGATATTACACCATTTTGCCGCATTCCTCAAGGCCGCATTACCACAACAGCCTCGGCTTTTCTGCGGGAAGAATTGCAAGCAGAAGCCCGTAGTTTGCTCTTGATGAGTCGTAGTTATGGCAAAAAAATAGTGAGTAAAGTGATTAACCTACCCGATCTTCCATGGATAATCCAAATGGAAGCCCGGACTATACCCGTAGCCGATCGCTGGCTCCTGCTGCTTTCTTTTCTGCAGATCTTTGGTAGCGATGAGCCGGTATCTGCCATGGTCAGCGATGAGCGGGATGCCGCTTTTGGCCAGGAGATTGAGCGGCTGGAACGGGAGTTACTGCGAAGTCAAGATTCACTGCGCCGCTCTTTAGTTCAACTAGAGCAGGTAAATGAAGAACTAGAAGCATCATCGGAGGAACTCCAGGCTTCATCTGAGGAATTGCAATCTTCTAATGAAGAACTAGAAGCATCTAACGAAGAGTTAAGGACGGCTAACGAAGACCTTGGCAACTTAAATCAACAGCTTCGAGCCCACAGTGACGAGCTTGAGCGGCTCAACAATGAGTTGGAGAACATTCAATCGTCCCTAGGCCAAGGAATAGTGATTGTAGATCGCGATCTCTGTATTACCAGATTCTCCCCTCTTGCTGTTCGTGTATTTGGCATTGTTGATGCTGACATTGGCCAGCCCTTGATGGGCATTTTAACTACGATTCCTCTAGCTGGTTTGAAAAATGCCCTATTGGCGGCGATCGAAGGAGAATCAAGGCGCATAATTGAAGCATCTGGCTATGATATCTCCTATCTAATTCAGGTATTGCCCTATCGCGAAACAGATGGACGGCACCTGGGGGCAATCATCATTCTCACCGACATCTCGGAGATGGTTTCCCTGCATCAAGCTTCGGAAAATGCCCTGGAAACATTTATACAGCTTACCGAATCTATTGAGGAAGTGGTTTGGAAGCGAGACTCTCAAATGAAAGAGATTCTATATGTTAGCAGTCGCATTGAGGGGCTTACGGGCTGGACCGCTGCGGAGATATATAAGAAGCCCGAGTTGCTAGATCAGATCATAGACCCAGTAGATCAATCTTTCGTTAAGTCTGCCCGGGGGCTATCGCAAGGCAGTTGGTCGATATATTATAAAATAAAAACGAAGGATGGCACGATCCGCTGGTTGCATGAATCGGCCAAAATAGTGGAGGAGCCCAATGATCACTATGTGGTGGGCACGCTGCGAGCAAGGGATCCGCTACTGCCTACTCAGAGTGGATAGCGCAGGGAAGCCTGCTGTTTGCAAGTGGCCTTCGCCCCATCGATAGTGCTGCCACTGGTGATCTGCTCGGTGACGCAGCCGCAGGTGTAGTTGGCCATGCCGGCAGGGGCCTTCTTGCCGGCGTCCTGCATCTCCGCCTTGAAGACACTCATGCATATGGAGCGCACCACATCCCCCATACCATTGGCCCGCGCCGGCAGAGGGCCCAGGCCGCCCCAGGTGGCGAGGCTCAAGCTGGCAAGCAAAACCGAGCAGAGCCGGCGGCGATGGTTCCGGCGGTTCTTGCACCGGCAGCTATGGCACCAGCAAGGATGGCACCGGCAGGGATGGCGATAGAGGGGTTCACGGAGGGCCATGGCGGCGAATCGGGCTAAGGAGAGCCTAAGCACAGACATGTTCAGTTAACCGGAGGAGTTTCAGGTCTCTGCAAATCGAAGCTCGCGTTTATCATACAGCAGAAAATTAAACCAGGTGGAGTTTTGCGAATGCTTCAAAAGAAGCGCAGATATGCAAGTTTTGTCTCGAACCACCTCCCCCCTCAAAAAAGGGGGCCTTTCTGGGATTTTCACCATTTAAGTGATTACATCGACCGGGCATGCTGACCAGACTGTAACATTGGCAAATATGTAGTAACGGCAAGTTTATGGCATTCGTAAATATGTAGTAATGGAAGGTTTGTGGCATTGGCAATTATGCGGCAATGTTTAAATGTGATCATTTTAATTGTATGGCATATCGAAAAATTGCCCCTGGCTTGGCCTTGGGCTCCATCCACTCCAATTGCCGCAGAGGGTCTATCTGGTCGGCCGGTGCGGAACCCATTTTTTTCGAGGTTCCCTGCACAACTTTTGGCATTGAATGGCTTGAGAGCGAGCTGGGCAATTTTTTCGGCGCGTTTAAAGAGTCTTGGAAAAATTGTTTCCAGGGCCATTGCCAAAGCCATTGTCAAAGCCATTGCCAAAGCCATTGCTAAGGCTGCGGGAGGTGGGCGAGGCGAGGCCCAGCTTCTGGCAATAGATCCCAAGGCGGGAATGCCACCAGTTTGCGATTATATGGAGACTGCTTAAGCCTAATGAGAATTTGCAGGGCCACGATTTTTGCGATCCCGCCCCATGGGAGCCTTTGCGGCAACATGGCTCCACTGGCCATGGCTGAGGTTTTCAAGGGATTTCCTGAGTAGTTTGTCACTATTGTAAATGATAATGCAGCCCTGCACGGCTTAATTGGGCTGGAAATTTTTCCAGATTTTGGCTATTAATTGACATCACTTCTTGGTGCGGATTGATTAATGCAAATTCAGCCTAAGTATTGACAAGGCCGCACAAAATAGATTGCAGTTGCCATTTTGGTGAAATGGATTTCGGCGGGGTGCATTTTGTGCGGCGGATAATCAGGGATACTCTGTAAAGCCGCCATTTCGCTAACAAAGCTAGCTGAGGGCCATTGCGGCATCAGGGCTCTATCGATCATAGCTATTGATCATAGTTATTGATCATGGCTATTGATCATGGCTAGAGTTTTCCAGGGCTTCCCTAGCAATAATCAGTCTTTAATTCTGGAAATTTGCAGGGGTTTGTTCATTATGCGGAGTTGACGAAGTCCTTGAAAAACGTCCTCAGGCATGCCCTTGGGAAGATCTACTGTGCTGTGGGTATCAAAGATTTGGATGCGGCCAATGGCCTTGCCGTTGAGACCGGCTTCGTTTGCAATCGCCCCAACAATATTGCCGGGCTTAATGCGATCGCGCCAGCCCACCTCCACGCGAAAGCGCTCCATGTGACCCTCTGGAGGACCAGGGGGGCGTTCTCCCCGGGGACCCCTGCCGTCCATCATCAGCCTGCCCGGTTCGCGATTGGCCTCCCGGGGGCGGCGTCCATCGCTGCGATCGCCATCGCGGCCGACGGCGGTCGAGCGGCCCTGATTCCAGGACTCCTCTCCCTGCAGCAGCAGGGGTTTGCCGGCCAGGGTGAGTTCGATGGCCGCCAGGGCCAGCTGCTCGGCAGTGCAACTCTGCTCGCCGGCAACCCGCTGCAGGATTTCCGCCAACAGGACCCGCTCCTGACTCGGCATGGAAGCGGCAGATACTGAAAAATTGGGAGTTTTGGAAGTAGAGTTTGAATTAGACTTGTCGATTGATTTTGCTGATTCAGCCGCCAAATCATTTTCCGAATCTTTCGTCGCTTCTTTTGATATCAGATTTGCGGATGATTTTGCCGTCAATGCTGTTTCTGTATTGCTAACGACTCCAAGCTGGGATTGCAATTGGGCCGTGAGCCTCAGCCGCAGGCGATCGAGGCGATGCTGATTGATAGTGGCATTGCTCGGCACCTCCATCGGTTCAATGGGCCGAGCCACCGCCCGCTCCAATCCACTTAAAAAGCGCCTTTCCCGGGGTGTGAGGAACAAAATTGCATCGCCTGTGCGGCCTGCCCGGCCTGTGCGGCCGATGCGATGCACATAGGCCTCGGCATCAAAGGGGATGTCGTAGTTGATTACCAGTCCAATGCGCTCTACATCCAAACCGCGGGCCGCTACGTCGGTGGCCACCAACACATTCACCTTGCCGCTGCGCAACCGTTCAATCGTGCGTTCCCTTTGGGCCTGGGGCACGTCGCCGTTGAGTACGGCCACGTCATAGCCGTGGGCCTCCAGAGATTCGGCCACGGTGAGGGTGATTGCCTTGGTGCGGGCAAAGATGATTACCCCTTCACTGCCCTCAGCCTCCAACACCCGTTCCAGGGCCGCCAATTTCTGGGGACCATGCACGGTGAGATAGCGCTGGCGGATGCGGCTGGAATCATCCCCCTTCTGGCGAATGGTAACTTCGGCCGGAGAATTGAGATATTTCTGGCTAATGCGGCGGATCTCGGTTGGCATGGTGGCCGAGAACAGCACTACCTGCCGCTGCTCAGGTAGCTGATTCAGCACCCATTCCACGTCATCAATGAAGCCCATGCGCAACATTTCATCTGCTTCATCCAGCACCAACGTGCGCAGATTGGATAGATCCAAGGTGCTCTGGCGCATGTGATCCATCACCCGCCCTGGGGTGCCCACAACGATCTGCACGCCTCGGCGCAGGTGGTGGATTTGATCGCGGAAATCAGCACCGCCATAGATTGCCAATACCTTGACTCGGGGCATGTGAGCCGCGTAGCTGTTGAAGGATTCAGCTACCTGCATGGCCAATTCCCTGGTGGGAGCCAAAACCAACACCTGGGGATGGCGTAGATCTGGATCTATCGCCGCCAGCAGGGGTAAGCCGAAAGCCGCTGTCTTGCCGGTGCCTGTTTGGGCCTGGCCCAACACGTCGCGGCCCAGCATCAATTCAGGGATTGCGGCTTTTTGAATCGGTGAGGGCTCGCTATAGCCCATCGACTCAATTGCCGTAAGAATTTCGGGACAGAACCCAAAATTGCCAAAGCCATTGGCCGGGGGCGCAACCTCAGCTGGTATGGGCTGCTCAGTCAATTCAGCGCTTACGTTGATGTCAATTTCATCGCCGTCAATATTATCACCGTCAATATCATCGCCATCGATGTCAGTGCTGTCAATTTCGCTGCCAATAACTTCAGCGAAACTTTCTGCTTCCACGACTTGAACTTTGTCTGTATTGTCCACGCTTTCTTCTGCTTGAGGGTCTTCAGTTTTTTCCTGTTCGGTTAGCATGCTTGTTTCAATCAAGCCTTCTGGAGCGGCTTGGTCTTGGGCGATCACGCCCTCGGGGTGAATAGAGACTTCCTTGTCTTGAGTTCCCTTGTCCTCAGGTTCCTTGCCTTGGTATTCGTCCAAGCGAATTTGGGCTGTTTCCTGATTATCCATCAATCCTTCAACATCCAGGATCGCTTCTTCCTGGTGATTCTGAAGGAGACTTGTGGAGATTCGATGCGTTTGAAGCGTATCTAATTGACTGGGGGAAGCTACCGACGCGATAAGATCCACCGAGGAGCTGAGGCTCTCGTGTGTTGATGTCATTGGGTTTGTGGCCTGGGCCTGGGGTGATCCTTCGTCGACAGGCCGGCAGACACCCGTGAATAACTGCCTTGACCTTCACAAAGGTTGAATTTTGATCGTACCACTTTGGCGCCAGCCCCAGAGATCGGCCCCTGGCTATGGGGAGCTACGCCCGTAGTCGTCGGCCAGGCGCTCGATGTCCGCTTCGCTGCGCTCAATGCTGGCTTCGCTGCGCTCAATGCTGGCTTCGCTGCAGTGGATGTCGGCTGCGCTGATCAGAGCACTGCGTTGCAACTCAATGATAATCAAATCAATCGCACCAGCGCTGCAGCGATGGGTAGCTGTGCAGGGCACCTCCAGGCTGGTGCCAGGGCCAGCCGCGATCAATTTGCCCTCGCACTCCAGCTCCCCTTGGCCAGCCACCACCACCCAGTGTTCGCTGCGGTGATGGTGCCGCTGGAGGCTGATGCGTTGGCCCGCATGGATGCACAGCCTCTTCACCAGGTAGCCATCACCTACGGCCAAGATTTCAAACCAGCCCCAGGGTCGCTGCTGGCGGGTTGCTAATTCCATGGGGTGTGATCAACCATGCTCGATGTTGGGCCCGGGTGAGACCGGTGTACAGCAGTCGCACATCCCAGCTGCGCCCAGGTGGTAGCAGTAGCCATACCTCGCCGTATTGACTGCCTTGGGCCTTGTGAACCGTGAGCGCCAGGGCCGGTTCGGCCGCCCCAATCCGCGCCGGGTGCAACAGGCGAGGGCCTGGAAACAAAATGCGCCGCTCACCCCCCTGTTCCACCACCACGCCGATATCGCCGTTGGCCAGGCCCTGTTCAGGCAGGTTGCGCCGGTTGAGCACCGGGGTGCCCAAGGGCCATTGGGCCGGCTCTGTTTCGATCTGCTCGCCCAACAACTGGCGATGGATCGACGCCACTCCCCAACTGCCTTGCCGCAGGGGGGTGAGCAGGATGCAGCTCTCCAATTCCGCCAACAGGGCCCTGGCGGCCTCGCCCTCCACCGCTGAGCTCCCTGCCGCTGAGTCCCCCGCCGCCAATGGCGCAGCGGCGATCCATTGATCGCTGGCGGCGGCCAATTCGGCCAGGCGCCGCTGGTGTTGGCGGAGCCGCCGCAGCGCCGCTGGCGGTGCTGCATGGGCGGGGGCCTGCAACCACTGCAAGTTGTCTGAGGGGTGCAGCTGGGCCAATTGCCGTGGCAACTGCTCCAGCCCAGCCCTGCCCCAGTAAGCATCTGCTGAACCGGCTGCCTCAGCTGGCACCGCCCAGCTGTCTGGCTCCAGCCTCGCCTGCTCCCCCGGGTCGCCTTCTGGCCGCAGGGCAGCTGCCACCGAGGCGATGGCCCCGGTGTTGCGATAGGGGGTGACCAGCTCCACGGCCGCAGCCCCCAGGGCCGCTAGCCGGCCAGGTCGCATCAGCTCCAGCAACACCGCCCCGGGCCCCACCGGTGGCAGCTGGGCTGGATCCCCCACCAGCACGAGGCGACAGCTGGCAGGCAGGGCATCCAGCAGGGCCGCCATCAGGGGCAGATCCACCATCGACAGCTCATCCACCACCAACAAATCCAGCTCCAGGGGCTGACGGTGATCGCGCCCGTAGCGCTGGCCATTGCTCTCCAGCAGCCGGTGCAGGGTGGAGCAGGGCGCAGCCAGGAGAACTGCAGTGGCGGCACCGCTGGACAGCCGCTTGCAGCCGCTTTCGATCGCGAATCGCAGCCGGGTGGCCGCCTTGCCGGTGGGGGCCGCCAGGTGCAATTTTGCGGCGGGCCACAGGTCCAAATGGGCTGCCAGCATCGCCACCACCGTGCTGGTTTTGCCGGTGCCGGGTCCGCCACAAACAAGCACCAGCCGCTGGGCCAACAGGGCGGTCACGGCCCGCTGTTGGTCGCTATCCAGACCCGCCGCCGCCGCCCGGCGACGGGCAGCTGCCAGCTGGGCAGCCGAGGCCATTGGGGTGGCCGAAGCCATTGGGGAGGCCGAAGCCATTGGGCCTGCAGAAACCACTGGCGCTGCAGAACCCACTGGGGCGCTCGCAGCCACTGGCGCGGCCGCAGCCATTGGGGCCAGGGGCTCCTGGGCCCGCTGGATCAAGGCGGCGATCACCTGGTTTAGCTGCAGATGCCAGCGCCGCCAGCGCAGCCGCTGGCCATCCAGCACCAGGGGGGCCTCCGGCCGCTCGTCCAACCGGCTGGCCAGCACCACCAGGGGCGAGCCCTCCAGGGCGGCGCGATAGCCCCCCGGCCAGAACTGCGGCTGCAGCTCCCGGGGCACTGGACCATCTAGGG
>JBIKWK010000107.1:0-7712 GCA_044356375.1 Prochlorococcaceae cyanobacterium | reverse complement strand
TGCTGGCGACAACCCGAGGTGGTTTGGATCAATCCACCACCACCGGAAAACAACATCAAACCAGCTATCTTGGTGATGGCCGCCTGATCGGCGGCAGAGGCGTCATCTTTCCTGGCGGTCACCGGGGCTGTTCCTGGAGAAGCTGATGGGTGCTCCAGAGGTCAAACCGTTGCTCAGCGACGAGCACTTCTCTGTGGATGGCACGTTGTTGCAGGCGTGAGCATCACACGCCTCCTTGAAGAGAATCGATGGCCAGGAGGATCCTCCGCCTCCGCCCCCTGGCCCTGGCGAGGGATTCGGTGCTCCCAAAGAGGGCAAGAAGCGGGCAAAAGGCGACTTTCGCGGCATCAAGCTCAGCTCAGCTATCGAGGCCATCTGCTGATGGAGAACCGTCATGACCTGATCGTCGATTGCCAAGTCACCCAGGCCACGGGCACCGGTGAGCGGGATGCCGCCAAAGAGATGGCAGCAGACCTCGCCGGTGCCCACCAGAAAACGCTCGGCGCCGACAAGAACTACGACACGAAAGGGTTCGTGGCTGAGATGAGGCGGCTGGGCGTAACTCCGCACGTGGCCCAGAACACCGCCCGCAGCGGCGGCTCAGCGATCGATAGCCCTACCACCCGCCACGTGGGCTACGCCAAATCGATCAATGCCCGCCGGGGAATCGAAAAGGTATTTGGTTGGAGCAAGGCGTTCGGTGGACTGCGCCAGTTCAAACTGCGCGGGCAGGACAACTTGCGCTGAAACCTGCTGACTCCTCATCTCTGGGTGCGCCTGCCGTCAAGGATGTGGGCCGGGCAGGTGATGCCGGCCGGCAAGTGAGCTCGATCAGCGCCAATCGAGGCCGGGAAACCGGGGAATGATCGCCGCTGTGGTGGCGCGATAGGCGCTGTAGTTGGGATGAATTTGCAACAGGCGCTGCTCTTCCCGGGCGGCCTTGCCGCTTAGCAGCACAGCCAGGGCGAGCAGCAGGACCAGGTGCAACAGGCTGCCCAGGGCCAGCACCGAGCCCAGCGAGCACACCAGGATCGCCTGATAGAGGGGATGGCGGCAGCGACCGTAGGCACCGTTGGTGATCAGGGCCGCGCCGGCCATGGGTTCCGGCAGGGGCGTGAGGCTGGGCCCCAGATTGAAGGCGGCCTGGGCCGCCAGCAGCACACCCAGGCCAAAAGTGCTCCAGCCCACCAACCGCAGGGCCAGCGGCCAGACGATCCCGTAGCTGGCGGGTGCAGGCAGGGGCGGCAGCAGGTGGAGGGCGATCAGCGACAGCTGGCCGAGCAGCCACCACTCACCGTGGCGGTTATCGCGCAGGCCCCGCCAACTGAAGCCCCACTGGGCCAGTTTTCCAGTCAGCTGTTCGCTCAGCTGTTCGGCCAGCGATGAGCTCATGGGGCGAACCGCCAAAGTGCCAGCCATTCATCGTCGCGAGCCTGGAGGGATCCCTGGGCTGGCTCCCACAGTTCGGGCACAAATCCGGCACCAGACAGCTGCTGGTAAAGCTGCTGCGGATCGCTGCCATAGGGCGGCCCCCCCTGGCGGCGGTGGCACCAGAACAGGCCCAACAGCCAGCCGCCGGGCTCCAGTAGATGGTGCACCTGGGCCAGATAGGCGTCGCGCTGGGCCGGATCGATGGCGCAGAAACATGTGTGCTCCAGCACGCCGCTGAGGCTGCCAGCCCCCAGCCCCTGGGCTGCCAGGGCGTGGCGATCCAGCAGATCGGCCTGCAGCCAGCGCAGCTGCGCGCGACTATCGCCGTGGATACGACGGGCCTCGGACAGGGCCTCCGCGCTGAAATCCAGCCCCACCGCCTGGAAGCCACCAGCGGCCAACAGGGCGGCCTCGTGCCCCCGACCACAGCCGGGCACCAGCACCAGCCCGGGAGGCTGGGGGGCGCGGGGGTCTGCTTGCAGAAAGTGTTGCAGGGGCGGGGCGGGGCGGCCCAGCTCCCAGCCATCGCTGCCATCGCGGTAGCGCTGGTCCCAGAACGCCGCAGCGCCGGAGTCGCCGGAAGCCATGGCAGCCAAGGGGAGGAAAACAAATCAATCCTTAGCCAGCATGCCACCGCCCGATGGATGCATGGGGCGGTGACCTATAACCACTGAACAACTGTCAAGCACAGAGCATTGCCAGGCGGGATTATTGCCATAGATCCACCCGTTCAAACAGCTAGAGGCCCATTCGTACAGGTAGAGAAAGGTGCAGTCGATGGGTGCGCCGCGAAGCTCAACATCGAAAGCCCCATTGAAGGCCCCGCG
This sequence comes from Prochlorococcaceae cyanobacterium, assembly GCA_044356375.1. Taxonomy (GTDB): domain Bacteria; phylum Cyanobacteriota; class Cyanobacteriia; order PCC-6307; family Cyanobiaceae; genus UBA5018. The sequence continues at coordinate 5,454 of JBIKWK010000107.1, read as the reverse complement.
GTGCCGGCTGGCAAATCGCTCCAGATCCCTGGTGCTGTGGCAGCCGCTGAGAATTCCCAGTATGGCCAGCAGCAACAGCAGCCACTGGGGATAGCGCACCCCCCGGCGCTTGCGGCCCCCAGGAAGCGACCGCAGAAAGCCGATCAGATCAGCAGGCGCCGCGGGCTTGAACAAGAGAGAGGAGCAATCCCACCAAGGACAGCAGCCCCTGCAAGGCAACTCCATCGACCTTGTGCCTGACTTTCAGTTGGCTCTGGGGGGGGAGATCCGTCCTAAATATCGAAGCAGCAAACAGTAAAAACGGCCAGCCAAGCCCCAGGCGCCAGCAGGCGATGGGACGGCCAATAAAAAAGCCAGGCTTTAGCCTGGTTTAAAGATTATCCGAAAATTATCTAATCCCAGGGATTATGATACGAAGATCAGATCAGTTTGATAGCGTTGCCGGTGCCTTGAGCCAGCCAGTTGAAGAGGTCAACATTGAAAGCATTTACACCAACGGTGTTTCGAGTAATAGTACCCGTGAAGGAGGTGGCGGCGAAGCTAAGAGGGCCAGAGCCGCCAACGATTAGGACATCATTTGCTTTGCTGAAGTTAGTGATAAATGATCCGGTGGCCGTGGAGCCAGCAGCAATGGCGATGGTGTCAATGCCATCGGTTGCATTATTAGCAGTAGAGGCAGAAATCTGAGTATTGATAAGGGTTGCACCGGCGTTAACGAGAATTGAATCAGCACCAATACCACCATTGATAAGAGAGTTAGCGACGGTGGCAGTGCCGATTACCAGAGTGTCGTTGCCGCCAAAACCATCAATCCTGTAAGCGGTAACGTTGGAATTGACAATAACACTGTCATTGCCACCGCGGAGATTCATAAGTGAATTAGCGGCAGTGGCGGCAGTGCCGGTCAAGGTGGTTGATCAGCAGGGTGTCAGCACCAGTGCCAAGATCTACGGCAACACTATTAACACCGGTGCCTGTGATGGTTGCAATTTGGGCACCAGTAAGAGGGGCGACATTGGCTGCGAGCCCGCTGCTGGTGTTAAAAGAGGTGCCGTCGGTAAGCAGGTAATTGCCGTTAAAAACCTTGGCGCCCCCGAGAGTAAGAGTATTGGGCATGGAAATGTTTTTTGTTGAGGGGGGCGGTAGACATGACTCAAAACAGAGCCCGGTACCAATCTGAAGTAGCTTAGCTGCAAACTACTGAAAGCAAGCCGCAGACTGCTGGGAAAACGCAGATGGAAAAACCCTATGCGCACCGAGGGAAACTTCCGCCTTCCCATGGGCGAAAGCTGACATGGCCGCCGCCGCGGCAACTGGCTGAGTACAAATGTATGTACCTACGGCGATGCTGCCCCAGGGCTGACTGAAAGTCTCGTTACTCCCGCTCCAGCGCCTGAATCCCACTCCAGCCGATCATCCTGTTGACGACGTGGGCTACGGCCATCAATCCAGTCCTGATGGAGTGGACGCCTATGGAGCGAAAGCCATTGATACGCAGCAAGTTGAGGCCCAGGCTGCCCAGTGGCGCCAGAGCCTGAACGTCATTGCTTTCGGATTAGCGTTCGCAGTGGCCTTCGGCGTAGCGGTGGGCGTCCCCACCAAGTTGCCCATCGCTAATCCAGGGCCACTCGTTCTCGATTGCCTAGCGCTGTCGTACAAGGCGCAGCAGGGCTTTGGTAGGGCTCACCCTCGTAGACCTGCGCTCGGCCGAGGAGTTCAACGGCCCGGAGGGGCGCATCGCCGGCAGCTTGCTGCTGCCCCTGCCGGAGCTGGAGGGCCGCAGTGGCGAGATCCCCCACGACCGCCCGCTGGTGCTGGTGTGCCATTCCGGCAGCCGTTCGGCCCTGGCCACCCAGAAGTCGCTCAAGGCCGGCCGCCAGCGGCTGGCCAACCTGCGCGGCGGCCTCAGTCGCTGGCGGGTCGAAGGCTATCCGCTGGCAAGCGTCGCGGCGGGGTGAGGTAGGACAAACAGGGTCAGGGGGGAGGATCGGCTGCATCAGAGGGCAGGGGCAAGGCCAACGGCCTGCGGCACAAAGCCCAATTCAGCCCCCATCTCCAGCACCCCCTCCCAGCCCCCACCCCCCAGCCCCCTTTTCATGGACGACCACTTCGATTTGATCGTGCTCGGCGCCGGCTCCGGCGGGCTGGCGGCGGCCAAGCGGGCCGCCAGCTACGGCGCCCGGGTGGCGATTGTGGAAGGCGACCGAGTGGGGGGCACCTGCGTGATCCGCGGCTGCGTGCCCAAAAAATTGTTGGTGTACGGCTCGGCCTACCGGCACCTGCTGGCCGATGCCGCCAGCTACGGCTGGCAACTGGAGGGCTATCGGCACGACGGGGCCACCCTGTTGGCCAACGTGCGCGCCGAGGTGGATCGGCTCAATGCGCTGCATATCGGCTTTTTAGAAAAGGCTGGCGTGGAGCTGGTGCGGGGCTGGGGCAGCTTTAGCGGCAGCCACGCCGTGCTGGTGCGCTCGGCCGATGGCGCCAGCCGGGAACTGACGGCCGATCGGGTTCTGATTGCGGTGGGGGGCCGGCCCCAGCGCCCCGCCATCCCCGGCGCCGAACTGGGCTGGGTGAGCGACGACATCTTCCTGCTGGAGTCGCTGCCGGCCGCGGTGGCGATCGTGGGGGCGGGCTTCATCGCCTGTGAATTCGCCTGCATCCTGCATGGCTTGGGCGTAAAGGTGACCCAACTGGTGCGAGGTGATCACCTGCTGCGGGGCTTTGATCGCGAGGCCAGCAGGGCGGTGCAGGAGGGCATGGAGGCCGCCGGTATCGAGATCCGCTTTGGTCAGAGCCAACTTGGCATCAGTGGCACCAGCCCAGACCAGCTGGTGGTGAGCAGCGAAAGCGGCGAGCCGATCAGCGGCTGCGGCGTGCTGCTGGCCACCGGTCGGCGGCCCTTCCTGGAGGGGCTGCGGCTGGAAGCCGCTGGCGTGGGGGTGGAGGGCGATCGGATCCCGGTGGATGGCGACCAGCGCACCAACGTGGCCCACATCTATGCGGTGGGCGATGTAACCGACCGCATTTGTCTGACGCCGGTGGCGGTGGATGAGGGGCGGGCCATGGCCGACAGCATCTACGGCCAGAAACCGCGCCAGGTGGACCACAACCTGGTGGCCGCCGCAGTTTTCTCCCAGCCGGAACTGGCCAGCGTGGGCCTGACGGAAGAACAGGCCCTGGCGCTCCATGGCCCCGCTGGCATCAAGGTGTACCGGGCCCGCTTCCGGCCCATGCACCAGGCGCTGCCAAAGCGGGATCCCAAGGTGCTGCTGAAGCTGATCGTGGAAACTGCTGGCGGCAAAGTGGTGGGTTGCCACATGGTGGGCGACCACGCCGCCGAAATCATTCAAATGGCCGCCATCGCCATCGGCATGGGCGCCACCAAAGCCGACTTCGATCGCACCATGGCCCTACATCCCTCCGTGGCCGAGGAATTTGTGACCATGCCGAATTAGTTGGTGGCGTATGCGTATAGACTGGCATCCGTCTTGGCGGGCAAGACAGTGGGGCATAGCGATGCCAGCGAGAATTGGATTTTTCCATCTGCATTAAAGCCTGCTAAATGCAGAGACAACATTTACGATAAAGTCTATTGCTTGCCATTTATTGACTAGACTATTGATGATTTTCAATGGCTCTTGGCGCAACTTGTCATCTTTGATGATGGTTGTCCAGTTCAATGCCGCTTCGCTCGGCGCCGATCCATTGGCAATCATCGATTTTAAGAACTCGGAAGCAATGATTCCCTGGCCGATCACCGTGGGATGGATTCCATCAAGGCTGAAGATCCCACCATCAACAATGTCACCATTTGAATTCACATCATAGAATTTAGTATTAATTGGAGGGAAGAGCCATCGCAGTTCCTCGGGATATTGATATGTCGGCATTCCGCTATTACGTTTCCACGCCATATCGGCAAGGACATTGCTAATATCCACAACGACGAATGCTTTGCGACCAATCTGGCCATTCATCTCGCGCGCAATCTTTTCAATTGACTTGTTAAAATTTATAATTACCTTATCAATAAAGAGCGCATCGCGAAACTTCATTACTTTGCCAGCCTGAAGTGCGGTGCTCTCGTTGACGCCATAATACTTGTAGTATTGATAATATCGAAATCGTTTCTGTGCGGTTCCAGCTGGGACGCGGGGGTCATCGACCAGTCTTTCCTCCCCAAATCCCTCGATCATGGCTGCTATAGTTACAAGGGGAACAGTGCCTAAATAAACTTTCCAATCGGCTTTTTTGTTTTCCTGCATCGCTTCAATTATTTTTGACACCAGCAATCTATAATCGTGCTCAAAGGCTAGTGGATGCCAAAGAGTGTAGCGATCTTCTTCTTTTCCCGCCGTCGTTCGAGATCCAAAGGTCTTGCTTTCGCCGGGAGTGAGATCCCCCGGCTCCAATTGCAGCTTAAATATAGTTCCCAAGGCATTATTGGCGCCCAAGAATACTATTGCGTTCTCAACCCCTTCCGTTGCCGCTATTTGCTTAAGCCATTTAATTGCAGAATAATCTAGGTATTTATCGCTAGATTGAGGATTGAGAACTTTGTATGCAGCTCGATAGAATGGCGAACTTGCCATTGCAATGCCAAAATTATCTTTTGCGCTGTCTTGATCTGCCGATACTTTTTTGAGGCATAATCTTGGTGTCACCTCCCAGGCATCCGCAACGCGCATGCCTTCGACTGCGCAGTTATCCGTGAAGTCGTGGGCGTAATTGGGTGCAGGCCTCCCCATGGCCCCCTCGCCACGCTCGTAATAATCTTCTGATCTGTCTTGAAATTCGGAGATAGCACCGAGAATTGGTAGCCATTCCAGGGCGCTGATATCGTTCCCGAACTTATTTTCTAGCATTTTCACCATGCCCTCGAGGTCTATCTTCAGTTTTATTCCTGGCCACTGCAGCCTCCGATAGCTAGTCTCCTGCAGGGCTTGAGCGATATATGTACTATATGCATGCTCGCTAAAAGCCGTCCCGCCACTTCTAAACCCCTGGGAGATGCTGTCTCCAATCGTGAATATGCGGCCCATTGGTTAATGGCAGGTAGACTCCTTTAGCCTGTTTGGCACGGAGGAGGGCGTCTGTAGATTTGCTATTTCTTCAACGGATCTGCGGCAAACACCATGGCTTGGCCGCGATAGATGTTTCTGGAGAACTGGTCCAGTGCCAATACTTCAGCTAGACATCCGCAGGGCTGCTGGCGCCACGGCCCCAGCTCGCCAGCGATTGCAGCGGTATGCAGATCGCCAAAGCGATCGGAGATTTGCGAGTCTAAGGCGGGATCGGGCTTCCACCAATGGCCGCTGGCGGGGGGGCAGCGTCCCTTTGCGTGGTGTAAAACCCGAGGCCCGAATGCCCTGATCAGAGGGTGAACAGGGTGGAATGACGAGCTGTCATTCCAGAGGTGCAGATGCCCCTCGTTTCTCCACGATGAAACAA
>JBIKWK010000039.1:0-26474 GCA_044356375.1 Prochlorococcaceae cyanobacterium | reverse complement strand
TCGAACTGCTGATTCCCGATTTCTGTGGCAATTGGCAGGCCCTGGCCCAGGTGATGGCGGCGGCCCCCGATGTGCTCAACCACAACATCGAAACCGTGCCCAGGCTCTACCGCAGCGTGCGGCCCCAAGGCATTTACATACGCTCGCTGGAATTATTGCGCCGGGTGCGCGAACAATGGCCCCGCACCTATAGCAAGTCGGGGTTGATGGTGGGCCTGGGCGAAACCGATGCCGAGGTGTTGGAGGTAATGGCGGACCTGCGCCAACATTGCGTAGACATCGTCACCATCGGCCAATATCTATCACCGGGTCCCAAACACCTGCAGGTGGCGCGATTTGTGAGCCCAACACAATTTGATCAATACCGCCACCACGGAGAAGATGTGCTGGGCTTCCTGCAGGTGGTGAGCAGCCCCCTCACCCGCAGCAGCTACCACGCCGGCGAGGTGCAACGGCTGATGCGGCAACACCCGCGCTAGGCAGGCTCTGACCTAGGCATCGCCATATGGCAGCAGTAATCAAAGACTCTTGAAAAAGCTTAATTATCACTGATTTGGTCGCAAGAAAAGCATTGCAACGTCTAGCATGCCACCGGCACCCAGGGCCTGATGCGCAACATTGAGCTGCCCGCTATCGCTATGCCTTCAATACTTTTCAATGCAATCCCTATCGGATGATGGCCAAGGCGGCGAAGCGCTCAATGCCGGATCATCCCAACCAAAGCACCTGGCCTTGGCCCGCCGCCAAACTCAAGCAGTAGCCCATAGCTATCTATAGCCATCTAAGCCACCAAACTCAAGCATTAGCTCATAGCTATCTAAGCCGCAACCGCCTGCTGTTGGGCCAGGCCCACGTTGGCCAGTTCGCTGGGGGGTACCAGTAGCTTGAACTTGGCTTTCCAGTTAGTCCAGTTGGCCAAAATCATCGCCGCCTTGGCGCTGCCGGTGTGCTCCAGATGGGCCTCTAGCAATGGCTTGAGCAGGTCTTCCTGGTTCGTGGTGGTGAGATCGCAGAGGGCCACGATTTCGCGGTTGAGACGATCGGACAAGCCGCCATCTTCATCGAGCAGGAAGGCCACCCCACCGGTCATGCCGGCGGCCACATTGCGGCCCGTGGAGCCCAGCACCACCACCACCCCACCGGTCATGTATTCACAGCAGTGATCGCCAGCCCCCTCAACCACGGTTTTGGCACCGCTGTTGCGCACCGCAAACCGCTCACCAGCCCTGCCCAGGGCATAGAGCTCCCCGCCGGTGGCGCCATAGAGGCAGGTATTACCGAGAATTACCTGCTCACCAGGGTCTTGCACTCCGGCCGGCGGCACCACCGTGATCCGGCCACCATTTATGCCCTTGCCCACGTAGTCGTTGGCGTCTCCCACCAGTCGCACCTCCATTCCCTTGATGCCAAAGGCGCCAAAGCTCTGGCCCGCCGCCCCCCGGTAGGTGAGCTTGAGCAACCCGTTGAAGCCGCGATTGCCATGGCGCTGGGCAATTTCGCCCGCCAGGCGGGCGCCCACACTGCGATCCGTATTCACGATCGCCAGGTCGCGCTCCACCTGGCCATGGCCCTCGATCGCCGCCATCACGGCGGCATCGGCCAAAAGCTGGTCTTCCAGGGTGGCGCCATTGCCATGGGCGACGGCCTCATGGACCAACCAGCCTCGATCGGCGGCCGCTGGAATCGGCTCGATCAAACATGACAAATCCAGCGCCTTGGTTTTAGCCAAAGCCACCGACCTGGGCTCCAACAGTTCCGAGCGGCCAATCAAATCCTCCAGGCGGCTAACCCCCAGCACGCTGAGCAGCTGGCGCACCTCCTCCGCCACATAAAGGAAAAAATTCACCACGTGCTCGGGCAGGCCGGTGAAGCGCTTGCGCAGGGCCTCCTTCTGGGTTGCCACTCCCACGGGGCAATTATTGGTATGGCAAACCCGGGCCATGATGCAGCCCTCAGCGATCATTGCCACCGAGCCAAAGCCATATTCCTCGGCCCCCAGCAGCGCCGCGATCACCACATCCCAGCCGGTTTTGAGGCCGCCATCGGCCCGCAACAACACCCGATCGCGCAGGCCATTCTCCAGCAGTGATCGGTGCACCTCGGTGAGCCCCAGTTCCCAGGGGCTGCCGGCATGCTTGATCGAACTCAGCGGCGAGGCGCCGGTGCCGCCATCGTGGCCGGAAATTTGAATCACGTCGGCATTGGCCTTGGCCACGCCCGCCGCGATCGTACCGATGCCGATTTCGGCCACCAGCTTCACGCTCACCTTGGCGGCGGGATGAATTTGGTGCAGGTCGTGGATCAGCTGGGCTAGATCCTCAATCGAATAGATGTCGTGGTGGGGCGGTGGCGAAATCAGGGCTACGCCAGCCTTGCTATTGCGCAGCCAGGCGATGTAGGGATCCACCTTCGGACCGGGCAATTGGCCCCCCTCGCCCGGCTTGGCCCCCTGGGCCACCTTGATCTCCAGCTGCTTGGCGCTGCGCAGATATTCGGGGGTGACGCCAAAGCGCCCCGAGGCGATCTGCTTGATCGATGAACAGGCGCTATCGCCATTGCGCAGTCCCTTGATCGAGGGCAGGCTGGCGGAATTACCATCCCCATCCACGTCGTTGAGCTGGTGGAAGCGGGCAGGATCCTCGCCGCCCTCGCCGCTGTTGCTCTTGCCGCCGATGCGATTCATCGCTACGGCCAGCACCTCATGGGCCTCCCGCGACAGGGCGCCGAGGCTCATGCCACCGGTGCAGAAGCGGGCGCAGATGCTCTCGACGCTCTCCACCTGCTCGATCGGCAGGGGATTGGTGGCGGGCTTTAGCTGCAGCAGATCACGCAGGGCCGTTACCGGCCGGTGCTCCAGCAGGGTCTGATAGGTGGAGAAGTGGTCGTAGCCAGGCCCCGCCTTGACGGCGGCATGCAGGGCCTTTGCCATCTCCGGGCTGTTGAGGTGGAACTCGCCACCGGTGCGGTACTGCACAAAGCCCATGAACTCCAGCTTGGTGCGATTCAGTTCCGGGAAGGCCTTGGCATGGAAGGCGAGGGTTTCACTGGCCAATTCGCCAAGGCTGAGGCCCGCCACCCGGCTGGTGGTGCCCTTGAAGGCCAATTCGATCAGATCGGCGCCGATGCCAATCGCCTCGAAAATCTGGGCACCGTGGTAGCTCGCCAGCAGGGAAATACCAATCTTAGATAGAATCTTGCGCAGGCCATCTTCCAGGGCTTTGCGCACGTTGGCCTGGGCTTTTTCGGGGGTGAGGGCAGGCAGCTTGCCCCGCTCGATCAGCGATTGGGTCTTGGGATGGGCCAGCCAGTGGCGGGTGGTCTCCCAGGTGAGCCAGGGGCAGACGGCACTGGCGCCAAAGCCGATCAAACAGGCCAGGTGGTGGGTGCTCCAGCACTGGGCGGTCTCCACCACGATCGAGGCCTGCAGCCGCAGCCCCAGCCGCAGCAGGTGCTGGTGCACCGCCCCCACCGCCAGCAGCGGCGGGATGTAGGTGGTGGTGGCGTCGATGCCGCCAGGGGCCCCATCCACCAGCACCCGGTCGGAGAGCACCAGGATCTGACTGCCACAGCGCAGGGCCGCCTCGGCCTCGTAGCAGAGGCGCTGCAGGGCCTGCTCCAGGCCGGCGGGACCGTCCAGCACCGGCAACAGGGTGGAGAGGGTGGCGGTGGCCAGCCCCTGCTGGGCCAGCTCCTCCAGCTCGGCTTCGTTGAGCAGGGGCGTGTTCAGGTGCAGCACCGCCGCGGCGGCGGGATCCGGCCGCAGCGCCGAGCCCCGCCGGCCCAGATGCATCTCCAGGCTCATCACCAACTTCTCCCTGAGCGGGTCAATCGGCGGATTGGTTACCTGGGCGAAGCGCTGCTTGAAGTAGTCGTACAGCAGGTGGGGCTTGGCGGAGAGCACCGCCAGGGGGATGTCATCGCCCATGCAGTAGGTGGCCTCCTTGGCCTGCCCCGCCATGTCCTCGATCACCAGCTCCAGGTCCTCGGCGCTGAAACCGAAGGCCGTCTGCAGGGCCAAGAGGTCCAGGTCGCCAATGCGGCGCTCCGGCCGCCAGGGGCCAGGGGCCAAGCTGCGGCGGTGATCCGCCAGCCAGCTGGCGTAGGGCAGCCGCTCGGCCGTCTCCCGCTTCACCTCCCAGTTGCGCAGTAACAGGCCCCGCTCCAGATCCACGGCCAGCATCTGGCCGGGCCCCAGGCGCCCCTTCTCCACAATTCGGCTCTCCTCCAGCTCCACCACGCCGGTTTCAGAGCCCATCACCACATAGCCGTCGCTGGTGATGCAGTAGCGGGCCGGGCGCAGGCCATTGCGGTCCAGGGTGGCCCCCACCGTCCGCCCATCGCTGAACACCAGCAGTGCCGGGCCATCCCAGGGTTCCTGCAGGCAGGCATTGAACTCGTAGAAGGCCTTGATCGCCGGCTTGTCGTCGAGTTCCGGCTGGTCGCGGAAGGCCTCCGGCACCAGGGTGAGCAGGCTGTCGGTGATCGGCCGACCGCTGCGCACCATCAGCTCCAAGGTGGCATCCAAATTGGCCGAATCGCTGAAGGCGGGATTGACCAGGGGCCTCAAATCTGCCGCCGCCTCACCCCAGACCGCCTCCAGGTTGGACTCGGCCGCCTTGGCCCAGTTGATATTGCCGAGCAGGGTATTGATTTCACCGTTGTGACCCAGCAGCCGCATCGGCTGGGCCAGGGGCCAGCGGGGCAGGGTGTTGGTGCTGAAACGCCGGTGGTAGACCGCGAAGGGCACCGCGAAGCGCTCGTCCCGCAGGTCGCCATAAAAAGCGGCCAGCACCTCTGAGCGCACCATGCCCTTGTAGACCACGGTGCGGCCACTGATCGAACAGAAATAGAGCTCGGCGTAGGCCTCGCCCCACAGCTCCCGGGCCCGATCCACCGCCCGGCGCCGCAGCCGGAACAACAGCGCCTCCAGGCCATCGAGGTCTGCGGCCAGCTCGAGCCGCGCCTCGGGGGCCTCCAGCAGCCACTGCTCGATTACCGGTGCGTTCTGGCGGGCCAGGGGACCGAGCACAGCTGGATCCAGCGGCACCGGTCGCCAACCCAGGCTGCGCAGGCCCAGGCGCTCCGCCTCCTGCTCACAAATGGTGCGGCACTGCTGACGCTGGTCCGGGTCGGCCGGCAGGAACAGCATTCCCAGGCCCCGCACGCCACCGGCCGCCGCCGCCTCGGGCCACACCGCCTCCAGGTAGCTCCAGGGGATGGCCGTGAGGATGCCGGCGCCATCGCCGGAATCGCCGTCGCCCCCACAGCCGCCGCGGTGCTCCATGCAGCCCAGGCCCCGCAGGGCCTGTTGCAGCAGCCAGTGGCTGGCCTCCCCCTTGAGGGAAGCCAGGAAACCGACGCCGCAGGCATCCTTCTCGCCGGCCACCGTCGCGGGAGCTGGACTGTCGCAGTGGGGCCAGGCGGGGCGCGACGCAGGGCGGGACGAATGGGGCATAACCCTGTGGGTTCACACGAACACGTGGTTGCCGCACGCCCTCAGGCGGCTGCATCCGCAGAACGTTAAATCCCATGTAAAGACGCCGCCGTTGGCGGGCGAGCGCTACGGTTTATTTGCATGAATTGCTAGCAGAAATTGCTGGCACGGATCCTGCCGATGGCCGGCGCGCCCTGGTTGATTGCGCTGCTGGCGCCTGCGGCGTTGCTGGCCCAGGCCAATCCCCTGCCGCCGCCGCCCGTTCCGGCAGCCTCCCTGGCGCCATCACCGGTGTCATCACCGGTGTCATCGCCGGCAAACCTGGATTTGGGCGGCGCCCATCGGGGCGGGCGGCTGGCGATCAACGCCCTGGAGCAGCGGGCCCGCTGGCTTTGGCTAGGCGACGGGAGCAGCCCGGCCGAATTGTGGCTGCCGCTGGAGGTGCTGCAAAACCAGCTGGGCGTCAGCAGCGTGAGCCGCAGCGGCGGCCAGCTGGAGCTGCAGTGGTATGGCCGCAGCCTGCCGCTGCCGCCCCAGCGGCAGCGCAACCTCGATGACGAGGTGGCCGTGGAGGTGGCCGGCCTGCTCAGCGACGTGGGCGTGGCGGTGCAGCGAGACGGCGAGCGCCTGTCGCTCACCCTGCCGCCACCGCCCCTGCAGGGGCTGCGCCTCGGCAACGCTGGCCGGCGCCTGGTGCTCGATCTGGCTGCACCGGCAGCGCTGCGCAGCGACCCGAACGGCCTGTTGGTGGGAGTGCGGGCCCGCCCGGACCAACTGGCAGCACTCCAGGGCCTGGGACTGGCGGCCGCCATGGAAGCCAGCCGCCCGGGCCTGGCCACCGGCCTGCGGCTGGCCGGCGGCTCCATCGCCACCGCCCGGGTATTCACCCTGGGGGGCCCCAACCGCGTGGTGATCGACCTCTCCTCCCCGGCGGGGGCCAGTGCCGGGCCCAACGCCAACGCCAACGAACCACCCCGGCGCCTGGATCCCCGCCTGCAGGCCCTGCTCGGCCAAGAGCTGCGCTGGCAGCGGCTGGTGCGCTCGGGAGTGCGGATCAACGCCGTGCAGCTCGATCCGCGCAGCAGCTCCCTGCAGCTGCGGCTGCTCACCGGCGATCGCGGCATGGAGGGGCTCAACTCGCTGCTGAGCCTGGCCCAAAACCAGGACGCCCTGGTGGCGATCAACGGCGGCTTCTTCAACCGGGTGCGCCGCCTGCCCCTGGGAGCGATCAAGCGAGATGGCCGCTGGCTGTCAGGACCGATCCTCAACCGCGGCGTAATCGCCTGGCAGAGCGGAGAATTGCCGCGCTTCGGCCGGCTGCGGCTGGAGGAATGGGCCGAGGGCGGCGGCGAACGCATCCCCCTGCAGGTGCTCAACAGTGGCTACGTGCAGCGGGGCGTCAGCCGCTACACCGCCGATTGGGGGCAGAGCTATCGGGCCCTGAGTGACAACGAGACGGGCCTGCTGCTGCGCTCTGGCCGGGTGCTGGCCCGCCTGGAGGCCCCCCAGATGGCGCTGGGGGTGCCCCTGACCGAGGGCGACAGCCTGCTGGTGGCCCGGGCGGGCGCCAACCTGCCCTGGAATGGCGGCGAGGCGGTGGAGATTGCCAGCCTGAGCAGCGAGCCGCTGCTGGGCCTGGCGCCGTCGGTGCTAGGCGGCGGCCCCCTGCTGCTGGAGCGGGGGCGCCTGGCGCTCAACGGCACGGCCGAGGGCTTTGGCAGCGCCTTCCTCAGCCAGGGGGCACCGCGCACGGTGGTGGCCAGCGATGGCAGCCTGCTGTGGCTGATCACCCTGGAGGGCAGCGAGGATGCCGGGCCCACCCTGGCGCAGGCCGCCCAGCTGCTGCTGCAACTGGGACTGCGCGATGCCCTCAACCTGGACGGCGGCAGTTCCACCGGCCTGGTGATGGGCGGCACCATGCCGGTGATGGGTCGCGGCGTGGTCGGCGCCGTGCACCACGGCCTGGGCCTGGTGCCCTGAGCGAGCCAGACAGCCCCAAAGAGCTGGGCAGCTCGCCTGGGCGGGGTTTTCCAGAGGTGGTCAAAGCATTTCGAGGGCCTGTCAGACTTTCTCGATCAGCCCTGTCCATCAGCCCAGGCCACCAGCCCAGGCCAATTCACCCGGTCCAATCAGCGGCCGAGCAGCATCGGCCCCGATGGACCTGACTGCCCGATCAGCCTGACTGCCCGATTGATCTGGCGGGTTGATCTGACGGGTTGATCTGATTGGTGGATCCGCCCTTAGTTCCCCGCCTCGCCCTGCCATGCCGAAGGCCCCAGGCCTGCGAATCAGCGTCACCGCGGCGGCCGAACTGGGCCGCCAGGCGGCCGTGGCCGGCACCCCCGGAATGATGCATCTGGAACTGGTGGCCGGTGGCTGCGAGGCCTGGACGCTGCGGCTCCGGCCCGGCCACCTGGCTGGCACGCCGGTGGGTCGCGCCGACGGCGTCACCCTCTATGCCCCTGCCGAGCAACTTCACCTACTCACCGGAGTGGCCCTCGACTACCGGGGCGATCTCAGCGGCGGTGGCTTTGTTGTGCGGCCGGGGGAGGGCATCCGCTGCTGTGCCTGTGGCACCGCCTTCAGCCCCACCACCACCACCACTGGTCGGGAAATTGGTCGGGAAATTGGCCGGGAAACTGGCCGACAAACCGGCTTGCAGAAGGGGGCTGGCCGGTGACCCAGTAACGTGGCGGATTGTGGAAATCGGTCGGGCGTCCGACCAATATTCTCCGACCAGATCCCGGCCCTCGATGCCCACTATTCAGCAGCTGATCCGAACCGAACGGCAGCGCCTCACCCGCAAGACCAAGTCACCGGCCCTGCGTGCCTGCCCCGAGCGGCGTGGCGTCTGCACCCGCGTCTACACCTCCACGCCGAAGAAGCCCAACTCGGCGCTGCGCAAAGTGGCCCGCGTGCGCCTCACCTCTGGCTTTGAGGTGACCGCCTACATCCCTGGCATCGGTCACAACCTGCAGGAGCACTCCGTGGTGCTCATCCGTGGCGGCCGGGTCAAGGACCTGCCAGGCGTGCGGTACCACATCATCCGCGGAACCCTCGACACAGCCGGCGTGAAGGATCGGCGCCAATCTCGCTCCAAGTACGGAGCGAAGACCCCCAAGAGTTGATCCGTAGTGGGAACTAGCGGCAACATTTCCAGCCGCCGCCACAGTTCCTGCCACCAGCTACGGCTCCGGCGTCACTCTCAGCAGCCAAGCCCAGCTCCAATTAGCAACTGCCCATCCCAATGGGCCTGCTCAGCGGCACTGTTCAGCCAGGCTCCCCAATCCCCCAGCCCCCTCCACTGCCCTCCCTCCGTCCATGTCTCGCCGTAACGCTGCCGAGAAGCGTCCCGTCCTTCCCGACCCCCAGTTCAACAGCCGTCTGGCCTCGATGATCGTGGCCCGGTTGATGAAGCACGGCAAGAAGTCCACCGCCCAGCGGATCCTTTCCGACGCCTTCAACCTGATCAACGAGCGCACCGGCAACGATCCGCTCGAACTGTTTGAGACGGCGGTGCGCAACGCCACCCCCCTGGTAGAGGTGCGGGCCCGTCGGGTGGGCGGCGCCACCTACCAAGTGCCCATGGAGGTGCGCCAAGAGCGCGGCACCGCCATGGCCCTGCGCTGGCTGGTGAACTTCTCGCGGGCCCGCAACGGCCGCAGCATGGCCCAGAAATTGGCCGGTGAACTGATGGATGCCGCCAATGAGGCCGGCAGCGCCGTGCGCAAGCGCGAGGAGACCCACAAGATGGCCGAAGCCAACAAGGCCTTCGCCCACTACCGCTACTGATGTAGCGCTGAGGTCGGTCGGAGCTGCGGGCAGCTCCGAGCCTATGGATCGGAACCTGGCTTGCCGATCTGTAGACTAATGCCCAATTTTTATAGATCCCTTCGGAGACATCCCCCGTGGCTCGCGCCTTTCCTCTGGAACGCGTCAGAAATATCGGTATCGCTGCCCACATCGACGCGGGCAAGACAACCACCACCGAAAGAATCCTGTTCTATTCGGGTGTGGTGCACAAGATGGGAGAGGTGCATGATGGCGCCGCCGTTACCGACTGGATGGCCCAGGAGCGGGAGCGGGGTATCACGATTACTGCGGCCGCCATTTCCACCAGCTGGAAAGACCACCGCATCAATATCATTGACACCCCCGGCCACGTGGACTTCACCATTGAGGTGGAGCGCTCGATGCGGGTGCTTGATGGCGTGATCGCCGTGTTCTGTGCCGTGGGCGGCGTGCAGCCCCAGTCGGAAACCGTGTGGCGCCAGGCCGATCGCTACAAGGTGCCGCGCATGGTGTTCGTCAACAAAATGGACCGCACCGGCGCCGATTTCCTTAAGGTCTACGCCCAAATCAAGGATCGGCTCAGGGCCAATGCGGCCCCAATCCAATTGCCCATCGGCGCCGAAGGCGAGCTGATCGGCATTATCGACCTGGTGAAGAACAAGGCCTTCGTCTACAAGGACGACCTGGGCAAGGACATCGAAGAGACAGAAGTGCCCGCAGCCATGGCGGATGAGGTGGCGAAATGGCGCACCAAATTAATGGAATCCGTAGCGGAAACAGACGAAGAACTACTTGATATTTTCTTTGAAACTGGCGAACTAAACGAAGAGCAGCTGCGCAAAGGTATTCGCCTGGGCGTGCTCAAGCACGGTCTAGTCCCAATCCTTTGTGGCTCTGCCTTCAAGAACAAGGGCGTACAGCTGCTGCTTGATGCGGTGGTCGATTACCTGCCCGCACCTGTGGACGTGCCGCCGATCCAGGGCCTGCTGCCCGATGGCACCGAGGCGATGCGTCCCGCCGACGACAGCGCTCCCTTCAGCGCCCTGGCCTTCAAGGTGATGGCCGATCCCTTCGGCAAACTCACCTTTGTGCGCATCTACTCAGGTGTGCTGCAGAAGGGCAGCTACGTGCTCAATGCCACCAAGGACAAGAAGGAGCGCATCTCCCGCCTGATCCTGCTCAAGGCAGACGATCGCGAAGAGGTGGACGAGCTGCGCGCCGGCGACCTGGGCGCCGTCCTCGGCCTCAAGGACACCACCACCGGCGACACCCTCTGCGTGGACAGCGCACCGATCATTTTGGAGTCGCTGTACATCCCCGAACCGGTGATTTCGGTGGCCGTGGAGCCCAAGACCAAGGGCGACATGGAAAAACTTTCCAAGGCCCTGCAGTCCCTGTCGGAGGAAGATCCCACCTTCCGTGTCCGCACCGATCCGGAAACCAATCAAACCGTGATCGCCGGCATGGGCGAACTGCACCTGGAAATCCTGGTGGACCGCATGATGCGGGAATTCAAAGTGGAGGCCAACATCGGTGCACCCCAGGTGTCCTACCGCGAAACCATTCGCGGTAGCGCCAAAGGTGAGGGCAGATTTGCCCGTCAAACCGGTGGTAAGGGCCAATATGGTCACGTGGTGATCGAAATGGAACCCGGCGAACCCGGTTCCGGGTTCGTGTTCGCCAACAAGATTGTTGGTGGTATCGTGCCCAAGGAATATATCGGGCCCGCCGAAGCCGGCATGAAGGAAACCTGTCAATCAGGCGTGATTGCTGGTTTCCCCATGATCGACGTGAAGGTATCCATGGTCGATGGCTCCTATCACGACGTCGACTCTTCTGAGATGGCGTTCAAGATTGCCGGATCCCTGGCCTTCAAAGACGGCGTCAAGAAGTGCAAGCCTGTACTGCTTGAGCCGATGATGAAGGTGGAGGTGGAGGTACCCGAAGATTTCCTCGGTCCGATCATCGGTGACCTCTCCTCCCGCCGCGGCCAGATTGAAGGGCAATCCGTCGATGACGGCCAGTCCAAAGTCCAGTCCAAGGTGCCTTTGGCCGAGATGTTCGGCTACGCCACCCAGCTCCGATCCATGACCCAGGGTCGGGGTATCTTTTCGATGGAATTCAGCCACTACGAGGAAGTTCCTCGCAGCGTTGCCGAGGCCATCATCTCCAAGAATCAGGGCAACTCCTGATCCTTTTATACCCAACTTCACCCACCCCGGTTCTTTTTCATCATGGCTCGCGAGAAGTTCGATAGGAAAAAGCCCCACATCAACATTGGCACCATCGGCCACGTTGACCACGGCAAAACCACCCTCACTGCCGCCATCACCAAGGTGTTGGCTGAAACATACGGTGGCAAGGCCTTCGCTTTTGACCAGATCGACAGCGCTCCCGAAGAGAAGGAGCGGGGCATCACCATCAACACCTCCCACGTTGAATACGAGACGCCTATCCGCCACTACGCCCACGTGGACTGCCCTGGTCACGCGGACTATGTGAAGAACATGATCACCGGGGCCGCCCAGATGGACGGCGCCATCCTGGTGGTGGCAGCCACCGATAGCGTGATGGCCCAAACCAGGGAGCACATCCTGCTGGCCAAGCAGGTGGGCGTGCCCGCCCTGGTGGTGGCGCTCAACAAGAGCGACATGGTGGACGACGAGGAGATGCTCGAGCTCGTCGAAATGGAAGTGCGCGAACTGATCAGCAGCTACGGCTTCCCTGGCGACGACCTGCCCGTGATCCAGGTGTCCGGCCTCAAGGCCCTGGAGGGAGACCCCGCATGGGCAAAGAAGATCATCGAGCTGATGCAAGCCGTTGACGACTACATCCCCGAGCCTGAGCGCGAGATCGACAAGCCATTCCTGATGGCTATCGAAGACGTGTTCTCGATCACCGGTCGCGGCACCGTGGCCACCGGCCGTATCGAGCGCGGAAAGGTGAAAGTGGGCGAAGAAGTGGAAGTGGTGGGCATCAAAGATACCCGCAAAACCACTGTCACCGGCGTGGAAATGTTCCGCAAGCTGCTCGATGAGGGCATCGCTGGCGACAACGTGGGTCTGCTGCTGCGCGGCATCCAAAAAGAAGACATCGAGCGTGGTATGGTGCTGGTCAAGCCCAACTCGATCAAGCCCCACACCGAGTTCGAAGGCGAAGTTTACGTGCTCAAGAAGGAAGAAGGCGGCCGCCACACTCCTTTCTTCTCTGGTTACCGCCCCCAGTTCTACATCCGCACCACGGATGTGACCGGCCAAATCACCAAATTCACCGACAGGGAAGGTGGTGAAGTGGAAATGGTGATGCCCGGTGACAACATCACCATGACCGGTGAGCTGATCTGTCCCGTTGCCATCGAGCAGGGCATGCGCTTCGCTATCCGCGAAGGTGGCCGCACCATCGGTGCCGGCGTGGTATCCAAGATCATCAAGTGATCTAGGCTTACCAGCCAGCTTGCTGGCCAATAAGTCCAGCAAGCTGGCCAAATAGGCTAGCCAACGCGAAAAAGCTGGTCGATAAACTGGCCCATCAATAGTTTGCTTGGAATTACCCCAGGGTTTTTCTCAATTCATTCAGCCAGTTTATCCCCGCTTATTCGCATAGCTAATTTTGCAATTGACTACTGCTAATTGCCTGCTGCTAATTGCCTCGGAAATTTTTTGTTGGCGATTGTCTTGGGTAATTAGCATTTAGCAGCGGTGGCAAAACTTTCGCCGCAATTTCACCGCAACTCGACAACCTGTCAGCTGCTTTCCAAGCCCATCAGCATTTTCGCCTGTTGCGGCCGATGTCCACCCGGCACCAGCGCCCTCGCTCTCCTCAACCATGTCCACCTCCATCCCCCAGCAAAAGATCCGCATCCGCCTGAAGGCGTTCGATCGCCGCATGCTGGATCTCTCCTGCGAAAAAATCATCGAAACCGCCGATCACACCGCGGCCACCGCGATCGGCCCCATCCCCCTGCCCACCAAGCGCAAGATCTACTGCGTGCTGCGCTCACCCCACGTGGACAAGGACTCCCGCGAGCACTTCGAGACCCGCACCCACCGTCGGATCATCGATATCTACAGCCCCTCCGCCAAGACGATTGACGCCCTGATGAAGCTGGATCTGCCCAGCGGCGTCGACATCGAAGTGAAGCTCTGAGCTGCCCCGCCCCCGGATCCAAGCGAACCGGGGGCTTTTTATCTAGTATCTGATCTGCCCCTCCGGAACAAGCCATGGGTGAGCTGGCCGTAAGGGAGCTGCCACTGTTTCCCCTTCCAGACGTGGTGCTCTTCCCCCAGGAGGTGCTACCGCTGCATATTTTCGAGCCTCGTTACCGCATGCTGCTGCGCACGGTGATGCAGGAGGACCGCCGCTTTGGCATCATCCGCTGGGATCCCCAGAACCAGCGCATGGCAGAGGTGGGCTGCTGCGCCGAAATCCTCCATTGCCAAACCCAAGACGACGATCGCAGCAACATCGTGACCATGGGGCAGCAGCGCTTTCGCGTGCTGGACATCGTGCGCGAGGCCCCCTTCCGGGTGGGTTTGGTGAGCTGGATTCAAGACGAGGTGGACCAGAGCCGAGACGACCTGGACCAGCTGGCCGCCAACGTGGGCCAGGCCCTGCGGGACGTGGTGGAGCTCACCGGCAAACTGGTGGGCAAGCCCACTCCGCTGCCCTCGGATCTGCCCGATCTGCCGCGGGAACTTTCCTTCTGGATAGGCGCCCACCTGGGGGGGCCGGTGGCCGACCACCAGCAGGCCCTGCTGGAGATGACCGACACCGCCGAGCGCCTGCAGCAGGAATACGAGTTGCTGGATCACACCCGCCGCCAACTGGCCGCCCGCACCGCCATCAAGGACAGCTTTGATACCTAGTGGGCATTCCAGCCCAATATCAAGCGCTGGAACAGTTTGTTCTGGGATGTTTTACGGGCACATGCATGCCACAAGAACACATCTTAGGGAGACTCTGAGCAGCCGCTATTTCGGCGGTCAAGTCAGCTGAGAGCCTTTGCCCCATCAGTACTCCCTTCGCTGTTGCTAGGCTTGTCTAGAGCTTCCTCTAGGGCTTACTCTAGAGCTTCATTGGGGGATAAGCATAATTGAAATACTTTTTCGCGGCCCGAACTTTTTAGGCACCCGTTACCCCCGGCAATAGCTCATCTGGCGACACCTTCTGCAGCAACGCCCCCGGCTGCTGTGCTGGCCAATTCAATTGTGCTGGCCAATTCAATCCCGTCAATTTCAGCCCTTCCCCCATCCGCCCATGCCTGCCTTCAGCTGGCCCTGCGCCGCTGCCCTGCTGGTGGCCAGCGGTACTGCCTCCCTGGTGCTCTGGCAGCGCCAGCACCGCCGCTACCAGGGGCCGGCCAGCGTTGCCGACGCCTATGACCGCTGGACCCAAGACCAATTACTGGAGCGGCTCTGGGGTGATCACATCCATCTGGGCCACTACGGCCACCCCCCAGGCAGACGCGATTTCCGAGCCGCCAAGCACGACTTCGTGCATGAACTGGTGCGCTGGAGCGGCCTCGATCGGCTGCCCGCCGGCAGCAGAGTGCTGGATGTGGGCTGCGGCATCGGTGGCAGCGCCCGCATCCTCGCCCGCGACTACGGCTTCGAGGTGTTGGGCATCAGCATCAGTCCGGCCCAGATCAAACGGGCCCAAGAGCTAACACCGCCAGGGCTGAATTGCCGCTTTTCGGTGATGGACGCCCTGGACCTGGATCTGCCAGAGGCCAGTGTGGATGCGGTGTGGAGCGTGGAAGCCTGCCCCCACATGCCCGACAAGCAGCGCTATGCCGATGAGCTGCTGCGGGTGTTGAGGCCCGGCGGCCTGCTGGCCGTAGCCGACTGGAACCGCCGCGATCCCAGCGATGGCCCCATGGGCCGCTTCGAGCGCTGGGTGATGCGCCAACTGCTGGAGCAGTGGGCCCACCCGGAATTTGCCAGCATCCGCTCCCTGCAGGCCCATCTGCAGGGCAGCGCCTGGGCGGGCGGCATGGAGATCTGCACCGATGATTGGAGTGGTGCCACCCTGCCCTCCTGGATCGATTCGATCCTGGAGGGATTGCGCCGGCCCTGGGCGCTACTGAGCTTGGGGCCCAAGGCGGTGCTGCAGGGGCTGCGGGAAACCCCCACGATTTTGTTGATGCATTGGGCCTTTGCCAGCGGCCTGATGCAGTTCGGGGTGTTCCGCGGCCGCAAGCCCACCAGCCCTACAAAGGCCAGTGAAGCCAGCGATAAAGCCCGCGATCAATCCGCCACCTCCGTGGCCAGGTTGGTGAGCGGGTAGGCGCCGAACAGAGTCAAATGTTCGCAGAAAGGTCGTAATTCCTCCAGGGCGGCCTCCATATTGGCGGCGCCATCGCCTAACTCCAGATCTACGAAAAAGATGTATTCGCCCAACTCCCGCTTGGAGGGGCGAGATTCGATCCGGCTCATGTTCAGCCGCCGCCTGGCAAAACAACTCAGGGCCTCCAACAGGGCCCCCGGCTGGTTGGCCCGCAGGGAGAAGGCCAGGCTGGCCAGCGGTCCCTGCTGGGCACGACTGCCGCGCCGCAGCAACAGAAAGCGGGTGCAGTTGCCGGGCACATCATTGATCGGATAGGCCAGCACCTCCAGGCCATGCTCCTGGCCGGCCTCCAAGGAGGCGATCGCCGTGCGAAACCGGCTGCCGGCCACCATGCGAGCGGCTTCGGCGGTGGAACTGGTGGGCAGCTGCAGCGCCCGGGGCAGATGGTCGGCCAACCACTGGCTGCACTGGGCCAGGGCCTGGGGGTGGGAGAGCACCTCGCTGGCGCCCTCCTGGCTGCCACTGCCCAGCAGGGCATGGCGAATCGGCAACACCAGGGCCCGCACCATGGCCAGGTCGGGGTGTTCCCAGAGGGCATCGAGGCAGGCGGTCACACCCCCTTCCACCGAGTTTTCCACCGGCACCACGGCGGCGTCGCAATCGCCCTGGGCCAGGGACTGCACCACGGCGCGGATACCTGATTGGGGCACCAGCTCCACCTCCACCAGCCCCTCCAACTGGGCCAGCAACCGTGCCGCCTGTTCAGCGTAGGTGCCGCTAGGGCCGAGGAAGGCAAGACGCATGGAGGCAAGAGGGTTGGCCGATAAGATCATGCCGCGCCGGCCCACGGCCCATGCCCCTGGCTTTCAGCGCCAGCCAAGAACTGCAACTGAGCGTTGCCGAGCAGGCCGAGCGCCTGCCCGCCTACTTGAACAACGAGGAGCGGGTGGTCAAAGCCCTGCTGGATGCCAAGCAGCTGGAGCCGCTGGGGCCTGGTCGCTGGCGCTATAGCGTCACCCACCTGCAGCTGTTTCAGCTTCAGATACATCCGATTGTGGAGCTGTCATGCCAGCTCGAACCGGGCAGCATCCAGTTACAGGCGCTCGACTGCCAACTGGAGGGGCTGGGCATCGTGGACGACTTCCAGCTCAGCCTCTGCTCCAAACTCTGCGCTGGCCCCACCGGGCTGCAGGGCGATGCCAACCTCGGGGTACAGGTAAGCCAACCGCCATTGCTGAAGCTGGTGCCCGCCAGGGTGCTGGAGGCCACCGGCCGCTCCCTGCTGGCAGGAATTTTGCTGACCATCAGGTCGCGGGTGGGCAGCCAGCTGCTGGAAGACTTTCACCGCTGGTGCCAGGAGCCATAAACCGGTGCTCGGCGTGAACTGGTGCTCGACGCATGAACTGGTGCTCGACGCGTGAACTGGTGCTCGGCAAATCAGCCAGAGATAGAGCTCGCCAGCAGCTTGCCCAGGAAGGAGCGGCGATGCAGAGGCGTGGGCCCCAGTGCCAGCAGAGCCTGGCGATGCTGGGCCGTGCCGTAGCCGGCATGGCGCTCAAGGCCGTAGCCCGGCAGGGAGAGGGCCAGCCGGCGGATCAGGGCATCGCGGCATTCCTTGGCCAGCACGCTGGCGGCGGCGATCGCCAGATGGCGACTATCCCCCCGCACCAGGGTCTGCTGCGGCCCAGACCAGGGGCGCAGGGGCAGCACACCGTCCACCAGCACCAGCTCTGGCGGCGCCGCCAACTTGTGCAGCGCCCGCAGCATGGCCCGCTCGGTGGCGGCGCGGATGCCGAGGCGATCGATCTCCGCCGCCGAGGCCTGGCCCAGACCCCAGCCCAGGGCCCAGCGGTGAATCACGGGCACCAGGGCGGCCCGCCGCCGGGCGGTGAGTTGCTTGCTATCGGTGAGGCCTGCCCGCTGCAGGGGCTCAGAGGCCGCCGCCGGCAGCACCACGGCGGCGGCCAACACGGGTCCAAACAGGCAGCCCCTGCCCACTTCATCGATGCCGACCACCGTGGCGGGATCGTGGCCGGCGAAAGCGGTGGGGATGGCCCCCGGGCCCAGCGCTTTCGCCGGCACGCTAGGTAGCTGCCGAGGAGCGGCGGCGGCGGCGGCGGGGTTCGCCGCTCTCGTCCAACTCGACTTCTGGGGCCAGCTCCACAGCCGCGGCGGCAGGCGCGGGGGAAGGGGAGGGCGGCGGGCTCGACTCCGGCGGATGGTCGTGGGTGGGCACCGTCACCGTGATCACGGTTTCGGGCTCACTGATCTCAGGCAGGGGGGTGATCTCGACCAGCATCTCCCGCGGCGACGACGGCAGCTGCCATGGCTGCGGCGCGGCCCGGGAGTCGCTGGCTGGGGCCTCGTCAGCGGTGCCATAGCCATTGGCCGAGCGGCCACCAGCACCACTGCCACTGCCACTCCTACTGCTACTGCCGTTAGTACCACCACTGCCACTGACACAACTACTACTACTGCCACTAGTACTGCCGCTGCCAATGCCGCTGCCACCACCGCGACCACGACGGCGACGGGGTCCAGCGGCGTGCAACTGCTGGCGGGCTTCCTCCAATACCGCCTCCGGGGCGACCCCTGGCCGCACCACCAGCACCATCTGGTGGTCGGAGGGGGGCTTCTGCTCGAGCAACAGGGCCGGATTCAGCCCCATCCAGCCATACACCAACTCCTGATCGGCATCCATGGCCACCGTCACCAACTCGGGATCGGCCCGCCTGGGTGCGGCGGGCGCCTCCTGGGCCAGGGCGGGCGCCGCTGGCACTGGAGTCGGTTGTTCCTCCAGCAGCAGCGGCACCACGGTGTGTTCGCCGATCTCCACCGCCCCGCCCAGGCCGGTGCCGTAGACCGTCGCCGCCGGCGCCGCGCCACGGCCCCCGCGGCCCCCGCGGCGGCGGCGGCCGCCGTTGCCAGGCTCCACGGCTGCCGCCGCCGCCGCCACTGGGCTGGCCACCTCGGCCCGGGCCGAGGCGGCGGAGCGCACCACGCCAGAGACACTGGCCAGGGGCTGGAGGGTGTCCCTGCCGGGCAGTACAGCCACATGGCCCAGGCCGCCACAGCTGGGGCAGGCCCGCCCAAACAGTTCGTAAATGTTTTGACCCTGGCGCTTGCGGGTCAATTCCACCAGGCCAAGTTCGGTGAGCTGGGCAATCTGGGGCCGGGCGGAATCGTCCGCCAAGGCCTGGGTGAAGTGCTCCAGTAGCTGCAGTTGATCGCGGCGCGAATCCATGTCGATGAAATCGACAATCACCACCCCGCCAATATTGCGCAGCTTCAACTGGCGGGCAATCTCCACCGCCGACTCACAGTTGGTCCACAACACCGTCTCGCGGGCATTGGCCGAGCGGGTAAAGGAGCCCGAGTTGACGTCGATGACGGTGAGCGCCTCGGTGGGCTCGATGATGATGTAGCCCCCGGAGGGCAAATCGACCCGGGGCTTGAGGGCATCGCGGATCGCCGCGTTCACCTTGAAATTCTCAAGGATCTCGCCTGGTTCTGAATCGACCTCCACCAGCACATTGGCGTGGTCGGCCCCCAGGAAGGCGTTGGCGCGGGCCACCGCCTCGGGGCTATCCACCACCACCCGCACCAGCTCGGGGCCATAGAGGTCGCGCAGCACCCGATGGATGAAGTCCTCGTCGCGGTTCAGCAGTACGGGCGGATTGGCCGTTTCCGCGGCCTGCTGAATCGCCTCCCACTGGCGCAGCAGCGCTTCCAGGTCGTCGATCAGCAGCTCTTCGCTGACGGATTCAGCCTCGGTGCGGATCAGCAGGCCGGCGCCCGGGGGCTTGATCAGGACCCCAAGGGCCCGCAGGCGATTGCGCTCGTTCTCCGCACTGATGCGGCGGGAGATGTTCACCCCCTGGCCGTGGGGCTGCAGCACCAGGAAGCGACCGGGCAGGGCGAGGTTGCCGGTGAGGCGGGGCCCCTTGGTGCCGGTGGGCTCCTTCATCACCTGCACCAGCACCTTCTGGCGCGGTTCCAGCAGTTCGGTGATGCCCCCGGCACCCTTTCTCAGGCGCAGGGGGCCCAGATCGGTGACATGAATGAAACCATTTTTTTCGCTCTCGCCTATATTTACGAAAGCCGCATCAATGCCGGGTAAAACATTCTCAACCGTGCCCAGGTAAACATCGCCAATTTGATAGCGGCCCTGGGCGACCACAAGTTCATCGACACGGTCGTCGTGGAGCACTGCGGCAATGCGCAGCTGCTCGGCGATGACTATTTGCTGTTGCATAAGAATGATGGGGCCCTCGGGACCATGCCAGGGTTGGGAAGCATCAGCAGGGGCTAAGGGGCCAGCTGCGAGCGATAGAAAGTACTGACCGCGCAACTCGTGCTGCGGTGGGGCCTGTCAACAGCGATTTCTTGAATACTTCTTGAAATTGGCTGTGCAGAACCGGTAACTCGATTGCGCAAAACCAAGTTGCGCAAAACCGAGGGGCGAAGCGGAAACGGCCTATTCACCCAATCAGCAAGTTAGCACGGTGCTCAAGCTGAGCTCTTGGCGACATTGTTTGCCAAGTACCAGGGGCTGCTGCAGGCGTTCAGCCAGCCAATCGCGCAGCTGTTCGGGCCGCAAACTGCGGCCGGCCCCATCAATGGTCGCCCGCAATGCTAATTCGGCCGAGGCCGCCGTAATCGCAGTGAGCTCCAACTCCACCAGGGCCGGGCGGCAGTCCCGCTGGCGGGGGCGGCCCTTCTTGTCGGTGTCATGCCAGAGCAGTTCGGGGGCCGCCAGCAGTGCCGCCACCGCCGCCTGCCAGCGATCGGCGGCGATCGGCGCCCCGGTTTCGGGCGCCAGGGCCAGGGTCCAGCGGCATGAGCGCAACTCCTGGGAAAGGCTGGGCCCGGCCAGGGGCACCTGCTGGGCCGACAGCAGCTGGAAGCCGTCGGGCAGCTGGGCCCCCAGTCGCTCCAGGGCCAGCTCGGGGGCCAGGGGCTGAACGAATTCCAGATCCAGCCACTCGCCGCGGCCCTCCACCCCCAGCGGCAGGGGCAGGGCCAGCTGCAGCCGGGGCAGGGGATGAAAACCGCCGGTGAAACTCACCGGCAGGCGGCTGCGCCGCAGGGCCCGCTCCAACAACCGCAGCGTGTCCAGGTGACTGATCAGGGCCAGGGAGCCGGTCTTGGCGAAGCCGAAGCGCAGCCGGCAGACCCGCTCGCTGGCGGGGGCCCGCTGGGGCAGCTGGGGGGGGATCGGCGGCGGCGGGATCACAACGTTGTGCCCCAGCTCGGGCCCGCAGACGCCACAACTGCTGCAGCCTGAGAAGGAGCAGTCGGGCACCACGGCCGCCGCCAGGGCCCGCTGCAGATCCTCCGCCAGCCAGCCTTTATCCAGGCCGGAATCGATGTGGTCCCAGGGCAGGGGCTGGCGGCAGAAGGCCTCCAGGTCGTCGGTGGCCATCGCCTCCACGGCGCTCCAGGCGCCGAGCTCCAGGGCCCGGTAGCGGCCGCCGAGGCCAGCGGCCTCGATGGCTGAGGTCCAGGCGGCGTAGGTGCGCTCCACCGACTCAAACCAGGCATCGAGGCCGGCGCCCTGGCGCCAGGCGGCCTCCAGCACGGGCGCCAGGCGCCGATCGCCGCGGCCGATGAAGTCTTCTATCGCCGAGAGGCGCAGGTCGGTGAAGTTCACCTTGATGCCGCGCAGGCCCCGCAGGGCGCGGCGCAGCAACTGCTGGCGGCGGTCGAATTCAGCGCTGCTGACGCTGTGCCACTGGAAGGGGGTGTGGGGCTTGGGGGTGAAATTGCTGATGGTGATGTTGAGCTCCAGCCGGCCTATTTCGCTGCATTGGTGCTGCAACCAACGACAGGTTTCAGCAATTCCCAGCACATCTGCATCGGTTTCACCCGGCAGGCCCACCATGAAATACAGCTTTACCTTGCGATAGCCGCTGGTCATGGCCGTGCGGATGCCGGCCAACAGCTCGGCATCGGTGAGCCCCTTGTTGACGATGTCCCGCAGGCGCTGGCTGCCGGCCTCCGGCGCGAAGGTGAGCCCCGCCTTGCGGGCGCCGCCGAGGATGTGGGCGATGTCGCTATCGAAGCGATCCACCCGCTGGCTGGGCAGCGTCAAGCTGACGTTCTGATCGGCCAGGCGGTTGCGCAGTTCCACCCCCACCGCCGGCAGGGCCAGGTAGTCGCTGCAGCTGAGCGAAAGCAGCGAGAAGTCGCTGTAGCCGGTGCGCTCCATGCCGGTCTCGATCGCCTCGATCACCGCCTCTGGTTCCACGTCCCGGGCGGGGCGGGTGAGCATGCCGGGCTGGCAGAAGCGACAGCCCCGGGTGCAGCCCCGCCGGATCTCCACCGTGAGCCGGTCGTGCACCGTCTCCACGTGGGGCACCAGGCCCATGGCGTAGTGGGGCATGGGGGTGGCGGTGCGGCGCTGGATGCGCGCCGGCAGACCCGGCTCCAGGGGCTGGATGCTCACCCCGTCGGCGCCAGGGCCGTAGAGGCTGGGCACGTAGACCCCGGGCACCTGGGCCAGATCGCGCAGCAGCGCCCTGCGGCTGAGGCCGGCGGCCCTGGCCTCGGCCACCACCAGGCCGATCTCCGGCAGCAGCTCCTCGCCATCGCCGAGGGCGAAAAAGTCGAAGAAGGCGGCGAAGGGCTCCGGGTTGCTGGTGGCGGTGGGGCCGCCGGCGAACACCAGCGGCGGGGCATCGGCTGCATCCAGGGGCAGGTCGCCCCGATCGGCGGCCCGCAGCGGCACGCCGGCCAAATCCAGCATCTCCAGGATGTTGGTGCCCCCCAGCTCGTAGCTGAGGCTGAAACCGAGGATGTCGAAGCTGTACAACGGCCGCCGGCTCTCGACGCCAAACAGGGGCAGCTGCCGCTGGCGCAGGCGCGCCGATAGATCCGCCGCCGGCAGATAGGCCCGATCGCAGAGCTGGCCGGGCAGGGAATTGAGAATTGAATAGAGAATGATGTGGCCAGTATTGCTGGCCCCCACCTCGTAGACCTCGGGATAGGTGAGCGCCCAGCGCACACCGGCCGCCGGCCAGGCCCGCTGCCAATCGCGCTTCACCACGCCCAATTCATCGCCCAGGTAGCGGGCGGGCTTGCTGATCTGCAGATCGATCAGGCCGTCGAAATCGATCGGCTCCAGCCCAGCAACTGGTTGATCACCGGGCTGATAGCCGGGTTGATTACTGGGCCCAGTGACAGAGGCGGCAAGGCTCACGGCAACACTCGCGCAAGGGGCGACACCGGAGGCGGCACCAGCGAAGAGCTGATCGTATGCAGGCCGGGGCGCCGAGGGGCGCCATAGGACAATCCGGCCAAGACTTCGATCGGCGCGTGCGCCGCCTCCCCATGGTGCAGGTGAATGGCAACTACCTCAAGCTCAAGGCCGGCTATCTGTTTCCGGAAATCGGCCGGCGGGTGAAGGCCTTCAGCGAGGCCCATCCGACGGCCCCGATCATCCGCCTGGGCATCGGCGACGTGACCGAGCCGCTGCCCGAGGCCTGCCGCCAGGCCATGCAGGCGGCCATTGACGAGCTGGGCACCCGCGAGGGTTTCCATGGCTACGGCCCCGAGCAGGGCTACCTGTGGCTGCGACAGGCGATCGCCGAGCACGACTTCCAGGCCCGCGGCGCCCAGGTGAGTGCCGAGGAGATCTTCGTGTCGGATGGATCCAAGTGCGATAGCGCCAACATCCTCGACATCCTCGGCGAGGGCAACCGCATCGCCGTCACCGATCCTGTGTATCCCGTCTACGTGGATAGCAACGTGATGGCGGGCCGCACCGGCGACGCCGACGAGCTGGGCCGCTACGCCGGCCTCACCTACCTTCCCATCAGCGCCGAGAACGGCTTCTGCGCCCAGATCCCCAGCGAGAAGGTGGATCTGATCTATCTCTGCTTTCCGAACAACCCCACCGGTGCGGTGGCCAGCAAGGCCCAGCTGCAGCAGTGGGTGGACTACGCCCTGGCCAACGACGCCCTGATCCTGTTCGACGCCGCCTACGAGGCCTTCATCCAGGATCCGGAGCTGCCCCATTCGATCTACGAGATCGAGGGGGCGAGGCAGTGCGCGATCGAATTCCGCTCCTTCTCCAAGAACGCCGGCTTCACCGGCACCCGCTGCGCCCTCACCGTGGTGCCCCGAGGCCTGATGGGCAAGGCCGCCAATGGAGAAGCGGTGGAGCTGTGGGCCCTGTGGAACCGGCGCCAGTGCACCAAGTTCAACGGCGTGAGCTATTTGGTGCAGCGCGGCGCCGAGGCGGTGTATTCAGCCGCAGGCCAGGCCCAGGTGCAGGCTCTGGTGCACTTCTATATGGAAAACGCGGCGATCATTCGCCGTGAACTGATCGCCGCTGGCCTGGAGGTGTATGGCGGCGAACACGCCCCCTACGTGTGGGTGAAGACCCCGGCGGGCCTGGATTCCTGGAGCTTCTTCGATCGTCTGCTCCAGCAGGCCCACGTGGTGGGCACCCCCGGCAGCGGCTTCGGGGCGGCCGGCGAGGGCTACTTCCGCCTCTCGGCCTTCAACAGCCGCGCCAACGTGGAGGAGGCGATGGCGCGGCTGCGGGCGGCCCTGGCTTAACTGACTGGCCTGGCGGCAGTGGGCCTGGGCTGGGCGTCGGGCGGCAGCGCCAGGGGCGCCGTCAGCGATGGGCTGACAGAATTGAATAGATCATCGCGGTCGTCCCGTCATGGCCCCCCACCCCGTCCCGGCCGCCATGGGGATCCCACTGGCCGTCACCGGCCCGGGGAGCAGCCCGGGCAACAACTCGGGCGCCACCCCAGTGCCAAGCACCCCATTGGCCGGCCCCTCATCAGCTGGCGCCCCCCTCGCCAGCGGCACAGCAATGCCAGGCGGTGCAACGGTGCCAGGCGGTGCAGCCGTAATGGACAGGGAGACGGAACGGGTGCGCAAGCCCTCGCCGCGCTACCGGGTGCTATTGCACAACGACCCGGTGAACTCCATGGAATATGTGGTGGTCACCCTGCGCCAGGTGGTGCCATCCCTGAGCGAGCAGGACGCCATAGCCGTGATGCTGGAAGCCCACAACACCGGCGTGGGCCTGGTGATCGTCTGCGATCTGGAGCCGGCGGAGTTCTACTGCGAAACCCTCAAGGCCAAGGGCCTAAGCAGCAGCCTGGAGCCCGACAGCTGATGGCGGCGGCCGGCCAGGCGGGCGATCCAGGCCGGCCGCCCATCCCCAAGGCGCCTCTGCACTGCCCGAAGGCGCCTCTGCACTGGTGGAGCACGCTGCTCTACGTGCCGCTGCTCTATGGGCTCGGCTGGCTGTCGTCGCGGCCGCTGGCCTGGGTCGCCCCCAGCTGGCGGCCCGATCAGCTGGACCTGGCCGGGGTGGCGATCTCCCTGATACTGCTGCTGGCCAGCCTGCCCTGGCGCCTGCGCCGACTGTGGGGCAGCCGCCGGCCATGGCAAACCCTGGGGTTGGCGGTGCCGCCAACGCAGGCGCTGCTGGCCCTGGGGCGCGGACTGCTTAAGGCCGCCCTGCTGCTGCTGGCGATCGCCCTGGCGCTGCTGATCAGCGGCCGGGCCCGCTGGCTGGGGGAGCTGGGCATGGGCGCGCTGCTAAATGCCCTGGCCCTGGCCCTGGGGGTGGGCTTTGTCGAAGAACTGCTGTTTCGCGGCTGGCTGTGGGGGGAGCTGGAGCTCCAACTGGGGGCCAGGCGAGCCCTGGCCTGGCAGGCGGCAATCTTCGCCCTCGTACATCCCTGGTATCACCTGGCGCCGGCCGGGGCCCTCGCCCTGCTATTTGGCCTGGTGTTGCTGGCCCTGGCCCTGGCGCTGCAGCGCCGGGCCGATGGCGGCTGCCTGTGGGGGGCCATCGGCCTGCACGGCGGCCTGGTGGGGGGCTGGTTTGCCCTGCAGGCGGGCCTGCTGCAAATCTCCCCAGCCACCCCCGCCTGGCTGATCGGCCCCGGCGCCCCCAGCCCAAACCCGGTGGGCGGGCTGATGGGCTGGACCGGCCTGGCCGCCCTGATCTGGATCCGGCGCCGGCACTGGCAGCCCAGCCCAGGCAACCAACTCTGTAGCGACCAAAGCTGTAGCGACCAAAGCTGCCGCAACCAAAGCGTTGGCGACGCATCAGATAACAAATAACCCCAGGGATTATATCTAACTCCAGCGAAACCACCTAGATCGGCATCGGCGCTCTTATCATAGGCATAAACACTTACATCGGCATCGCTGCTCACATCAGCAATTAACTAAATTTTAGCCCAAGTCTCCATTGGTATTGCCATAGCCAATTCTTGTCAGCTCACGGCGGTGGCCAGGGCCTTGCGCCCTGCCAGCGGCGCCTGCAGGGCCTCCTCCAGGGGGGCCAGGCCGTAATCGCGCTCCAGCAAATTCATCACCGTGCGGCCGAAATCAGACGGGTTGGTGGCGAAGGCCTCCAGGCAGATACGGCCAAAGGTGCTGCCCATGGGCTCGGGGTTCCAGAGCAGCTGACGGGCGGTCCAGGGGGCCATGCTCATCGGGTTGTAGCCAGGCTTGATCAAGCCCTCATCAAACGCGTATTGCTCCAGGTGGGTATGGGGCTGGAGGCCGATAAAAAAGATCGCCGGCTCTATTTTGTCAGCCCCAAAGATGCGTTCCAGCTCGCGGTGATAAGCAAGGGTTTGACGGATGGTCTCCGGCCGCTCGTCGATCACATTGAAGGAGTAGTTCACCGACACGTGCTGGTGGAAGCCAGCCCGGGTCAACAGGCGGCAGTTTTCCAGCACGGTGCGCAGGTTGTAGCCCATGCGCATCCTGCGCACCAGCTCCTGGGAGCCGGAGGTGATGCCGATCTCGAAGTAGTCCATGCCGGTGGCCACCATCAACTCGGCCAGCTCGGCATCGAGATTGTCGGCGCGGATGTAGGCCGCCCAGCGGATGTCCTGCCAGCCCTCCGCCAGGATCGCCCGCAACAGCTGCTTGGCATCCTCTATGTAGCGGCGCGCCGGGATGAACTGGGCATCGG
>JBIKWK010000038.1:0-26674 GCA_044356375.1 Prochlorococcaceae cyanobacterium | reverse complement strand
CCTGCCGCCTGGCAGCCGCTAAGCGATTGGAACCCTTTTGCTTGTGCTTGAGGTGCCGCTGCAGCCGCCGGAGACGCTTCAGCGCAGAGCGCAGAAACTTTGGCGGGGCGATCTTTTCACCGGCTGAAGTGACGGCAAGGGAAGCCAAGCCCAGGTCAATGCCGACCGCCTTGCCATTGGCAGGCAGCGGCGTTGGCTCCACCTCCACCACAAAGCTGGCGAAGTAGCGCCCGCTGGCGTCGCGGATAACCTTGACGCTGCTGGGATCAGATGGCAGGGCGCGGCTCCACTCGATCGGCACAGTGCCGATCTTGCTGAGCGTCAGCGACCGCTCTCCCGTGCGGAACACATGGGACATGAAGCGGATCGACTGAGCACATCTCCGCTTCTTGAAGCGAGGGGGCCGCACCTTGGGCCCCTTGCGCCTGCCTTTCAAGCTGGCCCACCAGTTGCGGAACGCCTGATCCAGGTCGCGCACGGACTGCTGCAGCACCACATTGCTGGGGCCTGACAGCCAGGACCTTTCAGGGGTTTGCTTGGCCTGGGTGATGCAGAGTTTCGCCAGCACCGGGTAGCTGCTCTTCTCGCCTGCGGCGTACAGCTCACGGCTCTTGGCCAAGGCGTCGTTCCAGACCACCCGCGCACAGCCGAACGCCTTTGCTAGCGCCACCTGTTGATGGGGGTGCGGGTAGAGGCGGTAGCGGTAGCGTTGCTTCACACCAACCATCATGCCCAAGTTGCGGTGCAATGGCGCAACCACCACTTAAACGAGGTAGGCGTAGCATTTTGAGGTTGGTTATTCCCTTGATCTTTGTTTCTAAATGCCGCAAAAAGCTTAAGCAACGCTGCACTGGAGCGGATGCACGGGGTCTGTCTGGGCGTTGCCGAAAAGATGAGCTTTCAGCTGCTGGAGCTGACGGGCGAAGCGGACAACTTTGCTGGTGGTGGGGGACGGGCAGCTGCTGATCGAGTACCCGCCGACGATCTCGGTCTCGACGCTGGTGAACTACCTCAAGGGCGTCAGCACTCGGATGCTGCGCAAGGATTTCCCTGAGCTGGCAGCCCGTGGCGCACACCTCTGGACGCCCAGCTACTTCGCCGCTTCCGCTGGCGGTACGCCGATTGAACGGCGCAGGGAGTATGTGGAGGCTCAGGAAAAGCTGTCCTAAAGGAAGGGGTTTGTATCCCAGAACAGCCACTGATCAAAGGAGCCTGCGGGAAGCACAGGGATCAACCTCCAATCGCTGAGGTACAGCTGATGGCGCAGCCGCAGGGGATCGGCGGCATACACCGCTCGAATCCGGCGGGGCAGCTTGTCGTTAGCGCCGATCCAGATCTGGAGAAAGACATCACTGTTGGCCAGCGCGACCATGCTGGTTTTGACCCCGCCGATGATCGCAGAAGGTCCGATGCTGAAGGCATGGAACACCCCTTCTGTCATGGCCTTGTAGGGGTCAGCCACCAAGAGATCACTGAAGGGGAAATAGAGATCAGCGCGCTGGAAGGCCGCCTTGAGGGCTGCCTCGATCGTGGGCGGCGCCGGCTCAATGGCCACCAGATTCTTATCCGGTGAGAAGGCCATGATCGTTCGGCCGTCGAAGAAAAACTGAGAGGCGGGGCCATCGCCGGGAATCAGCACCCGGAGCTTGTCGGGGCGCTGCATCAGCACTTCGTAGCTTATCGAGTATAGAAGAGGCGGTCCCAATCGGCTGGGGTATTCATAACCCACGGTGGCGTTGAAGGCCAACGACCGGCTGCTGGCAATACGGGCACTGGACTCCCGCAGCAGATCGAGGGCCCTGGCCTCCAGCAGGGGCTTGGTGACGGAAGGGTTGCTGGGCCTCTGCAGCGGAGGGGCGGTTTGGGCCTGGACACTGGCCGGACCAGCGGCAAGCAGGCAGACAGCCGCCAGTGCGAAGGGCACAGTAGCCCTGAAGCTCTTGGGCAACTGAACATTCTTCAGCATCTTTACTTTCCGAATTGCCTTGGAATCCACGAGGCTCTTTAAGGTTATGGAATCATGCCACAACTGAACATCTTGTTCATCACAGGAGCGGCGATCTGATTGAAAAATACTTGATGCGCCTGAGGATCATTGTTTCACATGCCAATCAGGCGTTGCTCCGCCGGGCTCGGCGGCTTGCCACTGTTGGGCCAGAGTTGAAGGCACGAGTGACTAACGAATCATTCTAGAAGTAAGAAAATGAAACAGATCAATGGCAGTGAATCACCACCTCGTATCAGGATCAAGACTCGGGCCCGATGACCATATTGTCTTATCGCATCTGAGGCAAAGCTTCACCGTGCTTAATGCCCGGTCAAGTACCACTGCGGAATCTGAACTGCACCCAATGCTCGCCACCTATTAGCATGCAGGGAAGTAATCGGGAGCAATCGAGTTGATACTTTGCAATAGCAAGCATTTGCCACGAATCTGAGCACACTATCCTGGGCAATGCTAAACTTTGATGCAGAATTCAGTGAGAACATCTTGCTCAAGCGTGCGCTAGTAGGTTTGTTCGCAGGGTTCTCCCTTTCGCTGATGGCCGTTAGTCCGGTCCATGCCGGCGAACTGCTTTCCTTTTCCTATGGGCCGCTGATCCGCTCCTTGCGCATCAGTTCCCTGCAGGCCTTCGCCAAGGATGGAAGCATTGCTGATGATCTGGCCTTCTTTCTGCAGTTCACTCCTCCCAATAAGCAAGCGGAATTGCGCGCAGCCTTGGTGAAGCGGGCTGACATCGACCCGCTGTTAGTGTCGCAGTTCTTTAACAGCGGAATTGGCGAGGATGTGTTGGAGCGGTTAGGCCGTGGCATCACCTTGCAACGGGGCGGCAATGGCAAGTTCGCTCTGCGCTCCGCTCTGGTGGGGGCAGCCTTCTCCAGCGACGGTTTGAGCCAGCTCAATGTGCTGCGGCAATTGCCCACCAACATCCAGTTGCACGGGGAGGCGATTGTTGGTGCCGCCAATGCCGGAGAGAGGGTCATCGCCGCCACGGAAGCCGTCATCTCCACCTTGAGAGATCTCTCGGCCAAGGAAGCCGCTGCACAACCAGCGGTTAACTTCAATTCCTTGCCGGATCCCGCCAAGCCGGGGCCCTTTTCTGTGCGTAAGGAGGTGTGGAATCTGGTGGATGCCAGTCGCCAGAGATCCTTCTATGTAGACGTCTACATTCCAGCGCAGAACAAGGCTGCACAGATCCCTGTCATCCTGTTCTCCCACGGTCTGGCCTCAAGGCCTGAGGATTACGCCGAAGGCCTCAATCATCTGGCCAGCTACGGCTATGTGGTGGCGGCCCCTCAGCATCCAGGCAGCGATACGATCTGGCTGAAGTCAATGCTGAAGGGGTTGCAGCAGGACATCTTTGATGTTCAGGACTTCATCCAGAGACCGAAGGACATCAGCTACGTGATCGATGAGTTGGGCCGGCGCAATGCCGGTTCCTTCGATGGCAAGTTGAACCTCGCCTCTGTCGGCATTGCCGGTCACTCCTTCGGGGGGTACACCGCCCTGGCGGTGGCTGGAGCAACGATTGATTTCGACCATCTCCAAGCCGACTGCACCCGTCCCTATGGCGCCCTTGATATCTCCCTGTTGCTTGAGTGCCGAGCGCTTGAACTGCCCCGCAAGTCCTATGCCCTTAATGATCCGAGGGCTCGGGCGGTGTTTGCAGCCAATCCGGTGATGCGCAGCGTTTTTGGGCCGAAAGGAATCGGTGCCATTGCCATCCCCGTGATGCTCGCCTCCGGCAGCTACGACCCAGCCGCACCGCCTGCTCTTGAGCAGGCTCTGCCGTTCACCTGGCTGAAGGAACCCAAAAAGTACTGGATGCTGCTGGAAGGTCAGGCTCATGTGAATTTCAACGAGATTGATCCCGGCATCAAGCAGACAATTGAATCCGTCGGCGATCTCACACTTCCCAGTCAGGGATTGATTGGTAATTACGTCAAAGCCACCACCCTTCCCTTCTTCGAGATTAATCTACGCAACAATAAGAACTATCTGCCATTTTTAAGCTCCTCTTACTCCAAGTATCTCAGTAAAGGCCAGAAGTTCCAGCTTTATCTGATCAGCGGATTCTCGTCCCCCGGTGTTGTTAACGCGATTGAGGCCTTCCGCAGAACCCATCCCTAGCTTTGGCCCCCTCTGCCAGCAAAGATGACCGCCCCTGCCGCCGATCATTGGGCACTAAGCGGGGGCCTGGCTGGGGAGTGCAGCCACGGTGGTGAGGGTGCCGGCACTCTGATCCCAGAGAATGTAGTCAAAACAGCTGGGGATGTCGCGCAGGCTGAGCCGTTTCACGCCTGTGAGTAGATGGGCATTGCGCTGCTGACAGGCCTGCAATCGATAGTTAGGAATCGCCTCGCAGAGGTGATGAATCGCATGGCAGCCTATATCGGCGGAGAACCAATTTAGTAACGCCGGCAGCTGCAGGTCACTGGTGCCGAGCATGGCGCCATCCATGGCCTGCCAATCGTCGCTGGCATGGGCATAGGAGCCTGGAAAGTTGTGCTGCACAAAGAAGATGCAGATGAAGATCGCCGCGCCACAGGCCATCACCGGGGCATAGATCAACCAGAAAGTACCAGCCCCCAGCCACCAGGCCAAGCCAATCCAGCTGGCCACCACGGCGAGGTTGTTGAGCAGCAGATCCCGGAATTCTTCTGGGCTATGCCACCAGCGGCTTTTATGGCTGGCCACGATTTGAGGCCAACTTTGAACTGACGATTGCCTCAGGCTGGTGAGCAGGTGGGGCATCAGGCCAGTCAGGCCGGCCAGCAGTTCAAGTCGCGGCTTGATCACCAGGTAAAAGAAACCGCCTGGAATCAGCATCAGGGGATGGCGCAGCAAGCGATAGAAGGCCTTGCCGCGGTTGCTGAAATTGCTATAGGTATCAACGCTCACTAGGGCCGAGGGGCCCTTGTATCTCTCCCAGTTGCCGTTATGGCGATGGTGAAAGGCGTGCCCCTTAGACCAAGGCAATTGGGGAATACCAGCCACGATGCCAAACAAAAAACCTACCCAGCGGTTGGTGGTGCTATTGCGAAACAAGGAGTGGTGCCCGCAATCGTGCATCAGGGAGAAGCAGCGGGCCAGAAACAGCACCATCAGCCCCAGCACCGGCAGCAGCAGCCAGGAGCCCTGCCGCAGGCAGTACACCGCCAGCCACCACAGCAGGGCGTAGGGCACCAGGGTGTTGACCACCTGCCAGGCGGCCACCCAGTTACTGCTGGCGATGAACGGCTTCAGCTGAAAATCACTGCGCCGCGGCGTGCCGGCAGTGACCGGCACAGCGGGGCGCTCCCGGGGTGATCCGATGGACGGCTCCGTGGTCTGCAGAACAGAAATGCCAGCTCCTTCACAAGGTCGGAAATAACTTTAGGTGTCTGCTGAAAAACCGCGTCACCTCTACGAAAAAGCATCAATCGCCCAGAGGGGAGGCGGGGATGCGGGGCGACAGCGCTCACGGCCTAGCCACGGCAGTAGCACTTAGTAGTATTTCCTGCTACTCTCGGGTTCAGCGCAAGCCAGTAGCGGAGGACGGGTCATGCAATCGGCTGAAAAGCTTTCGATCACCCTGCCGCCGGAAATGGCCCATTTCATCCGCCAGAAGGTGAATTCCGGCCTCTATGGCTCCAACAGCGAAATCATTCGCGAGGCCATGCGCGGCCTGATGGAGCGGGAATGCCGTCTGGAGCGGCTCGACGCGGCCATTGCTCTGGGTCTGACCGACGCCGAGACAGGGCGGCTGCAAGAGATAGAAGCGGTACGCCTGGAACTGCGCGGCGCTGTCGCTGACAGCAGCTCAGCCGCATGAGGGTGATGGTCACAGCAGCGGCGAAAGCCGATCTGCTTGCCATTCGTAGCTTCATCGAAGCTCACAAGCCTGAACGGGCCGTCAGCTTCACCGAGGAGCTGCTTGATCGCAGTGAGGCTCTGGCCGACAACACCCCAAGGGCCTACGCGTTGGTGGCTCGCTACGAGCGCTTCGGGATTCGCCGCTGCGTTCATGGAAATTACCTTATCTTCTACCGCCTTCAGCAGGAGCTGATCGAGGTAATCCGCATTCTTCAGGGCGCAAGGGATATGGAAGCCCTGTTGTTTCGCTCCCCCAACTAACGAAAGTTTCGCCAAGATGATCAGCTCAGCGGCGGGGCCATGCCTAGCCAGTTCAACAGCCGAGACACCAGTGCCAACAGCAGTGACGACCACAGTGACGACCACCACGTTTGCGGAGTTGGCACAACGGGCCGACTATTCGCTGCTGGATTCACTGCATGCGGATCCCCAGGCAAGCATTGATGGCCACGATCACCAGCCCCGCCAGGTGTTCTCCGGTCATTACCTGCCGGTAACGCCAACTCCAATTCCAGCGCCGGAGTATGTGGCCCACAGCAAAACCCTGTTCAACGAACTGGGCCTGAGCGATGAACTAGCCCACGACGAACAGTTCCGAAGGCTGTTTTCCGGCGACATCAGCGTGGTGCAGGAGCCGATGCGACCGTTTGGCTGGGCAACTGGCTATGCCCTCTCCATTTACGGCACCGAATACATCCAGCAGTGCCCGTTTAGAACCGGAAATGGCTATGGCGATGGCCGGGCTATTTCCGTACTGGAAGGCGTCTTCAACGGCAGGCGCTGGGAGATGCAACTCAAAGGCGGTGGCCCGACGCCCTACTGCCGCGGCGCCGATGGCCGCGCCGTGCTCCGCTCCAGCTTGCGCGAGTTTCTGGCGCAGGAGTTCATGCAAGCCCTGGGGGTGCCAACTTCACGCTCGCTAACGCTCTATATGTCGCGAGCGGAAACCGTACGCAGGCCCTGGTATTCCCCGAACTCCAGGTCGTTTGAGCCAGACATCCTGGTAGACAACCCTGCGGCGATCACCACCCGCGTGGCGCCATCGTTTCTGCGGGTCGGCCAGCTGGAGCTATTCGCCCGGCGCGCCCGCAGCCAGGCCCATCCAGATGCACTGAACGAACTGCGGATGATCGTGGCGCACCTGATCGAGCGGAACTACCGCCAGGAGATTGATCCGAGTATTGATTTCAGCGATCAGGTGGTGGAACTGGCGGAATTGTTTCGCGGAAGGCTCACATCACTGGTGGCTAACTGGATGCGCGTTGGCTACTGCCAGGGTAATTTCAATAGCGACAACTGCGCGGCAGGTGGTTTCACCCTCGACTACGGCCCCTTCGGGTTCTGCGAACTGTTTGATCCCAGATTTCAGCCCTGGACCGGCGGCGGCGAGCATTTCTGCTTCTTCAACCAACCGCTGGCTGCGGAAGCCAATTACCAAATGTTCTGGGCAGCGATCCGGCTGCTACTCGATGGCAACACAGATGCACTGGCGCGGCTGGATCAAATTCGGGACGGTTTCGCCGAGGCGATAAACCAGGAAATGGAGGCGATGTGGACCAGCAAGCTCGGCCTGATCAGCTATGACGCCACGCTGGTGAATGAACTACTTCAACTGATGGTGCTATCCAAGGCCGACTACACGATCTTGTTCCGCAAGCTGTCTGATATTCCAGAGCAACTCTCAAGCTTGAAAGAGAGCTTCTACCTACCCTGCACAGAGCAGCTCGATGCGCAATGGGAAAACTGGCTGCAAAGCTGGCGGAACCAAATCAGAAGCGGCGGCGACCCGCGTGCAACATCAGAAGCGATGAAACGCGTGAATCCAAAATACACCTGGCGCGAATGGCTGATCGCACCGGCCTATGAAAAAGCTGCCCAGGGCGATTACACCCTGACCAAGGATCTGCAGGCGGTATTCAGCAATCCCTATCACGAGCAATCAGAGGAGGTGCAGGCAACATACAACCGCCTGAAGCCCAGGGAATTCTTCAACGCCGGAGGGGTGTCTCACTACAGCTGTTCGTCGTGAGTTGATTAACCACAGGGCCTTGCGGCCGCCAGCCACGCTCACGCCAGCTCGTGGGGCAGGCTGTTCACGGGCTCCAGATCCGCCGGTACTCTATGCTCCTCCCAGGGCTGCAGGGCCAGGTCTCTTGGCCGCGCCGTTTATGCAAGGCCATCAAAAGTTGTGGCATGGCTGGTGCAGATTATCCGCCAATTCTTAGAGCAACGCAGCCGCCCATACCGGCAGAGGATCCAGATGCAGTCTCAAAGAGCCGTTGGTGATCGTGAACACTGGAATAAACGGATCAAGCGCTGAGGAGTTGTCGTAGACCCGCAGCACATCTACCAGCGGGATTGAGGCACGCACCTGATCCAGCAAGCGGGGTATACGGCTGATCACCTTGTCAACCGGGACAGCATGGCCGCCTTCACTAACCCGGCCGGCGATACGTGCCTGGTTGAGATTGGCGCTTTCAAGATGGATCAGCACCATGATGATCTGATAACCAAGGGCCCTGGCGCGAGCGATGAAATCGATCTTGGAGGGATGGGAATAGACCGTTTCAAAACAGAAGCTCACGCCCTGCTCCAGCAGTTGATTACGTTGCCGCTCGGCCAGTTGGGCGGCTTCATAGCTGTGGGCTTCCGGCGCCTCGGCAAAGACGATCCTGGCCAGCACATCGGCATTCACGCAGGGCAGCCCGAGCGGCTCCAATGCCAGCCGGTAGTAGGTGCTCTTGCCGGCACCGTTGCCACCCACGAGGATCCACAACTGCGGGCGTTCGCTCAAGCTGCCGCAGGATCGCAGGGCAGAAATACACCCTCGGCAAAGCTGCCGACACTGATGCTGCCATCGCTTTCGATCCGCTCCAGCAAGCCAGGCCGGCTGGGGCAGGCCTGGTAGCGCACAGAAGCAGTGCTCACTGATGCGGCCAGGTTGCCGCTCTGGCGTTGGGCATCGAGGCAAGCGAACACGCTCTCCGGCGCCACCGCCGCCGCTCGCACTGGTTCAACCCGCAGCCGCGCCAGTCCAGCCTTCACATCAAGCAGAAGGTCTGGATCGAGAAGCGCCGCCACATCCTGGCCCAGGGCGGCCCAGTACTCAATCTGCTGGGAGGCACTGCGGTGGTGGCGGGCACCAGCCAGGGCAGCCCTGCGCATCAATTCGTCTTGCAGGCGCACGGGGGAAGCGGATTTCGCCATGGATGAACCAGCCAACAACCACTCAAGCAAAATCGTAGCAATCTGCTACGCCAAGCGGACGCCGCCTGTTGAGCAGATCCACATCGCTGCTGGGCGAAGCCTGATCCCGCGCGTAGTGGTTGCTGAGCGCCACGTGGATCGATACGTGTCTTATCCATTTCCTGAATGAGCTTCGCCTGCAACTCTCGGCGGGGAAACCACAGCAACAGCAGTGAGTTCCATTTGCCCAGTTTCAGTATTCTCATCCTGACGGGCTCATGCCGTTGACGCTGTCCCCCTCACACCGCCAGCGCCAGCGCCGAAAAACGCCGCCGGGATCGCGGGATCGGCTGATGCAGCCGCTAGCGAATCGCCACTCTGCCGCTCGCCTTGGTGGCTCATGTAACCGGCGAAGCCGAAGCACAGGAACGGCAGCGTGATCCCGCCGCCTTTGTTCTCCTCCCGCACCAACAGCAGCCCCTCCTGCCGCGCTCGATGTGATGGATGTGATGGATGTAGCGCTGGCCGGGCCAGCAGGCGCGGGGCTTCCTGGGGATCCATGGCGTGGGTGGCGAAAAGGGTTTCCTGGAGTTGACGCAGCTTCTGCTCCAGGCCTTCGGTGAGCAGTTGCTGGTAGATGCCAGGGAGGGGAGGACTTGCGGGGGCATGGGGTGACCAGGCGCCGGGGCCACCTTGAATCGCCAGGTGCTAGGACGAGTTGCACAGGGTATATTTGTTTGCATAATATAAGTTCTTTCATCACGGGCCAGGATCGGATTCGTTCTCTTGCAAGGGTTCATCTCATGTCAACAAGACCACTACCTATTATCGATTCCGCGCCTCAACTGGGTGGCCAACCCTTGAGCTACGGTGCATTCCTGGTTGAGAGCCGCCGTCTGATGCATGAGAAGATCTGCCAATGGGCGGAGATGTTGTGAGCACCAACTTCGTCCATCTGCGCAGTTACGACGAGCAGTTGTTCCGGCTTGGGTCGCTGGCTGAAAGGTATTTCCCCGAGGATCCGAATACGGCACTGATCAAGCTTAGGCAGCTTGGTGAACGGCTGGCCCAGCAGGTGGCGTCCAGGTTTGGGGTGCTCACCAGCGCCCAAGAGACGCAACTGGCCTTGATTCGACGGTTGGAGTTCGATGGCCTGATTGAGCGTGAGGTGTCAGCTCTCTTTCATGACCTGCGCTCGAAAGGAAATGACGCCACCCATGGGCTCTACGGCGACCATGCCAGCGCCCTCAGCACCCTCAAAATCGCCTGGCAGTTGGGGGTGTGGTTTCACCGCACCTTCTCGGATGCCGAGTTCAGCAGTGGTCCATTTCGCCCTCCCCAGCCCCCGGCCGATGA
Source organism: Prochlorococcaceae cyanobacterium (assembly GCA_044356375.1). GTDB lineage: Bacteria > Cyanobacteriota > Cyanobacteriia > PCC-6307 > Cyanobiaceae > UBA5018. Next base: position 16,275 of record JBIKWK010000038.1, on the reverse strand, counting down.
AAGCGAAGGACTACGCGCTGAGCTGGCCAGCCTGCAGAGTGCGCTTGATGCCTTCCGCGCCCAGGGAGGTGCCGTAGCCGAGCAGCTCAACGCCACGGAGGCCCAGCTGCAACAGGCCCTCGACGATCAGCAGCAATGGGAACAGTTGGCCACAGCGGTTGAGGCGGACAAGGTTGCCCTCGCTGCCCAACTGCAAGCCCTTCAAAATGCCGCCGCCCGGCAACCGGCAGCGGTTTCGGCGGGATTGCTGCAGGCGGCACGAAAAGCTGCTGGTTCGATCGAACTTGATGAGGCGGCCACCCGCCAGCTGATCGACGAGCAGTTGCGCCAAGCGGGCTGGGAGGCGGACACGCAGACCCTTCGTTATGGGAAGGGAGCGCGACCGCAAAAGAACCGCAACCTGGCCATCGCCGAGTGGCCCACCAGCAGCGGACCCGCCGATTACGTGCTGTTTGTTGGCCTGACCCCGTATGCGGCAGTGGAGGCCAAGCGGGCCAACAAGGATGTGGCGGGCAAGCTGCCCCAGGCTGAGCGCTATTGCCGGGACTTCCAACCAAGTGAAGAAACGGAACTGAAGGCCCAGGGTTGGGGTTCAGAGGGCGAATACCGCATCCCCTTCGCCTTCTCCAGCAATGGCCGACCCTTCTTGAACCAACTGCGCACCAAGAGAGGCATCTGGTTCCGCGATCTGCGCCGCAGCGACAATCTCGCCGGACCCCTTGAACGCTGGTATTCAGCAGAAGGGCTCAAGGCGCTATCTCGCCAGGACGTGGATCTGGCCCAGGCGAAGTTGCGGCAGGAATTGTTCAGCTTTGGCTTTCCGCTGCGGCCCTACCAGAGGCGCGCCATCGAAGCCACTGAAGCGGCGATTGCAGCAGGCCAACGGGAGATCATGCTCGCCATGGCCACCGGCACGGGCAAAACGAAGACTTGCATTGCCCTGATCTATCGGCTGCTCAAAACCGGGCGATTCCGGCGCGTGCTGTTTCTGGTGGACCGCTCTGAACTCGGCACCCAGGCCGCCGATGCCTTCAAGGAAACTCGCATGGAGAGCCTGCAGAGCTTTGCCGACATCTACGGCATCAAGGAACTGGGCGAGCGCGAGGCATAAAGCGATACTCGAGTACACATCGCCACCGTGCAGGCGATGGTTCAGCGCCTGTTGCTTGGCAGCGAGGAAGACAAGCCCACGGTGGACACCTACGACCTGATCGTGGTGGATGAATGCCACCGGGGCTACCTGCTGGATCGGGAGCTGAGTGAGCTTGAGCTGCGCTTCAGAGATTTTAACGACTACGTCTCGAAGTACCGGAGGGTGATCGAGATGTTTGATGCCGTCAAGATCGGCCTCACAGCCACGCCGGCCTTGCACACGGTGAGCATCTTTGGGAAACCGGTGTTCGTGTACAGCTACCGCGAAGCGGTGGTGGATGGCTTTTTGGTGGACCATGAACCACCGATCCGAATCAACACCGAACTCTCCAGCGAAGGCATTGGCTGGGCTGCTGGCGAGGAAGTTAAAGTTTACGATCCAACCACCACACAGATTGATAAGTTCACCACGCCGGATGAGTTGCATTTTGAGGTGGAGGCCTTCAACCGCAAGGTGATCACGGATCCTTTCAACCGGGTGGTTTGCGAAGCGCTCGCCGATGAGCTGGATCCGTTTTCTCCCTACAAAACCCTGATCTTCTGTGTTAGCGACGCCCATGCCGATCTGGTGGTGATGCTGCTCAAAGAAGCCTTCCAGTGTCGCTATGGCAGTGTGCCCAATGATGCGGTTGCCAAGATCACCGGTGACAGTGATAAGCCCAAGCAGTTGATACGCCGCTTCAAGAACGAAGCTTTTCCCAATGTGGCCGTAACGGTGGATCTGCTCAGCACCGGTGTGGACGTGCCCGCCATTTGCAACATCGTGTTCCTGCGGCGCATGAACAGCCGCATCCTCTACGACCAAATGATCGGCCGCGCCACCCGCCTTTGTGATGCGATCGACAAGACCCACTTCCGCATCTTTGATGCCGTTCGGATCTACGAGGCGCTGAAGAACTTCACGGACATGAAGCCAGTGGTGGTGAACCCGAATATCAGCTTCAGCCAGCTCTTCCAAGAACTGGAAACCACGGAGGGCGAGGAGAGCGAGCTGGTGCGTCAACAGCTGATTGCCAAGCTGCGGCGCAAGCAACATCGATTGAGCGAGAACCACGCAGCCCAGTTCCGCTTGCTCACCGGCGAGGAACCCGCCGACTTCATCAACCGCCTGCAGCAGCTGCCGATCAACGAGGCCAGGCGCTGGCTTGGCACGATCCCCGGCTTGGCTGAGTTGTTGGATCAGCAATGGGATGGGCCCGCCGAGCCCCAGTTCCTCTCCGAACACGACGACGCGTTGCGATCGATTGAACGGGGCTATGGCGAGGCCACCCGCCCGGAGGACTACCTGGATGGTTTCACGGCCTTTGTGCGCGACAGCGGCAACGATCTGCCGGCTCTTACCACCGTGCTGCAGCGGCCGTGGGAACTCACCCGCAAGGACCTGCGGGAGCTAAGGCTGGCCCTCGATCAGCGGGGCTACAACGAGGCCACCCTGGCCACTGCCTGGCGAGAAACCACCAACCAGGACATGGCCGCCTCGATCATGGGCTACATCCGCCAAGCTGCCCTCGGTGATCCGCTGGTTCCCTACGAGCAGCGGGTGGAGAAGGCCCTGCAGCGGATCCTGGCCTCCCGCAGCTGGACCACACCCCAACGCCAGTGGCTGCAACGCATCGCCAACCAGACCAAGGCGATCACGATCGTGGACCGCGAAGCCCTCGATGACGACGCCCTGATCTTCCGCCGCGAGGGGGGCGGCTGGCAGCGGCTCGATCGGATGTTCGCCGGTGAGCTGGATGGCGTGCTGCGTGAGTTCAAGCGTGAGGTGTGGGCGGCGTGAAGCCAGTGGCTGGCTACGGTGAGTTGATGGGACTGATTCGCGGCACCTTCTCGCTGAGCAACCCCACCCGGCCCGATCTGGCGCCGCTGGAGGTGTCGGCCCTGGTGGACACTGGGGCGGTGCACCTGTGCATCCCGGAGCACCTGGCAATCCAGCTGAGCCTGTCGGAACTGGAGCGCCGCGAGGTGGTGCTGGCCGATGGCCACCGGCGCACGGTGCCCTACGTGGGCCCGGTGGAGGTGCGCTTCCGCAACCGCCGCTGCTTCACCGGCGCGATGGTGCTGGGCAATGAGGTGCTGCTGGGGACAATCCCGATGGAGGACATGGACCTGGTGCTGCGGCCCCAGCTGCAGAGCGTGGATGTGAACCCGGAGAGCCCCAACATCCCCGTGAGCGTGGCGAAGTGACGCCCTACACCTGACCTGTGATGCCCACCACCACCCACGACATCGTTGCCAAGCTCTGGAACCTCTGCAATGTGCTTAAGGACGACGGAGTTACATACCACCAGTACGTGACAGAGCTCACCTACCTCCTGTTCCTAAAGATGGCCAAGGAGACAGGCCGGGAAGAGGGAATACCGGCGGAATGCCGCTGGGACGTGCTGGAGACCCTGCAGGGTCTCAGCCAGTTCAACCATTACAAAGAGCTGCTGCTGAAGCTGGGCAGCTCATCCCAGGCCATCGAAGAACCTGAAGAAAAAGAACAGGAAGCAAGCCCTGTCTCGCCCATCGTCACTGAGATCTACGCCAACGCCAGTACCTTCATCAAGAAACCCGTCACGCTCAAAAAACTGGTTGACGAGATTGACAAGATCGATTGGTATAGCGCCCGCCAGGAGGGGCTGGGCGATCTGTATGAGGGGTTGCTGCAGAAGAACGCCGAGGAGAAGAAATCTGGGGCAGGCCAGTACTTCACCCCCCGGCCGCTGATCGATGCCATGGTGGCGGTGATGCAACCGCGGCTGGGGGATGTGATCCAGGATCCGGCGGCTGGCACCGGTGGTTTTCTGATAGCGGCCCAGCGTTGGATCCGTGACCATCAGGAAATCAGTGAGCTGGATACGGCGCAGCAGAAGCAGTACTACGAGCGCACCTTCTACGGCATGGAGCACGTGCAGGACACGCACCGGCTAGCGCTGATGAACCTGATGCTGCACGGCCTGGATTCCAGCCCCGAGAAGCACGGCATCTGGTATGGCGACACTCTCGGTAGCGATGGCCAGGGGCTGCCTCCGGCCACCTTGATCCTCACCAATCCCCCCTTCGGCACCAAGAAAGGCGGAGGCCTGCCCAGCCGCACCGATTTCACCTTCCCCACCAGCAACAAGCAGTTCTGCTTTCTGCAACACATCTACCGGGCGCTGAAGCCCGGCGGCCGAGCGGCGGTGGTGCTGCCGGACAACGTGCTATTTGAGGGCAACGTGGGCAAACAGATCCGCGAGGACCTGATGGACAAGTGCAACCTGCACACGATCCTGCGGCTGCCTACCGGCATCTTCTACGCCCAGGGCGTGAAGACCAACGTGCTGTTCTTCACCCGCGGCACGAGCGATCGGGGCAACACCGAGGCGGTGTGGGTGTATGACCTGCGGGCCAACATGCCGGCCTTCGGCAAGCGCACGCCGCTCACCCGCGAGCACTTCGCAGAGTTCGAGGAGGCCTATGGCCCCGATCCCCTGGGCCTGGCGCCGCGCACGGCCACAGGACCGGAAGGCCGCTGGCAGTGCTTCAGCCGTGAGGAAATCGCCGCCCGGGGCGACAGCCTCGATCTGGCCTGGCTGAAGGATGATTCGGCTGAAGATGGCGCCGACTTGCCAGAGCCGGCGGTGCTGGCCCAGGAGGCGATGCTGGAGCTGGAAGGGGCGCTGGAGGATCTTCGGGCGATCCTTGCGGAACTGGGGGAAGAGGTGGAGGAATTGGTGTGATGGAGGGGCAGGAGTTGCCGGTGGGGTGGGATCAAGTCACACTTGCTGAACTCATTGATCGCATTCAGGCTGGGAAAAACTTTCGCTGCATAGAACGTCCTCCTCTAAATGGAGAGACTGGGGTTGTCAAAGTGAGCGCTGTGAGCTGGGGTCGATTTCGTGAAGAGGAGAGCAAGACAGCCCCCCCTGGTGTGGCACTTGATCCAGAGACCAGGATCCGCCAAGGAGATCTGTTGTTCTCGAGGGCTAACACGATTGAGCTTGTTGGTGCCTGTGTCATGGTTGAGTCACTGTCCAAAGATCTTCGGCTTAGCGACAAGATCTTGAGACTTGTGGCTGCAGAAGAGGCAATCAAGCCATGGATATACCGATATCTTTCATCGCCTGAGGCCCGCAATTACCTATCCAAGACCTCAAGCGGGAATCAGCTGTCAATGCGCAATATTTCTCAGCGAGTTCTGCTTGAAACTCTTGTACCTCTTGCCCCTCTCAACGAACAACGCCGCATCGCCGCCAAGCTCGACACCACCCTCGCCGCTGTCGACGCCTGCCGCCAGCGACTCGATGGCGTGGCGGCGATCCTCAAGCGCTTTCGCCAGGCGGTGCTGGCGGCGGCCACCTCGGGGGAGTTGACGCAGGAGTGGAGGGAGGAGAATTCGCTTGACGATGACGCTGCCAATAATGAAATCGCATCCATCATCGAAGCGCGGCTTTCCAGGGGATTGAAGGCGCGAACTCCATCGGAGCCAGACCTGAGTTACTGGACCTGCCAACCGCCTGCTTCTTGGATGATTGGAAGCGTGTCAATGCTTGCCGAATGCCTTGATAGTCAACGCATACCAGTCAAGAAAGAAAAGCGCAAGAGCGCCAAGGGGCTTTATCCCTACTACGGCGCCAACGGGATGGTTGACATGGTGGATGACTATATTTTTGATGGCGAGATTGTTCTTGTGACCGAAGACGAGACTTTTTACGGGAGGGAAAAGCCGATCGCTTATCGCTCATCCGGTAAGTGCTGGGTCAATAATCACGCACACGTTCTCAAGCCTCAAGACGGCGACGCGGCTGACTACCTGTGTTATTGCTTGATGTATTATCCAGTTCTTCCTTGGCTTACAGGAACAACTGGAAGGGCAAAGCTCACTCAGGCAGTCTTGAATAGTCTTCCCATCGCGATTCCTCCAGCGGCAGAGATGCGGGAGATAGTCATCCGCGTGACATCCCTCTTCTCCCTCGCCGACCAACTCGAAGCCCGCCTCACCGCCGCCCGCAAGTTCATTGAACGCCTCACCCCAGCCCTGCTGGCCAAAGCCTTTCGCGGCGAACTGGTGCCCCAGGACCCCAACGACGAACCGGCGAGCGTTCTGCTGGAACGGATTCGGGCGGCCCGCCAGGCGGAAGCTGGTGCGGTCAAACCCTCGCGACGTGGTCGCCCCAAGGCTGCAGCCAACCCGGATCAACTCCCTTTCGATGCCGCACCAGTCCCGCCTGACTTTCTAGCCGGACTGTTGCGGGAGTGTGGGCCGCTCAGTGAGCGGGCCTTATGGGCCGTTTCCGAGCTGGAGCCGAAGCGGTTTCAGCAGCAGTTGTATCGGGAATTGGAGAGTGGCACAGCCCGCGAAGTCCAAAACAATGGACAGGTGTTGCTGGAGGCGGTGGAATGACGGGCCAGGGGCCCCGCTTCGATGTGCAGCCCTTCCTATCCCAGGACGAAGGTCAGCATTTCGATCGCAAGTCGTTGTTTCACGGTCCGCCGGGTGAGAAGCAACCCCGCGATCGTCGCGAGTTACGTGATCAGGTGGCGCGCTATGTGGCCGGCTTTGCCAATGCAGAAGGTGGAGTGCTGATGCTCGGCATCGAAGACGACCACTCCATCACGGGTCATCGGCTGCCCCCCAAGGCGCTGGAGTCCCTGCTGGCGGTTACCCAGGCGCGGCTACAGCCCCCGCAACCCCATGGATTTCTGGTTTCCGTTGATGGGCAGGAACTGGTGGTGTTCGACGTGCCCAGCGCCGACGGCCCAGTGCAGGTGACCGGCGATGGCTTTCCGCTGCGCATCGGCGATCAGACCATCGAGACCAGTGAAAGCAAGATCCGAGCGCTCAAGTTCCAGGGCCTGGTGGAGAGCTACGAAAGCCGCCCTTCCCCCCTGGCGCTCGCCGATCTCGATCGCGATCTGCTCTCCCAGGCGCGGCAGGGTGCCGGCCTCGAGGCGCTCAGCGATGAGGAGTACCTGCTGAAACGGAAGCTTGCCGATCGCCGAGGTAGTGGGCTGGTGCTTAGACAGGCAGCTGAGTTGCTGTTCGCCAAGCAGGGCCCAGAGCATCCCAACTCCGGAGTACGGGTGTTTCGCGTTGTAGGCACCGAGCGGCGCCTGGGGGCCGAGCACAACGTGGAGGAACGACCCCGCATCGAAGGCAACCTGCCCCAGGTGTGGCAGGAAGCTCTAAACGTGGTTGGCAGCCTGATGCGGCAACCCTCACGGCTGGTGGGCAACCGCTTCCGGCCAGTGAGTGAATACCCGCGATTCTCCTGGCAGGAAGCCCTGCTCAACGCGATCGCCCATCGCGACTACAGCGTTCAGGGCGCCGGCATCGAAGTGTGGCTGTTCGACGACCGCATGGAAGTGACCAGCCCTGGTGGCCTCCTGCCGGAGCTCAGCCTCGATGAACTGCTCAGCCTCAGGCGCGTGCACTGCAGCCGCAACCCCCGCCTGATGCGCACCCTGGTGGATCTCGGCCTCACCCGTGATCAGGGGGAAGGCATCCCACGCATGTTTGCCGAGATGGCCGATGCGTTTCTGCCCACGCCCCGCATCAATCCCACCCCCAGGAGTGTGAGCGTGGTGCTGCGCAACACCACCACCCTCGGCGAAGACGACCGTGCCTTCGTGGCCCGCATCGGTGGAGAGGATCTCAGCGACGAAGAGTTCCGGGCGCTGCTCCAGGCGCACCGAAGCACCCAAGTGGACAACGCCAGCCTGCGCAGCCTCATGGGTTTCGATACCCTCGGCGCCAGCCAGATCCTGCGGCGCTTGCGGGATCGGGGTCTCCTTGAGCTGCACCCCGCTGGATCGCAGAGCTTCTACACCCTGGCGCCACGGCTGCGCTCTGCCGAATCCGCCGATCGGGGGGAGCAGGTGCTGGATCGAGGGGAGCTCCAATCGGATCGGGGGGAGCTCGGGCCCGATCGAGGGGAGCTGGGCGCCGATCGAGGGGAGCAGCTGGCCCCTTCGTTGCTGGAGGCCATCGCAGCGCTTGGGGTACGTCCAAGAAAGGAACCCCTGCGGCAGGTGATCGCCCAGCTCTGCGCCGGCCACTGGCGAACCCCTGCCTGGCTGGCGGACCAGCTCAAAATGGAGGCCGGCAATCTTTCCAATCGCCACCTCGCACCGATGGTGAGGGACGGCACTTTGGAGCGGCGATATCCAGAGACGCCAACCCATCCGGAGCAGGCTTATCTCACAGCCTGGATCCAGAGCAGTCTTCTACCCTCCGCATCCGAATGATCAATCTAAGCCCATACCTGTGGCCACTTTTTAATATGTCTACAAGCTTTTTCGGCCCCAATTGGCATTGAATAACGGTGCGGTTCAGTGAGTTGATGGTCGCCCCGGCGTTTCCCCGGCCTACGGTGACGTCAAAGTTCGGAGTATCAGACCTACAGCGTGAAGCGTCATCGGTTGGTTCTTGAGGGGGGCGATGCCGGCGCTCTTGGCATCAGCGCCAGGAACTACAGCACTCACCCAACCGGCCAACGAGCTTGTCGCCGACCGGCCAACTTCATTGTCCCGGACAGTTGTCTGATTCGAAAACCAGATTTCATGGGAAGCTGCGGCCAGGCGATCCACTCAGGCACTCACTACTAAGAGATGGTCAAAGCGCTCCTCCAGCGGTGAACCGGCGCTGACACCACCACGCTCCACCTGGGACTTCGTCCAATGTGGCGAGGTAGCACCCCTCCGGCAAGCGCTCCACATCCAGATTGACAATGTACTTAGCCACTTCGCCTGTACCCTGCTCAGAGCATCGCAGGGTTCTGCAGTCGGGCGCAAACTCCGCTTTGCTCCATTTACGCTGGTGAGCTATGTCATTAATACAACAAATGATTCCCCTCAAATCTCGCTTGCAACAACTCAAGCCGATTCATCAGCTTTTGCAGCTTTTGCTCCTTCCTCTTTTTGGCACTGGGTGGTCCATCAAAATGGCTCATTTCATTGCCTAATAGATAGTCGACAAAGTCTTTGGGCTCGCAGGGTTTTGAGCCCATCCACTTGTGGAAGTTTCGATGAATGCTGCCACTGATAGCGATCAGATTATCTTCATAAGCTGCCAGGTCGGGGCGTGAGCTGGCATCGAACAGATGATGCGCTTCCAGTTCAACTGGATGCTGATCGGAGGCAGATGGTTTTTGGCCGGATACTGCACAGCCAGGGCCGTCTTTTCGTAGTGCCCTCTGACGCACCTTCTCCTTAGCGGCCTTCACCCTGCCTTCATGGCTTTCTAGCAGCTTTCGCTGGACTTCAAAGCACTCTTCAGCAACTTCAGATACTGCTTTCACCCAGGCTTTACGTGCCTTGGTGATCTTGCCTTTGTCATTCATCGTCTTCGCTAGGCGCACGATGCCGCGCTGGCTCCAATGACGCTGATCTTTGTTCTCAAAGCTATCAAAATGTACACCGATCTCCAATCCCTCAGCACCTTCTAGTCCAGAACTTTCCTCCTGAATCCTTGTGATAGTACCAGCCATCCCCTTGCCATTAGTGCCCAAAATTCTCACAACAGAGCGCTGTTCCAGAAAAACTAGATCGCCTCGGATCTGAATGGTGCTTCTATCTTGGGTGACTTGAATGATACGCCGTTTAACGAGTGTACGTGTCACCCGCACGCGATGGTGGGTGAAGAACTCGTGAATCTTGGCCAAGATACTCCCACCTTCCTTCTCCTCTAGATACTTCGCCAGAGCCATTACGCCTTCTTCGTAAAAACGCCGGCTGCGAGCTTGACCTGGTTCGTACTCAAAGAATTCTCCTTCAATGAGCTCCCAATCATCATCATCATGGGCATCGAAGAACTTACAGATACTATCGAGCTTTTTAGCACTGATGCCAAGAATTCTTGCTGTCTCCTGAAATGAGAAGGCATCGCGTGATCGCTTGGATTTTGTTGTCATCAGCTTGTTTACAGGAAAGCAAGAAGGGAGTCACGCATTTTTTGGAGCCGCTCTATAACGCGCGGATCGCCGCCTACATCGGGATGATGTTCCTTGGCAAGCCTGCGGAAGGCATCCTTGATATCCTCGGCACTAGCCGTTGATGGATCGAGTGAGAACACATGCCACGGCCTAAAATTTTCAAGTACATCGATACCGTTAATCGAAGTTTTACCGGTTTTGGTGCGCTCGCTGTGGGGAACACCAACCCACTCTCGATAGAGCTTGAGCCAATCATCCTTCGTTTTGAGATCAAATATACGGCCCGCCATCGCAAGGTTGAACTCATTTGACTTGCGCAGTTCCGTAGCGTTCTTACAGCCAAAGACCTTGCAGACTGCCGTTTTGAGCTCTGTCAGCGTGAGAACAGGTTCAGGGAAAGACTTTCCGTTGATGAACTCTGCAAATGCCAACAGGGCTTCGGCATCCGGAGCCCCAGCCGAGAGGATCTCATCGATCCTTGCCAAGACCGCTGGTCGATCGAGCTTCTTTCGCGTTGGCGTCTTGGTGGCCACGGCTCAGTACTGCTGTTTGCCATTGATAACCCACCGAACAGCTCCTCGGACGGAATTGTCATCACTTGTTTAACGGGGGGATCAAATCCCAATGCGCATGAAACAGCGTCTGCCCCGCCGCCTCGCCTGAGTCAAGCCTCCCTTTCTTGCGTTGAGCGAACCAGCCCAAGCCCTGATCTTGTCGCCTTGGGCGCCCAGCAGCTCCACCACAGCTGCCCTATCCCCTGGCTCGCAACGGTCCGAATGCGGACCCTGCAGCAGGCCAGTGTGACCAAGGCAGCCAAGCCGGATCCGAGCGCTCCTGCAGCCGCCCCAGTCACGCCCGATCCGCTGAAGCGTGATTCAGGCCAACCGTTCCGGCTTCCATTCCGGGATGGCCCGGATCATGAAGGCGTCGAACATCGGCACGGTGAAAGCCGTCTGCCCGTGGGCTGGGCTCCAGATCATTCCCTTCTTGATCAGACCGTTACGAAGCGGTCCGGCCTGTTGCACCTTGATACCCAGGGCATCGGCGATGTCCCCGGAGCGATGGGGGCCAGGCCCCAGAGCGGCCATCGCTCTCAGATAGTCCTGTTCTCGAGGAGTAAGCCGATCGAACCGCACGCGGAAAAAGCTTCGATCGAGTGCCACCGTGGCCAGGCTGCTGGCCATCTCCACATCGTCTGCGGTGATGGGGGATCTACCCGCTGTGTTCCAGGAATGCTTGCCCCACTCCTGCAGAAAATAAGGATATCCCTCGGTGATTGAGAGGATTCTATTTAGGGCATCCTCGCTGATGGATTCGCCTTCCTCCACTATCGGATCGAGAAGAGCTGAACGGGCTGCGGCAGGAGGCAGCGGACCTACTTCAGGATAGTCAAATAATCTCTCCGCATACGACTTAGCCTCCCCAGCCAAGGCTGCAACCTGGGGCAGACCGGCGCCGAACAGGATCACAGGCCAGCCTCGCTGAGCAATTCTGTGCATGGCCACGATCAGACCGCGCAGATCTTCTTCTGACAGATATTGCACCTCGTCGAGAAGGATGACGACACTTGTATTTGCTGCTTGCGCAGCCCTGCCCACACTTCCCATCAACTCCGGCAGATCAATCTCCAGATTGCCGCTATCGGCGATCGGTTCCGCAGAGATGGACAGCTCGATCTCCCCGATCGACACCTTGAAGGCACTGGCAAAGCCGCGCAAGGCTCCCAGCCCGCGTTGGGCGAGTTCGCGGGCCTGCGCCACACGGCTCAGCCGCAGCAGCACACTCTTGAGGGCAGGCGCCAAAAAAGCGGCCAACCGCTGACCTTCAGGAGCCTCAAGAGGCACCACGATGGATCCCATGTCCTCGGCGAGCTGGGCGAGCCTGTTGAGCAGAACGGTTTTGCCCACACCCCGCAGACCCAGCAGCATCTGGCTTTTCTCCTGCCGGCCGCTCCGGATGCGCTGCATGGCGACGTTGGCGGCCTCGATGATCGATTCGCGGCCAGCCAGTTCGGGCGGACGAGCTCCGGCTCCCGGGGCGAACGGGTTACGAGTGGGATCCACGAAGCTCGACCACCGGAAAACCTAGAAAGACCTTAGCCCTGATTATCAAGCTATTCAGAGTTTATCAATGTATGCGGAGCCGACACCCCCTTGGCCAGCCGCGCTGCCTTCTTCCTCACCACCACCACTAGGTTCCGGCGGCAGCCCCGGCAACGACCTGTCGGCCCTCATCACCGTGCTGCAGCGGCCCTGGGAACTCACCCGCAAGGATCTGAGGCACTTGAAGCTGGCCCTCGATCAGCGGGGGATCAGCGAAACCACCCTGGCCGCCGCGAGGGCGGCGGCTGGCCACGGTTGAACAGGCTGGTAGAAGGCGAGCTGGAGCAAGTGCTCCACCGCTTCCATGAAGCCGTGTGGGAGGCGGCATGAGATCGCAGGCTCGATCTAAACTGAGTTTCGATCGCCTGTGGCGTTGGGCCGTGCGCGCCAAGCTGTTCCGCAATGGCCGCAGCCTGGCGGTGCGATTGCCGGCCTAATTCCGCTTTGAGGGAACAGAGGTGGAGGTGCATCGGGATCCCGAGAGCGGCGCGGTGGTGCTCACACCGGTGCGGCCGTCGGCCAGCGCCTTGCTGGAGCTAAGGGATGCGTTGCTGCAGGAGCCTGGCTTCCGGGCCGAACTGGATGCGTTTTTCGAGGGTTTGCACGACACCTGACCTCCCGAACCGGTTGTCCACAGCGGCCCGGATTCACAGCCTGGAGGCATGGTGAGGATGTGCTCAGCCACTAGGCCTATCCCCTGCTTGATAGGGCTGATGCGCATCCACTCGGCGATGAACTCTCGTAGGCGGTGATTGGCGGGTAGAGAGGTGGATCTGGTGGAGAGAGCTGTCCTGTGAAGTTGCCTACGCTGGAAAGCGTTGCGGGTGTGATGGAGGGCATGAACCTGCAGGGACCACCCAGCCTTGATGAGCTACGGCGCCTGGCCCCGGTGCTTAATCGCATCACGCAGTCCCATGGCGGCGAGGGGCTGAGGGTGTTTGGCTCCGTGGCCCGTGGCGTCGCCGAGGCTGCCAGCGACCTCGACCTTCTGGTGGACTTTCCTGAAAGTCCCAGCTTTGAGCAATTCATGGATCTCAAGCTGGCGCTCGAGGATTTCCTCGAAGTCCGCGTCGACCTCGTGACCCGCAAGGGCCTTCGCGCTGAACTGCGCGATCGCATCGAACAGGAGGCTTTGCCCCTTGCCTGAGGCGAGCGGACCGCGCGAATGGAGCCCTTTCCTCAAAGACATGCAGCAGTTATGCGCCAAGGTGATGCGCTACACCGATGGCCTCAGTCAGGATCAGTTCTTCAGTAATGAACTGATTTTCGATGCTGTTCTTCGCAACATTGAGCTACTCGGCGAGGCAGCAAAGCAGATCCCCATAAAGGTTCAACAGCGTCATCCAGTCGTCCCCTGGCGAAGAATTGCTGGTCTGCGTGATATTCTTGCTCGCGCCTATTTCGGCCTCGAGGAGGATACGATTTGGCAAACCACATCCCACAGCATCCCTCGTCTCGCTGAGCAGCTCGATGCTGTTGTCTCCAGCGAGCTTCCTTCCGCGGGAGCTGGGTAGGGGTGGTGCTCTCCGCCTCTGAGTAGGAGCGGCTGCACCGCCTCGATCAAGCGAATGCGCCCTCGCTGCCGGAGCTGCGGCACTTCACCCCCACCGGTGTAGCCACTCTCAACCCCTGGCAGGCCAGCGGCGAGGTCTGACAGCACGCCTCCCCTCACCCACGCGCCGCGCCGCGCCCCCACCCCCGCGCCCCTGCACCCGGGCTGCCTAGGGTCTCGTCCATGGCCCAGCTCACCATCCTTTACGACGGCGGTTGCCCGCTCTGCCTGCGGGAGGTGCGCTTCCTGGAACGGCGGGATCGCCGCTGCAATCCCGGCGCTGGCCGGCTGGCTTTTGTTGATATCGACGCCGCTGATTACGATCCGGCCCGCCATGGCGGCATTGGTTATCGAGAGGCGATGGGTCGCATCCATGCCATCGCCGCCGATGGCAGCGTGTTGGTGGATGTGGCGGTATTTCGCCAGGCCTATGCCCTGATTGGCCTTGGCTGGCTATATGCCCCCACCGGCTGGCCCCTGGTGGCACCGCTGGTGAATCGTCTCTATGGGCTATGGGCGGCGGCGCGCCTGAGGCTCACCCGCCGGCCCTGCCTGGATCAGCTCTGCGCCCTGCGCCAACAGCCCCTGGCCGCAGCGGCGGCCTCCAGGCCCTGAATTCTTCGGCCCCAGCCATGGCTAAATCGGCCAACAACAACGCCGCTAACCGCAGCGACAGCCCTACCAGCGACAGCCCCAGCAACAACCCCAGCCAGCCCGACCTGATCGTGATCGGCGCTGGCCTGGGGGGCCTTTGCGCCGGCGCCATCGCCGCCCGCCACGGCCTTGATGTGCTGGTGCTGGAGGCCCATAGCGTGCCCGGTGGCGCCGCCCATGGCTTCAGTAGGCGCGGCTTTCAGTTCGAATCGGGACCCTCCCTGTGGAGCGGCCTGGGCCGCTGGCCCTCCACCAACCCGCTCACCCAGGTGCTCAAGGCGGTGGGTGAAACCCTGCCGGTGGTGTCTTATCAGCACTGGGACCTGCTGCTGCCGGAAGGCCGCCTGCGAGTGGGGGTGGGCATGGAGCCCTTCCTGGAGGTGTTGCGCCAGCTGCGCGGGCCCGCCGTAGCCGAGGAGTGGCAGCGCTTTTTGCTGGCGATCGAACCGCTCTGCCGCGCCGTCCGCTCCCTGCCGCTGCTGGCCCTGCGCCCCGGCATCGGCAGCGCCCTCACCCTCGGTGGCGGCGGCCTGGGACTGCTGGCCAAGGCGCCGCAGCTGGCGGCCCTGGGGGGCGGTTTCGGGCCGATCGCCCGTCGTCATCTGCGCGATCCCTTCCTGCTGCACTGGGTGGAGCTGCTCTGCTTCCTGATCTCCGGCCTGGAGCTGGACCACACCAGCGCCGCGGCCATGGTCACCCTGTTTGGCGAGTGGTTCGAACCAAACGCCTGCCTCGACTACCCGATCGGCGGCAGCGCGGCGGTGGCGGCGGCCCTGGTGCGGGGCATGGAGCGCCACGGCGGCCGCCTGCGCACCGCCGCCGCCGTGGAGCGAATCCTGGTGGAGGGCGGCAAAGCGGTGGGGGTGCAACTAGCCGCCGCCTCAGGTGGCGAAATCCTGCGGGCCCGCCAGGGGGTGATCAGCTCCGCCAGCCCCTGGGACACCCTCGCATTACTCCCGAAGGACAGCCTGCCCCAGCGTTGGCGCCGCCGCCAGGCGGAAACCCCCGCCTGCGGCAGTTTTTTGCACTGGCACCTGGCCCTGCGCGGCGGCCCCGAACTGGCCGATCTGCCGGTGCACACGGTGTGGGTGGGCGACTGGCAGCGGGGTATCGGCGCCGAGCGCAACATGGCGGTGCTGTCGATGCCATCACTGCTCGACCCCAGCCTGGCCCCCGCCGGCCACCAGGTGCTGCACGGCTACACCCCAGCCAATGAACCCTGGCAGCTGTGGAAGGATCTGCAGCGGGGCACCCCCGCCTACGCAGCCCTGAAAAGCGAGCGCTGCGGCCTGTTCCATCAAATATTCGACCAGCTCCTACCCGACTGGCGCCAGCGGCTGGTGTTGGAAATGCAGGGCACCCCCCTCAGCCACCGCCACTGGCTGCGGGTGCACCAGGGCAGCTACGGCCCCGCCTGGCCGGCGGATCGGGGTCCCTTCCCCGGCGGCTCCACCCCCATCGATGGACTGGTGCTCTGCGGCGCCGGCGTCTTCCCCGGCATCGGCGTACCGCCGGTGGCGATCAGCGGCGCCCAGGCCGCCCACCGCTTTGTACCAGCGGCAGCCCAGCGGCGCCTGCTGCAGGAGCTGGAGCTGGTGGCGGGAAGTTGATGCGCCCGGCGACAACCCAGTCACCCTCAGCTCAACCGCCCTGGTGACCCGCCCCAGCAGCATGGTGATCCCTGCAGCGCCCCGCCGATGACCACCATGACCTGCCGCTATGAAGGCCAGCTGCGCTGTCTGGCGGTGCATGACTCCTCGGGCAGCGAGCTACACACCGACGCCCCGCTCGACAACCAGGGCCGCGGCGAGGCCTTCTCCCCCACCGATCTACTGGCCACCTCCCTGGCCAGCTGCATGCTCACGATCATGGGCATCACCGCCGCTCGCCACGGCATCGCCATCGAGGGCACAAC
>JBIKWK010000037.1:0-26886 GCA_044356375.1 Prochlorococcaceae cyanobacterium | reverse complement strand
CGGCTCATCGCAACCTGGGGCTGAAGTCGGTCCCAAGGGTTGGGCTGTTCGCCCATTAAAGCGGTACGCGAGCTGGGTTCAGAACGTCGTGAGACAGTTCGGTCCATATCCGGTGCACGCGCAGGAACATTGAGAGGAGTTCTCCCTAGTACGAGAGGACCGGGAGGAACGCACCTCTGGTGTACCAGTTATCGTGCCAACGGTAAACGCTGGGTAGCCATGTGCGGAGAGGATAACCGCTGAAAGCATCTAAGTGGGAAGCCCACCTCAAGATGAGTGTTCCCATGGCATAAGCCAGTAAGGTCACGGGAAGAACACCCGTTGATAGGCTCTATGTGGAAGCGCTGTAAGGCGTGAAGCAGAGGAGTACTAATAGACCGAGGGCTTGACCAACTTCCTCAAATCAGAGGACGGCTCTTATGAGCTACTTTCCAAAGAATAGCAATCAACGCAGCCCAAAAAGCTGCAGCGAAGCGTCAGCAAAATTCTCCAGCCTTTAGGGTTAGAGACTTTTAAAGATGCCGCATCTTTTGATGAGAGTGTATTTTAGACACTGCTTTTAAAGACATTGTTTTTAAAGTCATTGTTTCCAAGACACTGTCTCCAGGGGATCATTTTTATTTAACCTATGCAGTTCTCAGGGTTCACCTGAGGATGAAGAGCCAGAGCTGTTTGTCTTTTGGTTGTGACGTGGATAAATCCATGTTTTGACAGAGGTTAAGCCGTTCTATCCTGGTGTCCATGGCACAGTGGAACCACTCCGATCCATCTCGAACTCGGCTGTGAAACGCTGTTGCGCCGACGATATTTGGGGGGTAGCTCCCTGAGAAAATAGGTCGATGCCAGGTAAAACTTTCATCCAAAATCAACAAGCCCAGCACGAAACAGGATTCTGTTTTGTGCTGGGTTTTTGATTGTGCCGGAGTAGCTCCCAGCGCGGCGATGGCTCCCAGGCCGGCAGCTGTGTAAGGCTGGGGGCTAGGGCTGAAGTGGCTAACAGAGCTGCGGTGGCTGCTAGCGAGGTAATAGCTCCCAGGGCTGAAGTGGCTACCAGGGCTGCGATAGAAACTGGGGCTGCCAGATTGGGGGCATCTCTTCTGGTTGGCCAGTACTTTACGAAGCCCTAATTTGCCAGTGGCGGCTGCCGCTTTAGCTGTCCTGCTCCGATGCTGGGGGGGATGCGATCAGTCGGAAAGTGGACGCAGACAGAGGAAATGCCCAATCCTGTCGCAACACTAAATAGTGGTAACATTTAATGATGCAAAGCGCGGGCTCAGTTTTCGCTCTCGGTTGACTAGCTTTGCTCTGGGTAAAAATAGCTGAGATTTTTTGGAGCGGTAAAGCGGCTTGGAGTTGGCAGCGAATAGGCGAGATGGTGCCAGGTATTGGATAGCGTGTTTCTCAGAGTGATTGAAGAAATAAGAAGCCCCTGTTGTTGCAGGGGCTTGAAGGGTTGGGCTGCCAAGTTTAACGAGTGGCGATTAGCACCGGGCATGAGGGCCGGCACTGGGGCGTGCATTGGTAGTGCTATTACACCCCCAGTGATTCGTAGCGGTCTTAGAATTAGAAGTCGTAGGAGTGCCAGTGCATCCAGGCTTCAACAATAACCGTACCACCAGTCACCCCCTCCAGCTCCTCGTCGCTGAGCTCCAGGTTCTGCTTTGTCTGATACTTCAACCAATCAGCCTTGCTGACATCAAACCCTGCCTCTTTCGCCAGGGCTACAGCCGCATCCAGGTCGACAGCAGCCTGAAGCTTGTCCCTGAGACCAGCATCATCCTTGAGCTTGGCAAACAGGGCTGCGAGCTGCTCTTCTGACATCGTCTGATACGGCAAATACTCCTCCATTCATAGCCCAGCCCCCCACCACCCGTCAGCATCCCTCAGCACAAACTCACAAAGCCACTCCCATAGCCATTCAACCCACGGCCACCCCTATAGCAACTACGGGCACTACGGCAGGTTAGAGAGTGATGGACTCAGCGAATGGCATGCTTCCTTCCTGCAACTGGCACCCACTCTCAAAGGGTGCCCCAAGCGCTATGAGCAGTGCTGCCAAAACTATCGCCATCACAGCAAAGGATCACCAAAGTGTCACTGGGAGTTAAGGGTGCCAAAGCGATTGATTGGGGCCAGCGGAACCACCAAGAATAAGAAGAAAAGGATATCATCAGGACAAATCTAAATGCTCTTTACGTTTGATACTCGCTTCAATTGAATCCTCGATGAGTGGCGTCAGATTTTTGTCAGGTTCGGAGGGGTTAGTGGTATCCGTGATGGTGATAGAGAGCGAAATATCTGGTAGACGCGCTGGGGGAATAAGCGTATCAGTAGAGATTAGGAATGGAGGTGGCTGGCTTTGCTGTTGGTAGAAATGAAAGTGATTTTTTGGGCGGGAAAGTGGCTCAAGGTTGGCGGCGTAGGGGGAAATGATGCTAGGCGTTGGACGCTATTTTGACGGCCTGGAAGTATTTGAAGAATTAAAAAGTATCTGTGATTTTAGGGAGTTGTATGTGTAGGATTGGTCGTCCGGGATCAACGGCCTCACCTGTGTCCATCGATCAGCAATTAGATCCTCGACAATAAAAAGTGCCGCTTTAGTGACAACAACTCCAATTCGTTGCTGATTGATTGTTGATGCAACGCAATTCGTTCGTATTCCACCCTCCGCCGGCCATCCCCTCCAGCTCCTCATCGCTGAGCTCCTGGGTCTGCTGTGTCTGATACTTCAGCCAATCCGCCTTGCTTACATCAAACCCTGCCTCCTTCGCTAAGGCAACTGCCGCATCAAGGTCTGCAGCAGCCTTGAGTTTTTCCTGTAGCCCCGCATCATCCTTGAGTTTGGCAAGCAGGGCTGCGAGTTGCTCTTCTGACATGGATTGAGATTATGAGATTAGGGTGGTGTGGATGACGTCATTGTGACCCATCCCACCACCCGTCAGCATTCCTCAGCACTTTTTCACCCAGCCACTCCCAGGGCTGATTCAAAGTCTCAGCATCGGTACGACTTGGGCTGGCGCCGCGCCATCGCCAGCAGAGCAGTTAGGTCGTGCATCACCGCCTGCATGTCGGCTCGGATCGACCGGAATCCGGCCAGTCGCAACAGGTTCATCGCTGCGGTTCGCAGCGTGGCCATCGCCCCAGCCCCATTGCCCCGATAGCGGTGGGCGTCCTCATGGAGCTGGGTGTCGCGGATCCGGTGCCAGCCCTCGATACTCCAGCGGTCTCGCACCAGTTGCAGCAGGGCCTCTGGGGTGGTGCGCAGGCTGGTAAGAAAAAGGTGGGAGGCCTGAAATGGCTTGCCATCGTGGGTGCCGGTGGCCGCCACTTCCACGATCCAGCTGGTGCCGATCCAGGCCTCGCAGATCTGCTCATCCTCTAACTGCCCCTGTTCACCCTCCGGAAAGGGTCACAGGACCTCCTGAGTTACACCACGCAAAGGAGCGCCAAAGTGTTTCAGGGTCACAAGAGTGATAGGGCGATTGATTGAGACCAGCGTAACCACCAAGAATAAGAAGAAATTGGTGTCACCAAGTCAGCAGCAACTGCCCTTTGTCTCTGATTGTCTTCTCGGCTAAATCCCTGCTAGGCGGAATCAGATTCTTAACAGATTTAGAAGGGCTAATGGCGTCAGGGATGATGTTGGGAGGCGATGTATCTGGTGGCTGTGTTGAGAGAACAAATTTATCGCCGGAGTTAAAGAGAGGAGATGGCTGGCTTTGCTCCGGGCCCACGTCAGGGTAGAAATAGCTGAATTTTTTTGGGCGGGAAAAGCGGCTCAGGGTTGGCACCGAACAGGCAAAATGGTGCCAGGTAGGATGTCGCATTTAGGTGCTTTGAGAGTGATTGAATAATTAAAAGCTCCTGTGGTTGCAGGGGCTTGAAGGGTTAAGATGCCGAGGTTAGCCGTTGTCATAAGAGGCAATTAGCCCTGGACATGAGGGCCGGCAGTGGGGTGTACATTAGCGGTATCATTACACCCCTAGCGAGTCGTAGTGATCCTAGGGTTAGAAGTCGTAAGAGATATCTAACTCCCAGTCATCAAAAAACGTACCACCAGTCACCCCCTCCAGCTCCTCATCGCTGAGCTCCAGGTTCTGCTTTGCCTGATACTTCAACCAATCAGCCTTGCTGACATCAAACCCTGCCTCTTTCGCCAGGGCTACAGCCGCATCTAGGTCGGCAGCAGCCTGAAGCTTGTCCCTGAAAGCGGCATCATCCTTGAGCTTGGCAAGCAGGGCTGCGAGTTGCTCTTCTGACATCGCCTGACGGACATACGGTGTTAATGCCACCACTTAGCTTACCCCCAAGAGCCTTCAGTAGTCCTCAGCACAACCTCACAAAGTCACTCCCATAGCCACCACGAGCTCCAAAGACCTCCCAGCACCTTTCCAAAGCCTTCTTCGCCCGCCCTGCCGAGCAGGTCGCCGCCCCGCTCATCGGCTGCCTGCCACGGACACCGCCGCCGCAGCCACAACAACGAAACGCTGTTTGAGGAATCTGGGCGGTTTTATGTCTCTGTGAGCTATGGCGTCCACCATTGTGTGGATGTGGTGGATTGCCATCAGCCTCTCACCTGTGGCCAGTCCAGCAATCCCGCGCTCAGCAGCGCTGGCAGCCAGCGCAGACCATCCACGGCCTCAAGCAAAGCAAGCGCCACACCCGCCTTACCGGTGTAGAGACCGGGCAGGTTGAGCGAGCCGTTGTCGACGCTGAAATATGTATAGCCACCGCTGGCTCGAGCCTGGTTAATCACGGCGCTCTCGGCTGCAGCCACAGGCGCTTCCAGCTCCTGGCCGCTGACTTGGGCGTCAATCCGCAGCAGGCTGGTGAGTCCAAGCACCCCGCAGCAGAGATGGGCAGGAGCCTCGCCGGCGCGGCTCGAGAGTTGCTCCAGGCTGGTCAGTGTGCCGGCCCTGGCACTCTGCTGCTCGGCCGCAGTTTGTTCATCCGCCAGAGCCGTTGCACAAAGAATCCAACGCGAGAGCAGGATTCCAGGTGCCCCATGGCACCAGCTGAGCATGAATTCACTGGGTTCACTGCTGGTCCTGAAATCGGGCCAGTTGCCACGATCGCCATCAAAAACGGATCGCTCATAGGCCACCGCATGGCGTGCTCCCTTCGCAAAGCGTTCCTCACCGCAGACCTGGGACAACCTCGCCAGCGCAGCAGCCATGCCTGCAGCGCCGTGAGAGAAACCTGTGAGGGGCTGCTTCCCGAGGCTGGGCAATCCCGCAGGCCAGCCGCCGCTATCGAGCTGGAGCGACAGCAATCGGTCACCGCAGATGGCCGCCAGCTCCTGGGCCTTGGGGGTGTCTGCCAGCAGCAGCGGGCCGATCAGCCCGCTGACGCCGCCGATCACATCGACGCCCTCATCGGCCAGCAGCCGTTCAGGCCGGAGTTGATCGAGCAGCAGTTCAACCAGCACCGAAGCATCCTGCAGCCCTGAACGCTGAAGCAGCTGCAGCGCCAACAGGATGCCCCCCGAGCCTGCGATCCCATAGGGCTGATCGCGCATCAGGCGAAACAACTGATCCTTATTCTTGCGCTCGGCCAACTCGGCCAGGCTTTCAAAGCAGCTCCAGGCCCGGCCATGCCACAGCTCAGCCGTCTCACCGGCGCTGGCCAGGGCCAGGCGGGCAAACAGCAGGGCGGTGCCGCTGCCGCCGGAATAGAGCGAATTGCCGATCAAACCGAAGTGGAACGATTCACCATCGGCACCCAGGTCGATGCCCAACCATTCGGGACGGCCCTTGGTGTCGCTGATGGCGTCATCCCAGAGCTCCTGGCCCAGCCGAAACGCCTCTTGGCGGTAGGCCTCTGGATCGACAACGTCGTTTGCATCGCCTGTGGCGCTGGCGCGCACAGCCCCTGCAGCAGCGACCGCAGTGGCGTTTGTCTTCAGCTGCCGCGCCGCGATCGCGCCCCGGATCAGCTGCAGCTGGAAATCGATCTCAACCTGATCCAGAGTCAGCAGGCGCCGGCACGCGGCAGTCAGACCACTGGCTTTCATGAACTCCTGGATCGGAGCCAGTCCCTCGGGCAGTGGGAGCTCTTCACCGTCAATCGAATGCTCAAAAAAGGGGATGTCGAGCCGCTCCATCTGCAGCAGTTCGGCCTTCAGCATCAGCCAACTGATCGGCTTCTCCCTGGCCAGCACAAAGCTGCGGCTCAGCTGCTCGAGCTTGAGCCCATGCACCACTGCGTTGCGCAGAGCGGCTGGCTCCAGCATCTGCCGCTGAATGATGAAATAAATGCGTGTGGCCCGTGCCACCAGGCGCCGCGGTTGGCCGCGGAAGCCATCGAGAGCCTGCTGCAGCAAGGGCTTCAGGCGGATGGCTTCCTGCAGCTGGGCGGCAAAGCCACTGCACAGCTCATCAACAAAATCGTTGAGGCGCTGGGGGCTGCCCAGGCCTACCGGCAGGCTGGTGGGCAACTCACAAGGCTGCGTCAAACGGCCGGCCATCATGCCGTCGCTGTTGAGGCCCAGCCAGCCGGGCATGGTGCGTTCTGGCGGTGGCGGCTGAATGCCGAGAGCACTGATGTCCAAGGCCAATTTGCGGCCAGCGCCGACCATCAGCCACTGGGGCAGCAGGCCTGAGCGCAGCACCGAACCCTGCATCGACGTCTGCAACGCCGAGATCGCATTGGGATCATCGCCGTCGTCACTGATCAGGTCGCGCGGATCGGCCTCCAGCAGAGTTTCGGTATCGATCAGGATCAGCTGATCGCCGCTGGCGATCAGGTTTTCGTAGTGGCAGTCGGTGCAGCCCAGCAGGTGCAGCACCGCCATGGTGCGGCCTGCATTGGTGTAAAAGCGGGCCAGCTCCTCATCGCTTGTACAGGGGCGGTGCTCAACCCACTCCATGAAGCCGTAGCCGTCTTGGTTGATCACCCTCAGTCTGCGCAAAGGCTCCAGATCTGAGGTGTCGTTGAGCGCTTGCAGATAGGTCTGGTAGGTCGCATCGACCTGCATGTCCTTGGGCTTGTAGACAACCCTGCGTGCGTCGTCTCCATTACCAAAGGTCAAAATCGCCACAGCGCGGCCGCCTCGGTGCGGATCGCTCAGGCCCAGCTGGATCGAGGTCGGGTAAGCATCGCCAGCGATGGCGAAGTTCAGCGTCAGCTCTTTTCGGCTGGCGGCCAGCCGGCGCAGCATCTCTTCGCTGGCGTCCAGCCAGAGTCGGCAAACCACCGCAAGCAGGCGGCCCAGCACGGGATAGTCCGCCAGCAGCAAGCTGTAGCCGCTGCGCAACAGGTCGCCAATGAAGCCGTCATAGGCCTCATGAACCGGGCCGCCCGTACCGTCGCCTTGGGCCCCCAGGTGAGCCAGCAGCATCTGGCCTGGGGTGCGCCGCTGGTGGAACAGCTCCCAGAGGGCCTGATCGGCCGTTTCGCACAACCGCTCCAGCAGGGCTTCTCCCAGATCTAGCCAGGCCGCCTCGGTGAGCTGCAGCTGGGAATCCAGGTCGGCGCAGCTACATTTAAGTCGTTCCAGCGCCCAGCTAGCGGCTGGCCGCCAGGCATGGGCAAACGGTTTGCTGGCCCCGCGCTCAGCCAGCAGCTGGTGCCCTGCGCAGGCAGCGGCATCGCGGCCCGCCTGGCGCAGGGCCTCCAGCAGCGGCCACCAATCAGGATTCTGCGGTACGGCCACATCCGGTGGATCCAGAGCCCAGATAGCGCTGGTCTGATTCAGTCCGTTCCAGGCGAGCCGCTTGTCGAAATTGTCAGGCTGATCGGGGGCCACCACCTGACGCCAGCTCTCAAGCGCCAGGTTGCTTTGTAGGTCGCCTGGTACGGCCATCGCCGCTTCAAGCCGCTGATGCAGGCTCCAGCCCTCGCGGCGCAGTTGCTTCTCGAGCGTGGTGTCCTGCTGCTCCGAAACCACGTCCTGCACGGGGTGAACCTTTGAATGACCAGGAGCCTAGGTTTTGTGTCTCACCAGGTTCGTCACCCCTCCATGCGATTCAGGTAGCCACCCGGCTGGTGCTGAAGTTCGTCAAAGGTGCCCAGTTCACTGATCGTTCCGCCAGAGATCACAGCGATCTGGTCGGCAGACTCGATCGTTGAAAGCCGATGGGCAATGGCAACCCTGGTGATCGCCAGCGATGCGAGGGTGCGGGTCACCGCCGCCTGGGTTGGGGCATCCAGGGCACTGGTGGCCTCATCCAGGAGGAGTATTTTGGGTTTGCCGATCAGAGCTCGGGCCAGCGACAGCCGCTGCCGCTGGCCCCCTGAAATGCCCATGGCCCCCTCACTGATCATGGTTTCGAGCTTCATTGGAATGCGCTCCACATCGTCTGCGATCGAGGCCTGATCCAGCGCCTGCCACACCTCCTCACGGCTGTAGGCCCTGCCGGCGCGCACCACCTCATAGATCGAACCCGTGGGCAGAGGCGAGTTTTGTAACACCACCCCGAGCTGGCGGCGGTACTGGCGCACAGCCAGGTTGCGCAGATCGATCCCGTCGATGTTGATCACGCCAGCTTCCGGTTCCATCAACCTCAGCAGACAACGCAGCAGGGTGGTCTTGCCACAGCCAGAAGCGCCCGTGATCGCGGTATAGCACCCTTGCGGAATGGTGAGATTAATCTGCTTAAGCAGCGGCGCTGACGCATCTGCATAGCGCACCTGCAGGTTATTCATTTCAATCTGCCCCACGAGCTTATGCATCTGCGCGGCCGCCCCATGGCCGGCTTCAGGGGTGGCAAACATCACCACGCTGCTGCGCTCCCAAAGCACCATCAGCTTGGCCACCGAGTTTGCCACCTGCACCGTCAGGGATGACAACTGGCTGTTGAAGGACACATAGGCCGCCTGAAAGGCGACAAAGGCCGCCACAAGCTGGTTGGCGCCCATCGTCGCAAGTCCACCTGAATCGGCGGCCTGGGTCTTGGCCTGATCGAGCATCCACACCAGAGCGATGAACACCACCACCTGGCCCAGGGGTGTGAGCACCCTGGCCAGCACTTCCAGGGCATTGTTAGCGGCCTGACCCCGAACCATCAACGCACCGAGACGCACCACATCGTTTATCCACTGTTCAAAGACAAAGGGCTCACTGCCGCTAACTCGGATCTGGGGCATGCCGACCACGGCTTGCAGTCCCATGTCATTGATCCGCGCTTGGCCCTCCTGAAGGGGTTGTTCGAGCTTGGCGGCCTGGAGCACCAGCAGCAGCATCACCACGGCACTCACCAGGCTGAATGCCGCTGCCACCAAGGCCAACTGGGTCTGGTAGATAAACATCAATGCCAGGTTGCTGAGTGAAAACAGCAGGCCCAGCCCGGCGTTGAGCAGGCCGCTACTCATTAGCTGCCGCATCTGACTGATAGAGCCCACCCGGGTCACCAGATCGGCGGTGCCCAGGGTCTGGAAAAACGCGATGGGCAGCCGCAGCAGGTGGCTCCAGACCCCTGCCTCCAGGCGCAAGTTCACCAGGGATTCCATCCGCACTGTGGCCAGGCTGCTGAACCCTTGGGACACCACCGTGCACAGGGCGATCAAAATCACCACCAGCGAGGTTTCGACCACTAGCCGCAGCTCCCCCAGGGGCAACACCGTGCCCACCAGGAACGCGGTGAGCATGGGAATGCTGAGGTTGAAGATCGCCACCACCACAGCGCTGAAGACGACCGTGAGCAAGGGGGTGATGTGGCTGCCCAGGGCAAAGCTCAACAAACTTCCGAGGGAAGCCAGGGGGACCGGCAGCGAGGCATAGAGCTCGAAGGCGTAGGGCTTCAGCGCCAACTCAGGCTGCAATGGCAGGCGCTGTCCGCTGCGGGGGTCAAAGGTGACGGTTTGTCCAGCCAGGCGATGCACTGCCAAGGAACGGCCATCGTCTTCCGCAAAGACAATCAACATCGCCCGGGTGGAACGGATTAGATCGGTTGGTGTTTTGACCTCGCGGTGGGTGATGTTGTTGATCTCAAGCAGATCGCTAAAGCTGCCTTCGGAGGGAACAATGGGGCGCCCATCCCCAAGCACCGCCATGGCGTAGCTCAAGGCCCTGCAGCTTGGATCACTCGAATTGCCGCTAAAGGTCAGCTCGTCCAGCCCCTGCTGCTGCACGGCGGCCATGCCCCGTAGGAGCGCCTGCTGACGGGTGCGCGCGAGGGTCATTGGCTGAGTCCTGCTGGGGCGCTCACCAGCTCGGCCTCCAGCAGCAGCCGGTAGTGCCCGTTCGCTTCTGCCAGGTCCTTCGGGTGGCCCTGTTCAACCAATTGACCTTGTTCGAGCACTATGACCCAATCGCTAATCTGGGCTCCATACATCCGGTGAGCCACGGTAACCAAGGTGCGAGGTGTACGTTTAATTGCCGTTAGAGTTTGTTGCTCTCTCCGTTCATCGAGGGCACTGGTGGCCTCGTCCATCAGCAGCACGGTGGGCTGGTGCAGCAGGGCCCGGGCAATCTCAACCCGCTGACGCTGACCGCCGCTGAGGTTGCCGCCGCCCTCGCCCAGTTGCATTGCCAGAGCACCGGCACCGCCCAAATCATCGAGTAGGCCCGCTTCAGCCAGAGCGGTCAGGGCGTCACTGGAGCGAAAGCGTGGATCCCAGAGGCTGAGGTTCTGCTCCAGCGTCGCTGGGAAAAGAAAAACATCCTGGGAGACAAGGGCAATCGAGGCGCGCAGGGTGGGATCGTCCCAATCGAGCCAATCGCGGCCGTCGTAAAGGATTCTCCCCTGACTGGGGCGATGCAGGCCGGCGATAAGCCGCAGCAGGGTCGATTTACCCGAACCACTGCCCCCAACGATCGCCAGATGTGCTCCTGCCTGAAGGCTCAGGTTCAGGCCGCCAAACATCAGCGGCGTGGTGGAACTGAACTGGTACCCCAGATCGCGGAGCTCCAGAGAACCGGCCAGCTGCCGCTGAGGGCGATCGGCTGCTGCCGCCATCTGAAAACTGCGAACCAGCGGATCAACTTCGGTGTCGATCACATCATTTACCCTACCCATTTCGCCGTCGAGCTGCTGCAGCTGGGTGCTCAGCAAGTTGAGCTGCTGTAAGGGGGCCTGAATCATGCCCATCAGAAACTGAAATGCCATCAATTCACCTAGGGTAATCTGCCCCATGATGATCATCACACCGCCAAGCAGGATCACACTGCAGCGCAGCAAAAATCCCGAGGTGGTTCCGATCAGACCCACCAGCGAGGTGGCCAAAGATTGTTTTTGCAGCTCAGCGAGTGCATCATTGAAACTGCCAGACCATTGCATGAATGATTCATTTTCCAGGCCACTGGCCTTGATGCTCTCAATGCACTGGATCACATACATGCCAATACCAGCAGCCTTGCCCTGCAGTACTGCTAGCTTGTAGTTGTCGCCTTTTCTCACCTCGCGAATCCAAAGAGTCAGGGCGGAATTGCCGCCGGCAATCGCTACTGTGAGCAGGGATAGCCAAGGGGAGATCAGCAGACCAACCAGCAGGGCCAGCAGGCCTGAACCGAGCGAGAGCACAAAGCCGATGACGCCATTGACGCTGAGTTGCACCAACGAGAAAGGCAGAATCAACCGCGTCGCCACCTCACCCCGCATGCGTTGCACGAAATAGCGATACGGCAGGCTGAAGAGGGAGATATAGAGCATGCTGCTGATGCGTTTAAGCAACAGGAAGCCAAGGCTCCGCAGCAACAGCTTCTGAAGATTAAGCAGCGCGATTAGCACCACTACAGCGATTCCCGTGATCCAGATTGTTGGGATCGCGATGTTTTCCCGACCCTCTTGAAGAAAACTATCGATGAACTGGCTGGTGGCACCGGCGATGAACAGCTCGGGCAGGGCCCCTGCCAGCGACACTAGGGCGAGCCAAGGGATCAGGCTGAGATAGGGCTTGAGCAGGCTGGGCACCCAGTGATAAAGCCCGGGCTCGCTGCCTCCACGCCTGAATGCCGAGCCTGGGTGTAGCTCCAGTACGACGCCGGTGAAGCTGGTCTGGAACTCCTCCCAGTCGACACGGCGGCGCCCACTGGCGGGATCACTCAGAAACGCTTGGCCGTGCTCGAAGCCTTCGAGCACGAGAAAGTGATTAAAATTCCAGAACAGGATGCAGGGGTAATGACCAGTCTTGAGCAGCGCATTGGCGCTGCGGCGAAAGGCCTTCACCTCGAGTCCGTAGCTCTGGGCAGCCCGCTTCAGTTGTACTGCGGTGACCCCGTCGCGGCTGATACCACATCGTTCGCGCAACTCGGCTAGAGGCAGAATCTTGCCCAGATAAGCCATCACGATCTTGAGGCTGGCGGCTCCGCATTCCACCGACTCATACTGCAGGACTGTGGAGGTCACCACCCGAGACTTCCGATTCATTTGTTGTCGACCACCAGGCCAAGAGCACGCCTGAGTGCAGGCATCACGAATTCGACCGGCCGCCGATACGTAGTGGTGATCTGCACGTCGGCCAGGGTGGCCAGGCGCACAGGGTGGGGCGGCAAACGTCCCGAGCTCCAGCGGTAGCAATCGTAGCTACTGCCACTTCTGCACCGGTCCGGAGTGGTTTGCTCCAGCTGAACCCGCGCCAGATACGGAGTGAGAGTGATCTGTTGGATCGGATTCACCAGGGCGCGACTCCCCACCGCTCCCAGTAGCCCATCACCCTGAAGGGGCAGCTTGTTGACCTCAAGAACACGCCCAGGAATGCCACCGTATTGGGCCCGGGAGATCCCCTTCGGCGTCACCAGCACCTTCATGCCTTCACTCACCTGCTGGGCGGCTGAAGGGTCTAGAAAAACGGGAATTAAACTGGGCAGAGATGGTGACATCTTCGTGAATATGAGCAGCTCATCACCTTGTTTGACAAAAGTACCATTGACGAAATTGCGGGCCAGGATATAGAAGCCATTGACGGGCGCAAAAATGGTTGTGGTGCTGAGGTAATTGACTAGTTGATTTTCGAGCTTGTTAAGGTTGTCAATGCTTGAAATGATGGCTTGCTTCGACTGCTCAAGCTGCTCATTGCGACTGATCGAGGTGTTGACCTGAGCGGAGTCGGCGCTGAGCAGCTGCCCCTCAAGTGCATTGATGCGCGATTGCTCTTCCAGTACGGTGGTGCCAGGTAAATACCCCTGCTTCCAAAGGGCTAGATAGCGTCGATAAAGATCACGACGTTGCTTAAGTTCGGCAACAAGAGTTTGCCGCTGGTTGCTTTGTAAACCTCCCAAATGGCTAAGGGTGCCCGCTCGATCAAGTCTTTCGGAGCGCTGCTGGCGATGCAGCTTTTCGGCTGGCAGTATCCCCAGTAAGGCCGCATTTAACTCCAGATGGGCGGCTTCATTCTCTATGCGGGCTATAACGGTGCCACTGGGATAACTCAATGTGATCGGTCTGCTCTGGCGTTCAACAGCTTTGGAGGTCGCCAGGTTTGCCGGTAAGAGAAACGTCTGGCCCTGTACGGATGCCAGTGCCGCTTGCACCAGTTCTGCCAACTTGGCCGCATCATTCACATTGCTGGTGAAGACGGTGGCTTGGCTCCGCCAGAATTGACCCAACATCTCATTGCGTTGACGCTGCAGCGTCGGCAGGTTGTTGGCACCAAACCCGCTCACCTGATAGCGAAGGATCCCCGAGCTGGCCGCATTCAGGCTTTCCAAACCGCCAGGCGGCACGATCGCGCCGGTGCCGTTCACCTGGATCGGAACCCGAGCCAGGACCGACCAAAGCACCCCGAGCATGGCGATGGCGGCCGCAGCAATCGCCGTGAGCCGAACTGGCAGCGGCAAAAAGGCGACCGGTTTGGTGGCATCAGCTCCAGCCTTGAGGCGCTCCAGCGCCACCTGTTCAAAGATCTCGAAGCGTTCGGCCGCCCGTTTCGGGGAACCGCCGCATTCGACTGGGGCAGAGCCCTGTTCAGGATTGAATCGATCGTCATGGGGGGAGGGCATGCTACGGCGTCCTCAGTGTTTGGCCAGGGTGTTGACCCGCTGCTCCAGCAGGGGCTTGGTGCCAACGGGCCAGCGGGCCGAGCTTCGATATAGCCTCGCCACCGCACTGTTATAAGTGCGCTCAGCGCTCGCGTAATCGTTGGCCGCACCGATGGCCTGGTTCAACGCCACCACGAGTGAGGATATATCGCTCACGCCGACCAGATACCTCTCTTGTACGGCGGCGGCGGCGACCTGGGCAGCCTGGAGCTGGGCCCGGCTGCTCTGCAGCGACAGCAGGCTGGTCAGATAGGTGGCATAATAATTTTCAACTTCCCGGGTAACGCTAAGACGAGTCGTCGCGGCTTGATTCAGGGCCTGACGGGCGGCGGCCTTCTGTACCTCGGCTTGGGAGGCATTGATGCCACCATCGAAAAGCTGCCAGGTGAAGCCCACGCCATAGCCCCCGTTCCATTTAAGGGTGTGGTTGTTGATCTGCGTGCTTGTGCTGCCGTCAAGACTTCTTCCTGTGCTCTGGTCGGTTGTGTTGCTGTTGGCGTAGCCGCCGCTGGCCCCAAGGCTGAAGCTGGGCCAGTAGGTGTTGAACAGAGCGGTGGCCGTCCAGCTGGCACTGGCGGCAGCGGCCTGGCTCGCCTGGATTTCCTCCCGCAGCTTCAAGGCTTGCTCGATCGTTGACTGGAGGGGCTGATCCCAATGGCCCAACGTGATCGGTTTTTTGGTGGGTAACGCAAGTGTGCCTGGGGGCAACGCCATGGTCTGAGCCAGTAGGGAGGAAGCATCGATCAACTGCCGGTAGGCATTGATCAGCGTGCTCAAGGTGGAGTACTGCTGGGTGCGGATTTGTTCAACATCGGCAATGCTCACCAGGCCATCGTTGAACTGAGCCTCCGTTATTCGTACCTGGCGGCGAATGACATTCAAGATCTCGCCATAGGATTCGATCAGCTGTCTCTGTTCCTGTAGGCTGAAGTAGGCCTCCTGAATCTCAAGGACCAGGTTTCGGGCGCTCACGTCAAACAGAAGCTGCTGTCGCTTTAGACTTTCGCTGGCTGCATTGATGCTTGCACCCCGGCTGGAATTAAAAAAGGTCCAACCAATCGTGATGCCCAGATTGACCGCTGTGGCGTTGGAGGCGCTGGTTGAACTGGTGCTTATCCGACCATCGTTGGCGGCCGAAATGGTGTTGGTGATATTGAAATTCTGACCGGGCACGTAGGAGCTAGATGCCACGCTCAATGTCGGATACCACTGGCGCCTCACGGCGATCAGATTCCATTGCTGGCCCTGGATCTCGGCATAGGCTGCTGCCAGAAGTGGATTATGGAGCAAGCCCGCCTCCAGGGCTTCATCCAGGCTGGTGCTGCGGGAGCGCGCATTAAGCTGAAGCTGCAACTCCTGAAGCTGCGCTTGCAGTTGATCAGCCAGAGGATTGGGCCGAACCTGGGGGGCCGCGATGCCGTCAATGCGATAGCCAGCCTTGGCTATGCCGAATGGATATTGGGAAACCAGGCAGGCCATCAATACAATGATCCGCGAGAGCTTCCATGCAAAGCTGCCATAGGGTCTGGACTGGTAGCACCTCCTGGAAAAATCGGCCAATGCAATGGATTTCTTCAAGCTCACGCCGTAGCCAGGCAACAAGTGGGATGTATTGCCCCTCTGCTCAACGGTCATGTTTCGCTGGCATCCAGGATGCAGAACTTGACCGCAATGGATCGATCCGTGGAAGGGCTACCGCCATCATTAACGGGAGCGTTGATCACGGGTCCTTGATGCTATCAACATCATGATCAAGTGGCAGTGTTCAGCTGCACACGATCAGCAGCGCCACGATCGATCTTAAGGAGACGATCCGCGAGGGCGCCAAGCTCAAGCGGCGCCACCATCCTCCCCGTACACCACGAGAATGGCTGCTGGAGCTCAGCCAGCTCAGGGATGCCCGCCGGATCGCTGCTGCGCTTGAGGCACTACAGCTCAGCAGCGCTCCGGTGGCCCTGCTGGAAACGGTGCGTTGCTCTTGGCTTTCTTGGCCAGCCTATCGGCCGGGCAAGAAAACCAAGAGCAAAGACCCAGGACAGGGGCGGTGAATTCTGAGCAGGCCAGCAAGGAGCAGCGCTCACTCCACCGTTTCTGAGCAACCTGCAGCTGTTGTGGCAGGAGAGCCAACCGCTGCCGGAACCCAAGCAGAAGCGCCGATACACCCCTCGCCAAAGCACCCTGTTCGCTGAGCTCCAGGAGCAGATCGAGCAGTGGCTGGAGAGAGCGATGCCAACACGCATGCCGCCGAGATCCTCAGGCGGCTCATGGCGCTGGTTCCGGGCAGGTACCACGAGGGTCAGCTGCGCTCGATGGAGCGGCGCGTCAAGGAATGGCGAACAGTCCGAGCAGAGCGGCTGGTGGGGGTGATGCGATCAGCCGGAAAGGGGACGCAGACAGAGGAAACGGCCAATCCTGTCGCGACACCAATTGGAAGCCCCACTTAATCATGCAAAGCGGTTGCTTGGTTTTCGATGATGCTTGACGAGAGCTTGAGCTGGGTCCAATTGCTTGTTAGGAGCGATGTACGTGAACTTGCTTCCAGGCCCCCTCTAGTTTTTGCCAGATGCGGGTTTCGCAGCAACTGCTAGTAATCACTTCATCGCCCAGCCGGCGTTGGGTAAGTCGTGTATAGCTAAGAACCACGGCAGCATCGCTCAGCCAGCGCAGATGGGGTCTGGCCATGTTCACGTTTACAGAGCAGTTTTTTGCATTGGTGTGTACACTGGACTCGCTTTCTTCGTTGGAAAAATAAAAACGATGAAAGGCTAATCCCTCCGCCAGGATGCCGTTGGTTTCGGCTTCGAAGCAGCTCAGCGATGGATCGCAGTAGCTAGCATAGCTGTTCCAGTCCCCGCCTGCCACGCTTTCCAGCATGGCTTGATTGAGGGCAAGAATCTCTTGATCGCTGGCAGAGTGGTTCAAGAGCTGATCTGTAGCAGGCTGTACCGGTTAATTTTCGCAAATCCCCCGGCATCGCGCTGCGGGTTGTCTGATCGGTAACTAAACAGCACCTGCATCCCTGCCACCGCCGCCGCCTCCAGCTCAGCTTTGACATCACTGATAAATAGCACCGAGCCTGGTGCTACTTTCATCTCTTCGGCGATTTTGCTATAGCTCTGTGCCTGCTGCTTGCCGCCTATCTTGGTGTCAAACCAATGGCTGAAAAAATGTTTTATATCGCCGGCGTTGCTATGGCCATATAGTAGCTGTTGTGCCCCAATGGACCCGGATGAGTAAACCGCTAATGTGAGGCCCTGTAGCCACCAGCGCTGTAGTGCCGCAGGCACGTCTTCAAACAGGGGGGCTTTTAGTTCGCCTTCTGCATATCCTTGCTTCCAGATTAAGCCCTGCAATTGCTTCAGGGGTGTGAGCTTGCGGTCGTTTTTAATCAGCCATTTTATGTAGGTTGTGATTTCTGCCTTGGGATTGAAGGGTAGACCCGCGGCGCTGGCATCCTCGTCGCTCTGCCAGCTATGGCCTATTGCTTCGATCAGGGCTTTCACTTCTGTATTTTGACCATTACTTTGTAAATACTGATCTACTGAATTGCTCGCGTAGGGAAATAGAGTGTTGCTCACGTAACTCACTGGGCAGGTGGTGCCTTCGATGTCCAGCAGCAGGTGACTGACGCCTGAAATCAATGTTGGGGTGAGTTCCTGGGGTTCCAGCAGCAACTGACGCCAGCGCTGTTCCAACAGGAATTCAAGGATTTCCAGGTGTCTTTGGGCGCTGCTGAGATCCTGGCCCCAGGCGTAGAGGCCGTGCCCCGCAATCAGTAGGCCTTGGGGCGCTTCCCCGAGCAAGGGCCGCGCTGTTGCACTGAGTCGTTGCAGATTTTGATCATTTGGCAATACCGGCAGGGCGACTGTGGTGGCATGGGTGCTAATCCCCGCCAGGCCCTTGAGCATTTCCAGATCGCTGAGCAGCAATTCAGCGGGGTGGTGTTGGCCGATGTGTTGGGACAGCAGCGTGGCCGCTTGGGAGTGGGTGTGCAGCACGGCTCCGGCACCGGTCTGTTCCACGATGGCCAGATGCAGCAGCGTCTCGGCGCTGGCCTTGCCCTGGCCCCTTTGCACTTGGCCCGCTCCATCCACCACGATCAATTTCTCCGCTGCCACCGAACCCTTGGCCACG
The DNA here is from genome assembly GCA_044356375.1 of Prochlorococcaceae cyanobacterium. Taxonomy (GTDB): domain Bacteria; phylum Cyanobacteriota; class Cyanobacteriia; order PCC-6307; family Cyanobiaceae; genus UBA5018. The sequence continues at coordinate 8,834 of JBIKWK010000037.1, read as the reverse complement.
CCGCTCGGTGCCATCAATAGCTGCAGTGGTTGCCTTTGCAGCACACAGCTGAAATTGCCGCCGGTGCCTTCGCACCAGCCCCGCTGATGGATGGCGGCCATGGCGGCCGTGAGCTGTTGGGCTAGGAGGTGTTGCATGGGAATCAATGCTGGCGTTGGCCTGATTAGGTTTGGCAGCTTGGGCACCAATGGCTGCTGCGGCCTGATAGCTTCTCTCGCTGGATTGGAGTGCTACAGATGCGGCAGGGGGCGCCGCTGCGGCGATAGACCCAAGCCTGACCGCCATAGTTGCCGTTGGTGCCAGTGAGGTCGCGGAAATCGCTGAAGGTGGTGCCGCCGGCGCCAATACTGGCCTCGAGCACTGCCACAAGAGCCTTGCTCAACCGATCTAACTGGGCGGCATCAAGCTTGCCGCTAGGGGTGTCGGGGCGGATACCGGCGGCAAAAAGGGATTCATCCGCATAGATATTGCCAACGCCAGCCACCAGAGATTGATCTAGCAAGGCGCTCTTAATTGCCCGCTTTGAACCCCTTAGTTTCTGCTGGAGATAGGCACCATTAAAATCTTTGCTGAAGGGCTCCGGCCCCAGATGACGCAGTCCTGTGATCACTGATGTGAGCTCTACTTCTGGGGGCACCCACCACATGGTGCCAAAACTACGCATATCTACGAAGCGTAGCTCTATCCCCTGGCGGTTCCAGAGGCGCACTCGTGTATGGCTGCAGGCCAGACGTGGCTGTTCCAGCCAGAGAAACTGACCCGTCATGCGCAGGTGTACTCCCCAGTGACCAGCTGCGGCTCCCTCCTCAGTTTGGAGGCTGGCGATCAGGTATTTTCCGCGACGGTGCCAGCTTTCTGGTCGGCAGTTTTGCAGTCCAGCGATAAAGGCGGCCGGCTGATCGGGACTGGCGATGGCCCGATCGCGCAGCACTTCCACCCGCTCAATCAGGAAGTCCGCGGTGCGCTGCTCCAGGCCGCGCCGGACGGTTTCAACTTCAGGCAGTTCCGGCACGGGAGATGAACTTATGGAGCCTGGGGGCGCCGGTCTGCGCAGCGCCACTACCTACAAAGTTACATGGGCTGTTGTCCCAGACGGCTCGCAGCCACCCAGACGGCTTGCAGCCACCAGCCCTCGCCCGGCTGACTAGGGCCGAGCTTCCAAAGGGATGGCCGAGTTGGAGGCATTTCGAAAACTTGGCAATAAAAAATCACCGAATTTGATGTTAATCAACCTCGGTGATTTTAGGAATTGTGGCTAAAATTTGTCTTTGCTTGCCACTTGATCTTGTCTGGGGCAAGAACTTTAGAGAAGCTCTGGAAAAACGCGATTTTCGTGATTCTGGGCTCTAGAAATTCTTGCTGTGACATTGCTCGTGGAGTGCAATGTCTTGTCCAGAACAATGGGTTTTGCAAAGCAATGGATGTTGCAAAGCAATGGTTCCTGCAAGGCGTTGGGCCGTGCAGAGCAACTACTCGCTCGGCCGTAGCTTTGGTTTTTCTAGAACCTCCTTAGGCTTTGTCGAGCTCGGCTTCGGAGAAATTGTTGGTGTTGATACCGCCATCAGAGCCGCTGTAGCCGTTGTAGTTCACCTTCTCAAAGCGAACCACCACGGGGTAACGAATGCCGGATGTGTCGACCGATGCGACGGTGCCGACTTCGTTGAACCAGTAGGACTCAGGGCGCTTGATGCGCACTTTGTCGCCGCGGGAAATGGCCATCGCTGGGTAGGGGATCGGGTGGCTGCCAAAGGGACGATAACTGCCATCCGCCAGTTCAATCAGGCGGATGTCACGAATCGTCGCCCTTGCAGGAGGAGTCATGAATGGTCGCCCTGCAAGGGCGAAGGCCATGGCACGATCGCGAGTCCCTCCCTCTGTTGCCCGCCGCCATGGTCGCCGCCCCCCTGGAGCTCTCTGGGCTGAGCCTGGAACTGCCAGATCCCGACAGCGACACGATCAGCACGATGGAGTTCCTGGCCAGGCTGGAGGAGGCCTGGGCGGTCTGCGACCGCTTCGATCTGCAGACCGAAATCTGCCGTGGTCGCATCCTCAGGGCGGTGCGCGATCGCGAAAAGCGCGGCGGCGAGGGCAGGGGCACGGGGTTTTTGCAATGGCTGAGGGAGCGGGAGATCAGCAAGACCCGCGCCTACTCCTTGATCCAGCTGGCCGACTCCTCCGATGACCTGGTGGGTGAGGGGATGCTGGAGCTCACTAGCGTCAACAACTTTTCCAAGCGGGCTTTCCTCGAGACCTCCCAGGCCGATCCAGAGGTGCAACAGCTGATCAGTGAGGCCGCCAATGAGGGTCAGCAGATCACCCGTAAACAGGTGCGGCGCCTCACCGACGATTTCACCGCCGCCACCAGCCCCCTGCTACCCCAGGAAATCCGCCAACGCACCGCCGAAAACCTGCTGCCGGCGCGGGCGGTGGCCCCCCTGGTCCGGGAGCTGGCCAAGCTGCCAGACCAGCAGCAGGAAGATTTGCGGCGGGTGCTGAGCGATGAACCCGAACTGGATCGGGTCAAGGACGTGACTAACACGGCGCGCTGGCTGAGCAAGGCGGCGGAGGCGGGCCTGGCGGTGCGGGCCTGTCAGCTGGAGCATCTGGATCTGGACAAGGCCGTGCAGGAGGCCCAGCGGCTCGATGCCCTGGGTCTGTTGGCGGATTCCCTCGCCCAGGCCCAGGCCCTGGAGTCGGCGGTGCTCAAGCTGCACACCTGCTGGCGTCGGTTGAATGGACTCCAGGAGCGGCTGTGGGTGGAAAGCGGCAGCAGCACGCCCCATCTGCGAGAAGTGATGGTCGCACTGCAAACCCTTACGGGCAGCACCCTGCGGGTATCGCTGGGCGAGTTGGCGGGGGGTAAGCGGCTGCGGCTGCAACTGGTGGAGGAGTCGCCCGAGCAGCTGGATTCACCTCAGCTGCCCTGAGTTGTTTTGTGGGCCTGGCTTTGGGACCTGGGCATTGATCCGTGGGGTTGGACCCTGGCGGTCGCTAATCTCTGCGGGCTCTCACTGGAGTGCTGTTGGCGCAAGATGCGCTGGAGCAAAGTCTGCAGCGCCATTTCGGTTGGCAGGGGTTTCGGCCGGGTCAGCGACCCGTCATCGAGGCCCTATTGGCGGGCCAGGACTGCATGGCGGTGTTGCCCACGGGCGGTGGCAAATCTCTCTGCTATCAGCTGCCGGCCCTGGTCAGGGGGGGCTTGGTGTTGGTGATCTCACCGCTGGTGGTGCTGATGCAGGACCAGGTGAGTCAGTTGCAACGCCGTGGTATCCCCGCGGCTTGCCTGCATAGAGGGCTGACGCCGCAGGAGTGTCGTTCTTTGCATCAACGCCTGCGGCACCACCAGTTGCGGCTGCTCTATCTCGCCCCGGAGCGGCTGCAGGCGGAAGCCACCCGCCAACTGCTCGACGAATTGCTGGAGGCGTCCCAGCTGGTGGCCGTGGCCGTGGACGAAGCCCACTGCATCAGTGCCTGGGGCCATGACTTTCGCCCCGATTACCGCCGCCTGGGCCAGTTGCGCCAGCTCTGTCCCGGTGTGCCCCTGGTGGCCCTCAGCGCCACGGCGGCGCCCCAGGTGCGGGCAGACATCATCCGGCTGTTGCAGTTGCGGCGGCCCCTGGTGCAGGTGAGCTCCGCTCGCCGCGGCAACCTCATCTACTCAATGCAGCGTCGGCCCGCCAATCCCCTGCCGCTGTTGCTGGAGGTGCTGGCCCAGGCCCGCGGCGCCGTGCTCATCTATGCCCGCACCCGTCGCTCGGTGGACCATTGGGCCGCCGCCCTGACGGCGGCCGGGGTAACCGCCATCGCTTATCACGCGGGCATGGATCCCCAGGGCCGGCAGTTGGCGCTGGAGCACTTTCAAGGCCAGCCTCGGCCAGTTTTGGTGGCGACGGTGGCATTCGGCATGGGCGTCGATCGGCCGGATGTGGGGCTGGTGCTGCATCTGGATCTGCCCGCCAGTACCGAGGCTTACCTACAGGAATCGGGTCGGGCCGGTCGCGATGGCCTGCCCGCCCGCTGTCTGTTGCTTTTTGATCCTGGCGATCGCAGCTCCTTGGCCTGGGCGATCCGCAGCTTGGCGATGCGTCCTGGTGCAGAGCGTCCTGGTGGAGAGCGCCCCGACGGAGATCCGCTGCTGCCAGATCGGCAGAGGTTGGAGCAGGCCCAGCGCCAGCTGCGGCGCATGGAGGCCGTGGCCGAGGGCGACGGCTGCCGCGAGCAGGCTTTGCTCCTGGCCGTGGGTGAATTGGCCACCGCCTGCGGCCGCTGTGACAACTGCCTGGCCCAGCGGCAGCGCCAAAATTGGTCTGAGCAGGCGGTAATCGTTCTGGATGCCTTGGCCCGGCGACCGATCGCTGACCTGCGCAGCCTGGCGGAATCTCTAGCCAGTTCCCAATCCCTGGCTAGCCCAGTAGAGCTGGCTCAATTCTCGGCGGGGGACCCTGGCCATTGGGCCTGGCTGGCTCGGCGGCTGGTGCAGGAGGAACTTATCCAGGAGAGTGACGATGGACTGCAGCGGCTCTATTTGAAATTGCTGGGGCGCAATTACCTGCGGCGCCCTTGGCCGTTGCTTTGGCCGGCCTGAGGCCGGTGCCGCTTCAGCCGCCCTTGGCTTTACACAGGTCGTTGACCAGCTGTTGCTCCGCATCGTTGCGGGGACTCTCCCAGGTTTTCCACTGGCCGCTTTGACTGGTGGCATTGAGCTTGCGGGCGCCGCAGTTGATCGCCGTGTACAGAGGCTGCCCCTCTCCATTGAGGCTGGGGGTCACGTAGCTGCCACCCATCGACTGCCAGTTGGCCCAGTCCACGCTCATGGGGCCGTAGGTGCGCCAGTCGGGATTGACAGATTTAGTCGTTATGGGGCTGGGCTGGGATTTAGTGCCCCCCAGCGCCCGGGTGGCCACTGCACTGCCGGTGGTAGGGGTTACGCCAGCAGCAGTGCCGGCAGCAGCAGTGCCTGCAATAGCAGTGCCGCCGGCACTATTCCCGATAGCTGAGCTGCCTGGGGCCGAGCTGCCTCTGGCAACCCGTACGCCCCCCATGGCTGAGGCATTTGTAGTTGGGGCAGCGGCGGTTGCGGTTGCGGTTGCGGTTGCGGTAGAAGTGGTGGTGAGAGCAGTGGTGCTCTTCGTTGCGGTGGCAGTTGAGGTTGCTGCGGCAGTTGGGGCTGCAGTAGCGGTGGTGGTAGCTGCATTCGCCGCAGGTTTGGCCGCGGCTGCTATGGCGAGTGAGCTGGCGGCTGAGCTGGCGCTGCGGCCGGTTTGGGCCGGGCTGTTTTGGACTGGGCCAGTTTGGGCCTGAGCCCTACTGGGGGTGAGGGCATTGCTGGGATTGGCTTGAGCCGCGGCGGGCTTGGCCGCCACCACCTGAGGCGTCAGCTGGGGCTTGCTGGTGGGAGCCGCTGGGAAGGATTGCGCCGTGTTGGCTGGCGTCGGTGCCTTGGCGCTGGGTTTGGCCACTGCCGGTTTGGTAGGGGCTGGTTTGGGGGATGCTGGTTTCTGGGATGCCTGGCTGGCGACGCTGGTGGACTTGGCCGGGGGGGTTGGCCTGGCTGGGTTCAGCGGCGGCGGTGCCGTGAGCTTCAGGCGGGTGCCGCTGATCACCAGATCGGGGTTGCTGATGTTGTTGATGACCACCAGTCGATCCAGGGGCAGTTTGTAGCCCTCGGCAATTTGGGAGAGGCTTTCACCCGCCTGGACCACGTGTTCTTTGTCTTTGGAGCTGTAGGCCAGCCCTGCGGGTTTGGATGTGGCAGCCCGCGATGCCACACCACTGGAAGACGTGCCACTGGAAGTAGTGGGCCGGTTGCCTGGAATCAGCAATTGGCTGCCGGCCTGCAGCTCGCTGGGGCTGCCAATGCGGTTGCGCTGGAGCAGGAGCTGCACGGTGGTGTCGTAGCGCTCGGCAAGTTCCGAGAGGGTTTCACCCTCCTTCACGGTGTAGGAAAAGCTGCGACTGTTCCGTACCCCGCTCCCTGCGGCAGTTGAACCGCCCGACACCACCAGGCGCCGGCCGGCCTCCACCATGGCCGGATTTTGGATGCCATTGAGCCGCATCAGCTGCTGCAGCCCAATGCCGTTGCGTTCTGCGATCTCGGAGAGGGTTTCGCCGGGCTGCACCACCACCGTGCCGCCTTTGGCATCGCCGCCCTTGGCAGCGCCTGGCAGCACCAGACGCTGGCCGGCTTGCACCAGCTTGGGATTTTGGATGCCGTTGAGTCGCATCAGCTGCTGCAGGCCAACGCCGTTGCGCTCGGCGATCTCGGAGAGGGTCTCGCCGGGCTGCACCACCAGATCGGCGAGACCAGGCAGTGGCAGGGCCACCGCCAGAACCAGGGCGGCAAGGGCGCGGCGCATGGATAAATCCCTAAGCAGGGTCTCAGGTTAAGAGCCCTATCAAGGGCCACCACCGGCAAGCGCCGCCGCTTTGGCTGACGGGGCCAGGTATCCAGCTGAGAACTCTCTTGCGGCGCGATAGCTCCCTTGCGGCGCAATGGCCCCCTTGGCCGTGGCTTGGATTTCCCAGGACATCCTAAGCCAAATCTTAAGTTGGAATAAATTTATAATGTAAAATAAAATCAGCTTACTAGCTATCGCAAAATACCATCAGCGCACCAGCCATCGCAAAATAAAATCAGCTTACTAGCTATCGCAAAATGCAATCAGTGCACCAGCCATAGCAAGGTAAATTCAGCTTACTAGCTATCGCAAAATACCATCAGTGCACCAGCCATCGCAAAATACAATCAGCGCACTAGTCATAGCAAGGTAAAATCAGCTTACTAGCTATCGCAAAATGCAATCAGCGCACCAGCCATCGCAAAAAAACAATCAGCGCACTAGCCATCGCATTAGTTTCAATTTGCCGCCATAGGGGGGATAGCGCAGTGGCATGTCCAGCCAAAAGGGTCGCCTGACCACGCTGCGCTGATGGCTGAAGCTGCGGAAGCCAGCTTCCCCGTGGCATTGGCCCATGCCGCTGGCGCCCACCCCCCCGAAGGGCAGTTCTGCGGCTATGGCCTGCAGCACCACATCGTTGAACATTGCGCCGCCGGAACTGCTGGCCTCCAATAGCCGCCGCTGGGCTGCGGCACTGCGGCTGAATAGGTAGAGCGCCAGGGGCTTGGGGCCCCGCCGAACCAGGGCCAGGGCCTGCTCCAGGTCGTTGACGCTCAGTACGGGCAGCAGTGGGCCGAACAGTTCCTCCTGCATCAGCGGGTCTTCCAGGCTGTCCACCGCCAGCACAGTGGGCTCAATGCGCCGCTCATCAGCATTGCTGCGGCCGCCCACCAGTACCTGGCCGCGCTGGCGCGCTCCCTCCAACAGTTTCTCCAGTCGCTGGAAATGGCTGGCGTTGACAATCCGGGTTAGATCGGGATTTGTTAGCGGCTCGTCGCCATAGAACTGGCGCAATTCCTTGGCGATCCCAGCCACGAGGGCGTCGCGCACCGCTGGTTGCACCAGCACGTAGTCGGGGGCGATGCAGGTCTGGCCTGCATTGAGGCCTTTGCCCCAGGCCAGGCGCCGAGCGGTGATGGCGATGTCGGCGTCTTCCAGCACGATCACCGGGCTCTTGCCCCCCAGTTCCAGGGTCACCGGCGTCAGTTGCCTGGCTGCAGCCTGCATAACCAAGCTGCCGACCCGGCCGCTGCCGGTAAAAAAAATATGGTCAAACTGCTCTTCCAACAGTTCGGCTGCCGTTTCGGGGCCACCGATTACCACCTGTAGCTGCTCGGCCGGGAAGACTTCCGGCAAGATGCGGGCGAGCAGGGCGGCGGTGTGGGGTGCCTGTTCCGATGGCTTGAGCACCGCGCTGTTGCCGGCGGCCAGGGCGCTGACCAAGGGGTGGATGCAGAGCTGAAATGGATAGTTCCAGGGACCGATAATCAGCACGCATCCCAGGGGCTCGCTCTGCTGCCAGATTCGGCCGGGGCGCAGGACCAGATCCACTGGAAAGGTCTTGGCCGCTAGCCAGCGGGGCAGTTGACGGCGGCAGAGTCGAATTTCCCTGCGCACGGTCACCAGTTCGGCATGGGCCTCGAGTGCTGGTTTGCCCAGGTCGCTAGCCAGGGCCTCGATGATTGCGGTTTCGTGTAGCTCCATCAGCATTTCCAGCCGTCTCAGCTGTTGCAGCCGCCAGCTCAGGGGGCGGGTGAGCCCTAGTTGCACAGGTTCCCGCATCGCCGCCAGGGTTGGCTGCAAGAGCGGCTTTGGTGCCGCTGGGGTGGGCAGGGTACTGGGCATGGCTGGCAAGGGCGGTCCGCCCAGGCTGGCAACAGGACGGAGATGCTGTGGGTTGAAATTCTATCGCCCAGATCGGCCGATAATTTCGCTAGATTAATTTCGCTAGATTGATTGCCATAAAAAGGATTTTTGACTTTCTCGGCAGACTTCGCTCGGAACTTCTTCAGAGATGTTCGATTTTGAGATTATTTTTATAGGCTTGATGGTAGGCATTGCGAATATCTTCCATCAGTTCTTGGATGGCAGAGCGCTCCAGATTCTCGCTGCGGATTAGTGCTATATCGGTACAGATTGGCCTAGTGTTTGATTGGTGCGAATAATCTTGGTAGTCGGAGGCCGCCATTGGATTTGTGAGCATTGCCCGCAGCTCCAATGGGTAGCGCGCTAGGCCAATGGCGACCCAGCTTCCCCAGCTCATGGGTTTGCGGTCGAGCGGGACTTGGCAGGCCAGCAGGTCAAGGCCACAGACCACAGCTAGATCCAGCACCCGAGCATCCAGGAGCTGCAGGGTGCGTGCCTCCTCTTGCCAGTGCCTCGGTAGGGGGGCGTACTTTGCCTGCCGCAGCAGGGCTGCTTCATTCCACCAACTGC
>JBIKWK010000106.1:0-7964 GCA_044356375.1 Prochlorococcaceae cyanobacterium | reverse complement strand
CGGGCCGGCTTGTTGAAGTGGCGGGGATCGAAATTGCTGGGATCCTTAGCTGCTGCTTCCCGGACAGCGGCGGTGAAGGCCAGGCGGTTGTCGGTGTCGATATTCACCTTGCGCACGCCATTGCGGATGCCCTCCTGAATTTCCTCCACGGGCACGCCATAGGTTTCGGGGATGGCGCCGCCGTACTTGTTGATCATGTCCAGCCATTCCTGGGGCACCGAGGAGGAGCCGTGCATCACCAGGTGGGTGTTGGGGATGGCCTTGTGGATCTCGGCGATGCGGCTGATGGCCAGCACTTCACCGGTGGGTTTGCGGGTGAACTTGTAGGCGCCGTGGCTGGTGCCGATGGCGATGGCCAGGGCGTCCACGTTGGTCTTGGCGACGAAGTCGGCGGCTTCCGCGGGATCGGTGAGCAGCTGGGAGTGGTCGAGGGTGCCCTCGAAGCCGTGGCCGTCTTCCGCTTCCCCCTGGCCGGTTTCCAGGGAACCCAGGCAGCCCAGCTCGCCTTCAACGCTGACGCCAATGGCGTGGGCCACGTCCACCACTTCCTTGGTGACGCGGACGTTGTACTCGTAGCTGGCGGGGGTCTTGGCGTCGGCCTCCAGGGAGCCGTCCATCATCACCGAGGTGAAGCCGTTGGCGGCTGCACCGAAGCAGGTGGCGGGGCTGTTGCCGTGGTCCTGGTGCATCACCACCGGGATGTCGGGATAGGTTTCCACGGCGGCCAGGATCAGGTGGCGCAGGAAGCTCTCGCCGGCGTACTGACGGGCTCCGCGGGAAGCCTGCAGGATCACAGGGCTGTCGGTTTCATGGGCGGCCTCCATGATCGACTGCACCTGCTCGAGGTTGTTGACGTTGAAGGCGGGGATGCCGTAGCCGTTCTCGGCGGCGTGATCCAGCAGCAACCGAAGCGGAACGAGCGCCATGGGGACCTCTCGGGGCAGGAGATGGGACTGGGGGCGAGTTTAGGTGATGCGCATCAGAGCCCCACGGCTGGTTGGCCGGGATGCAGTTGTTCCTCGCAGCTCAGGCGGCTGATGCGGCTTTGCCCAGCTGATCTCCAAATGATTTCCAACCGATCCCCAATTGATGCTCAGTCAATGCCCAACTGATGCGCCACTGGGGAAATAGCAAAAAACCCCGCCGGAAATACCGACGGGGCAGCAACGCTGACGGCTATGGGCCGACAGGCCAGGGATCAGTCGATCAACAGCTGCTTGCGCAGCGCTTGAACACTGAAGCCGTACTGCTTGGCAGCGCGGCGAGCCCGTTCGGCCTGAAGGGCCATCTGCTTGGCCATGGTGATCGACATGGAAGTGCCTCCGTGTAAATCCGGGGACGGATCCCGCGGGGTGGATGGCGCGTTGCTTCGGCTTGCCCCGCGGTCGATGCAGTGGTCGCATCAGCCACAGGACAGGGTCCTACTTCCGCCCACCGGACGCATCCAGGGGCCAACGATGAGAAAATGGTAGCGACTGTTACCAGTAAGCCGTGTTTCCTGTGATACCAGTCAGGCAAAGTGATCGGGCGGGTTTCCGCCCAGTCCCCCCGTCAGCCCTCTTCCGCTCGGCGCCCCCTCCCGCTCGGTGCGTCTCCTTTCGTTCGGTGCACCTGGAGTTGGTTGCAGCAGTTGGCCCCGCTTTAGCTGCAGCCCTGTAGCGGCTCTTTCATTGCGGCTGTGCTCCATAGCCGATCTCGCCCCGGGCCTGATCACAGCAGCGCTGGCTGAGCACCGCCTCCGCCAGCCCTGGCAGCATCGGTTGGCCAGAACGGCAGGCTGCTGCCCACCAGCCCAGGAGCCGCTCCACCGGGGCGATGCGGCCGTCCTCCCAGGTGCGGCGAAAGGCCAGGCCGCCGTCGACCTCCAGGGCCCGCAGGGGCTCGCCGGGCCGGGCGTACCACAGCCCAAAGCCATGCACGTAGTCGGCCTGATTGGAGGAGCCGAGCACGGCCGTGCCGCCACTGCCATAGAGCTCTATCCAGTAACCCCGGCCGGCGCGGGCCACCGAGGCCAGGCTCAGCTGGGCGGGCACCAGCCGACCAGCGGCGTCTTCCAATTGCAGCTGGGCCAGGGCGATGTCCTCGGCATCCACCACAGCCATGCCACCTGCTGGCAGGGGTCGCTCCCTGATGGCCGTACTGAGCTGGGCCTTCAGCTGCCGGGTGGGTCCCACCAACCAGTGGAGGGTATCGAAGGCATGGCTGCCCAGGGCGCCGAGTACACCCCCGCCCTGCTCCCGCTGGGAATACCAGTTCCAGGGGCGCGAGGCATCGGCCCTACTACTCATCAGCCAGTCGAGTTTGGCCAGCCACAGCTCCCCCAGGGCCCCGGAGGCCACCAGGGCCTTGAGCTGCTGAAACAGGGGCACGGCCCGGTATTCAAAATCCACCGCCACGGTGAGTCGCTGGCGGATGGCCAGCCGCTGCAGCTCCTCCACCTGCCCGGCGTTGAGCGCCACGGGTTTTTCCAGCAGCAGGTGCTTGCCCGCCTCCAGGGCGCGACGGGCCAGGTCGAAGCGGGGCGCTGGCGGGGTGGCGATCACCACCGCCTCCACCGCTGGATTGGCCAGGAGATCGTCGAAATCGTCATGGCCAGCCACGCCGGTGCTGTCGCAAGCCGCCGCCAGCCGTTCGCGCCTGGGATGCCAGAGGGCCACGGCTTCCGTGGAGGCACAGGCGCGCAGGGCTGGCAAGTGAACCTTCTCGCCAAAACCAAGACCCGCGATGGCCACCCGCAGGGGAGCGGTGCCGGGGGGCAGGGAAGCCATGGGCTATCACCAGTTAAAGCTGGCTTGGGTATACATGGTCGCAAACTTGGATCGCCGAACTCGGGGGTACCAAACCCAGGAGCGCCGAATTTCGGTCGCAAAACTTGGGGGCCCCCAAGCTTGGAAGCCGCCGAACCCAGGGGCACCGGATTTGGGGCCGCCGTACTTGGATCCCCGCAATTAGGGGCCGCCGCACCTGGGAGCAGCAAACTTGAGGGCACCAAACTTGACTTGATTGGTTGGCAAGCTCCGCTGGTGATCTCGGCCATCTCCAGAATCACCGCTAGATCACACTTTTGCCCCGGCCCGATCTTTATGAAGTGGGGATGGCGGAGCTTGCTACCTAATCAAGAAACTTGCTGATACAAAACTTGAGGCGCCGAACCTGGCGGCGCCGAATCTTGGCAGCGAAGCAAGAAATTAACATCACATAACCATGCTAATCACTGCAGTAACAGCAATCACCACAGTAACAGCAATCACCACAGTAACAGCAATCACCACAGTAACAGCAATCACATCAGTAACAGCAATCACAGCAATGATTGACCCAGCGAGAGACATGCGCTAGCGCCGATATGCAGCAGCGAATGAAGATGAGCGAACCGCCTGGATATGGAGCGAATCACTCGCTAGGATTGGCATTATGCGGGGAAGATCAAATGTGATCAAACAGCCAGTTGCGAAAAGGAAGTCAAGGAGCAGAAAATAGCCAGGTGGGAGAAGGCAACCAGTTTTCTCCTGGCCAGACATTTGGTAGAAGGAAACTAGTTACCCGCTGGACAGATGTCTGGGAGAAGCCAGCTGGTGCATGGTATTTAAGTTGTACTTGAATAGTGTCAGCCCAGGCCGTGACCAACAAGGCTTTTGCTGGATGGATCTTGGGATGGATCTTGAGCTGGATCTTAGGCTGGGCTGACCTTGAACTGTGCGGACCTTGAACTGCGTAGAACTTGAACTGCGTGGCACTCGCGTTTAGCTGCGAGCCGAGCTGAGATGTTGCACTTATTTAGTGCTTCACTTCGTGCAGAGATTTTTCCAGCAGGAATGAAGCCAGGCTGCTCAGGGATCGACCTTCTTGGTCTGCCCGCTCTAACAGGTAGCAATAGACATGATCAGGGATGGTGATCGACAGGCGGCGGGGCTTACGGAAGATGGGCAGGCTATGGGCACGGCTGACCATCGGTGATGCTTGAAAAGCCATGCTCTGGGTGGTGGTGACCATTGGTGCTGGTGACAATTAGTGGTGGTGATAATTCATCTTACCAAGCTCAAGAGGATTGGAAAGGCTCTTTGCACCTGGTGGGCCGGAGTTGTCATTTCTGAGCAATAGATGCACCTATGAGTCAGTGCAGAACTCATGGCAGCAGCTCAGCCGTGGGCTCCTGCAGGAGAGCCCCAAAAGTCTCGCCATCACTGGATCGAGACTGTCTGAGAATAGCCGAGGGCTTCGCAAGATACCGCTGCTGAAACTCCATACTGAAAAGACTTGCGGAGCGGTACCCGCAACGCAATGCGATGCTCTGAACCGTATCTTCAGGCAAGGGGTATTGCAGGCATTCCCTGGCCAGCTGAAGTCGCTGCTGGCGGATCCACTGGGTTATCGTACAGCCAAGTCTTTCCTTGAATGAATACTGAATCGCTCGGCGAGAATAGTGGCTATAGGCCTCAAGCATTGGTATGCTGAGCGTCTTGTCCAGGTTGGCTCGAATAAACTCGAGCAGTTCATCAAAGCTATCTTTTCCTCGCTGATTACGGCTAAGAACGCGATCAACTTGATCCTGCCTATGGAGATATGGGAATAGCAACAGCAGGGAAATACGATAAAGCAGTTGCTCTAGCTCAAGCTTTAAAGGTAGGTGAGTGCCAAGGGAAAGCAGGCCATCAACGACGCCTAGTCCTCGAAGCAGACTGTGTAAAATGGCTTGGGTATTTGATTGGTTGACCTGGGATTCATCGATACAATGTGTGAACTCACTGGATAATTTTTCGGCAATTGATAGCCCACTCATTTGTTTAGCTATTTTGATAGCTTGGTCGGGCATCAGTGATAGATAGACCATCGGGCCAGCAGGGAGCTTGATTTTGCAAGACAGACCGCTCCAGGCCAAACTCTTAAACCAGCAATCGGAGGAATCGCAAGCGTCAGAGATTGTTTTTTCCTGGGGCTGAAAGTAACCAATGCCGCCTGGACAGTAGATCAGCTGAATACTTGGATCTTCAAAAAAGCTAAGCGTTGCAGCCGATTGGCTAATTACTCCAATACAAATGCTGCCAATAACTGCATGGAATCCACGGAAGTGCCATGGGGCATCGGGCTGGGTATTGCAAATAGAAGAGATCGGCAGTACCTGGCTAAGATGACTAGCCGCCAATTCGGGAGAAGAATAGGCCTGTAGACGACCGGCAAACGGTAGGGGAGGCTCAGTAAAAAGATAGTGGTCTTGGCCCGAGATTGATTGTAGAAGTGGTCCTGAAAATGCCTCGGCTAACAAGGCTGAGCCTGTGATCAGTTCGCCAGACTCGTCTGATGGATTAGTTGCCGCTGGCAAATGACCGAGTATATTCATACATGGACAACGCTTGATTTAAGTGAACATGCGAAATCGGCATGTGGCATCCGAGGGGACAGGATAAATTCAAGCCATGGCCTTGCATGATGAAAATTCTCCGATTTAAACAGCAAACAACCTGCAAGAAGATATAACTTCTCGGCAAGCATATGTTTTTTATCGTCGATTTCTTCTATTGCCATGACTTTATTCCTGGCCGATAGTCGCCGGTGAGGCTTGCTCGTGGTAGTCAAAAGATAATTATTGAAATGAAAAAGGTTTGCGACACAGGACGCCACAAATAGGTAGGCAATAGCGGGGTCACGAAAAACCTTTCGAAATGAACCGTCAGCTGGACTAGCTGGCTTAGGAGAGATGGTACCCCAAGAAAAAGTTTGGCAGCTAGCGCCAGGCGAGGCGCCTGTTTTTCTGACATGAATATTGATTGATCCAAGGGAAAAAGTTGAGGTTCCGAGGGGCGGCTCTAGCGGTTGGCAGAGATTGAACGGCCCATTAAACAGCAGCAGCAGCAGCAGGGCATCTTGGCCATAATGATCGCACTGGGGAGAAAATGTTAGATAACTGCAGATCACGGCTAAAGCCATGGCATTTCCCTCCTCGCGATCATCAGTAAAGATGCCTACCAAGTCTGAGTTCTCGGAATACAGTCAGCTGTCATGTGGATGACAGCTGACTGTCGACTTGATGACACCAGGCTGTCATACAAGTGACACCGCTCGTAACCAGGCTGCGCTAAAGAATCAAATTAATGAAATTTAGCGACAATCCTCAGGCTTGGGAATAGCCACAGGCTCCAGTCATTATTGCTAATATTCAGGCATGTTTATGGGAGTTGCGTGAAAGCTCCGGACCAGCAGCCATTGCGAGCCTGTGGGAACAAGGTTATGCATGTGGTGGGCATCGGCTCCTCGGCGGGCGGCCTGGAATCCCTGCAGGAGTTGCTATCCCATCTCACCGGCGCCTCTGGTGAGCCCAGCACTACTGGTGTGGCCTATGTGGTGGCTCAGCACCTGGCACCAAAGCAGCCCAGTGGGCTGACGGGGCTGTTGGCGAGGACAACGCCACTCAAGGTGGTGACGGCCGTCGATGGCGCCCAGCTGGAGGCCGATCATGTTTTCGTGTGCCCCCCCAACTGGGACATCAGCCTGGAGGGCGATCGGCTGCGGCTTGCTGAACCGCAGCAGCGGTTTGGTCCCAGCCCCAGCATCGATTTACTGTTCGAGTCGATCGCCGAACACTGGCAAAATTGCGGTGTGGCGATCGCCCTATCCGGCACCGGTTCCGATGGGGCCCGCGGCATCCGCGCCCTGCGCGCGGCGGGGGCATCAGCCTGGTGCAGGATCCCAAAACCGCCAGGTTCGATGGCATGCCCTGGGCGGCCATCAACCTTGGCGGGGCCGATCTGGTGTATCCGCCGGCCGCCATGGGACCGCGTCTGTTGGAGATGCTCTCAACCCAAAGGGATCTGAAGCACAAGTTGCTGGATCAGTCGGAGCCGGAGATACTCCAAGCCCTGATGAGCCAGTTGAGGCAATCTACCGGCTTCGACTTCTCCCTTTACAAGGAATCGACCCTGCTGCGTCAGATCCAACGGCGGATGCTGATTCGGGAGGTAACCACTTTCCAGGACTACCAGCCGTTGCTGTTTGCCGATCGTGACGAGGCCCAGGCTCTCGTCCAGAACCTGTTGGTGGCCGTGACGGCCTTTTTTCGTGATCCCGAGACCTTTGAGGCCCTGAGCCTATTGCTAAAGAGCTATCTGGAGCAGCGACAAGGCCAGAATCTGCTGAGGGTGTGGGTACCTGGCTGTGCCACAGGAGAAGAAGCCTACTCCATCGCAATGCTGATAGGCAAAGTGCTTGGCTTCCCAGATGACTTATCATCCCGCCTCAAGGTCTTTGCCTCCGATTTAGATGAAGTTAGCTTGGCAATAGCCAGACGTGCCGTCTATCCCCTTGGATCGGCCAGGGACATTCCTGAGGAAATGCATGGCAAATACTTGATCGAGCGAGATGGGGAAATTGAAATCAAAAAAGAGCTGCGCAGCTGCGTATTGTTCGCTCGCCACAATATTTTTGAAGATCCTCCCTTCCCACGTGTTGATTTAATTTCTTGTCGAAATACTCTGATTTATTTTACGGCTCCACTGCGAGACCAGGCGCTCAGGCTATTCGGATTCGCCTTGGCACCGGGTGGATTATTATTGCTGGGTAATTCCGAGTCATTAAATAGCAAAAAATTTGGTTTTGTTGTGGTCAATGGGATGCAAAAAATTTATGCCCGTAATTCGGACCCGCTGAGAAGGGGGAGATTGCCGACGAGAACATTGCTGCATCAGCATCCCACTGGACTGGGCCAGATTAGCCGGCAGACGATCTACATGAGTGGTGAGATAGTGCCCGAGCAACACCTTTCCATACTCCAGAGTGTGGTTCATGCCACTTGTCCGGGCAGCGTCCCTTTGCGTGGTGTAAAACCCGAGGCCCGAATGCCCTGATCAGAGGGTGAACAGGGTGGAATGACGAGCTGTCATTCCAGAGGTGCAGATGCCCCTCGTTACCCCACGATGAAACGAGACGATTGACTTGTCAAGTCTCTCGTCCGATCGCACTTGTGTTGTGAG
>JBIKWK010000036.1:0-26954 GCA_044356375.1 Prochlorococcaceae cyanobacterium | reverse complement strand
GCACCACCTGGCGGCCGCTGCGCAGGCTGGCGCGATGCACCTGGGCCAGGCTGGCGGAGCCGAGGGGGCTGGCCTCGATGTCAATGATCTCGGCGCAGCGCTCCCCCAGCTCCTGCTCCAGCAGCTGTTGCACCACAGCAAAGGGGAAGGCGGGCACCTGGTCTTGAAGACGGGCCAGCTCCTCCACCAGCTCGGCGGGCAGCACATCCGGGCGCGCCGAGAGCAGTTGCCCGAGCTTGATGAAGGCCGAGCCCAGCCCCAGGAATTGATTGGTGAGCCAGCGGGCCCGGCGCCGCTGGCGCTGGCGGGCCCGCTCGTCGCTCCAGCCACCGGGATAGGTCCAGCGCTGGCCATCCCACCACAGGCCGGCCAGCAGACCAAGGGCCAGCCACCAGATCCGCGCTGCCCGGCTCATCGGGGATCCAGACGC
This sequence comes from Prochlorococcaceae cyanobacterium, assembly GCA_044356375.1. Taxonomy (GTDB): domain Bacteria; phylum Cyanobacteriota; class Cyanobacteriia; order PCC-6307; family Cyanobiaceae; genus UBA5018. The sequence goes on along the minus strand of JBIKWK010000036.1, from coordinate 26,524 downwards.
TGTTGATCCAGTTGTTGATCCAGGCGCCGGGCCAGGCTGGCGATAAGGGCCCGCAGGCTGTCGATTTGCCGCTGGGGATCGGCCGGGGCCGCGGTGGCCTGGCCCGCCAGATCGGTCGCTGGGCCAGTCACTGGGCTAGTCCCCGGGTCAACTGATGGGTCAAACGCCTGGTCCCGGCTGGCCTGCCAGGCGTTGCCACCGCCGGTGCCCTGGCTGGCTGGCCCCTGGGACGGGCTGGTCCACTCGCCTGGCGTGGCGGTTTCATGCCGCTCGATTCGGTCGGCTTCTGCCTCCACCTCTTCCCAGAACAGTTGCAGTTCCTGGCGCAGTTTGTCGGGGGCTTCCTGGGCCGCCGCCGCCAGGCTGGCGGCGGCGTCGATAAGGCCGCTGCCAATACGGGCACTGAGGCGTTGCAGGGCGGCCTGGATCAGGGATAACGGCGCGCTCATCTGGGCCCGGGTGCTGCCTGTGAACTGTGGCAGATCAAAGCGGCAAGCGGGTCTCTCAGGGCCTGGGCGGTGGCGGTGACAAGGGAGGCGCCGCTGGAGCTACCCCGGTGGCTGGAGCGGTGGGGGGAGCAGCGGCCGACGGCGGCGGGGATGGGGGCGTGGGGCTGTGCCAATCAGAGGGCAGCTCGGGGGTGGCTTCTGCGGCCGGCTCGTTGCTGGGGTCCATCGCCGGCTCGGCTTGTTGCAGGCGCTGGCGCTCCAGCTCGGCCTGTTGGCGAGCCAGCTGTTCGGCCTTGCGCGCCTGGGCCTCCCTCTCGCCGCGGTCGAGGTCGGCGCGAATCGGCAGCCCCTCCGCCCCGTAGCGCTGGCGCAGGCTTTCCAGGCTGGTGCCGGGCAGGGGACGCACATTAAAGCTGTGGCCCAGCCGCACCAAGCCATTCCAGGAGAGGTCCAACAGTCGGTTGGTGATCCCGTAGCCGAGACCAAAGCAGAGCCCCACCAGCAGGGGGGTGCGCCAGATGTTGGGGGGCAGGCCCCTGGCCGTAGGCGAGCTGGAAGTTGTTGGAGGGCTGGAAGCCATTGGTGAACTGGAAGCTATTGGTGAGCTGGAAGACGTAGGTGAGCTGGAAGACGTAGGCGAGCTGGAATTGGAACGACCCATGTCAGCCATTTTGGCGCCTGGTTAGGCGGTTGAGAATGGCTTCGAATCACCAAGCACAGAAAGCTAAGCGCAGAAAGTTAAGCGCGGAAAACTAATTGCCCACTAATTACCAACAAATTACAAGCTAATTGCATAATCTATCCTTGGCGGCGCCAGTCCAGGCAAAGCCTTGAGATTTGGTATTTTTATTGAATTTTTTTGAGGTGCTCTTGTCTGGTCAGGGTTGTTTTCTAGTCAGGGTTGCAGGTTGGATCGTCGGAGTGGATTGACGGAGTGGATTTCGGTGGGGCTGTCCGCAGGCGATCCGCCGGTTGGAGTGCCGCCAGTTGGGGTATCGTCAGTCGGGGTAGTAGTCGGGGTACCAGTAGCCCTTGCAATAGCAAATTAATCAGCACCACTGCAAACACCAGCGCCGACAGATTGGTGGCCAAGGCCTCGGCCATCTGGGGGGGGACGCCGCGCAGGTGGGGCACTTCCTCCAACAGGGTGATGGAGAGGGCTAGGGGGACGGCGGAGCGCATGCCGCAGCAGGCCACCAGCAGCTGTTCGCGGCGATTCAGGCTCGATCCCCAACCCAGCAGCCCCACCGTGGCGGGGCGCACCACCAATAGCAGTAGCAGGGAGGTGACCAGGGCGAGCGGCAGCACGGCCAGTAGATCCGGGGGGTAGACCAACAGCCCCAGCAGCAACAAAATCGTGAATTCTGCGGTGGTATTGAAGGGCAGTAGCACCTGTTGCAGTGACTGATGGTATTGTATTGATTTATGGTTTTGAAGCGAATGATGCTGTTGCGGTGATGAATGGTTCGGCTCTTTTTTGCCATCGCTTTGACTGGCCATCACCAGGCCAGCTGTAAATACCGCCACGAGACCGCCACCACCGAGGAAGTTGCCGAGGCCGTAGGCCATGAAAGCGATCGAGATGGCCAGGATCAGCAACTGCTCGCCAATGCCCAGCAGCGGTGCCATCAGCAGTCGCGCCCCCAGGCCGATGCCGCCCCCGGCCAGGATTCCGGCCAGCAGGTGCTGGCCCAGGGCCAGGAATTGGGAGCCGAGGTTGGCGAAGTGGCTGGCATGCAGGTAGTCATGAACCCCATGGCTATCCGCCTGGCCCAGGCCAGCCACAAAGCCAAAGCAGAGAATTGCGGCGGCAGTAGTTAGATCCGCCTCCAACTCCAGCAGATGTCCTACGGAGGGGGGCACGGACCGGCGCAGGGTCCGCAATAGGCCATCGGTGGCGGAGCCATCGATGGCCGTCAGACAGGTGGCCGCCAACATGGCCGCCGTCAGGGGGATCGCCTGCGGCAGGCCGGGCATCAGGCCACCGCCGCCGGGGGAGGCGAGCCACCAGATGCCCAGGCCCAGCCCCAGCATGGTGAGCAGCACGCCGGCGCTGGAGAGCAGCAGGCCCAGGGTCAGCACTCCACCGATGCGTCGCAGATCGGTGCGCAGCCCGGCATAGAACAGCAGCAGGGCCAGGCTGACCACGTGCAGGGTCTCCACCTGGCCATGGGAGATGTGGTGGAGTCCGTTGTGGAGCACGTTCGCCGACAGGCCCAGCAGTAGTACCCCCAGAGCCGTGGGCAAGCGCAGGCGGATCGCCCAGTGATCGATCAGCAAGGCCAGGATGAACAGCCCCCCCACCACTACGAAAAAGCCTCGGGGCAGCAGCGTGCCCGGCGCAAAATCCTGCTCGACCAAGGCCAATAAAGCCTGCCCGGGCAGTGCAGTGTGCCCAGGAAAGACAGCATACCCGGTAAATATAGTATGTCCAGCAAATATAAGCTGCTCAGGTAATAAAATTTGCCCAGGAATAGTGCCTAGGCACGATTGACCGACCATTCCAGCTCCCATGAATAGATTTAATCATCAAAATGCTAGTTGATGTGATCCCCCTGGCCGGGGAGTCTGCATGCGATTTCAATCGGCGCCGGGCCCGCTCGGCTCGTCTATAGCCCTGCGGGCCCAGGGGCCGAGCTGTCATCAACAGTAGTCGCCATGCTGGACTTCCGTGGGTCCAATATTCAGCAATCGCCTGTTTTACCCATGGTCAGTTACTGGCCTGACCGAGTGGCAGCTTGATTTTATCGCCTGGTTGCAGGGGGAATCGCTACTTTGCCGACAGTTTTGCTGGACCTGCAGCGAAGCCGGGCAAAGCTTGCCTTGGCCCAGCAGTTGCCTGAAGCGGGCCAGCTCATCTATGACGATATGAAGAAGTTTGTCAAGAGCATGGGTGGCTCCCTTGGCCTTCGCTAGGTGTAGGTTTCGACAGGGTGATTTGCTGGCATGAGCGGCGAGCGGCCGGCCGGTTTATAGCCAGATATTTCTAACTAGAAAAAGAATTTAACCCCCAATTCAACCCCGTTTTGATAGGTATCAAAGCTATTCCCCTGATTGGCTCCGTTGCCGTAGGCAATGCCTAGGTAGCGCCAGGAGAGGTTTACATCTGTATTGTTGCCGATGGCATAGCCAAGACCCACCTGGGCATTTCCAGATAAATCTTTGCTGCCACTGAGACCAAAACCACCTATGTCACCCCGGGCAAAAACCCTCAATTTTGGCGAGAGAAATAGGCTGGCCTGGGTGCCGATCAGGGGTTGAGCCCAGGTAATGCCATAGTCTCTTGAGGCGGAAAAACCTCGATTTCTGGAGCCTTCGAGAGAGAGATCAAGGCCCAGCTTCATATTTATAATCCGAACACCTGCATAGGGAATCACGGAAAACTGGCCCGACTTGCCAATGGCTGACTCCTTGGCTCCTAGGCGATAGCTAAGCGCGACATCGTAGATGCCCTGCTGCTGGTTGAGGCCGGCTTCGGCATTAAATCGATCACGCTTGCCCGCAAGGGTGGAGGCAGAATTGCCTATGTTCACATAGCTGAGATCAGTTAGTAGGCCGGTACGATCATATTCGATTCGCCCGCGTGCCGCCGCCGCAAACTGGAGTGATGGCAGCACATCTGAAAAACTAAGGTCGTAATTAGCCGTCAGTCCGTTAATCGTGGTGCTACCGGTGCTGCGCAGGGGCGCGAAGCCATACAGTTCCAACGTGCCGCTCCAGGGCGATTCAGTTGCCGCAGGTGTGGCTGGGTTTGGCGCAGCGGCCAGCTCTGGGGAGCTGATTGGCTGCCGCTGTTCGGCCTTGGCGCCCTGCTGGACCGCCAGCAGCAGCAGCAGGCTCAAGGCAGGATGTAGCAGCAGCCGGCATCCGGTCGCTATTCTTTGCACATGGCTGAGCCTTTTTTTGTGCATACTTGGCATCACAATTCTCGGCGCATATTTTGCTGCCAATTGACGGAGAAAGGATTGGGGTGTATTCATAAGATGACAATAAAGGAAGGCTGTTTTTTGAGTAAATGAGATAAGATTTTAGCCCATTGACAAGAGCAATCATCGGCAGGCCAGGCGAAGCTATGGGAATTCGCCTGGCTTTCAGTTGGGCGTGATCATTGCTCGGTTTGGGAAATCGTCTCCCCTGGGCATCAGCCGCCAGTGGTGTCGGCGGGCTGCTCGGCCGCAAACGGCTCCTTTGCCGCTGGCGCCACCTTCTTGGCCGGCATGGTGCCTGGCAATAGCTCGAAGTTTGGCGTAAACCTAACCAGGGCAGCGCGCAGCAGCTCAAAAGGTTTGCGATCGCCTTCAAACTTCGCCTTGCCAGCGGCGATCAACTTCTCGAAACTGGAGCTGCCAGCCATTACCTGCTCTAGGTCAGAGCGGTTGAGAGTAATGGTTAAATCTGGATTCTTTGCCTGTTGTCCCTTGATGTTGGTAAGTGCCGAATTGCTTAGCTCTACTGCAAACTTCTCGCCATTATCTGGTGTCACCAAGTTGATCACGGCCTTCGCCCCCGCCACCTTGCTGCTGTCCATGCTGATGGCTAGTGAGTTTAGCCACAGCTCAGTAGACATGGCACGAATCATGTCTGGGCCGCTCGACTTAGGTGGCACACCAGCGGGCATGCCGTTGCGCAGCTCATAGGCGGCCGCTAAGAAGCTATTGCGAAGACTTGGACTTTCTTTTTGGTAGCCAATCTGCTCGTATACGTTTGCCAGAAGATCCTTGGCTTTAGTATTTTGCGGCTCGGCATAGATTAGTTTGTTAAGTATCTCCATGGCCAAGCGGTATTCGCCTTTGGTAAATAGTTGGCTACCCTTGTTGAGGATCTTGCTGGATCCCCCCATCATTTCTACGTATAAGGGTGCAGAGTCCTTGGGTGATAGGGGAATTAGTGTCGCCGGATTTCCATCCCAGTAGCCAAGATATCGATTGATTACCGCGCGGCTGTTGTGTTCTTCCGAGCCATGGTAGCTATGGGCGGCCCATTGGTTCTGCAGGCTCTTTGGCGTTTTGAAGACGTTGTGGATCTCGTTAATCGTTACGCCCTGGTTGGCCAGGTGGAGCACCTGGTTGTTCAGGTAGGCATAGGTGTCGCGCTGGGTGCGCATTACCTCTTGAACGCGATCGTTGCCGAAGCGCGGCCAGCTGTGGGATGCAAACATGTATTCCGCTTCTGTTCCATATCGGTATAGCGCCGCATTGATGTACTTGGACCAGGCCAGGGCGTCGCGCACAAGCGCACCGCGCAAGGTGTAGATATTGTGGATGGTGCCGGTAATATTTTCAGCCGCCCAGAATGCTTTTAGGTCTGGGAAATAGGTATTCATCTCTGATGGCGCTTCGGTGCCAGGAGTATTTTGGAACTCCATTTTTACGCCATCTATTGTGAGCATTTCATAGTCTTTGTTGATGTAGCGCGTGGGCTCAATCAAGCCCAGATTGCCAGATGCAGTGTTTTTGCCGATCGACTGATCCACGTGGCCGTAGGGGCTACGGGGTAGCAGTATCCCGTATTGGAAGAACATGCGCCTGTTCATGGCATTGCCGGCATAGACGTTCTCGGCAATGGCATGTTCCATGAAGCCCGCAGGGGCAATAATCGGCACCCTGCCGCTCTTGACATCGGTTTCATCTACGACGCCCCGTACTCCACCGAAGTGGTCGGCATGGGAGTGGGAAAAGACCACCGCCACCACCGGACGCTTGCCCAGTTTTTCGTTAATGAAGGTGAGGGCGGCATTGGCGGTTTCCTTACTGGTGAGCGGATCAAAGACAATCCAGCCGGTGTCACCCTTGATAAAGCTAATATTGGCCAGATCGAAACCCCGGACTTGATATATTTTGCCCGGCACTACTTCATAGAGGCCATAGGCCATGTTCAAAATGGCCTGCCGTTGTAGGGATGGGTTAATGGTGTCGAAATTTTTGCCTGGTTCCAGCAGGAAATCATAACTACCCATATCCCAGGCTACGTTGCCGGCCTCGGCCATGATCTGCTTAAATTTTGGCGCCGCGATGAATCCTCTCCGCGCTTCCTCAAAATCACGTTTGTCTTCGAAAGGCAGAGATTTTCGCAGGCCATTCTGAAGTTCAAGCGTGAACTTAGATGCCGGTTTGCCCTTGGGGTCGAAATGCTTGGAGGGGTCGGCTGTCACAATGCTGCCACCCCCCGCCGCCAAGGCATTGCCCCCGAACAGGAGTGCACTTGCCAAGGCAAGACCCAGACTATTGCGCTTCATGATTGAAAACATTTGAAGTTTGCTGAGCCGGAACGGCCTGGTAGCTTGCCTTGCTTAATCTGTGCTAGCCACAATAAGACTTTCCAATCTGCCTAGATATTTGGCCAGGTTGTGATGGCTATGGGCCCAGGGCTGGCTAGGAAAGGGGCATAGGCATAAGCCTCATTGATGTTACAGGCGTCGACTGCCCTAGAGCCACTTATTCCTAATTTTGCCACAAATCTATTGGCTTGCCCGGTCAGGGGCGCGCTTTTCAGCGCCTAGGGCCCCCGTGACAGCAACTTCGGGCCTCAGCCAAGGGGCCCCTTGACAGCAGCCCCTTGATCCAGTAGTACATATATACTTGCAGTGAATCTATGGTCGCCGTTTTCGAGCCGGAGGAGTGGGCCTATCTCGATCACGCCGTGCTGCGGCCTTCCCGCTCCGGCCAGGTGTGCATCACCTGCCGGCATTTCAGCTACGAGGTTTCCCGGTCTTGCGTCACCCTGCTCACCTGCCCGATTCACCAGGCCCTGATTGGCCAGGGTGAGCAACTAACCAGGCGCTGTAGCCACTGGACCGCCCGTCCGCCGCTGGTCAGCCCATAGCGGCCGCCGGCCAGCGGCGATTGTCCGCAAACAAACGCAAACTTGTGTTACGCTTCGTTTCATTGAGCCACCCCTGCCGGCGAAGGATGTATACGAAGTGCGCGACCTGTAGGCACGCTTCCGGTTGTGAAACCGGCAATCCCTTCTGCCATCTCTGGGGCACGGTCTTGCTCTCCTCCTGGCACCTGATCAAAATCTGCCCCCATTGGTTGCCCCGAGAAACCGCCAAATCAACGCTGCTGTTTAGTTGATTTTTAGTTGCTTACCGTGGATCTAATAAATAATTTCTAAATCGTTAATGATCACTTTAAAGGCTTAAATATTACTTATTTTATAAAGGGACCCCGAAAAATCGCATATCTCACCGAACTCGCTATGAGAGAGTCGTTGTTACGATTTGGGTGAGCATGACTCGTGGCAATCGAATGGACAATTTTTGAGTCGCCCATAATGCGAATGTCAGGTATTGCTATTTCCGCCCTATGGTTGCCGCCGGCGCCAATGGTTTTGCCAGCGGCTGACCTGGCCTGGTGATATCCCCGCTTGAGGGCTCTCTATGTTAATTCAGTGTTCACGGCACAAGCTTTCTTGCTGTTTATTTGGCACCCCCACAGGGCTGCCAGTTGTTCAGAATTGTTGTCATTTCAGCTTCTAACAGGTGCAGGTTTTGGATTTTCTGCTGAATTTCACTCATTTTGCTGTTTATTTTTGCTTTTAGTGAGTCGCAACTGCATAGTCCCAGGCGCCTGGCCTCCAGAAACTGCTTCACTTCAGCCAAGGGTATATCCATGCCACTTAGGCTGCGGATCAAGGCAAGCTCCACATCTACGCAGCTGTCAAATAGGCGATACCGCCCTGCTGTTCGGGCGATCGGACGGATCAATCCCTCATCGCAGTAAAAGCGGATCGTTTTTACTGACAGGCCAGAGCGGGCGGCCACCTCGCCGATCTTGCTGCCAGGGAAGACTGCGACGACCACTTGAGTCTCCACTAGCTGGAGACCCAATACTAGGTGGATGAACCCCATAGCTGGCATGCGACCCCTCGCCCTGCTCCTCGCTTCGGCCCTGGTTTCCCTGCCACTGCTCTCCAGAGCGCAGCAACAGCCAGCCATGCCAGGCATGCATCACATGCATTCGCTACCCCAGGGCCAGCTGCCTGCCGCGGTCTCGCCCGCAGCGCCCCAACCCGGCGCCCACCACAACCATCGCACCCACGGCCAGGCCACCCACAATCATGGTATTGGCCCAGCAGGCCAGAGCTACGATCTGCGCTTTCTCGACGCCATGGTGGAGCACCACAGGGGTGCTCTGCAGATGAGCGAGTTCGTGTTTGACATCGGCGTGCCAGGAGTAGGCTCTCTCGCCAAACAGATCTGGTGGGACCAGGCGCAGGAAATCAAGGCGATGGGTCAGTGGCGCAAGGCCTGGTATCCCGAGGCGCCCGTCTACCCAGTTGCCTATTTGCCAGGGGGCGATCCCAATTCCATCGCGGCCCTAATTCGGATGAGCCCCGATCAAATTGCTGGGATGCGGATGATGGATTCACTGCCCACCCAAAGCAACCGGGTAACTTGGTTTCTGGAGGGCATGCTGCAGCACCACGGCGGCGCATTAATCATGGCCCGTGATGCCCTCGCAAAAAGCACTAATCCCACAATTTTGCGTCTTGCTAGGAATATTATCTTTGCCCAACGCCAGGAAATTATTCGCATTCGCCAGCTGCTCCAGCATGATGGCCTGAACAAGCCAGAGTACTTCAGTTATGATGCCCTATTCTAGCCGGACAAATAGCTAACGAAGCCCTGAAAGATCCGAGCCACAGCCAACAGAACCCTGATGTCGCGGGATTGTCGGGTGTCAGGATTGCCGAAATGACGGTTTTCCAGAGCTTCACTGCTTTATTGCCCGCCCCTGCTTACATCAATGAACTGTTTTTACGCTCAGCTTGATTCTGCCCTTTTTGCGGCGGAGTCGCTCAAAAAATCGCCTAATTGCTTGGCTATGGACAAATTAAATTTGGCTGCTGGTTCCCACTCGGCTCTATTGATGATCTGCCTTGGCCTTGGATCCCTGGCGCTAGCTCCCATTGCCGCCAAAGCCCATATGAACGGCATGTATGAAACCCAGGCGGCCGCAGAAAAGCGCGCTGCCGAGCTGAAATGTAAGGGTACGTTTAAAATGGATGATATGTACATGCCCTGTTCGTCTGAACGGGCCCTGCACGAAGCACTCCAAAAATCACAGTGATGGCCAGCAAAAAGCATCTGCCTAGAAAACTGCACCGATCCCTGGTGCCGATCGCGGCGGTTCCACTGGTATTAACCTCCCTTTCGGGATCCCTCTATGGCGCATTGATTTCTGCCGATATAGAAGCTCCCTGGCTGCTCAGGTTGCATACCGGCAACTTTGGCCTGCTAAATCTGCAGCCATATTATTCGACGGTCCTCGGAGTTCTCACGGTGTTTATTGCCGTCTCTGGCGTGGCAATGATGTTCGGGGGCCGTCGCCCTAAGCAGGACTTATCCGCCTGAAGGGGGCCGGCCCCTGCGGGGATTGCGCTAGCCGGCCTTTAGCAGTCAGAATTACCTCGCAAGTGTGCCTGCAACTGCTACTTCAATCTTCTCGCCAAGATCCTGTCTAGACCACTCCTCTGCGATCATTTCTGTTTGCTGAAGCACCAAATCAATTGCCACCGCCTCCTGATCCGGCGGATATTTGTAGCGCTTGAGCAGGGCCTTGATCATTGTTCGCAACCTAGCCCGCACATTTTCCTTGTATTGCCAATCGATACTCAAATTATTTCTGAGCTTTTCCGCCAGTTCCCGCGCCATTTGGGTGAGCACCTGATCGCCCATGAGCTCTTGAGCTGACCGGTTATTTGCCAGGGCGTCATAGAAGGCAACTTCAGCAGCAGATAAACCCATTGCCTCCACCTTCTCTACTTCATCACGGAACTGCTTTGCCATTGCAATAAGTTCCTCAATCACCTGGGCCGCCTCGATCGATCGGTTTGCATATTTGGTAAGCGAGGCCTGGAGCAGTTCACTGAAACGCTTCTGCTTCACCACATTGCTCTTGAAGCGTGATCGAACCTCTTCTTTCAGCAACCGCTGGAGCAGTTCCACCGCCAGGTTCTTCTGGGGGATTTTGCTAACCTCCGCCAGGAACTGATCCGAGAGGATGCCGATGTCTGGTTTTTTTAGACCCGCCACCTGGAAGATATCAGTGATGCCAGCTGCCACCAGTGACTCAGACAGCAGTTGCTGCAACTCAAAATCAACATTTTTAGGAGCACTGCCATCGCCGCCCACCCCATCACCTTTGACCAGCGGTGCTCGGATTGCCTGAAGGAAGGTCACCTCAGGATCAAGTGCCATCGCCTCATCAAGCGTTCCGCATAGGGCAAATGCTTTGGTCATCGCCAGCACGGTATCGCAATACCGCTTTTTGCCATCGGGCATCGCCAGGATGTGATCGAGGCAGTTGGGCAACAGGGCCAGTGCCTGACTAGGATCCTTGAATCCACTCCAATCAATAGGGTGGAGCAGGTCGCGGGCAACCTGCAGTTTCTCCTTGAGAATCCGGAGCGCCTCACTCGTATCGATGGTGGGAGCACCCTTGCCCTTGGCAGCGGTATAGGTGGCCAGGGCTTCTTTTAGTTGGGGAGCGATGCCGATGTAATCCACCACCAGACCGCCTGGTTTATCTTTGAACACCCTGTTCACTCGGGCAATCGCCTGGGCCAGGTTTGCCCCTTTCATTGGTTTGTCCACATATATCGTCGCCAGACATGGAGCATCAAACCCTGTTAACCACATATCTCTAACGATCACTATTTTGAGCGGATCAGCAGGATCCTTGAACCGCTTCTCCAGATCCTTTTTCTGCTGTTTGGTGGTGTGGTGGGGTTGGAGGTACTGCTCGTCAGATGCCGATGCCGTCATCACCACCTTGATGGCACCTTTCTTCGGGTCGTCATCGTGCCAGTCAGGGCGCAGGGCAACGATCGCGTTGTAAAGGCGAGCACAGATATCGCGGCTCATCGCCACCAGCATCGCCTTGCCTGGTTGGCTGCGTGACCTTTGCTCAAAATGGGAGATCAAATCCGCTGACACTTCGATTAGGCGTGGTTCAGCGCCCACCAGTGCTTCCAGTGCTGCCCACCTGCTCTTTGCCCGTTCGGCGGCGGGGATGTCATCTTCCTCTGAGAAGAGCTCATCCACCCGCTCATCCACCTGGGGCAGTAGTGGTTGCTTGAGCGCCAGTTTGGCCAGGCGGGATTCGTAGTAGATCGGCACCGTGGCGCCGTCTTCCACTGCCTGTTGAATGTCGTAGATGGAGATATAGTGCCCAAACACCGCCTGGGTATCACGGTCGTCTTGGGAGATTGGCGTTCCCGTGAAAGCAAGGAAGGTGGCCTGGGGCAGAGCGTCTCTGAGCGCCTTTGCCAACCCGTATTTGATCTCACCTGTCTTGGTGTCGAAGCGCCCTTTGAACCCGTATTGGGTGCGGTGTGCCTCATCACAGATCACCACGATGTTGTGGCGCTCGCTCAGGGCAGGGAACAGGTCTTCCCCTGCTTCGGTAGTGAATTTCTGAATGGTGGTAAAGATGATGCCGCCGCTGGGGCGGTTGCCCAGTAGATCCCGCAGTTCTTGTCTGGAGTTTGCCTGCTTGGGGGATTCACCCAGCAGATCACCCGCCCCAGCAAAGACCCCGAACAGTTGCCCATCCAGGTCTTGGCGGTCGGTGACCAGCACCAGGGTGGGATTTTCCAGGCGTGGATCGGTGAGCAACTTGCCCGATAGACAGGCCATCTCGATGCTCTTGCCAGCGCCCTGGGTGTGCCAGACGACGCCACCTTTTTTATCGCCATCAGGTCTGCTTGCTTCCACCACACGTTCAACTGCTTCTCTGACGGCGTGGAACTGGTGGTAGGCAGCGATCTTTTTGATGATCTGCCCGTCTTCCTCAAACAGGCAAAAACGACGAACGAACTCCAGCAGACGCCCCTTATCGAAGATCCCACGCACCAGGGTCTCCAGGTCACGGTGAGCACCCAGCGGATCAACTTCGTTGTTGACGCCTTCGATGGTGCGCCATCGCTGGAACCGTTCTTGATCAGCACTTAAGGAGCCCAACCTTGCCTGGATGCCATCGCTGATCACCAGCAGCACATTGGCCGTGAACAGATCTGGAATGTCTTGCTTATAGGTTTGGAGTTGGTTGAATGCCGCCCAGATGCCTGCCTTCTCATCGGCGGGGTTCTTCAGTTCGATCACCGCCAGCGGCAAACCGTTCACATAGACCACCAGATCAGGGCGGCGGTTGTGTTTAGTGCCCTGGATCGCCAACTGGTTCACCACCACCCAGTCATTGGTAGCGGGGTTGTCAAATCCGATCACCTTGAGGCGGATCCCCACCTGCTGGTTCCCCTCCATATAGGTGATGGGCAAACCCTGGGTCATCCAACGGTGGAAATTGCGGTTGGAGGCCAGAAGACCAGGCACGTTGGGATTCGCCAGTTGGAGCACCGCTGATTCGATGGTGCTCGCTGGAACTTCTGGATTCAGGCGCTGGAGTGCTGAGCGCAGACGACCCGTGAGGATGACTTTCCTGAAGTCGCTGCGTTCGGGGGTAGGGCCTTCGGGGGCGAGTTGAGGGGCAAAGACATGGCGATAGCCCAGTTCCTTGAACCACTCAAGGCACTGCTGCTCCAGATGGTCTTCTGTGATCAGGGCCATGGGAGGAGACCAAAGAATCTGCAGATGGCCTTCGGCGTGCGGGAGATCAGTGACCCAGGGAAAGCCTTCACTGCGAGGCGGCTTGCGGCAGAGGATTCATACATCGGCAACACTCCAGGCGGACAGCTGCTGCTGTAGGCGAGGCAGATCTCTTTGCACGATCTCCCAGATCACCGAAAGGCTGAGGCCGAAGTATTCATGGGCGATCCGATTGCGCAAACCATTGATCGCAATCCAGTCGATGTCTGGATGATTCTCTTTGATCGAAGCAGGCAAGCATCGGGCCGCTTCACCAATGACCAACAGGTTGTGAACAACGGCATCCACCGTGCGGGTATCAGATTGGAAGTCTGTAAATGTCATCGCGTCGACATAGCTAGCAATCTTCTCGATTGCTTCCTGCATATCGGCAACGAACAGCGACCAATCACGGCGCGACATGGATCAGCGAGGCAAGGATGGAGTCGCGGCGATTGGGCTTGATACCGTCTGCGGCGAGAAGATCGACGCGCTTGCCGAGCAGTGCCTCCAGACGGTCGGCGAGATGCATGAAGCCAAATCCCATGGGCCTACTGAGGTTCACCAGAAGGTCGATGTCGCTTTGGGGGGTCTGCTCGTCGCGGGCATAGGAGCCGAAGAGTTCAAGGCTGGCGATAGGGAACTCTTCGGCCAAGTCAGCGTAATTCTCGCTGAGGACGGCAATAATTTGAGACTTTGTCAGTAGATTGCTCGCACTTGAAACTGACATGACCGACATTAGGATTTTGTTATTCTAGCCTATCTCGGGCTATGCGCAGGTCGCCGAGGCCCCGTTCCTGGAGGCGGCGTTGATGGAGCGTGTAGCCCTTGATCAAGTGCTGGCGCAGCACCTGGGTGGCCCAGATCCTGAACTGGGTACCACGCGGCAACTTGACGCGATAGCCCACGGAAATGATTACATCGAGGCTGTAGAAGCCCACGGGCCGGTCGGCACCGGCAATGTGCAAAAAATGCACATTGCTTTTTTCTGCCAGCTCCCCCTCCCGAAACACGTTGCCCACGTGGCGGGTGATCACCGAACGTTCACGGCCAAACAGCTCAGCCATCTGGGCTTGACTGAGCCACACGGTGTCAGCCTCCAGACGCACATCAAGTGACACCTGGCCATCGGCGGCCTGGAACAAGATGACCTGATCGAGGGCCTGCTGCTCCAGATGGTCTTCTGTGATCAGGGCCATCAGACACCAACCTCCTCAAGCATCTTCTCGGCATCAGGGATTCGGATTTCGCCGGAGATGAGTTTGGGGAGGAGGGCATCCCTGACTCGGCAAAGAACTTTTGATAACTGTTTCCTTTTTTCAGCAGCAGTAAAGAGCGGTGAAATACGATTTGAAAAACAATCCAGAACCTCCCTCCTGACAACAATGACAGGCGTTTGTGCCACCAACTCTGGTCTTACCGCCGGATACGCTCCACCATCTGCCAAGTGTGCCAGACGATCAATATTTTCCCTTGAGCAAGAACTCAAATAAACAAAAGCATTGTCATTCTTGTTCTTCGGGCGCAGCACGGCAAAACCCGTGCTTCCAGTAATGCCATCTTCCCCAATGAGGCAATACGAACCATTTCCAGGCCTGACTGTTCCCACGACAGTATCACCAGTTTTCAAAACCCGCCTTGCTCTACTTGGAGCATCTCCCCATTCGTATTCCTCAATGCAATCTATCTTTCCGTATTTTACGTTGGATAAATCTAGGTATTTAACCCTGAGGGGTTGGTTTCTGCTGCCCCAGGTTTCGGGATTCAGTTCGGCAATGTCTTGGATCTCGCCAACTCTCCACCCACTCGGAATCTCCCCCAGTTCCGAATCCTCAAATGAATCTGGGAACAAGTCGCTGATTTCTGCTGGCAAACCAGTGGAGCGACCCTCTGACTTAGCTCTGACTGGATCGAAATCCACAAACCACGACTTGAAGAGCGCCTTAGCCATCGCCTCCAAGGTTTCGTTGATCTTGCTGTTCAGTTCGATCTTGTCGTCAAGGGTGCCGAGGATATGGGTGATTGCCTTTTGTTCCTGTAGTGACGGCAAAAGAATAGGAATAGAGCGTATTATTCCTTCATTTAGATTTGGCATCGTTGCGCCAATGGCATGATGGCGAATCCAGCAGATGGTTTCCTTCCCGGACAAGTAGGTTGCCAGAAAAGAAGGAAAAGCAATGCTTTTTGCCTTTTCAATTCTTAGTCGTATTGCGCCAGTTCCGCAAATAGCGCCTTCATCGGACTTCCTGACGATCGCTGTCTTACCCGTTGCTTGCGCTCCTCTTCGAGCGAAAAGAATGTCACCCTGTCTTAAGAGGTGACGTGAGAGTTCATTCGCTTTTTCGCTTGAAATCCTGGGCAGGACATCAGGATTTATCTTGCCGTCGTCTATCGCTTCAGTCGGCACAACTGGGATCCCAGTTTCCTTGTAATCGTATGAATGAAGTTGGGAACCAAAAGGTCCCGTCTGTAGTTCTGCCCCAAACTGGTCGCATAGATCGCCAATCTTCATCCTCTTCCACTCAGAACTCATATCCCAACCTCCTCAGGTTCACGGCAATCTTCTGATGCTTACATGTCATACGTTCTCTCCTGCTGCCAGGTACTTCTCCAGCAATCCGGTTTCGCATGCCAATGATATTCCCGAGATCGGGAATGGCTTCGCGCAGGGAGTCATCCAATTCAGCCGCTTTGTTAAGTGCCTCTCCAATAACTCCGAGCTTGAACAGCACTGCAGCCTGCACCATGGCGTTGGCCAGGAAGTCTTCAAGCGGCAGAGAGCCAATGAAACTGTTGATCGAAGCGATAGCTTCGAGCGCATCAAGCAGTCGCAGCTTTGCAGTTTTTGCCATATTATAGATCAACCACTATCGTGCGATCCTTCTGAACCTCGGCCTTGAAATACGGGTTCTTAATCATCAGCTCTGTCAGCAGGTCCACGGGCCGTCCATAAAGAGCCTCCAGGGCATCGGCGAAGTCGCAGAAGCGACGTGCATAGCCTGGTTCGCGTCGCCCTTTCATTTGCACGATGAAGTCAAGGTCGCTGTGGCCTGGATCAAACTCACCGCGAGCCGCTGAACCGAACAGCTCCAGCTTCTCTACGCCATAGCGCTCGCACAGCTCCCTCAATGGCTGCAGCTTCGCCTGCAGCAGCTCTGGAAGTGGCGCAGCTGTAGGCGTCATGGCTGCCCATCGCCCCGATAGATCACCATCCCCACGCGCTCGATATGTTCCAACAATGGCGCATGAGTGATGGCCGACAAGGCGTGTACATCAAAGCGGTACGGCAGGGGCAGCTCCTCCAGTTCGGCGGCGATCGCTTCGGCGCCAAGGGCTCCCAGGGAGCCGGCCAGGGCCAGGTCCACATCGGAGCGATCGCTGTGGGTGCCCTTGGCGCGGGAGCCGAACAGGGTGGCGCTCTCGATTTCCTGGTGCTGGCGCAGCACCGAGCGCACCAGCTCCAGTTCGCTGGCCAGCAGGGGATCTCGGGTCATGGCGTCACCTCCTGCTGCAGGAAGTTGAGCAGCCGCTCCATAGCCGGAAGATACTGCTGGTGAATGGCCTCCACCGCCTCTTCAAACACTGCTGGATTGTAGGTGTGAGACAGCAGATTGCGGTGGTCGAGCATGGCGATCCACACCTGGCCATCGGCGATCAGCTTGGCCGCGTAGGCATCCTTGAGCACCTGGCGTGGCATCACCACCGCAAACACGAAGCCATTGGCCTCCATATAGTCTTTCGTGGTTTTCCAGGCCAGCTCGAAGCAGTATTCGAAGCGTTGGATCACCCCTTCCTTTTCCAGCTGGTTGAGGGCTGCAGGGCCATTCACCATGGCCTCGCGCAACAACGCCAGCGCCCGCTCAAAGTTGCTCAGGCGCTGCTGCCAGCGGATGTCGGCGGCTGGTGTCATTCGGCTCCAAACCCCAACCAGGCCAGGTTACGGGTAATCGCCGCATCCAGTTTTGCTCCCTCTTCCTGCTGCTGCAGCCTCAAGCCCTCCGCCAACCTCCCCTGCCACAGCTTCAGATCCCCGTCCACAAAACCCACCAGATCAGCCAAAGCCACCCCCTGCTCCCAATCCCGCATCCGAGCGCAGCCTTCGAGCAGGGCATCGCCATCCGGCCAGATCTGCCGCAGGGATGGTTCCTCGACCAAGGCTACCCGCAGGGCTTCCTGCACGATGCCCAGTTGGCGTTGCACGACGCTGCGGGTCAGATCATCTGCCAGGCAATTATGTAGACAATCCTTGGCGGTGTAGCGCTCGGTAGCGGTGATAGCCTGAAGGGCATGCCCTAGGCGGCGGCTGGCTTCTGGATTCATGGCTATAGGCCCAACTCTCCTGATGTCAATCCCTTTGCCTGAGCCATTTCCGGATTGTAGACATAGACAGAATCCTTGTGCATTCCCCAGGCCCTCACTGGGTCAGCGAGCTTCTTGCGAAGTTCAATCTGAATTTTCGCGCACTCATTATCGTCAGCCCAGTCGGCTGTGAGTACAACCACTAGGCGAAATTCGAGATCTCTGAATGCCCTGTTTCTGATGTAGGCAGGAACATCCAAAAGATCAGCTTCAGATCTAAATGCATTAACCTTGACGCCGGCAATGAGACTGATGGCATTTGACAACTTGTTGAACCACTCTTGCAGATTTGTATCGAATTTTGATGCATGTTCCTGTCTTGCGATGCTGGACTTTGCTTCTACAATCCACACCTTTGGCCGTTGTCCGGCCAAATCAGACCAGGCAAATTCGGCCATTTTTGGGATACTATTCTTGCGAAAAAGCCCCTTTTCCTTAGAATGTTCCTCCAGGAGGAAAACACTTTCTTGGCGAAATGGCCCAAACCACAATCCAGACTCAAAAAGCCTGAGCTTGCCATCGGAATCAAGAACAACTTGAGACTCATTACTCATATTAAGTCAATCTCCTTCCTGTAAAGCGCACCCACCTCATCGATCACAGGATTATCCGGCATTCCTTCCAGCATATTCTCAGTACTCCAGTCTCCCTGGCCAGCAGATAAAACAGGGATAGACATAGAATGGCGCTTGGCAATCAGGTGCAGGTTCTTAACTACAAAATAAGAGTGGCTGGAGATGAAAAACTGAATTCCCCTCTTCGCTAGCGCCGCAATGATTTCCAGGAACGTGCTAATGGCATGAGGGTGGAGAGCTGACTCTGGTTCGTCGATAAAAAGAACAGATTCAAGATTCACGGATCTATTGCCGAGTAGCGTATCCAGAATGCCAATTTTCTTGATCCCTTCAGCAGCCACCCCGATGGAGAAGCGCTGGTTGCCATTTTTGTAGATCCATTCACCGGAATCTTCTTCGTAAATCACCTTGCCGCCAAGAAGTGCCTCAAGTTGCTCACGAGATGCGGCAAATTCAGTAAAGTTTTTGCCTTGTTTTGTACCGTGGCGCAGAGCAAGGGCAAGATCGTAATAGGTGTCGTCAAATCCAAAGAGCTTATCCCGTTCTCTTGACTGCAGAATCAAGTGGTGAAGGGATAAAACTTCCTTGGCTGGCAAAAAGACCGAATTGCTCTGTCGGGGCTTATTGGTGATCTCTGGAGCCTGAATCTGGCGCTTCGTGCTGGATCCAAAACTGTAGGCAAAGCGTTCACCATCAATCCGGGAATTAAAGCTCAGAGGCTCCTGGCTGCCTTTGGTAACCAGTTCGCCAATATTCTCAGGCTGAAAGGTCCAATACAACTTCTCGGCCAGAATCTGGGCTGCTGTGCGTTGTTCCTGGCCTCGCCCATGTTGCTCCAGCGTGCGCATGGCCACATACAGGCTCTTGAGTACAAAGGTCTTGCCGCAGCCATTGGCCCCGATCACGAGATTGATCGGACCCAGCTCATCCCAACTAAGATCAGCCAGAGGGCCGAAGTTTTGCCAGCGGCAGGCTTCGATCAAGGCAGTGTTCAGGTTCCATTGCCGTTAGCATAGGGTGTATTGCATGTCCGTCCCTCCGGATAAATCACCTTCCCCACCCGCTCGATGTGCTCCAGCAGCGGCGCATGAGTGATGGCCGCCAGGGCGTGTACATCAAAGCGGTACGGCAGGGGCAGTTCCTCCAGTTCGGCGGCGATCGCTTCGGCGCCAAGGGCTCCCAGGGGGCCGGCCAGGGCCAGGTCCACATCGGAGCGATCGCTGTGGGTGCCCTTGGCGCGGGAGCCGAACAGGGTGGCGCTCTCGATTTCACGGTGCTGGCGCAGCACCGAGAGCACCAGCTCCAGTTCGCTGGCCAGCAGGGGATCTCGGCGCTGTTGCCAGCGGATGTCGGCGGCTGGTGTCATTCGGCTCCAAACCCCAACCAGGCCAGGTTACGGGTAATCGCCGCATCCAGTTTTGCTCCCTCTTCCTGCTGCTGCTTGAGCAATCCAATGAGGCGCTTCATTTTCTCCTCAAAGGCCTCGCCATCATCTTCAATATCCGCTGCTCCCACATAACGACCAGGCGTGAGAACAAAACCATTTTTCTCGATCTGCTCTAACTTGGCGTTGTAGCAGAAACCAGCGACATCCTCATAAGCAGCAGACACCTCGCCATCGCCACGCCAGGCGTGAACGGTGTCGCCAATCTTGGCAATATCCTCATCTGTAAGCACTCGCTCCACTCTGGTCTTCATCGTGCCCAGCTGGCGGGCATCAATAAACAGCGTTTCTCCACGACGATCACGACCGCGCTGCGTTTTGTCATTGGTGAGGAACCACAGGCAAACAGGAATCTGGGTGTTAAGGAATAACTGCCCTGGCAGCGCCACCATCACTTCAACCACATCACCCCGTACCATCGCCTCTCGGATCTGCCCCTCGCCGCTCTGATGGGAACTCATTGATCCATTCGCCAGCACTACACCCGCTTCCCCGCCAGGGCGTAGTTTCCAGAGCATATGTTGTAACCAGGCATAGTTCGCATTGCCTACAGGTGGCCTGCCATAAACCCAGCGCGGGTCACTCTCGTATTTCTCCCCGCCCCAATCGGAAATATTGAACGGTGGGTTCGCAAGGATGTAATCGAACTTCTGATCGGGGAACTGATCTCTGGCAAAGGTGTCGGCGGGTTCCTGGCCCAGGTTCACGTTGAATCCGCGAATCGCCAGGTTCATCGCTGCCAACCGCCAAGTAGTTGGGTTGCTCTCTTGCCCATAGATGGAGGCATCATCACGCTTGCCCCCATGGGCCTGGATGAACTTCTCGCTCTGAACGAACATTCCACCAGACCCGCAACAGGGGTCATAAATTCGACCCTTATGCGGTGCCAGCACAGCAACCAGCGTTTTCACCACATGGGCAGGCGTATAGAACTGACCGCCCTTCTTGCCTTCGGCGCTGGCGAACTGACCGAGGAAATATTCGTAGACCTCACCCAGCACATCCCCTGATCGCTGGTGATCACCAAAACCAATGGTGGAGATCAGATCCACCAGTTCACCCATTCGCCCTGGTTCCAGTTGGGCAGCGCCAAACCGCTTATCCAACTTGCCCCTTAGCGTGGCGTTCTCGTTCTCGATGGCAATCAATGCCTTATCGATCAGTTGACCAATATCAGGTTGCTTTGCCCGCGCCCGCAGCGATTCCCAGCGAGAGTCAGCAGGCACCCAGAACACATTCTCCTGGGTGTAGTAGTCACGATCTTCCAGTGCTGCCTGGTGATCGGCAGGGTCATCACCCAGGTAGAAGTCGGATTCAGGGTTAGAAACCGTTTGCAGCACCTTGCCTTGCTGGGCGGCGAAGGTGTCGGAGATGTATTTGAGGAAGATCAAACCCAGCACCAGATGTTTATATTCCGCTGCATCCATCTGGGCACGCAGTTTGTCGGCACTCGCCCAGAGCACCGCCTTGAAATCCTTGGCGGGTGATTCCTGCTTCGCCCGACCTCGACCTCGTTTTGGTTTCGGTGCCTCTTCTGCCCGAACCGACGCCAGCAGGTCATCCAGACCGCCCAGGTCTTCTCCAAGATCCTCGTCGTCTGCTTCTGGGATGGTGAAGGTCGCTGAGTCGGTCACTGGCGCCTGTTGCCGTGCCCCCAGTGTCGCTGCTGGAGTCGTGTTTTGTCTCCCTTGAGAGCGCCGTTCATCGCTATGCAAAATCTGCATGAACAGCAGCTGTAGAGCACCCGCAGCGGCGTTGGGCCAACGGGCCAACCGGTAAGGCGAAGCTGCCATACGCTGAGGTACAGCTCGTCGCCAGCTCATGGGCCTTCTCACCGTCACGGCCAAGGGCCAGGTCACGCTGCGGCAGGAGTTGCTGCGGCATCTTGGCGTCAAGCCGGGCGAGCAGATCGAGGTATCCGCTCTTCCCGGCGGGCGGATTGAGGTGCGTGCTGCCCAACCATCCGCTTCGATCGAGGGGTTCATCGGGCTGCTGGCCGGCCGCTGTAGCAAGACCGCCAGCCTGGAGGAGATCCAACAGGCGGCCGCAAAAGGTTGGAGCGGCGAGGCTTGACCATCACAGCCGATACCAATGTGCTGGTGCGTGGCTGGGTGGCGACACCACTTTTCTGCGAACCGATCTCCGCAAGGATCTCCGAACTTTTCTCCGCATCGATCTCCGAACCCAGGGCGGCGTAGCGGCGATGGCATTGCGCAACTCCTGGATATTGTCGGCGGTGCGCCTCGGTTGCGCGCCTGCTCGCTTAGTCGCTCAGGCGCTGCCGAGCTTCTGTTTTAGCTAGCGCCCAGCTTTGTTCTGCTGCGGTGAATAGCCCTGCCATTCAACCCATGACGACGACCACCGCTACTCTTGCCGCCCTGCGCTCCGGTGAGCTGAAGGGGATCACGCGGCTGGATCTCACCTGTGACCTGCAGGAATTCCCGCGGGAAATCTTCGAGCTGGCAGACAGTCTTGAGGTGCTGAATCTCTCGGGCAACTCGTTATCCGAGCTCCCGGACGACTTGCCGCGCCTGGGCAAGTTGCGTGTGCTTTTCTGCTACGAAAATCGCTTTACCCAGCTGCCCGAGGTGCTGTCCTCCTGCCCTCAGCTTGAGATGGTGGGTTTTAAAGCGAATAGCATTCGCGAGGTTGCGGCTGCCGCCATTTCCCCTGGGTTGCGCTGGTTGATCCTCACGGATAATCAGATTTCGGCGCTTCCCGACTCAATCGGCAACTGCGCGCGCCTGCAAAAACTGATGTTGGCCGGCAATCAACTGGCAGTTTTGCCAGAGGCGATGCGCGGCTGCGTCGGGCTGGAGCTGCTGCGGATTTCGGCCAACCGGTTCAAGGCTTTGCCGGAGTGGCTGCTGCAATTACCCCGGTTGAGCTGGTTGGCGTTTGGCGGAAATCCGGTTTCGGCGGTGCCACGCGCCCCGAATCCGGCCGTAGCCCGTCTGCAATGGGCTGATATTGAGTTGGGTGAAAAACTAGGCGAAGGCGCCTCGGGAGTGATCCACAAAGCATACTGGCAGCCGTCGCCGCTGGAGGCCGGGCATCCCGTGGCGGTGAAACTGTTTAAGGGGTCGGTCACCAGTGACGGGTTTCCTGCAGACGAAATGGCGGCCTGTTTGGCTGCGGGTAATCACGCTCACTTGATCGGGGTGATTGGTGAACTCACCGGGCACCCCGCCGGTACCAGCGGCTTGGTGATGCCTTGGGTAGACCCGGAGTTTCGCAACCTGGCCGGCCCGCCCAATCTGGCGACTTGCACGAGAGACATTTACGGGGACAACCAACGTTTCTCTCTGGCCTTGGTGCTGGATCTGGCGAAGGGCTTGGCCGCTGCCGGCGAGCACCTGCACGCCCGGGGGATTTCCCACGGGGATTTTTACGCGCACAACGTTCTTTATCGCCCCGAGGGCGGCTGCTTTTTGGGGGACTTCGGGGGGGCCTCCTTCTACCCGCCTCAGGCGGGTGGAGGCGCCAACCCTTTCGAAGCGCTGGAGGTGCGCGCCTTCGGCTGTTTGCTTGGCGAATTATTGGAGCGCAGTGAACCCGAAACTGACCCCGAACAGGACGAGCGCCTGCAGTCGTTAAAAGCGCTGCAACTCCGCTGCATGGCATCAGTGGCGGCGAGCCGGCCCCGGTTCGCCGAGCTGGTGGCAACTTTGGCAGCGCTGCGACCTTAAGCCTGCGGTTTCCCCACTACCAGGAAATTGTCAGGGCCATGGCGATGACTGATCGCCCCCCCGGCCCCCTGCCCCTCAGCTGCGGTTGCGGGGCGGCAGCGGTGAGCCAAAACGCAGGGCCTGGCGCCAGCGGCCGGCCTGGAGCCAGGCGCCGGCGGCCCCCAGGGCCAGGGCAATAGCTGCCGCCCCGGCAGCGGTGGGTCCCCACCAGGCGGCGGCCACCAGGGCCAAGGCCGCCACCACCACCGACCCGCCCCGCAAGGCCGCCAGACGCCGATCGGCGCTGCGGCAGCTGTGGCAGTGGCGGGTGTGGCTGTCAAACCGCTCCAGCAGCGGTAGTTCATTGAGCCGCTCCGGCAGGGGCGCCCCTGGGAAGGGGCCGCCACCCACCAGGCCCACCCAGTCGTGCAGGGCGCGCACGTAGAGATCTGAGCGGGTGGCCAGGTAGCAGGCCCGGGCAAGGGCGGTGCCACCTCCTTGCTCCTCCAGCAGCCGCTCCTCCAGCACCCGCTCCTGCAAGTGCAGGAACAGCTGATCGTCTTCCAGCACCACGTGGTTGCCGATGTGTTGCAACCACTCGGGCCGCAGCTTCAGCAGCCGGCCCGGCCAGGGGGAGCCAAAGAAAAAGGGCAGCCGCACGAACAGCCGGCAGGCACCGCGGCGGATCGGGGTGGCATAGACCACCGTCTGGAAGCGGGCGCCCCGCTTGGTGGTGAGGTCGTGAATCATCAGGCCGGGGCCCGTGAACACGGTGGTTTGGCTGCCAAGGCTGCCGCGGCGGGGCCCTTCCTGCCAAAGACCGCTGAAACCCTCCTCGCCACTGGCGGTGAGCTCCAGGTCCACCGGCCCGGCCGTCTCCCGCTTGCCCACGGTGGCGTGGTGGGTGAAGGGCACATGGCTCACATCCAGCACGTTCTCCAGCAGGGTGAGGGCGTCGTAGGGCAGATCGCGGAAGGAGTCCTGCACGGTCCAGGCGGATGGGTCCTCCTCCAGCACGGGCACCAGGGGCAGGGGCACGGCTTCTGCCTCTGCGGGATCGCCGCTGAACACAAACAGCAGCCCCTGGGCCTCGGCGGTGGCATAGGAGCGGCAACGGCTGCGCCCGGTGTCGAGGCTGGCGCCGGGATCCGCCTGGGGGATGGCCGTGCAGCGCCCCTCGCCGTTAAAGCACCAGCCGTGGTATGGACACTCCAGCTCGCCCTGGCCGTTGATGCGCCCCTGGGAGAGGGGCACCAGCCGGTGGGGGCAGATATCGGCGAAGGCCCGCCAGCACCCGGCCTGGCGGTCGCACCAGAGCACCAGATCCTCCGCCAGCAGGGTGAAGGCGGTGGGACGGTCCGGCTGCAGATCCTTGAGAAAGGCCACCGGGTACCAGCTGCGGCGCCAGATCGAAGCGTCGGCAGACATCGCAGAACCAGGTCTAGGAACTGGATGCTGGCAGGCCCGCGGGGATGTTGTCGGTGCAGGCCGCCAACAACTCAGCGCTCCCATGCACCCGCTTGCTCAAAACCGCCCCGTGCCTGTCTGTGCCTTTGCCTGTGCCTGTTCCTGTACCAGAGGTAGGGGCAGGGGCAGATTGGCCTGCTTTTGGCTAGATCGAAGCAATTGCTTCTATGGCGTCGCGAGGTCGCTCAGGCATGGTTGGCATCGCCTGCTGGCGGCCGCTCATACACCTAGCGGGGATCGCTGCCATATTTTTCGCTACCCCAATCGTCAATATTGAACGGTGGATTGGCGAAGATGTAATCAAATTTGAGGCTTGTGAACTGGTCGCGGGCAAAGGTGTGGGCAGGTTCCTGGCTCAGGCAGGGCCGCCTGAGGATTAGCGGGGTCATCGCCCAGGCCTTTCCCCATGTCGTCGGCTGCCTGCATTGAAGGGGGCGCTCTGGGCTGGGGCGAAGCTGGCTGAGTTGGTGAGCGGATATGGCTGCGTTGGCCCGGTTTGCCTGCGGTGATTCGTTGCAGCGCCTCACTTTGGCGGGATCGTCACCGGGATCCTCACCGGGGTCGGGGCTTGGGACGATCTCGCCAAGGGGAAAAATCTTATCGAATTGCAAATGCGCTTGTGAAGAAGCGCAAAGGTCTGCACTGAAGTGTGTATCGCTACGGCACGGTTTTAAGATTGTCTTTAGAAAGGGGCTTGTTTATCGGTGGACGTCGTGGTTGCTTCTGGTTTGCCTGCCCTGCTGGCGCTTTCTGCCCTTGTGGGGCTGGTGGTGGTGCGGGTAGCACTTGATTGCTTCGGTAGTTGAGTTGCTCTTGCCTGGCTTGGGGCTGAATGAGCTTTTTGTTGATTACGCAGGGTAATGTTAACCAAGGGCTCACTATATTGCCCATCCTATTGCCCTCTGTATTGCCCTCTGTATTGACCGCTGTATTGCCTGGCGTATCGCCTTGCCCATTGCCCAGTGCATTGCCCAGGGCATTGCCCAGTGTGTTGCCTGAGGCCTTGCTGGGCGGCGGATGCCGCAGGGAACTATTTTTCTTTCTGCGAAGCCATCGCCAAATAGGCACTGGCGGCGTTCCATGCTGGACCAGTCGCCAACTGACGCCTATGGCACCCGCTTTTCCCCGCTGCAACAACTGTAAAAATTTCAGCGGCTGCCAAGGCAACAGTGGAATCTGCAGGGTTTGGCAAGTGCTGCTCCCCGCCCAGGTGGCATCCATGAACCAGTGCCCGTTCTGGACCACTGCAGCGGCCAGCTGAGGCCCAGGTGGGCCCCGTGCCGCCCTGGATGACGGACGACCCCGGGCGGCTGCGGGTATTAATTGTGATTTTTTGGCTTCAAGTTGCCTGGCGAGCTTATATCTTAAGCGGCTAATTCTTGGCTCCGGAGATCAATTTCTTGTGCCTGTAATATGGCCAGTAGTTGGCCTAAATCTTCGGCGCATAGTTCTCCGTTGCTATCCCAGTGCATCGCCGTTGGCGGGGGCATGCCTTGATAGTGATCCATCCGTGCGCAATGCAATGCTTGAAGGATCGCAAGCCAGGCGGGTATGGAACGGTTCTCCGATACATTTTTAAGCCTAAGACTTCCTTAAGAACCGCGGCGGGTTGCTTCTGCCCGGTTCAATTTGACTGCCGCTAGGCCAAGGCCGCTTGTGAAAAACTTTGAATCATCCTCGCCGCTGCATTGGAGCGGCCCTGGGCTTCCGTGCCCCTGGCAGCCTTCAAACTGGCTGCTCCCCAGGCGTTTTCGCCTACGTCGTGTAATCGGCGTTGGTCGATACGTCAGATAAGAACGCAGTCCCTGACTGGAGTTTTACCACGTAGATTGTTGACACCATTTTGACACTAGGAGCCTGTCGCACATAGCCCCACCGCCCACTTCTCCACAGACGGCCTCAAATCTGCCCAGATCCTAGTGACAGCAATGGATCCGGGCGAGAGAATGGGGCATGAGTAAGCCCAAAACCTTCCG
>JBIKWK010000035.1:0-26989 GCA_044356375.1 Prochlorococcaceae cyanobacterium | reverse complement strand
ATCACCATTCAGGTCAATGGTGATTATGACTACGAAAACGACGAAACATTCAGCGTTTCTCTCAGCAATGCCAGCAGCGGCAACATAAATAATGGCTCCGCTGCAGCCACAATCTTGAATGATGACCATGTTCCACCTCCCCCCACATATGATATTTATGGTGAAAATACCTACCAACATGAAGGAACTGGCTCAAATTCATACTATACATTTGGAGTATATCGTAGTTTCGGTACCGGTTTCTATACAAGTGTAGACTATTCCGTGTTCGGGTCTGGGTCGGCATCAGCTGATACCAATGATTTCAGTGGCTATGGGAGCTACCCCAGCGGAACCGTTTACTTCGATCCCTGGGAAACCTATAAACAGATTACCATTGAAGTAAATGGTGACTATAGTTATGAGAATCACGAAACATTCAGCATTTATCTCAGCAATGCCAGCTGGGGCAACATCAATAACGGTAACATTGAAGCTACAATCTTGAATGATGACTATTTGCTTCCCGCCTTAATTTATGGGTACTTCTACAATTCCGAGCACCTCTACAACTATGACACTTCCTTCAATGAAGGCATCATCGACAACTACGGAGTAATTGACAACTACGGAGACTTCAACAACAATAATATCGTTTACAACTACGGTAGCCTCGTCAACTTCGGCAGCGGCAGCATCAATAATTCCATCTTCCTCAGCAACTCCGGCTACCTCAGCAACTACGGTAGCCTCAACAATAACTGGACCCTCAACAATGCCGGCAGCCTCTATAACTACGGCAGCCTCTATAACGACGGCATGATCGATAATTCCGGCAGCCTCGGCAACTCAGGCAGTATCGACAACTCCGGTAGTCTCGACAACTCCGGTAGCATCAACAATTACGGCTACCTAGACAACTCCGGCAGCCTCTATAACTCCGGCAGCTTCTATAATGACAGTCTCGGAATCTTAACTGGTTCAGGAGAATTCTACGGAAATTACACGATCGAAGCCGGAGCATTCTTGGCAAGTGCTGGGGCAAGAATCTATGGTGACCTTATATTTAGTGGTGGTGGAACCTATCGGGCTAATAACTACGGCCTGGCCACAGTAACTGCATACGGACTAGTTGATTTACAGGGTTATGTTGCTGACAGCGGCTTCTCCCGGCTTGACCTGGGAGACCTAAATGGACTTAACCTAAGCTTTGGTACATATACTCTTATTGATGTAGTTGACTTTGGCAGTGTCAACATCAATCTAGACGAGCAAAACGAACTCATTGACAATTTTTACGAGACACTTTTGTCTCCGGTGAACTATACTCTCGCAAAGTCTTCTACCGGAGATTTGGTCCTACTTATAAATGGCGCAACAACTGCCCCCAGCATCTATCTCGCCACCGATACCGGTGCCAGCAATAACGACGGCATCACCTACATCGGCACTGTCAATGTGAGCGATCTGAATGCTGGCGCTAGCTGGGAGTATTCCACCGACGCCGGTGGCAGTTGGCTCACAGGCACTGGCTTCTCCTTTGATCTGGCTAGCGGCACTTACGGCGCCGGCAGCATCCTGGTGCGCCAGGTGGATCTCGCCGGCAACATCAGCGATACGGCCCAGCTGGACGAAATCACCGTTGATATCAGCGCACCCGATGCCCCAAGCCTCGCCCTGGCAGCTGACACCGGTGCCAGCGATGCCGACGGCATCACCAATAACGGCACAGTCAATGTGTTTGCTCTGGAAGATGGCGCCAGCTGGGAGTATTCCACCGACGCCGGCGGCAGCTGGCTGGCGGGTACTGGCTTCTCCTTTGATCTGCTCAGCGGCAGCTATGACGCCGGCAGCATCCTGCTGCGCCAGCTCGATCTCGCTGGTAACACCAGCGATACGGCCCAACTAGACGAAATCACCGTTGATATCAGCGCACCCGCTGCCCCCAGCCTCGCCCTGGCAGCTGACACCGGTGCCAGCGATGCAGATGGCATCACTAATAACGGCACAGTCAATGTGTCTGGTCTGGAAGAAGGCGCCAGCTGGGAGTATTCCACTGACGCCGGCGGCAGCTGGCTTGCGGGTACTGGCGCCTCCTTTGATCTATCTAGCGGCACCTATGGCGCCGGCAGCATCCTGGTGCGCCAGTTAAATCTCGCTGGCAACACCAGCGATACGGCCAGCATCGGCAACGGAGTAAGCCTACTGCCTGGCTTGGAAACTGACTCAATTAAATACTTAGCATCCACCGGCCACTATTACGAATTTGTATTCGGTGGATATGACTGGACTCAAGCCAAGGATCTAGCCGCAAGTAAAACCTTCCATGGTGCCACTGGCTACCTTGCCACTATTACATCAGACGCTGAAAATGCTTTTATCGCAAATCTAAGTAGCGATAGCTTCGCCTGGTTCGGTGCCAGCGATGCCGACACGGAAGGTGTTTGGAAATGGGTGACAGGACCGGAAGCGGGCACTGAGTTCTGGATTGGTGGCATTGATGGATCTGCTCCAGCTGGGCAATACGCTAACTGGCAACCTGGCGGCGAGCCGAATAACGAATTATTCACCCCAGAAGGCGAAGATTATGGCCACATGTGGGGATATGGCTATTGGAATGACGCATCATCCAGCTTCAGTATAGGGTATTTTATTGAATATGGAGGTTTGAATGATAGCGTTTCTATCGTCGTCGATACCAACGCAGCCGATGCCCCCAGCCTCGCCTTGGCAGCTGATACCGGTGCCAGCGATGCAGATGGAATCACCAATAACGGCACAGTCAATGTGTTTGGTCTGGAAGATGGCGCCAGCTGGGAGTATTCCATCGACGCCGGCGGCAATTGGCTCGCGGGCACTGACACCTTCTTTGAGCTGGCTAGCGGCAGCTATGGCGCCGGCAGCATCCTCGTGCGCCAGGTGGATCTTGCCGGCAACATCAGCGACACGGCCCAGCTAGACGAAATCACCGTTGATATCAGCGCACCCGGTGGCCCCAGCCTCGCCCTGGCAGCTGACACCGGTGCCAGCGATGCCGATGGCATCACCAATAACGGCACAGTCAATGTGTTTGGTCTGGAAGATGGCGCCAGCTGGGAGTATTCCATCGACGCCGGCGGCAATTGGCTCGCGGGCACTGACACCTTCTTTGAGCTGGCTAGCGGCAGCTATGGCGCCGGCAGCATCCTCGTGCGCCAGGTGGATCTTGCCGGCAACATCAGCGACACGGCCCAGCTAGACGAAATCACCGTTGATATCAGCGCACCCGGTGGCCCCAGCCTCGCCCTGGCAGCTGACACCGGTGCCAGCGATGCCGATGGCATCACCAATAACGGCACAGTCAATGTGTTTGGTCTGGAAGATGGCGCCAGCTGGGAGTATTCCACCGACGCCGGCGGCAGCTGGCTCACAGGTACTGGATTCTCCTTTGATCTGGCCAGTGGCACTTACGGCGCCGGCAGCATCCTGGTGCGCCAGGTGGATCTTGCCGGCAACATCAGCGATACGGCCCAGCTAGACGAAATCACCGTTGACAACAGCGCACCCGATGCCCCCAGCCTCGCCCTGGCAGCTGACACCGGTGCCAGTGATGCAGATGGCATCACCAATAACGGCACAGTCAATGTGTCTGGTCTAGAAGATGGCGCCAGCTGGGAGTATTCCACCGACGCCGGCGGCAATTGGGTCGCCGGCACTGGCACCTCCTTTGATCTGCTCAGCGGCAGCTATGCCGCCGGCAGCATCCTTGTGCGCCAAAGCGATATCGCCGGCAACATAAGCGACACGGCTCAGCTAGAGGAAATCACCGTTGATATCAGCGCACCCGATGCCCCCAGCCTCGCCCTGGCAGCTGACACCGGTGCCAGCGATGCAGATGGCATCACCAATAACGGCACAGTCAATGTGTTTGGTCTAGAAGCTGGCGCCAGCTGGGAGTTTTCCACCGACGCCGGCACCAGCTGGCTAGCGGGTGCTGGCACCTCCTTTGAGTTGGCCAGTGGCACTTACGGCGCCGGCAGCATCCTCGTGCGCCAGCTCGATCTCGCCGGCAACACAAGTGGCACGGCCCAGCTAGACGAAATCACCGTTGATATCAGCGCACCCGCTGCCCCCAGCCTCGCCCTGGCAGCTGACACCGGTGCCAGCGATGCAGATGACATCACCAATAACGGCACAGTCAATGTGTTTGGTCTGGAAGCTGGCGCCAGCTGGGAGTATTCCACCGACGCTGGCGCCAATTGGGTCGCGGGCACTGGCATTTCATTTGAGCTGGCTAGCGGCGGCTATAGCGCCGGCAGCATCCTGGTACGCCAAAGCGATATCGCTGGTAACACCAGCGATACGGCTCAGCTAGACGAAATCACCGTTGATATCAGCGCACCCGATGCCCCCAGCCTCGCCCTGGCAGCTGACACCGGTGCCAGCGATGCAGATGGCATCACCAATAACGGCACAGTCAATGTGTTTGGTCTGGAAGCTGGCGCCAGCTGGGAGTATTCCACCGACGCCGGCGGCAATTGGGTCGCGGGTACTGGCAGCTCCTTTGAGTTGGCAAGTGGCACCTATGGCGCCGGCAGCATCCTGCTGCGCCAGCTCGATCTCGCCGGCAACATCAGCGACACGGCCCAGCTAGACGAAATCACCGTTGATATCAGCGCACCCGGTGGCCCCAGCCTCGCCCTGGCAGCTGACACCGGTGCCAGCGATGCAGATGGCATCACCAATAACGGCACAGTCAATGTGTCTGGTCTGGAAGCTGGCGCCAGCTGGGAGTTTTCCATCGACGCCGGCGGCAGCTGGCTGGCGGGTACTGGCACCTCCTTTGATCTGCTCAGCGGCAGCTATGACGCCGGCAGCATCCGGGTGCGCCAAAGCGATCTCGCCGGCAACACCAGCGACACGGCCCAGCTAGGCGCCGTCACCATTGACGCCTCAGCTACCGCACCAGCCCTAGCCCTCGCCAGTGACACGGGCAACAGCGACTCCGATGGCATCACCAATAACGGCACAGTCAATGTGTCTGATCTGGAAGCTGGCGCCAGCTGGGAGTATTCCATCGACGCTGGCGGCAATTGGCTGGCAGGCACTGACACCTCCTTTGAGTTGGCCAGTGGCACTTACGGCGCTGGCAGCATCCTGGTGCGCCAGGTGGATCTCGCCGGCAACACCAGCGACACTGCCCAGCTAATCGCCGTCACCATTGACACCTCAGCTATCGCACCAGCCCTGGCCCTCGCCAACGACACTGGCATCAGCAATAGCGATGGCATCACCAATAACGGCACAGTCAATGTGACTGGACTGGAAGGTGGGGCCAGCTGGCAATACTCCACCAATGGCGGCGGCAACTGGCTGGCGGGCAACGGCTATTCCTTTGATCTGCTCACCGGCACCTATACCGCTGGCAGCATCCTGGTGCGCCAGGTCGATCTCGCCGGCAACACCAGCGACACAGCCCAGCTAGCCGCTGTCACCATTGACAACAGCGCACCCGATGCCCCCAGCCTTGCCCTGGCAGCTGACACCGGTGCCAGCAATAGCGACGGCATCACCAATAACGGCACCGTCAATGTGACTGGCCTGGAAGCTGGCGCCAGCTGGCAGTACTCCACCAATGGCGGCGGCAGCTGGCTGGCTGGCACTGGCTCCTCCTTTGATCTGCTCAGCGGCACCTATGCCGCCGGCAGAATCCTGGTCCGCCAAAGCGACATCGCCGGCAACACCAGTGGCACTGCCCAGCTGGGGGCCATCACCATCGACACCAACGCTCCGACCGTCACTGCAGCCATCACAGCTGTCAATGACAATGTCGGCCTGATTCGGGGCAACCTGGCCGCCGATGCCGTCAGCGACGACACCACTCCCACCATCAACGGCAGAATCTCCGCCGCCCTTGCCACCGGCGAAACCCTGCGCATCTACAACGGCGACACCTTCTTGGGTGTCGCCAATGTGAACAACGCAGCAAAAACCTGGTCCTACTCACCCACACTTCCCAGCAGCTCAGGCACCAGCTACTCCATCTCCGCCCGCGTCGCCGATACCGCAGGTAACCTCGGCACCGCTTCCAGCAGCTTCTCCTTCTACCTGGACAACAGGGCTCCGACAGCCACTGCAGCCATCACGGCTGTAAGTGACAATGTCGGCCTGATTCAGGGCAACCTGGCCGCCAGTGCCGCCAGCGACGACGCCACTCCCACCATCAGCGGCACCATCTCCGCCGCCCTGGCCAGCGGCGAAACCCTGCGCATCTCCAACGGCGCCACTTTCCTCGGCCTCGCCACTGTCGACAACGCCACACTCACCTGGTTCTACACGCCCACATTCCCCAACACCTCAGGCACCAGCTACTCCATCTCCGCCCGCGTCGCCGATGCCGCAGGCACCCTCGGCACAGCTTCCAGCAGCTTCTCCTTCTCCGTCGACACCAGCGCTCCGACCGCCACTGCAGCCATCACGACTGTCAAGGACAATGTTGGCCTGATTCGGGGCAACCTGGCCGCCGATGCCTTCAGCGACGACGCCACTCCCACCATCAACGGCAGCATCTCCGCCGCCCTTGCCACCGGCGAAACCCTGCGCATCTACAACGGCGACACCTTCTTGGGTGTCGCCAATGTGAACAACGCAGCAAAAATCTGGTCCTACTCACCCACACTTCCCAGCACCTCAGGCACCAGCTACTCCATCTCCGCCCGCGTCGCCGATACCGCAGGCAACCTCGGCACCGCTTCCAGCAGCTTCTCCTTCTCCCTCGACAACAGCGCTCCGACCGCCACTGCAGCCATCACGGCTGTAAGTGACAATGTCGGCCTGATTCAGGGCAACCTGGCCGCCAGTGCCGCCAGCGACGACGCCACTCCCACCATCAGCGGCACCATCTCCGCCGCCCTGGCCAGCGGCGAAACCCTGCGCATCTCCAACGGCGCCACTTTCCTCGGCCTCGCCACTGTCGACAACGTCACACTCACCTGGTCGTATTCGCCCACATTGCCCAGCACCGCTGGCACCAGCTACGCCATCTCCGCCCGCGTCGCCGATGCCGCAGGCAACCTCGGTACCGTCTCTAACAGGTTCCTCTTCTCCCTCGACACCAGCGCTCCGGCTGTCACCGCCGCCATCACGACTGTCAAGGACAATGTTGGCCTGATTCGGGGCAACCTGGCCGCCGATGCCTTCAGCGACGACGCCACTCCTACCATCAACGGCAGCATCTCCGCTTCCCTCGCCACCGGCGAAACTCTGCGCATCTACAACGGCGATACCTTCCTGGGAATCGCCAGCGTAAACAACAAGGCAAAAATCTGGTCGTTCACCCCTTCTACACCTCTTGGCAACGGCTTCTATGCCGTCTCAGCACGGGTCTCCGATGTTGCGGGCAACCTTGGAGCAGCCAGCCCAGTTCAACGCTTCAGCATTGATTCCACATCCAATCAGCTAATTGGTACCGCCACGGCCAACACGCTCACGGCCACTAACGCCAAAGACGCAATCACAGGTCTCGGTGGTGCCGACACATTCCGGTTTACTTCAGTGACGCAGTCAACCCTGGCCAACTTTGATCGGATTAGCGATTTCACCATCGGCACCGATATCCTCGATGGCCCCAACGCCATCACAGCAGCAGAGATCAATAAACTAGGTCTTGCAGACTCACTCGATGCCTCATCTATCTCCAGTCTGTTGACTAACTCTACTTTCATTGCCAATAAAGCCGCTACATTCTCCTACAATGATCCCTCAGGTGTCTCCCGCAGCTTCATCGCCCTCAACGATGGAGTCTCTGGCTACTCCGCCAGCAACGATTCCATAATTGAAATAACCGGCTATACTGGATTGCTGGCAAATCTTTTCGTAAGCTAACTCTCCTGCACCAGCTCCTGCCCCCCGCAACTGTCAATTAAGGCCCGCAGGGAGTAGGCGCTGTGGCGGCCCCAGCCCTGAAGCCATCATCGCCCAAGTCTTCAGCCAAGCCTCGACCTAAAACTTCTCTGACGGCAAAATAATCAGCGGCGAGATTATCTCCGCTGCTGTCACTATTAGCTCCATCAGCCACTGTTCATTCAGTGGCTTTTTTATGCTAAAGTTATTAAAATACCGCCCTAAATAGGGCTTACTGAAAAAGGCAAACCCCAATCCGCCGCAGCTGGTTTCAGCTGCTCGTAACTGGCAAACAGGCCGGGAATCTGGCAGTTATTAGTTGCTATTGCCATTACCATTAAGATTAAAATTGCCATTGCCATTGCCATTGCCATTGCCATTGCCATTGCCATTACTGCAACAGCAACAGCAACAGCAACTGCTACTGCAACAGCAACAGCTACTGCTAACCATAAATGCACCGGAAGCGGCATCACGGTCAGCTTTCTATCAAAGCCTTCCACCTGCCTTTTGGCGGCATACTTGAACCCGCCAACTTGCTCGGTGCTGCTTGCCGGAGTTCATACCTTGCCAAGGAGGGCAGGCAAGGTCTCTGGCATCAGATGAACTGATTTACAAGCCGTCCCATAACGGAGCTGGGGGGAGGCTTCATCGTGCCGCCACGACCGCCAGGGCCTGCACCAGCGACGCCAGGCCAAAGGCCAGGAACAGGCCGCCGCTGAGTCGATAGAGCAACAACTCGCTGATTCGGCCCCCGATCCACTTGCCGGCGCCCACCGCCAGCCAGGTGACCAGGGCGTGACCCACCAGGGTGCCAGCCAGCAACCCCCCAAAGGAGAAGGCCGGTGCCGTGGCCAGCAGGATCGTGGCGAACTGGGTGCGATCGCCCAGCTCGGCGATGAACACCAGGGCGAAGGATTCCCAGATCACGGCCCAGGGGGTGACGATGGCCTTTTGTAGTTCGGCCTGATTCACCGCCGCCTCGGCCTCCTTTTCCTCCTCGGCGGCGGCATCGCTGGCCAGGCCCTGGGCATCAAGCAGCAACTTGATCCCGAAGCCCAGGAACAGGGCCGCAGCCAGCCAAGGGATCACAGTGGCCGGGATCAGTTCCCGCAGGCCATAGCCCAGGCCCAGAGATATCAGCGTCACCGCCGCCAGGGCGGAGAAGGCGCCCAGATACACCCAGCGGGGCCGATGGCGGGCCGCCAGGATCAGGGCCATGAAAAATGTTTTGTCCCCCAGTTCCGCCAGGGTGATGGCGGTGAGGCTGGAGGCAAAGCTTGCCGGGGCTGGATTAGCAGCCAGCTCGGGCGGCAATTGAGCTGTTATCAGGCCCCAGGCAGCCAGAGCGGAGAACAAGGGCCAGCAAGCGATCACAAAGCCGATTCTGCCGCAGCTGAATGCCACTCCTTGCTGCCTCGCCTTACTGGCCTGCCTTACTGGCCTGCCTTACTGGCCCGCCTGAATGGCCCCGCCCTACTGGCCCGCCTGAATGCCACAGCTAAATGCCCACAGGCAAGCCGGCCGGGGATCCAGGCCAGAGTGACCACAGCTGATCTGCCATATTCCCTGTGACCAGGCTGAGCCCCTGTATCGATGCTGAGCTGCCGGACC
The DNA here is from genome assembly GCA_044356375.1 of Prochlorococcaceae cyanobacterium. GTDB lineage: Bacteria > Cyanobacteriota > Cyanobacteriia > PCC-6307 > Cyanobiaceae > UBA5018. Next base: position 17,515 of record JBIKWK010000035.1, on the reverse strand, counting down.
GCTGGCGGCCAGTGGTTCCGCAGCAGCTGCTGCTTCCGCTGCTGCCATGAGTGGTGCCGCCCAGCCCAGTTGGCGTCAGCTCAGCGGCTATCGGCTCGCCTGGCTGCGCCCAGATCTGTTGGCGGGGATGGCGGTGGCCGCCTACCTGATCCCCCAGTGTCTGGCCTACGGCGAACTGGCGGGTTTGGATCCGGTGCGGGGCCTATGGGCGGTCCTGCCGCCGATTTTGATCTATGCGCTGCTGGGTTCCTCGCCGCAGCTCTCGGTGGGGCCGGAATCCACCACCGCCGTGATGACCGCCGCCGCCATCGCTCCGCTGGCCGCCGGGGATGCCCAGCTTTACGCCAGTCTCAGCAGTGGCTTGGCTCTGGCAGTGGGGGCGATCTGCTGCCTGGGGGCCTGGGCGCGGCTTGGCTTTGTGGCCAGCCTGCTCTCCAAGCCGATTTTGATCGGCTACATGGCTGGGGTGGCGGCAATCATGATTGGCAGCCAACTCCACACAATATTGGGTATTGAACTGAATGCCAATTCCCTGCCTGCTCAGCTATGGGAATTGTTTCAACGCCAGGCCGAATGGCATTGGCCCAGCCTGTGGATGACCCTGGCCGTGCTCAGCCTGCTGACCGCCATGCAGAAGTATTTTCCCAGGGCGCCCGGCCCGCTGCTGGCGATGCTGTTGGCAACGGGAGCGGTGGCCCTAATGCATCTAGATCAGCTGGGGTTGGCGGTGATCGGCAACATTCCAGGTGATTTACCGGGCCTGGCATTGCCTGATCTGCCAGCCTCCCAGTTAATTAAACCGCTGCTATCTTCTGCCCTGGGCATTGCCCTAGTGGGCTATTCAGACAACATTCTTACGGCCCGTGCCTTTGCCGCCCGCGGCGGCTATCGGGTGGATGCCAACCAGGAGTTGCTGGCTCTGGGCACTGCCAACTTGGCCAATGGGATAGCCCAGGCCTTTCCGGTGAGCAGTAGCGGCAGTCGCACGGCCCTAGGCGATGCCCTCGGTAGCCGTTCCCAGTTGTTTTCGCTGATCGCCCTGGCACTGGTGTTGTTGGTGTTGCTGTCGCTGCGACCGCTGCTGGCCCTGTTTCCCAAGGTGGCCCTGGCTGCTGTGGTGATCATGGCGGCTCTGCGGCTGATCGATATCGATGGATTTATTGGTTTATTGCGATTTCGTTTCAGTGAATTTCGCCTGGCAGTAATTACCTGTATCGGCGTGCTGCTCAGCGATATTTTGATCGGTGTGGCCCTGGCGGTGGCGCTGTCGATACTCGATTTGCTGTGGCGAATCATCAGGCCCAACGATGCGGTGTTGGGGGAGCTGCCCTCAATGGCTGGCTATCACAATGTGGTCAGCCAGGCGGGTGCGATTACAAGGCCAGGCCTGCTAATTTATCGCTATGATGCACCCCTATGTTTTGCCAATGCTGATCATTTTTACCAGCGAGTGATGGCAGCCATTGATGCTGAATCAGAGCCGGTGCGGTGGCTATTGATCAACGCAGAAGCAATCATAGACGTAGATAGTACCGCCCTTGATATGCTGCTTGAGCTGGAGCAGGATCTGAGCCATCTTAAGATTGAGTTTTGCCTGGCTCGGGTCAAAAGCGAACTGCGCGGTTCCCTCGAACGTGGTGGCCTGGTGGAGCGGATCGGAGCTTGTCATCTATTCGCCACGATCGGCACTGCCATCGAGGCGTTCCACCGCCTGGAAGCACTAGAGCAAGCTAGTGAGATCTAGTGAGTTTAGGGCAACTCGAAGAAATGCCCCTTCGACTGCCACTAGCCAGGCTCACCCAAGCAGTAGCAAGGCCTTTTGCATCATCAGATCGGTGAGATATGCGATTTTTCGAGGTGCCCTTTACTAGTTAGGACATCTATCAGTGCGGCTAGTTTGTTTATAGGAGAAAATGTACTTGAGATGCAAATCTATTGGAATGTCAAGTTAGCCGGCGTGGCGAATCTGCAAGTACGATAAATTTGCTTATGTGGCAAATTTACCAGTGCGGCAAGTTTATTTATAAGGATGATTTACTGGGATTGCCACAGTATTTTTTGTGGCCCTGGGCGGTCCTGAAAGGGCCTTTTCTTGTCGCTACTTTGCTATAAATTTTTTTGTTCTTTTGCCCGCATTTTGACCTAAATTTTCCGCAATTTATTCCGCTGCTATTATTTGCTTGATGTTATTTTCCCCTCATTTATTTCCCGCATCTATGGTTGTGGAGCCTGCCGCGATTGGCCTGCTGTGATTAGCCTGCCGTTATGCTCCTGTCATTATGACTGAAATCATCTCCCAGCGCCCGCCCCAGCTGCCGCGTCCGCCGCGATCGAAGCTGCCCAAGGCCCTGCAAATGGGCCAGTGGATCTTGGATCCGGTGGGCTATCTGCGCCGCCAACAGCGCCGGCAGGGCGTTTTGTTCCAGGCGCCGATCTCCGCCCAGGTTCCCGGGGCAGCACCGGTGTTTTTTCTCAGCGAACCCCAGGCTCTGCAGCAGCTATTTAGTAGCGACAGCGGCAAGTTGTTCAGCGCTCCTGGAGAGGCCAATGAACTGCTGGCCGCCATACTGGGTCGCCACAACACAATTCTGCTCAGTGGCAACGCCCATCGCCAGCGGCGCCAACTGCTGATGCCCCGTTTCCATGGGGAGCACCTGCAAAGTTTTGGCCGTACCATGGGGAAGATCTGCCGAGATCTGAGTAGCTCTTGGCATAAGGGAAGCGTGATTGATGTGCGCCAGGTGATGCAATCAATCACCATGCGGATGATCCTGCAAGTGGTATTTGGCCTGGATCGCAGTGAGCGCTATGACCAATTGATGGCCCTGCTGAGCCAGCGCCTGGCCCTTACGGCCACGCCGCTCACCTCGGCGATTCTGTTCTTTCCCTGGTTGCAGCAGGATCTGGGCCCCTGGAGCCCTGGCGCCCGGGTGGCAGCGCTGGCAGAGCGCACCGATGCGCTGCTCTATGCGGAAATTGCCGCCAGGCGGGCGGAGCAAAATCCAGACCGCAAGGATGTGCTGTCGCTGCTTTTGCAGGCCAGCGATGCCGATGGCCAGGCCCTAAGTGATCTCGACCTGCGCGATGAGCTGATGACCCTGCTGCTGGCGGGCCATGAGACCACCGCCACCGCCCTCACCACCGCTTTTTACTGGCTACACCGCCTACCGGAGGTTGGCGATCGCCTGGGGCGCGAATTGGCTGAGCTGCCCAAAGATTCCGACCCCACCGCCCTGCTCAACCTGCCCTACCTGGGCGCCGTAGCCCAGGAAGCGCTGCGCATTCATCCGGTGGCCATGCTCACCTTCCCGCGGCGGGTGGAGGTGCCAGTGGAGTTGGCAGGGCATCGTCTACACAGCGGTGATTTGGTGATGGGCAATATCTATTCACTTCATCACCGCGATGATCTTTATCCAAATCCTAGCGAGTTTTGGCCCGAGCGCTTCCTGGAACGGCAATACTCACCCTATGAGTACATGCCATTTGGTGCCGGTGTGCGGCGCTGCGTTGGGGCGGCGCTGGCCCAGATGGAGCTCAAAATTGTGCTCGGCACCCTGCTGCGAGAGCATCGCTTCCGGCTCCGCAATCGTTTGCCCGTGCAGCCAGCCCGGCGCGGCGTCACCCTCGGCCACGGCGCCAAGGTGAGACTGGAGGTGATGGATCGGCTCAGTTGATCTACTGGTTGATCTAGAGGCTGATCTGGCTACTTTCAGCGAATTTGATAGTGCAGCCAGCGGCAGTCGATGCCGCCATTGCTCACCGGGATGCGGCGAGTGGCCTTCATGCGCAGGGCGCCGGTGAGGGCTGGGTTGCCGCTCAGCAACCACAGCTGCCAGCCGCCGCAGCGCTGTTTCAGCATCGCCCCCAGGTCTGCGTAGAGAGCCTCCAGATCTTCCCCCTGGCCCAGCCGCTCCCCGTAGGGGGGGTTGCATACCAATACGCCGGCGCCAGGGGGCGGCTGGAAGTCGCGGCAGTCGCCGGCCTGCAGCTGAATCGCTGCGGCCACCCCCGCCTGCTCCAGGTTGACCCGGGCCTGGGCCAGCACCTCGGCGTTCTGCTCCAGCCCCACCACGGGGGCCAAGGGGCGGCCGTCGGCCAGGCTGCTGGTGCGGGCCAGGCAGCGGGCGGCGGCCTCCTCCTGGCGCCAGAGTTCGAGATCGAAATCCGGCCAGTCCTGCAGGGAAAACTGCCGTTCCAGTCCTGGCGCCCGCCCCAAGGCCATGCGCACCGCCTCAATCAGCAGGGTGCCGCTACCGCAGAGGGGATCCGCCAGGGGCACCGAGCCATCCCAACCAGTGAGGGCGATCAGGCCCGCGGCGAGGTTTTCCTTCAAGGGGGCCAGGCCCATCGCCGCCCGGTAGCCGCGGCGGTGCAGGCTGCTGCCGCTGCCATCGAGGCTGAGGCTGGCCAGGCCGCCGCCCAAATGGAGGTGCAGGCTGCGATCGGGCTGGTCCAGGTCGATGTAAGAGCGCTGGCCCAGCTGCTGCCGCTGCCAGTCCACCAGGGCATTTTTCACCTGCAGGGCGCTGTAGTGACCATGGCTGAGCCCCGGGGCAATGCCGCTGGCATCGACGCGAAAACTCAGCTCCGGCGGCAGCCAGCGCGACCAATCGACGGCCCTTTGCACGCCCTCATAGAGCTCCTCCTTGTCATGGCAGGGGAAGCGGGCCAGCTCCCGCAGCAGTCGAAAAGGCAGCCGGGCCTGCAGGTGCAGCCGATAAAAACAGGCCAGGCTGGCTTCAAAGCGCACGGCCCGCAACAGCGGCTGCACCGCACTCGCCCCCAGGGCCTCCAGTTCAGCGGCGGCCGGGGCCTCCAAACCGGGGGGCACCACGGCTATGGCGCTGAATGGGGCGGACATGGACGGAAACCTGCTGTTTTGACATCCTCCCCTGCGTTTGCGCCTGAATTCCCCGTCTGTCAGCCGTCAGAGGGCCCCCCGCCGCCCAGGGGGGGAAACCCAATCCCCCCCTGGGTGCCATGAACTGCCAATATGAATGAGTTCGGTCTCGGCCGAACTAGGTGATCCACACCGGTTCTTCGGACAGCGGTTCGATTCCGCTCAGCTCCATGCATCCCGAACCCGCTTCCGGCGGGGCATTCCCGGGGCTGCAATGGTTTCGACGGGGTATGAGGAGGGTGACTGAAGCCTGCTCGGTAAGAGCAAACCCGTAACAGCGAATAAAATCGTTCGTTTCTCCCGTCAAGCCGCCCCCGTGGCCGCCTGACCCTTTTAAGGGAGATGGGGTGAGGTCAGCCTTATCACCCAAATGACCCATGGGGGCCTGGAAGGGCCCCTTTTAATTGGCTTGTGCAATGAGTCTCGAGCGAGGCGCAACAGCTCTTGAATAGAATAAGTGATATATAAATGGACAAGAATTTGCCGCAGGCGCTGGCTATAGCGCAGAGACAGCCATAGCGCAGAGACAGCCCCACCCCCAGCCTTACTAAAAACATTTAATCGGCAGCGCCCTAGACCAAATCTCCCTAAACCAAATCGCCCTAAACCAGCCGGCCAGCATCGAGGTTCAAGATGCGATCGGCGATATCCAGCACTTTGTTGTCGTGGGTAACCATCACGATCGCCGCTGCTTCGCTATCTGCCAGCTGACGAAACAGGGCAACGGCATCACGGCCCGAGTCTCGATCCAGGGCTGCGGTGGGTTCATCGGCGAGCAGCAGCCGCGGCGAGGCCACCAGGGCCCGACTGATGGCCACCCGCTGTTTCTGGCCGCCGGAGAGTTTCTCTGGGTAGTAGTGGGCCCGATCGGCCAGGCCCACTTGCTCCAGCACCTCGACCGCCCGGGCATCCATGGCGCTGCGACCCCGCTGCAGCCAGTTGCTGTGCACCTCCAATCCCAGCCGCACATTGACCAGGGCGGTGAGATAGGGCTACAGGTTGTGGGCCTGGAAGATGAACCCGGCTTGACGGCGCAGCTGGGTGAGCACCGGGCGCTCGGCATGCAGCAGCTCCACGCCCAGGATCTGGAGACTGCCGCTCTGGGCTGCCCGCAGGCCCCCCAGCATGGTAAGCAGGGTGGTTTTGCCCGAGCCGGAGGGGCCCGTGAGGATCACGATTTCGCCGGCATGCACCGTCAGGTTGATGTCATGGAGCACCTGCTTGGCCATGCCGCCCTCCAGGAAGGCATGGTCGAGATGCTGCACCTGGATTAATGGGGCTGAATTGCCGTTTGGGTCCATGGCGGCTCAAAAGATCTCAGCTGGATCGAGGCGGCGCAGCTTGTCGGTGGCAAGCCAGCCCGAGACGCCACACATGGCCAGGGTGAAGCCGAATACCAATACAGCTCGGCCCACACTCATCACCACCGCAAGAGAGGTGGAGCGGGCCAGGAAAGCATAGAGCCCAAGCGACAAAACCAGGCTCGGCCAGAAGGCCAACACCGCTAAAATAAGAGATTCTTGAATAATTATACTTACCACGAAGCCATCGTCGTAGCCCATGGCCTTCAGCGTGGCGTATTCTCCCAGGTGATCACTCACATCGGAATAGAGTATCTGATATACGATAATGCCGCCAACCACCAGTCCCACGAGCACACCCAGGCCAAATATCACCCCAAATGATGTGTTGTGCCGCCAGTAATTAACCTCAAGCTGAGAGATCTCGGAAATTGTAAAAACTTTCACCGATGGATCGAGGAAGCTTTCAAGAGTGGCCTTAACCCGCAGCGGATCGACGCCTGGCTGTAGCTGGATTACACCCATCTGGATGTCATCGACACTCTGATTGGGGAAGTAATTTTTGAAGTTGGTGGCGGAGGTGATCAGGTTGATATCGGCGGCGAAGGTAAGGCCCATGGTGAACAGTCCATCCACCCTGGCCCTCATGCCCCCGAGCTCGGTGTCGTAGTGCCCATCGCGGCGCACCACCTGGGCCATCGCTCCGGCACTGCGTTTCGAGCGGGTATCGAAGAACAGGCTGTCGGAGCGCTCCAGCAGCCACGGATCGGCAGCGATTTCTCTGATGTTCAGGGCTGGATTCTCAGGCGCGATGCCAAAAATCAATGCCTGTTTCTGCTGGCGGCTGTCGCGGTTCAGCCATTCACTCAGGCCGATGTAGAGGGGCGCCACATTGCGCACGCCCTCCACCCCCAGGGCCTGGGTGAGGCGTGCCCGGGGAAAATTGAGCTGTTCCCCCAGGTAGAGATAGCGACCGCTCACCATCACCAGCTCGCCGTTCAGCCTCTGCAGGGGGCGTTTTTGACTGTCATAAAGGCCCCCGGAGAGCCCCAGTTGGAAGAACACCAGCACGTTGGCGAAGCTCACCCCGGCGATGGCGGCGGCCAGCCGCATGGGCCGGTGGATCGCCTGGCGCCAGGCCAGGGGTGTGCGCTGCAACAGCTGGATCATGGCACTGGCTTCACGGGCTGTCTTCACGGGCTGCCGGGCCTGGAGAAGGCCGGTTGCTGGCGGCGCTGGGCTTCTATCAGCTGTTGGCGCAACTGCTGCTGCTGTCGTTGTTGCTCCGGGGTGAGCGGGTCAAACAGCACGTTCACCTGCATGTAATTGATCAGGCTGGCCACAGCGGCCGCCTCGGGTTTGAGGCCGATTTTTATCTCGATCACGCGGCGATCCAGGTTCTCGCCGGCTTGGCCGGTGAACACGGTCTGGCGGCTCACCTGGCGGGCAATCTCCACCACCCGGCCCTCGATGACCTTGCCAGCAAAGCCATCCGCCGTGATCCGCGCCGCCTGGCCCAACATGATGCCGGGGCGGTCGGTTTGATATACCTCAGCGATCACACCCATGCGGCTGCTGTCGCCCATCTCCACAATGCCGCTGTCGCCCACCTTGTCGCCCGGGTAGGCGTTGATCTTGAACACGGTGCCAGCAAAAGGTGCCCGGATCGTGGCCTTGGCCAGTTCGGCGCGATCGCGCTCCAGGTTGGCCCGTTTTTCCGCTAGTTCAGCGGCAAGGGTCTGGCGGTCGCCGACCGCCTGATCCAGGTTTGCCCGGGTGGTGTTGAGAATGGTGGCGCGACGATCGCGCAGCTCGGCACTGCTGGCCCCCTGGTCATAGAGCTGCCTGTAGCGGCGCAGCTCCACCTCGGCCTGGCTCAGTTCGCCCCGATTCTTGGCAATAACGCTGTCCTGGGCGGTCAATTTGCGCTGCGCCACCGTTACAGCCGCCGCCGCCTGCCGCAAGCTCTTCTCCAGGCTTTCGGCGCTGTCGAGGATGGCCAAGGCCTGGCCCTTGCGCACCGTTTGGCCCTCCTTCACCAGCACCTGGCGCACCGCGTCATTGCTGAGCGAACTCGGCACCGACAGATTCACCACCCGATCCAACGGTTCCACCCTGCCCAGGGCGGCGATCCGCCGCGGCAGCAGGGTCTGCTGCCGCTGCATCTGCTCCAACTGGCGCTGGCGCTGTTGCCCGATCCAGCCCATGGCCACCAGACCTCCGGCCACCAACACCACAAGCCCCACCAGCAGGTGACGGCGGCGCGAGGGGTGCTGCTGGACAGTCATAGGGGTGGGCTGCTACCGCGACGCTAGGCAGATCCTGGTGGGCGGATATCCGCTTAACGCCAAAATCTGCTTCGATCTGCTGCATCCCTGGCGGTGGGTCTGTGTGTTTTAACTAATGGCAATGGGATGGAGGGCCCCGGGTGCGCGTGAGGCACACAATGGAGATGCTTTTACAGCCATGGCCAGCCATGACGGCAACTCCCACCCCTTCCAGCCACCCGGAACAGAACGACACCAGCTCGGCCGCAGCTGAGCCGGCCTGGCTGAGCGGCGAGTTGCGGAACCGGGTCGAGCAGGCGGCAGCCCATGCCGGCCTGAGCGTGGGCGAGGCCTGCGAGCAGTGGCTGCGGCAGGGGCTGGAGCAGGCCGAACACCAGCGAGCCATCGCCGAAGCCGCCGGACGCTGCTCGCTGCGCACCGGCACCTGCACCACCGGCCCAGTGCCGCTGCCGGTGCAGCAGGTGCCGGCGCAGCAGTAGGGCCAACCGGGCAACAGATCGCCACAAATCACAGCTCCACCACCAGGCGTAGCTGCTGGTAGGCGGTGTCGCCATCCGCTCCCGGTGGCAGCTCTGGCGCCGGCAGGGACTCACGGTCCTGATCGAAGAGAGGTGGCCATAGGCAGGGCCGAGGCTGTCCGCTGGCAGGGCCACCAGGCTGGCCAGATCTGGCAAGGGTCCCTGGTAACGCCCCTGGATCAGGGGTGCAATCGCCAGGTAGCTCTGGAGCCGGGCGCGGGCGGCGGCGGCCGGGCTGGCGTGGCTGCTGATCAGCCGATCGCTGGAGTGAACAGCATTACTGGGGTCTTTGCAGACCAGGGTCAGCTCGGCGGCCAGTCGACATAGCTGGGCAGTGAGTTTCTAGGGGCTTATAAAGCTTTATGCCAGAGGCTTGCAGTTTGTGCCAGCGACCGGCAACTAATCACTCAACCTAGGGAACCACCCAGCACCGCAGACTGGGCCCATCAGGCCGCAAAGTTTGCCGCACTACAAAATATTGTGAAATATTTCGGCGATGGCTGCGCTGAGGCGACGGGAGGAGCTGCTTCCCTTCCCGCTCAGGAAAATCGATTTGGCCAACGACTGCCCCTTGATGAGCACCCCGCTGGCGGGCTAGCGCTAGAAGCCTCGGCTCCGCCGTCAGCCGACTGGTTTTCGCTGTCGCCTGAAAGCGGTACCAGGCTGGAGCAACACAGCTGAAATCTTCCAAATTTATTTCTAGGGCAATGAGCAAGCTGCGCTGCACAGTATTTCAGCAGCTTGCTTGCTTTTTATCGATGACAAAACCAGTATCTGCAGCCACCTCCATCACGAAGGCGACTGTTTCATCAATTTGTAACCATTGCGGCGGCAGCGGCCAGCAGCGTGTAGCCTGTTGGACCTACAGGACCTGCATGGTCTGTGTTGGAACTGGCGTGATCAAGTTGGTGCAAGCCTCCTGATTGAGGTTCTGGGCAGTTTTAGTGGGCGTTGCAGACCATTGAAACCGCCTGGATCCACTAAGCCACAGCCTGGACAATCTGGGCCCCTGGCATAGTTAGCTCCGGGAAAATTGTCCTACCATGACTCCCATCATGACGGCCATTATGGCGCGCACCATCAAGAGGTATTGGCTTCCAGATCAGGGCGGGTCTTCGATAGCGGCCACCGCATAGAAAGGTGCAGGATCGACAGATTCCTCAATGCCAGCGGTTTATCGCGCCTGTCATGGACACCGGAGCAGGGCAGGGCAGGCGCGGCAAGCCCAACTGCTGGCTGCGGAAGCTCTGGATCATCCCTCAATCCTGTCGCCACTTCAGCAGACGGAAGGCGTATAGCTCAACCGGCTCAACCGGCTCAACCGCCCCCTCAGCCTGGCGGGAAATGTTTGAAATTGGCTCGATGGGGGAGCAGGGGTCAGCGGTGGGCCATGATTCAACTCCAGCCCCACTGGCCCAGACGCTGCCTCCGGACACATACCACCAAGGTGGTTTTCCTGCTAACGCTGGGCTGGGATAAGCAGCTTGCCATTTGCCAACCCCCAACATGGATACCGCCACCCTGAGCAGCCTATTCACCAAGCCCTACGGCACTACAGCCCCCAGCGACGAACTTTGGCGCTCACTCTATGCAGAGGATGTGCACTTTCAGGATCCAACCCAGGAGAGACAGGGCATTGAAGCCTATCTCAACGCCCAGCGGGACCTGATAAAGCGCTGTGATGACGTGTTTCTCAAGCCGGGTGCGCTATCGATCCAGGCTGATTCGGCCTTTATCGAATGGGAGATGGGTTTAAAGATTAAAGGTATCGAATTTATCTACCCCGGCTGCACCCGTCTGCTGTTCAATGATGAGGGTAAAATCATTGACCACCGCGATTATTTCGACTTCGTGGGACCAACTTTCGCACCTGTACCCCTGATCGGGGGTTTCGTGCGTTGGCTTTACTCAAGATTTGTGGCTTGATAGGGGGCGAAATTGCCAGTTCGGCAACTTAACGAGCTGAAAGCCAGTGCCTATCTGGCCTGGCGATTGCCCTCCCCTGGCTGACCCGGCAATGGATTGGGCTACATCGCTACCTCACTTGGGCAGAATCAGGGCTATGGAGTTGCATGCCGATCTCAGCCAGCGCGTGGTGCTAGACACCGCCACCCTGGCCTGGTCCCCATCGCCGCTGGAGGGCGTGGAGCGGCGTATGCTGGATCGCTGCGGCGGTGAAGTGGCCCGCGCCAGCTCGATCGTGCGCTATGCCCCCGGCAGCCGCTTCGATCGGCACGGCCATGGTGGTGGCGAAGAAATCCTGGTGCTCACAGGCACCTTCTCAGATGAATGGGGCGACTATCCAGCGGGTAGCTACCTGCGCAACCCCGTCGGTTCCCAACATTCGCCTTTTAGCACTGAAGGCTGCACGATCCTGGTGAAGCTGCATCAGATGCACCCGGCTGATCAGCGGCGCCTGGTGATCGATACCCGCCAAGCCGATTGGTTGCCTGGTTTGGTGCCAGGCCTGCAGGTGCTGCCGTTACATAATTTTGGCTCGGAGCAGGTGGCCCTGGTGCGCTGGTCGCCCGGCACCGTGTTTTCAGCTCATCGCCATCAGGGTGGCGAAGAAATCCTGGTGCTTGATGGGCTGTTTCAGGATGAACAGGGCAGCTATCCAGAGGGCAGCTGGCTGCGCAATCCCCCCGGCAGTGTTCACCGCCCCTGGAGCGATACAGGTTGCACGATCTGGGTAAAGACCGGCCATCTGCCGGCTACTCAAGGCCCGGATGGCTCAGAAAATTGAGCCTAGGGATAGGCAAATGGCAATCATGCAGATGGCAATGACGCGGGTGTTAATTACATAGATGGTAATGATGCAAATGGTATTTATTCAGGGCTTCTCTAGTCCACGGCAGCAAACTGCTGCTCCAGCAGCGGTAGCAGCCGTTCCAGGGCCACCCCGCGACTTGCCTTGAGCAGTAGGCAATCGCCCGGCTGCAGCCACTGACCCAGCGGCGGGGCGGCCTGCTCGGGGCTGGCCACGCGCACCAGGCGCGGCAGGTCGGCGGCGGCTGCCAGCATCGCCTCTCCCTCGGGGCCCTCGGCCACGACCACCAAGCCGTCGAGGCCTAACTCGGCGGCGCGGCTGCCCACCTGGCGATGCAACTCCAGGCTCTGGTCACCCAATTCGAGCATCTTGCCCAACACGGCGAAGCGCCGCCCCGGCTGGCTATTTAGTAACTCCAGCGCCGCCAGCACCGCCTCTGGCGAGGCGTTATAGGTTTCATCCAGCACGGTGATGCCAGCGATCAGGCGCCGCTGGTTGCGGCCGTCGGGTACGTCAACTTGCAGGGCGGTGAGCTGTTCCGGCCGCACCCCCAGCAGCTTGGCGACGGCCAGGGCCAACAGCAGGTTGCGGGCGTTGTGACGCCCCGGCAGGGGCAGCGCCAGCGACAACTGCCCCAGCTGCAGGCTTGAATCAGCCTCCAAAAAATCGCCCAGCAGATCGGCATGGGCGCTGCCGGCTTCATCGGCGAGTGCGATGCGCACCACCCGGCCAGGCCACACCCGCGCCAGGGCTGCCTCCAGCAGCGGATCCCCCGCTGGGATCACCACAGCTCCATCGGGGTGCAGTTGGGCGGTGATTTCACATTTGGCCTGGGCGATCGCCTCGCGACTGCCCAACCTGCCGATGTGGGCGGTGCCGATATTGGTGATCACCGCCAGATCGGGTTCGGCGCAGCGGCTCAGTCGCTCGATTTCCCCCAACCCCCTCATACCCATCTCCACCACCACCGCCCGGTGATCAGCGCTGCTGCTGAGCAGGGTGAGCGGTACGCCGATGTCGTTGTTTTGATTGCCGCTGGAGGCCTGAATCGGCCCCAGGGGGGCCAGGGCTGCCTGAATCAATTGGCGGGTGGTGGTCTTGCCGGCGGAGCCGGTCACCGCCACCACCTTCAAGGCCAACTGGCGGCGCCAGCTGGTGGCCAGCTGTTGGTAGGCCCGCTGGCTGTCCTCCACCCACCACAGGTGGCAGCCGGCGGCGCTGGCCTGGGCCCGCAATCGCTCGGCAGCGTCTGGGGTCAGCCGCTCTGGCTGGGCGAGCAGGGCGCGGCAGCCGGCCGCGATCGCCGCTTCCAGAAAGCCATGGCCATCAAAGCGCTCGCCGATCAGGGGCACATATAGATCTCCGCCCTGCAGCTGGCGGCTATCGGTGCAAATTTGCCTGAGCGGCAGCTGGGCCTGATCGGGATCGAGGGCGCCGGCGGCCGGTGCACCCCATAGCTGCTGCAGGGCGCCTAGTTGCAGCGTCATCAGCGCTAATCGGCGGCATCGAGGAGGATCATGCCGGAACCAACCCGCGCTTGACGGGCCAGTATGCGACCGAGGCCGTCCCGCAGTTGCAGTTGCTCGTAACCCAGCTCCAAACTGCGCTGCCACCAGCGCTCCGCCTGGGCCTGGCGGCGCCGCTGCGACAGGCGGCCATAGCCCTCCGCCAATTGCAACCGCACCATGGCCGTCTCTGGATCGGCCTGGGCGACGACGATGAGCTGGCCGGGGTCCTGCTGGGCAAATTCCTCCAGCAACGCCATCTCTGCCTTCAGGGCTGGACTGGGCTGCAAGGAAGCCGCTGACGAATCGGCAAGAGCCCCACCAACTCCAGCCCCAGTCTCATCAGCCCCATCAGCCCCCGCCCCATCAATCACCTCTGCAGTGGCCCCTGGGGAAGCCAGCTCTTCTGTGGCAGCCACCCCAGGGGCAGCCCCCGCAGCAGCGGAGGATTTTGTTGCTGAGGAATCCCCTGGCAAGGAATTTGTGGGTAGGGAATTTGCGGGTGGGGAGTTTGCGGGTGGTGAACCTGTAGATAGGGAATCTGGGGGATGTGAATTATTGGCTTTTGAACCTGGAGCGGTGGCATTGCCGGGGATGGCATCGGCGTTGGGCGAGTTAAGGCTGATCGGCGGGGCGGGGCGTTGGGGCAGTAGCCGGGCCAATTGCCAGGGCACTAACACCAGCAACAGCAGGCCGCAGCTAAGCAGCAACGGCCAGTAGAGGGGTGCCAAATCCCGCGGCCAGAAGCCTGGCCTTGCCAGATCCCCCTGCCGATTGCGCCGCCAGAACTCCCGCAGCCGCAGCCGCAGGCTGGCCACCACTGCCCGCAGATCCTCCGCCAGGCGCGAGAAGGGGTTCTGGTAAGGGGCGGGCAGGGGAGCGCCGGGTCGCTCAGGCTCGTAGCCGAGCCGGGGAGGATCTGCCGCCATCTGTGCCGCAATCTGGTTCAGGCCTATGGGTCCAGTCAGTTCTGATGGCCCTAGCTGTGGATGCCCCTCCAGCTGGGGATGTCCCGTCAGGGTTGGTTGCGCAGTCGCAACAAACCTGACAGCCCGCGCCGGCTGGGATCGGCGTCCTGGCCCTGGGAGAAGCGCTGCACGTCGGCCGCCTCGGGCGTTGGCTCCTTCACGCCACAGACATCGCGGTACATGTCGTCATAGGCGAGGGCCGAGCGATTCCAACTGAAATCCACGGCCATGGCGCGCTGTTGCAGCTGAGCCCAACTGGTGGGATTGCGATAGGCCTCCCAAGAACGCACGATTGTGGTGTAGAAATCAATCGGCTCATAACGATCAAAGCCATAGCCACAACCACTACCTTTGCCCCCCTCTGCGGCTGGATCATTGGGCGGCACCGTATCCACCAAGCCACCCACCATGCGCACCACCGGAATAGAGCCATAGCGCATGGCCAACATCTGACTGATGCCACAGGGCTCAAAGCGGCTGGGCATCAAGAAGGCATCACTGCCCCCATAGATCAACCTTGACAGGTCATCGTCGTAGGTGAGGAAGACGGCAAAGCGGCCGGGATGGCGAGCCGCCATCTGCCAGAGCCCAGATTCATAGGTGCGATCACCGGTACCCAACACCAAAATCTGGCTGTCCGTGTAGGCCAAAACCCTGTCTGCCACTTGCAGCAGCAGATCCACGCCCTTTTGATCCACCAGCCGACTTACCATGCCCATCAAATAACTTCTGGGCTTTATTTCCAGTCCCATTCGCTCCTGCAATGCCCTCTTGTTGATCGCCCGGGGTGCCAGGTTTGTGGCCGAAAACTGGGCGGGCAGGGTGGCGTCTGTTGCTGGGTTCCAGGCCCCCGTATCAATGCCGTTAATGATGCCGCGCAGTTTACCACTGATAAAATTGAGCAGCCCATCCAGTTGTTCGCCATATTCCCGGGTGCAAATCTCAGCGGCGTAGGTGGGGGATACAGCATTCACTCGATCGGCGTAAAGCAGCGCCGCCGCCATGGTGTGATCGCCCTGCATGTACCAGGGGCACCAGGTCATCCGATCTAATTTCCAGCGCCAGGGGCCCTGGTACTTGAGGTTGTGAATCGTGAAAACTGTGCTGATCTCCGGGTCCTGATGCATCCACACTGGAATCATGCCGGTGTGCCAGTCATGGCAATGCAGCACCTGTGGCTTCCAGTGGTTCCAGGCAAATTCGGCCACTGCGCTGGCGAAGAAGGTGAAGCGCCAGTCCTCGTCTTCCCCGCCGTATATGCGTTCGCCATCAAATACCGGATGGCCCACCAGATAGATGGGCAAACCCGTGCCTGGTTGTTTGATTTCAAACACGGCGAAGTGGTTGCCCATGGTCTGGCCGCGCCAAACGGGCTCTGAGGGAATCTGCAGCCGACTCCAGAGCCGGCCGTAGCCGGGCATGATCACGCGCACGTCGTGCCCCAGGGCTGCCAGGGCCGGTGGCAGGGACCCCACCACATCGCCCATGCCGCCCACCTTGACCAGCGGCGCGCATTCCGCCGCAGCAAAGAGAATGCGCATGTCAAAAGGCAGAGCTGCAGGCAACTTTACGGGTGGTCCGCCACCGGCCTGCCCCACCTGCATCTCAGCGCAACACTGTTACCGGCGTGCCCATGCTCACCAGCTCAAACAGCTGGCGCACCTGCTCGTCATAGAGCCGCACGCAGCCGTGGGATGCAGCCTGACCAATGCTGCGGCGGTTCGGGGTGCCGTGGAAGCCCATGGTTGCGCAGCCCTGCACGGTCAACCCCGCACGACCGTTAAAGCCGCGGTGGCCCCTGCAGTCGCGGTAGAAGCCGATCCAGCGGCTGCCGAGGGGGTTTTGCGGACCTGCTGGCACCAACTGACCCGTAGCCGGATGCTTCCAGACGGGGTTGACGACCCGCTCGATCACCTCAAATTGGCCCACCGGGGTCTCCCAGCCCGGCCTGCCCACCGCCACGGGAAAGCGGCGCAGCTCCTGGCCGTTCTCGATCACCAGCAACAGGCGGCGCCGGCGGTCCAACACCAGTTCGCGCCCATGGGCGCTCGGGTTTTCTGGCCTGAGTGTGGCCTCGCTTGGGGGGTTGACCGTCTGAGCGCTGGGATCTCCCGGACTGGGGCCCGCCAGCGGTTGGGCCCCCAAAGGCTCCAGGGGCCTAGTGAGGAGGCCGGCAAACACCAGGGCCAAACCCTGGCCGAGCATCAAGGGCCAGGACCCATGTCGGCCACCCTCGACGGCTGCGGGGGGAATCGGGGATGGCAACAGAGCTGACGGCATGGCAATTGGCAGAAACGGTGCTAGCAAGAGCGGTAGTGAGGTGAATCCAGGAAGGCGCATATCGGCTGCAAAACCCTTAACCGGCACTTCATGGCGAGAGCATAGTTACTAAAAACCGAGCCAAAGTGGAAAAAAAGCTTAGGCGATGAGCGTGCCATTAGCTAGCCTGAGTCAAGGGATATTAAGGCAGTGATGCGCTGAAGCGGTAATGATTGACAAAGGGTAGTGATTGGCAAAGATAGTGCCAACATTTACGCCAATAGATTAACGGCTGGGCTTGAGAGCCATTACAGGGATAAGAAGAACACTGGAAACGAGCCTGTCAATACTTGCCGGCAAAACCCAGGACCACCAATGGTAAACTTACTGAAAAAACAGGGCCGCCAAATAGAGGCGCTACTGAATTGAGGCCATCTGAATGCAAAGCTGCTGAATAATGAGACGCTCAACAAAAGGCTGTTGAGGGAACGAAAAAATTTCCTGCGGCCACCAAGAGGGTGACTGTCGTCTTGGCTGAGCCCAGCTCATGGATCTGCCTCAGCACCGGGGCGGGCAACCTGCTCCCTTATGGGATTGTGACTTTTAGGCAAGGTGTCACTCCTTGGCTGCCACTCAGGCGACCTAGCATGAGGGTAGCGCCAGGATCCGATCAGGTTCCTCTGTTGGCCTGTCGATCCACACTTCTTCGGGTTGACGCCAGCAGCGGGTGCTTCGGCTCCGCTGTGGCCTTGGTGGGGCGTCACGAATTTGATGCCGCTTGGCGGTGTCGGTGGTTTAACCAGTCCACAGATGCCGCCACCCACTGGCAAGTTTCCTCCACGCTGGTGAATGGCCGGCTGGGGTAGTCGGGCCTGTATTTGGCAGCGTCCCTTTGCGTGGTGTAAAACCCGAGGCCCGAATGCCCTGATCAGAGGGTGAACAGGGTGGATTGACGAGCTGTCATTCCAGAGGTGCAGATGCCCCTCGTTTCTCCACGATGAAACAA
>JBIKWK010000105.1:0-8016 GCA_044356375.1 Prochlorococcaceae cyanobacterium | reverse complement strand
CGACGTGCTCAACCGCGCTGGTCTGGGCATGGAAGTGATGCACGAGCGCAACGCTCACAACTTCCCCCTCGACCTGGCAGCTGCTCAGTCCACCCCCGTGGCTCTGACCGCTCCTGCTATCGGCTGAAGCTGAACAGCCTGGTTGAAGTTAAGGCTAAATAGCCTTGCTAAAGCTGAATAAATTAGCTGAGCTCCGGCTCAGCTGATCATTAAATCCCTCGCTGCGGTGGGGGATTTTTTGTGTTCAGGCTTTTTTGTTCAGGCCTTGCGTGATTGCACCGGCTTGCGGCGGGGGTTTTTTTGCCTTGGCGGCTCCGGCGTTCGGGGTGCATACAGCAAAAAACTGACGGCTGAGCCGAAATGGGCGCTATCGGCCTGGCCTGTTTCTTTGCCAACGGTCGGCCAGCGGCGAGGATGGGATCTCGTGCGTTCCACCCTGCTGCGGTGATTGCCGCCATCTCCAAGCCCTCCATCCCTGGGGATGCCAGCCAGCAGCGCTGGCCCTGGTGGCCCCTGTTGCCCCTCTATCCCTACGGCCGTCGCCGCAGCCTGGTGCGCGAATTGATACCAGGCCAGGTGTGGGGCGTGGAGCAGTTGCTCGGGGTGTTCTACGTGGCAGTGCCGATTCGGATGACGGTGCTGCGCCTGCGCCAGGGGCTGCTGCTATACGCGCCGGTGGCCCCCACCGCCGAGCTGCGCGCGGCCCTAGCCGAGCTGGAGCAACTGCATGGCCCGGTGGTCACGATCGTGCTGCCCACCAGCTCGGGATTGGAGCATAAATTGCCGGTGCCGGCGATGGCGCGGGCCTTTCCCAAGGCTCAGGTGTGGGTGACGCCTGGGCAGTGGAGCTTTCCCCTGACCCTGCCGCTCAGCTGGCTGGGCTTCCCCGCCCAGCGCACCAGGGTGCTGTTTGAGCAGGGCCTGCCCAATGAAGACCAGCTCGATTGGTGCGCCCTGGGACCGCTGGACCTGGGGCTGGGAAATTTTTTTGAGGCTGCCTGCCTGCACCGGGCCAGCGGCAGTCTGTTGCTGACCGATGCCTTGGTGGCCATCGGCGAGCAACCGCCGTCAATCTTCGATGCCGATCCCAAGCCGCTGCTGTTCCATGCCCGCGAGCGTGCCGATCAACCGCTGTTGGATTCGCCAGACCTGAGGCGCAAGGGCTGGTGGCGGCTGGTGCTGTTCGCCTCCTTTCTGCGACCCGAGCAGCTGGCCCTCTCGGGCCTGGGCGAACTGCTTCAGCAGGCCTGGAGCGCCAGCCAACAGCAGGGCGGCGCCGCTAACGCCCTCTATCCCTTCCGCTGGCAGGCAAATTGGCAGGAAGAATTTCGCCAATTGGTACCCGCAGGCGAGCCGCTCATCCAGGTGGCGCCGGTGTTGGAGCGGCTGGTGTTCCCTCGCCACCGCGGCCTGCTGATCAACTGGCTGCGGCAACTGGCCCAGCTGGGGGATATTCGCCAACTGGTGCCGGCCCACTATGAAGCTCCAGTGCCCTGCACCGCAGCAGCCTTGCAAGAGCTGGCAAAACAGCTGAGTCTGCGACCCTGGGCGGTGGATGAGCACAGCTGGCGCTACTTGGCCAGCATCGATCGCAACTTGCTGAAATTAGGGGTGGTCCCCAACCGCGACCACTGAGCTGGTCTCGCCCCCAGAGCGGCCCTCGCCGTTAGAGCCGCAATTCGCCTGGATCGGCATCCCGATCGTCCAGGCTGCAGCTGCCGATCAGGCTGGTTTCCAGCTCCATGCGCTGTTCCATCTGGCGCAAGAAGTATCCAGTCATCATAGCTGAACCTAAAAGACCAGCGAGGTTTTCGCGGCTTGTCTGGATCTTCACATCGAACTGCTCGGCTGGAAGCATGCCCAGCAAGCCCTGGACGTTGTGGCGAATGATGTCTTGAATCTCATGACTAGCTGATCGAGCCACCCGCTGCAACACATCCGGAGACTGATCCTGGAGGTACTGGATCAGGGGGTTGCCACCTATGGCTTCATTGTCGCTAGTCAGGAACTCCGGGTTGAACATGTCCGGTGTGCGCTAGGTCACGGACTGCACCCTAACCCAGCTGTTCGTGCACCAAAGGTGCGGCTGAAGGGTCGTAGATCCGTATCTCCCTGCGGTTGAGCTGGCGGCTAAGCAGACCAAACCGCCCCAGGGGCCAGTAGCGCCAGATCGCCGTGCCGATCAACTCCTCCTGGGGCAGGGGGCCCCAGAGGTGGGAATCGAGGCTGGCATTGCGGTTGTCGCCCAGCACCAGCAGCTGACCCGCCCCCAGGGTGAGGGGCTCCAGTCGATATTCCATCGGCGCCGCCGCCCAATCGCTCGCCACCGGGGCGCCGTTGCGCCACAACACACCCTGGCGCACCTCCACCCGGTCGCCGTCCCGGGCCACCACCCGCTTGATCAGGGCCGCCTTCGGGTCGTAGCCGGCGGCCCGCAGCAGCGGCGGCGGCCTGAACACCACCACGGTGCCGATCGGCAGCGGCCGGTGCAGGCGCACCCGCAACTTCTCCACCAGCACCCGATCCCGTTGCTGGAGGGTGGGCAGCATCGAATCTGATGGTATCCAGCGCGGCTCCACCACCAGCCAGCGCAGCGCCAGGGCCAGCAGCAGCCAGGCCAACACGGGCAGCAGCTGGTCCCGCAGGTCGACCAGCCGCTGCCGCCAGGGGCGGGGCGGGGCCGTCGGTTCGCTGCTCACGGGCCTGGAAGAAGATGGGCGCCCCATCCTGCAACCGCCCCGGACGGGACGGCCTCGTTTTTTGGATCGCGCCCAAGCCAACCTGGAGGCTGCCCTCACCCTGCTGCAGGCCCTGGCGAACCAGGGGCTGCGGCTGCTGGTGCTATGCCCAGGCAGCCGCTCTGGTCCGCTGGCGGTGGCGGCCGGCCTGCTGGAGCGGCGCGGACTGGCCCTGGTGACGGCCATCGACGAGCGCTCCGCCGCTTTTTTTGCCCTCGGCCATAGCCGCGCCACCGGCCTGCCGGCGGCCGTGATCACCACTTCCGGGACTGCTGTGGCCAACCTGCTGCCGGCCGTGGTGGAGGCTGATTACGGCGCCATTCCGCTGCTGCTGCTCACGGCGGACCGACCGCCGCGGCTCAAGGGTTGCGGCGCCAACCAAACCGTGAATCAGGAAGATTTTCTGCTTGCCTCCCTGCGCTGGCAGGGGCTTGGCGATGGGCGAGGCCTGCACGCCATGGCCGCCAACGAACTGGAGGCGATGGCGGCAAACGCCTTCCGGCGCTGTCTGGGGACGGATCAGCCAACCTTGGCCAAGGCAATTACCGAACAGGCAATGCCCGACCAGGCAGCGCCCGACCAGGTAACGCCTGCATGGGCAGCGCCTGGGGCGGTGCAGCTGAACCTGCCGATCGATGAGCCCCTGCATGCCTCCTCTGCCGCGCTGCTGGCGGTGGCCAGGGCCTTGCCCGCCCATGCCCTGGCGGCGGTGCCCTTGAGGGAGGTTGCTTGGCCGGCGGATTTAGCCAGCCCCGGTGCAAGCCCCCTGGGCTGCCAGGAGCTGGCGGTGTTGAACCAGGGCGCTGGGCCGCAGCTGGGCCTCGATCCGGATCGACCCGGCCTGATCGTGGCTGGGCCGTGGCGCGGCAGACCCCAAACCTGGCCCGCCCATGTGACGGTGCTGCGGCAGTTGCAGCGCCGCACGGGTTGGCCGCTGCTGGCCGATGCCCTCAGCGGCCTGCGGGGCATACCGGATCTGGCGGTGGTGGCCGGCTATGACCTGCTGCTGGCCTCCCCCAAACCCGAGTGGCGGCCGGAGCAGGTGCTGAGGTTGGGCCCGGTGCCGGCCAGCCGGCGACTGCAGCACTGGTTGACCAATTTCAGCGGCCCCCAGGCCCTGATCAGCGAGGCGGACCCCCGCAATCTCGATGCCCTGGGCACTGCCCCGCAGCGCTGCTCCAGCGGCCTGGCGGCCTGGTGGGGGGGGCTGCCGTCGGCCTGGCATTGTGATTGCCCCCCGGCCGTCGCCAACCGGGCCCTGGCCCAGCGCTGGCAGGGGGCGGAGCAGGCCCTGCAGGCTTGGCTGGATAGCCAGCTGGCGACTCCCCATGCCTCATCAGGGACCGCACCTGGGACCGCAGCTGGGATCGCACCTGAAACCTCTGTTTCCAGGGCAGCTTTGCCAAGGGCAGCTGTGCCCAGGCCAGCCGTGGCTGGCCTTTGCGAGCCGGCCCTGGCCCGCCAATTGAGTCGGCTGTTGCCCTCTGGGGTGCCCTTGGTGCTGGCCAACAGTTCCCCAGTGCGGGACTGGGAGAGCTTTGCGGTCGGCGATGGCCCGCCGCGACCGGTGCTGGCCTTTCGGGGCGCCTCCGGCATCGATGGCACCCTGTCACTGGCCTGCGGGGTGGCCCAGGCCTGCGGTCGGGCCGTGCTGATCAGCGGCGATCTGGCCCTGCTGCACGATGCCAACGGCTGGCTGTGGCGCAGCCAATTGACTGGTCAGCTGACGATCCTGGTGCTCGACAACGGCGGCGGCGGCATTTTTGAGCAGCTGCCAATTCGGCCTGATCCAGCGGCCACAGTTACTGCGGCCAGAGTTCCAGAGGCCACAGATCCAGCGGTGGGCATGGATTTCGAACGGCTGTTTGCCATGCCCCAGCCCGTCGATCCCCTGGCCCTGGCGGCCGTCCATGGGGTGCCGGGGCGCCTGTGTGGCGGCTGGGAAGAGCTGGAGCGGGATTTGAGCTGGGCGCTGGGGCAGCCCCTGGCGCTGCTCAGGCTGGTCACCGACCGCCGCCAGGATGCCCAGCTGCGCCAGCAGTTGCGCCAGCAGTGCCAGGGGCTGCCACCGAAGCAGCCACTGAAGCTGCTAGAGGAACTGGGCTAGAAGCTCTTCCGCAGCGAAGACAGCTGGGCTAGAGGTGCGCTGGCAGTGGCAATAGGAACTGGGCTAGAAGCTGCTCCAACAGCAGCGAGAGGCGCGGGTTAAAAGTGCGATGGCAGCAGCAGCAACAGGAGCTGGAGCAGAAGTGGCGCGAGCAGCTTTGCCAACAGCTATCTCGGGAGGGGCAAGGGGAAAGGCGACCGGCGCTGCGCAGAATGGTTTCCGTGATGCCGCAGTGGCCGTGAGAGAGGTCTTCGCCCCAGCCGATCCGCCGTTGCAGTGGCGGCAGCTGGGTAGCTACGAGGACATCATTTACGAGGGCAGCGACGAGGGCATCGCCCGAATCACGATCAACCGCCCCCGCTGCCGCAATGCCTTTCGGCCGCGCACGGTGATCGAACTCTGCGATGCCTTCACCCGGGTGCGGGAGGACCCCCGGGTCGGCGTGGTGCTGTTCACCGGGGCCGGGCCCGCCGATGACGGGGGCTGGGCCTTCTGCGCCGGCGGTGACCAGAGCGTGCGCGGCGATGGCGGCTACATCGACGAGCAGGGCCTGCCGCGCCTGAACGTGCTCGATCTGCAGCGGTTGATTCGCAGCCTGCCCAAGGTGGTGATCGCCCTGGTGGCGGGCTACGCCATCGGCGGCGGCCAGGTGCTGCACCTGCTGTGTGATCTTTCCCTGGCGGCGGAAAATGCCCGCTTCGGGCAGACGGGGCCCAGGGTGGGCAGTTTTGATGGCGGCTTTGGCGCCAGCTACCTGGCCCGGGTGGTGGGCCAGCGCAAAGCAAGGGAAATCTGGTTCCTCTGCCGCCAGTACGGCGCCTCGGAGGCTCTGGAGATGGGACTGGTGAACGCGGTGGTGCCCCTGGCCCAACTGCAGGCGGAGGGGGTGCGCTGGGGCCGAGAGGTGATGCGACACAGTCCCACGGCGATCCGCTGCCTGAAGGCCGCCTTCAATGCCGAAACCGACGGCATGGCGGGGCTGCAGGAGTTGGCGGGCCAGGCCACTCACCTCTTCTACCGAACGGCCGAGGGCCAGGAGGGTCGCAATGCCTTCCTGGAAAAGCGGCCACCGAACTTTTCCGACGCGGCGTGGCTACCATAAGTATAATTATTACAAGCAAAAGAATCTTAGCCATGCCAGAGCTTCTTCTGCCTGCTTTTAACAATTGGTTAGCCCCAACAGGCCCACAGTTTATCGATCAGATGATTGCCACTAGCCGATGACACACCATGAACAGATTCGCAAGCGTGGCCAGCATGTCGACCACTGGGTGGTTGGTGGCCTTGCCCCACAGCCAAGTTTGCTGAACCCCACGCTCCTGGTATCTCCTCCGTCCGCCGGCGCCCATCCGACAGGGATGCTCCACTATCCATCGCCTGGGATGACGTTTAGCGAGTAATATTGCTCCTTAGGATAAACCATGAAGTATGGTATCCAGCAGACAAGTCAGCCGGCAGCCCTTCTCCTGGCTCGGGCGGGGCTATGTGCGACAGGCTCCTAGGGTTAAAATTGATCCGCCTCGGGGTGAAACACCTCCTTTATGCTTCTATATAGTTCTACTTAGGCAATTCAAATCGCCTGTCGTGCGCCAATCAAGTCCTGGCCTTGCTTGGCATGTTTTACGGCACCATTGTCGCCTGATTCAAGCAATTTATTCACAATAATTTCTAAAGCTAGAAAAACAACAACCTCCAGCAAAAACAACATCACATGTCAAATCAATTATTTTTGCATCTGGGCTTTGGAAAAACAGGGACCACATCTTTCCAGGCAACATGCGCGGCTTCTCAGGAGATATTGCACGCCAATGGAATACATTATCCTATTTTTGAGCAAGAAAAACAAAATAATAAAAAAAGAAAAATTGTTAATCATTCAATACCAATATATTCGCTGTTCACCTCAAATCCATCTAATTATCATATAAACAAGAGATGGGGCATACAAGATATCGAAGTTTTAAATTCTGCCTACCGCGAGCAGTTAGAGCGAGCGCTTGCATCCTCCAGCAAACTAATTATAAGTGGAGAGAATATTGCGCATCTATCCATCAAAGAACTTGAAAGCTTTTGCAAACTTGCAGATAGTTATAATTTTGTTGTCAATCCATTTGCAGTTGTCAGATCTCCTTTTGATCAATTTTGCAGTCTTACACAGCAGATAATCTCAGGCGGAATTTATCGTTCTTTTGTGTCCTTGGGAGACTTAGTTCCACCACAAGTCCCTGATACTGGAATCCAAGAAATCGCAAATCAAATCAACAATATTGTCAAACTAAGTACAATATTTGATAAAAATATAACATTTATACCCTTTTTGGATGCATGTTCCCATCGTTACGGTATCATTGGCTACCTTCTCGAAACACTTATTGGACTTGATCCTCTTGTTTTAGACAATATCGAACAGAAACGCTTTAATGATTCAAGAAGCAATTTATGGATAAGGGTGCAAAATCAAATAAATAAACTAGAGCCTATTTTTGCAAATGGCAAGCTAAATCCTAATCATTTTAAAGCAGCACAAACTTTGAGCAAAGCCGGAGATAAATTTTTATTCACAGAACAAGAGTTTGAATGTTTCAGAGATTTAGTTGTGGAAGTAGAAGATAGATTCTCTGCTTTAATGTTGGATAAATTTGTTTCTAAAGAGCGCAAATTTTCCTTACCCATTTCCAATTCAGAGATTCTTAATATATTAGTGGAAATGGCTAGAGATTAATTTTTAACGACTTTTACCAGTAAAATTCTTTAGAAAAATACTGGAAAAGTCGAGCAAGGATTGATGGATCACTGATGCTGCAATGGCTCTCAACTATCTTGGTTGCCGAAATGGCAATTCTCCATAGTCTCCTCACCCCTAGGTTCAGGAAAGTTGACCCCCCTTTCATTCGTTCATCCGGGGGCTTGAGGACATGACCAATGCGCGGATACAGCTAGGCTGTCAAGGCTGAGGTCAGCAGGCGGATGAGTCCGCCGCAGCGGCAGAGCATGGCCCGGAATTCAGAGGAGCTGGGCATTCACCTGGTGACCCTTTACAAATGGGGCTTCCTGAAAAACACCAGAGAGCGAATTAGGGACCTGGCGGTCGTGGATGCACGATGACGCCTCCCCCAGCTCCGTCTATACGACGGCTTGCAAATCAGTCCATCTGATGGCAGAAGCCTTGCT
>JBIKWK010000104.1:0-8120 GCA_044356375.1 Prochlorococcaceae cyanobacterium | reverse complement strand
TGCCACCACAAGGCTGTCGTCACCGGCGGCAAGCACCCCAACGACTTACCGCAGTTCCGCTGGATCAACACCCTGCTGGGCAACCTCAAGACCAGCTTCAGCGGTACCTTCCACGCCTTCAACTTTGACAAGTACGCCAGGCGCTACCTGGGCGGCTACTGCTTCCGCTTCAACCGTCGCTTCTCGATGGCTGGGATGACCGAACGCATCGCCAATGCCGTCTGCTGTTGCATGCCGCTCTCAGAACGGGATCTCAGGGTCGCGGAGGCTTATGGGTAATCAAGTAATCTGATTGATTCCGCCCAAATATTTGCCTAGAGAGACCCTGGAAAGTCGCGATTCTCTTGGCCCTGCATCTATCCAAACCCTGCTGCATTGGGACAGCCTGGTAATGCCGTGATTTCTTGGTGCTTTATTGGTCGCTATTTATTGGTTTTGCAGAGGATTGTGGCTTTCCTCGTGGGCCCTATCTCTTGAATGTGACTAATGGCATCAAGCGGTAAATCTTGTGGCTATTGCTGGATTTGATTTTAATATCGGATGTCTTAGTGGGATTTGATTTGATTTGATGCATTTGTGGTGTTGTTTGGGGCCGTCGCGCCCTGATGCAGGCTTTGGTCGCTAGCATGTCAATGTTACCTTGTCGGTCTGCTCGGGTTAAGGTCTGGGTGCTTGACGTTTTTAGTTGAGACAACTACAATTGTTTTTTCTGTATTCATTGGCGTGCCATTGGAGCGCTTGTCTCTGCCATGGATTTCACAATTGAATATGGATCTTGACTATGGACGCTGATCTTGGTGTGCTCTTCTGCGCTACGGACGGCTTTAGCTATTTAGAGGCTGCACTTATTTCTGCTTTGGCACTTCGTCGGCAAGAGCCATCTCTTCCCATCACTTTGTTGTCCAATCTGCCTGGTTTGGATTCGATTGATTTGCGTGGCACGTCCATCTCAATTCAATTGGTGTCACCGCAAGTTTCCCTTGAATCTGAGGCTTTCGCCTCCCGCTGGGTCAAGACGCGACTGGCCAGGTTGAGTCCCTACCGCAAGAGCCTCTACGTGGATGCGGATATGCTGACTATGCGACCACTGGGGGAGCTTTGGCAGGCACTTGATCTTGCCCCTATTGGCTTGGTGCCAGATCGATTGCCGTTGGTGAGCCTATGCGATCACGTGGCTTCTGAGGAGAAAGCTGTGACCCTCTATGAATTAGGCGGTGATGCCACCCATTTCAATAGTGGATTGATTTTGTGGCGGTCTGGGCAGGCAGCCGATAGCCTTTTTGAATCTTGGCACCAGCAATGGTGCCGTTTTGCTCGCCAGGATCAATTGGCATTGGTGAGAGCGATATCTGACAGCGGTATTAGGGTGCAATCATTGCCTGATAGCTATAATGTTTCGCCCCGCGATGCCCGTGGCCGCAATGTGCATATCCTGCATCGCTGGGGCGGCACTGTAGAGCGAGGTACCTTTCGCCGCTTTGCGGCCGTCCACTTGCCAGAGGTGGTGCTAGATGTCCAGAGGCGCTTGGAACCTCTTAATCACTTGTCGCTGAGCAGTGCTGGTTGCCCGCCTGGTTAACTCTTTCGCGAGCTCTGAAAAACCGCGATTTCTGCGGCCCTGCTACCGATGAAGCCCATCAGACATCAGAATTCACTTATCAGTGATTTGGGTTTTTAGAGATTCCCTGATGTGCAGTCCTGCAAATTCGCAGTAAAACCAATCAGAGAACCGTGCGGGAATTAGCGCCTTGCCGCTGTTCAACGGTGCGCAGTAATCTCAATCCTTCAAGTGCGGACTGGTTGAAAGCCAATTCGAGTATTACAATGAACTTGCTGTGCGTGACACGAGAGGCTTTCGCCAACATTATTGAGACCATGCCAAAAGCTGCTATGTCAAAGGATGTTTTGACTAAGGTTGCTTTATCTAAGGTTGCTTTATCTAAGGCTGCTGTGCAAAAGACTGCTGAGCAAAAGACTGCTGTGCCAAAAGCTGAGGGGGCAAAAGTCGACCCAGCAACGGCCCTGGCGAGCGGTTGTTGGGTTAAGTGGATAGGCGGTGCCAGCAATCAGGATTTGGCCGCCATTGAAGACTTGGCTGGGATCTATGCCCTTGCCGGGGTGCACTGTCTGGATGTGGCGGCCGATCCGGCGGTGGTGGCCGCGGCACGGCGAGGGGTGGCCCTGGCTGAGCAGTGGCGTGGCCAACCATTTGGCCCTGCTCGGCCGTGGTTGATGGTGAGCCTGAGCGACGGGGCGGATCCCCATTTTCGCAAGGCCTGGTTTGATCCACGGCGCTGTCCGCCCGACTGTTCCAGGCCCTGCGAGCGGGTCTGCCCCGCCGAGGCGATTGGTGGGTCGCGAGAGGGGCATGCCGGCGTGTGGGCGGAGCGCTGCTATGGCTGTGGGCGTTGTCTGCCGGCCTGTCCGCTCGGCCTGATTGAAGAGCGGCAGCAGTTGCAGCCGGCCGCGGCGGTGGCCAGCCTATTGGCTGAAATCCAGCCCGATGCGGTGGAGCTACATACCTGCATTGGTCGTGGTGCGGCTTTCCGGGAGCGGGTGCAGCAGCTGCGCCGCTCTGGGGTGCCGCTGCGGTGTCTGGCGGTGAGCTGTGGTTTGGAGCCGGCGGCAGGGACTGGGCCGGGGCTGGCATCTGCTCCCCCCACGGTGTCCCAATTGGCGGCTGAACTTTGGCAGCGACATGCCGTGGTGCGCGCCGCTGGATTTGCGCCGCTCTGGCAGCTGGATGGGCGGCCGATGCGGGGGGATCTGGGGGCCGGTACGGCCCATGCGGCCGTGAACCTGGTGCGCCAGCTTGGCCCGCTGGCGCCTCCGGGGCCACTGCAGCTGGCTGGCGGCACCAATGGCCGCACCTTGGAGCTGTTGGAGCGCCAGCGGTTGGGCCGCTTGGCGGTGGCCGGCGTGGCCTTTGGCGGAGTGGCCCGCAGCCTGCTGCAACCGCTGCTGCGGCAGGCCCAGGACCGCGGCCGGTCCCTGCTCCGCGATCGGGAGCTAGGCGAGCGAGCCCTGGCGCTGGCCAGCGAGCTGGTGCGTCCCTGGCTGGAACGCAATCACCGCTAGAACGGACTAGACCCGCAGGCCGCTCCATAGCTACCCAGCGCATTACCGACGATCTCGACCGTTTACTGGCGGTGTTGCCAGCGCCGGTACGCCAGGCCCTCGCACCTCCCGCTGCCCGCGATTCCCTGTTGGAGGTGGTATTGGACCTGGGCAGGGTGCCGGAAGCCCGCTATCCGGGGCGGGCGGTGGCCCTGGCCGGCCAGCCGGTGGAGCGGGCAGATTTGGCGGCGGTGGTTAACCAGTTGGGTGCCTTCGGAGGCGATAACCGAGCTGGAATCGAGCGCACTTTGCATCGCATCAGTGCTATCCGCAACCGCACCGGTGAGGTGGTGGGCCTCACCTGCCGGGTGGGGCGGGCAGTTTTTGGCACGGTGGTGATGGTGCGGGATCTGCTGGATTCGGGCCACTCGTTGTTGTTGATGGGCCGCCCTGGCGTGGGCAAGACCACCGCCCTGCGCGAGATCGCCAGAGTATTGGCCGATGAGCTAGATAAGCGGGTGATAGTTATAGACACAAGCAATGAGATCGCCGGAGATGGCGACATCCCCCATCCGGCCATTGGCCGGGCCCGCAGGATGCAGGTGGCTCGGCCTGAGTTGCAGCACCAGGTGATGATCGAGGCGGTGGAAAACCACATGCCGGAAGTCATCGTGATCGATGAGATTGGTACCGAGCTGGAGGCCCAAGCAGCCCGTACCATCGCTGAGCGGGGCGTGATTTTGGTGGCCACGGCCCACGGCAATGAGTTGGCCAACCTGATCAAAAATCCCACCCTTTCCGACTTGGTCGGTGGTATTCAGTCGGTGACGCTGGGCGATGAGGAGGCACGCCGTCGCCGCACCCAAAAAACAGTGTTGGAGCGGGCCGCTGAACCCACTTTCCCGCTCGCTGTGGAAATGCACACACGCGATCGTTGGTTGGTACATACCGATGTGGCTCGCACCGTGGATGCCCTGTTACGGGGCCAGTCGGTGCGGCCCCAAGTGCGGGAACTTGGGGCCGATGGCCAAGTCCGCCTGCAGCTGTCGGCCGCTGTAGTGGGCTTGGCAGGGCCCGAGGCGCCTGCCCCCTGGCCGCCAGCTCCTCGGGCGGCGGTCGGGCCGCGCCTGGCCCAGCGACCCCTGCCCCCCCTGGAAGCTCGGCGTGCCGCCCCCGGGGCGGTTACGCCTGGGCAAGTCCCTGCCTCTGGCGCCTCTGCTTCTGGCTCCCCCGCCCCTGGTGCCAGTGCCAGTGCCCTGGTGAGCCCTGTTGGGGAGCCCCCTGAGCAGTTTTTGGAGGGGGCCTTGATCGATGGCCAGCTGCCGGCGGGATCCAATTTGCCGCTGCGGGTGTACGGCGCTGGCATCGGTCGCTCCTTGCTGGAGCAGGTGTCTCGGGCGCGGCGGCTGCCGGTGGAATCGGTCGGCAGCGTCGAGCTCGCCGATGTGGTGCTGAGTGTGCGCCAGCAGCTCGGTCGCGATCCCCATGTGCGCCGCCAGGCCCAGGAGTTGGGCATCCCGATCCTGGTGATCAAGAGCGCTTCCATGCCCCAGATCCAGCGGGGGCTGGAGCGGCTGCTGGATCGACGCCAGCTCCGGGACCGGGGCCCGTCCTTCCAGGTGCCAGGTGGGCACGCGGACGACGATCTGGCGGCGCTGGAGGAATGCCGACTGGCGGTCGAACAGGTGGTGTTACCCCAGGGTCAACCGGTGGAACTGTTGCCCCGCAGTGAGCGGGTGCGGCGCCTGCAGGCCGAGTTGGCCTCCCACTACCGCCTGCGCTCTGCCGATTTTGGTCGGGGTCCCGAGCAGCGATTGCGGGTATTTCCGGCCTGAGGGGGGGCCTGAGTTGACGAAGGCCCCGCCGCTGTGGGTAACTAACTGAGCACCGGCGTCGCTGGCGCTGGAGTTCGCTCCATTGGGCCGTCGCCAAGCGGTAAGGCAGCGGGTTTTGGTCCCGCCATCCCTAGGTTCGAATCCTAGCGGCCCAGTTTTTGTAAGCTTTCTGGCCTGTGCCAGCTATTGGTTCACCCTCTGGCCTGGACAACTCTCTTGGCCGGCACAGCTATGACTCCAAGGGCCCTGGCTCAGACTTGGAGCCAGTCCCTGGGGTCCAGTCAGGCTCGATCGCTAGGCAAGCCTTTCCGGAGGAGCCAATCGCCCCTCCCAGCTTGCCGGCGGCGCAAACAGCGCCAGATTTGCCGGCGGCGCAAACAGCGCCAGATTTGCGGACGGCGCAAACAGCGTCAGGCGTCTCGCCGCTGCTCGTATTTGATTTTGACGGGGTGCTGGTCGATGGCATGGCCGAGTATTGGTGGTCCGCCCGCCGGGCGGTACAGCTATTGGCCCCCGACCTGGACCTGCCCGAGCAGGCGCCGCCGGGTTTCGCCCTGCTCCGCCCCCTGATTCACAAGGGCTGGGAGATGGTGTTGATGGTGGCCGAACTCTCTCGGCCAGATCTGGATCTCCCCGCCTTGCAGGCCCACTACGCCCAGGCACTGCAGCCGACACTGCAGCGCTGGGGTTGGCAGCCCGAGCCATTGCAACGGGCCCTGGAGCAGGTGCGTGCCGCCGCCATAGCCGCCGATCGAGCCGCCTGGCTTGCCTTGCATCGCTTCTACCCCGGCGTACTGGAGCGTTTGCGGGCCTTGGAGCGCGAGGGAGCGAGCTGGATGGTGCTGACCACCAAAGGTGGCATTTTCGCCCAGGAGTTGTTGCAGGCGGCGGGCTTGCAGCCCCTGGCAGTATGTGGCCACGAGCAAGGCAGCAAACCCGAGGTGCTGGCCCAGTTGGATCTGAGCTCTCGGCCCATCTGGTTTGTCGAGGATCGGCGACCCACCCTTGAGCTGGTGCTTGCCACCCCGGGCCTGGAGGCGGTGCGCTGTTTTTTGGTGAGCTGGGGTTACCTGGCCCCGGCAGACCGCCAAGCCCTGCCCCCGGCGATACGGCTGCTGGAGCCGCATCAATTTGCCGCGCCACTGGCACAATGGCCCTGAATCGCTAAGGTACGTAAGTACTAACCGTCGGCGGGGACGTCGGCGGATTCGCGGGGCACTTGTTCTGCTGGGGTCGCCGGAGGGTGGGTCAGGGGTTCTGGGATCGTCCCAGGTCGCCGTTCCGTTCCCTTCCCCGGGCAACAGCCGCCCACGGCCCGCTTTATCCCTACTCGTTCGCTCGTCACTGCTGCCATGCCCGCTGATTCCAAGGCCACTGATTCCAAGGTCATCGATTCAAAAGCCACTGATTCAAAAGCCGCCGCCGCCGCCGCTCGAGCTGCGTCTGAGCGCGATAAGGCCCTCGGTCTGGTGCTGACCCAGATCGAGCGCAATTTCGGCAAGGGGTCGATCATGCGCCTGGGGGATGCCTCCCGCATGCGGGTGGAAACATTCAGCACCGGTGCCCTCACCCTCGATCTGGCCCTCGGGGGTGGCTATCCCAAGGGGCGGGTGGTAGAGGTTTACGGACCGGAGAGTTCGGGCAAGACCACCCTCACCCTGCATGCCATTGCCGAGGTGCAAAAGCGTGGCGGCGTGGCGGCTTTTGTCGATGCTGAGCACGCCCTCGACCCGGTGTATGCGGCCCGCCTGGGGGTAGATATAGAGAACTTGCTGGTCTCCCAGCCAGATACCGGTGAGATGGCCCTGGAGATCGTCGATCAGCTGGTGCGCTCCGCCGCCGTAGACATCGTCGTGGTCGACTCGGTGGCTGCCCTGACGCCCCGGGCCGAGATTGAAGGTGAAATGGGTGACTTGGCGGTGGGCAGTCAGGCTCGCCTGATGAGCCAGGCGATGCGCAAGATCACTGGAAACATCGGTAAGTCTGGCTGTACGGTGATCTTCTTGAACCAGCTGCGCCAGAAAATTGGCGTCACTTACGGTAGCCCTGAAACCACCACGGGTGGTAACGCTTTGAAATTTTATGCATCTGTTCGTCTGGATATTCGCCGTATTCAGACCCTCAAGCGTGGTACCGAGGAATACGGTATCCGCGCCAAGGTAAAGGTGGCCAAGAATAAAATAGCTCCGCCATTCCGCATTGCCGAATTCGATATTTTATTTGGCCGTGGTATCAGTATTCTCGGCTGTCTGCTGGATCTGGCCGAGGAAACTGGCGTGGTGATCCGCAAGGGTGCTTGGTATAGCTACGAGGGTGACAATATCGGCCAAGGCCGGGATAATACGATCAATTGGCTGGAGCAAAACCCTGAGCAGAAGGAGCTGATTGAGCAGTGCACCCGCCAAAAGCTCACCGAGGGCTCTGAGGTGAAGGCCAACTCCATGAAGCCCTTGGCGGCCGCCGCCAGGGCAGTCGTAGATGTGGCAATAGACGAGGAGGTTACCGTTGAGGAGATAGAGGAGTTGGCCTACGAGGAGAGCTGAGCCCAGGACTGGCCCTTGGCTTAGCTCCAGCTAGGCCAAGAGATCATTGGCTCCAATGCCAATGCCAATGCCGCAGCTGGTCAGACCCACTGGCTGGCTGGATACCCTGGCTTGATCCCCCTCCCTGCCTGGCCAGATCCCCCTGCCTGGCCAGATCCTCAGAGGGGCCATATGCGGCCCATGACCCCGGCGGGCAGAGCTGTCATTGTCAATGCCAACCTCTGTTGAGATTGAGTAGCTCATGCTCGTGAGATTAGGTAGCCAATGCTCGCCTGCTCGCATCTGGGGCCTGGCCGGCTCCGGTTGGGCCAAGCTCTGCAGGGATAGGGGTTTAGCGACTGACGGCGGCGGTCGCTGGGTTGGCTCCCACCTGTTGGAGCAATTGGGCT
The DNA here is from genome assembly GCA_044356375.1 of Prochlorococcaceae cyanobacterium. Lineage (GTDB taxonomy): Bacteria > Cyanobacteriota > Cyanobacteriia > PCC-6307 > Cyanobiaceae > UBA5018. The sequence continues at coordinate 296 of JBIKWK010000104.1, read as the reverse complement.
ACCCGTTGCAGTTCCTGGATGGCTTCGGCACCTTCAAACTTCACCAGTTCATGGCCATCGCGGGATTCCACCCAGCTGATGCCGAAATCCGACACCAGAAAACGCACCATGTGATTGGCGCCCAGGTTGGCGACAAAGGAGGCCCCATGGCCTTCGCGGCCATCGCCGCATACGTAGCAAGTGGCGGAGCAACCCCTGTTCTGGAGGCTGCGGGCCAGGGCCTGCAGGCTCATCACCAGGTCCTGGACCACGCTGCGGTACTGCTCAGCGAGACGGGCAAACATCTATGAGTCTCA
>JBIKWK010000007.1:0-91191 GCA_044356375.1 Prochlorococcaceae cyanobacterium | reverse complement strand
TCGGGATCCGCTCTTCGATCGAGACGTAGGAGAACAAGGAGCCACTGCGCTCCTGTTGGCCTCGCATCAACCAGTGGGCAGCTGACCCATTATCGCAGAGATGGCCGGGTTTTTCAGCGAACTCTTAGGGCTTTTGGGCTTTCAGGCAACAGGCTCCTGGCTCGCTGTAGAGGCTGTCGAACTCGTCAAGGCTTGAGGTGAACGACGCCATCACATGGCGGCGAGGACGTTCCTTCTGCTGCCGATCGATATAGTCGCGCAGCGCTCCATCGAGCACTGCCTGGAACTGGCGACCCTGGCTTTCGGCGATCTGGCGCAGCGCTGCAAGCACCTCAGGTGCGGCTTGGGAGGAAAACTTCTCGCGGACGGCGCTCGCCTTGGCCATCGCCATCATGATCGATCCAGCATCATCCACAGTGCGGCTCACCCCTCGCTTCACGCAGAGGTGCCGACTAGGAAGATTCACGCCAATTGCCATGGCTGCGACCACAGATTCCGCGAGACCGCGAGCAGTGTCATAACATACTGACAAGATGAAGGGAGGCCCCATGACCCTGACCACGGTTTCAGCACGTGATTTTGCGCGCGACCTCGCCAGCGCAAAGAAGGCCGCTAATGCCGGGCCAGTGATCGTCACCGATCGGGGGCGGCCGACCTACGCGCTGCTCAAGATCGAGGACTACTACAAACTGGCCGGGACCCAGCGGCAGAGCCTGCTGGCTGTCATGGATGCCATTCCAGGCGGCCACTTCGAGTTTGAGCCGCCACGCTTGGCGGGACACGATCTGAAGCCTGCGGACCTCAGCTAAAGAGGCATGTTCCTTCTTGACACCAACGTGATCTCGGAGTTGCGCAACGGCAAGCCACAACAATCCGCCGCCGTGCGGGCTTGGGCGCAAGAGCAACCGTTGCAACAGCTCTACCTGTCCTCCGTCACGGTATTGGAGTTAGAGATGGGTGTGTTGCGCATGGAGCGCAAAGATCGCTCCCAAGGCAAAGTCTTACGCACCTGGGTCGAAGCGGTCTTCCAGCAGTTCGATGGCCAAGTGCTCCCTTTTGCGGCGAAGACTGCCCTCCACTGCGCCGTGATGCACGTGCCGGATGCGAAGAGCATGCGCGACTCCATGATCGCAGCGACAGCCCTGCAACACGGCCTCGACCTCGTTACCCGCAATGTGGCGGACTTCGACGGAATAAATGTCAAGCTGATCAATCCCTGGAACAACATGAGTTGATTTTCTAGGACGACACCGACCGTACCGCTCTGCTCAGCGCCGCAAAGGAGTTCATGTCATCCTGGCGCAGGAAATCAACGTGATCGGTGCGAAATCCCTGCCATCGGAACTGTGACGCGTCCAATCCTTGGCCAACTGGGCCCCCCGCGTTCAGGAAAGATGACCGCCCTCTCGCTCCCTCCCCCTCAAACCCCTTTCCCCTCCTTCTCCAGTTCGCGGCGAATCGCCCGCAGCAAGTGCGCCTCCAGGATTTCGTTATTGCCGCGGGCGATCGCCTGCAGGCTCACCCGGCGCACCACGTTGAGGATCAGGCCGCCGGAGAGCTCATACCGCTCGGCGAGGGCCTCAAGATCCACCTCCAGTTGCGCTAGGGGTGAGAAGGCCTCCCGCCACAAGCGCAGCCGTTGCTCGGGGCCCGGCAGCGGGAAATAGACCACGCTCTCGAACCGCCGCAAAAAGGCCTCATCCAGATTCGCCGGCAGGTTCGTGGCCAGGATCACCACCCCCTTGAAGGTTTCCAGGCGCTGCAGCAGGTAGGCCACCTCCTGGTTGGCATAGCGGTCGTGGGCGTTCTGGGTTTCGCTGCGCTTGCCGAACAGGGCATCGGCCTCATCGAACACCAGCAGCCAGTTGCGTTGCTCGGCCCGATCCAGCACCGCCGCCAGGTTCTTTTCGGTTTCACCGATGTATTTGGATACCGCCTGCGACAGATCCACCCGCCGCACCTCCAGCCCCAGCCTTGCCCCCAGCAGCGCCGCCGTGAGCGTTTTGCCAGTGCCCGGCGGGCCGTGGAACAGGGCCCGATAGCCCGGCCTGAGCCGCTTGGCCATGCCCCATTCGGTCAGCAGGGTGGGCCGATGTTCGAGATAGGTCTCGATTTCCTCCAGTTGGCGCAGGGTGCCCGCCGGCAGCACCAGGTCTTGCCAGCCCATCGCCGTTTCCAGCCGCCGGGCCGTGGCCCCCGCCAATTCATCGCCAGGCCGGGGGCCGGCGCCGGCGATCCACTCCAGCCAGGCCCCGCTTAGCCTGAGGGGCCGCTTGAGCGGGGCATCCCCCTCCGGTGGCGCCAGCAACCCCAGCCGCCGCAGCGGCCCCTCCTCCGCCAGCAGCCGCAGCACCGCCAGCCGGCCCGCCACCTGGCCGCCATCGGCCAGCAGGGCCAGGGTGTCGCCCGTGGGTTCAAAGCCCGTTTCTCGCAGCAGGCCGCCGCATTCGCTGAAGCGCCGCTCCAACGCCGGATTGTTCAGCATCAGGGGATCGAGGGCCGCCGGACGCAGCTGGGCCGCCAGCAGCAGCGCCAGGGCCAGGCGGGCCAGGGGTTCAGCGGCCAGCTCGTTCACCAGCTGGGCCCAGGGGCTGGCGTCCTCCAGCCCGGCCGGCAGCGACGGCGGCTCGGGGATCAACGGCAGGTTCGCCTCCCCGCCTTGGCGATGGAACAGACGTTCGACGCGCGCCTGCACCAGCGCCGCCAGCCAGTCGAGTTCGCGCTCCAGCGCCAGCAGCTGCGGCGCTTGCGGCTGGGACCGCGCTTCGCTCTGCCGCAGCGCCCGGAAGCCCTCCTCCATCGCCTCCGCCTCCCGCCCGTCGAGGGGAAACTGCATCCGCCCCACCTGCGCGGCGCTCTCCAGCAGTCCGAGCCGCTCCTGGGGCTGGAGATCCGCCGCCAGCCGTTGCAGCCTTGGCAGCAGCCGGACAAACAGGTGGCTGTCGCCCTGGCCCAGGCGCAGAAAGGCCAGCAGCTGCTCGGCGCTCAGCTGCTCGGCGTTGGCGCAGGCCAGCTGGCTGAGCTTGAGGTAGTCGCCGGGGCCGAAGCCGGCCAGGTGGCGCCGCCAGGCCGCCGCGGTGGCGCGGTGATCCGCCGCCTCCGGCAGGCGCAGCAGGGCCACCGTGTGCAGGCCGCCCCGACCTGGATCGGGCACCAGGGCCCGGCCACCCACCGCCTCCGCCCAGCCGCAAAGGGCGTGGTAATTCACACTCAAGGAGAAGGAGCCGTGCGTCACCAGCCCCGGCGGCTGGGGCAGCAGCACCTCCTCCAGTAGGTGGTGCCCCTTGTCGGCCGAGAGCAGCAGCAGCCCCTGGCGCGAGAGGGCGGCAAGCCGCTCCAGGGCCCGCAACGCCGGGGCGGGGAACAGCAGCCAGGCCACCTCAATCTCCGCCAGCTGCCGCTGATAGTTCGCAAGCAACCCATCCAGGGTGGGCTCGGCGAAGGGGGCGGCTGCCAGCGGCTCGCTGCGATGGTCGAGCTCCAGCGTTTGCAGCAGCGCCGCCGCCTCCGGGGCGCCGCCCTCCTGCCGCTGATGCAGCCGCACCAGGCCCCGCTCCACCTGCCCCTGGCGAAAGCAGAGCAGGTCGGCCGGGATCGAATCCAGCAGGTAGTTGGCGATCACCACCACCGGCGCCCCCAGATCGCCGGGACCGATCCGCTCGCCGCCGTGCTCCAGCTCCAGGGCGCTGGTGTCCATCACATCGAACCGGGCCCGCTCCAGCTGGCCGCTGGCGAACAGGGGAACAAAACGCGGGTGCTGGGCCCAGGCCTCCAGATTGGCTGCGCAGAAGTCGCTCAGCACGTAGCGAAAGCCAGCCGGATCGAGCCCCTCCCGCTCACACAGCGCCGCCAGCTGCTGGAGCAGATGATGGGCAAAGCGCCCCGATCCCGCCCCCAGCTCCACTATCCAAAGAGCCTCCTCACCGGGATCGCGGCGCAGGCGATCGCGGCGGAAGGCCACCAGCACCTCGGCATACCCCGCCGCCACCACGGGGTTGCTGGTGATGTAGTGGGGCACCTCCCCCGCACTCCAGGCCTGCTGGCCGCGCGCGGCAAAATATTGGCGCTGCAGCTCCCACAGCTTGGACTCCACGAAGGGTCGGAAATCCTCGACCAGGGTGGTGGTGGCCTCGGCTGCCATTGCTTGAGCGAATGGTCTGGCCTTGGTGAGCCAGGAGACCTGGTCGACCTTAGGTCGCCCGTCGCCGTATTGCCGCCACCCACCAGGCTCCTGCCACCAGCCACCTGCACCGCCTGCCGTGCCTGACGGCCAAGCAGCCCCCAGTTGGCCCAACTGCAAGGACTCCAGGGCAAATTAGCCGCTCCAAGCTGCAGAACCAGCAGGCCCCCCACACCAACACCACCTACCTCACAAGGCCTGGCACCTGGTGCAGCAGGCCCATGGCCAAGTGCAATCCACCCTCCAACTAAATAGCGGCGTAGCCGTCAACAACGACACCTGCCTGGAGCAGGAGGCGGATGTGATGGGGGCCAGGCCCTAACCACCGCCTCCTAAGGATTCGAATAAAGGGCACCTCGAAAAAATGGGTTCGGCGCGCCGACCAACCAGTGAGAACCATTGCGGCAACTAAAGTGTATAGAGAATAATCTCACTGCAGGGGACAATTTTTTGAGCTGCTCTAAAGAAGCTCTGGATAACCATGATTTCGGCGCTTCTGCCTCCTGAAAAACCCTGCGGCGCCATACCCCCCTTGGCCGCGGCCGGGGTTTTCCAGAGTTTCCCAAAAAGAAACCAACTTAAAACATAATCATCAATCTCCCCATCTTTTCTCCCCAACCATGTCTTCCCAGGCATGTCTCCCCAGCCATGTCTACTCAGCCATATCTACTCAGCGACGCCTCCTCGGCTATGTCTACTCAACTATGTCTACTTGGCTATGTCTACTCATCGGAGTTTCCCAATCAGAGTCTCCTCATCGGAGTCTGCTCACCTCGGTCACTTCAGCGGTTTCTGCGCCGCGCGTTTGCCAGCAATTTACTGGCGTAGATTGAAATATCATGATCTTGAACCACTGATTTTCCACGGGAAGACACAAAGCGTTGGGGCTACATTCAGCAGCTGCCAAGCGGGATCTGGGCTGAGCTCCACCTGCAAACCAGCATAGGGAATACCATCGGCATCCTCCACATTCTGAGTATCAGAAAGATACACTAAACTTCCTGGATGGCAATAACCTAATACCTGGCGCCTAAGCCAGCGGGCTATCCATAAAGTTCCATTCAAAGGGATTAACTGAATGAGATTAATTATCAACATTAAACTGTATCCTAACGGGATGCGAGCCACCCCGTCAGATGCATTTACTACTCGGTAAATCGGTATTTTTACTTGTGCATAGAATAGATCATCCGCCGCTCGAGGGCCACCAAATGTATAACAAGCGCCGGTGCTATTATATCCAAGATAGCGGGTAGCCACCAATGCCAGGGCACCACCAAGAGAATGACCTGTTATATAGAGTGGCATGTCTGGATACTTGTCTAGAGTCTGTTTCAAGGAATCTTCAAGCAGTTGAAATGCATGCAAAAAACCCTTGTGAACCCTGCCACCACCGGGGGCGTCTACCAAATTGACTAGTAAATCTGAAGCTACATCTGATATCTTTCTTACCTCAGTGCCCCTGAATGCCAGAATCAACATGCGCTGGGAAACCGGGGTTTCATCCGTACCCAGACGCACCAGGATCGCCTGGGTATCAGCCAAAAGATCGCGAGTAGAATAGGATTCAATTAATTCTATTCCGACTTTACTAAGAATAGATTCAAATTCGCTTGGCACCTGATTGCCCCGCTGCTGGGATCGAATCACCAACTCCCGCACCAACTCAGGCCCCTTCGATGAACCCACAGCCGTGATGATTTCCTGCACTAACTGGTCGACCTGAATCTCCACCGGCAATTTTTCATACACCAACCTACTGAGCTCGGCCAGAATCCATGCGGTTCGATCGGAATAGGCCGCACGTAATACAGGAGGCTGCTGGATAATATCCGAGCTTTCAAAAAACCAGTAGTTTTCATGTGCAAATTTAATTGGTAGCTTTATTTCAGCACTAATGGAGCAATCTGCCAATGCCACGGAGATTCACCCGGGCATAACTTTACATTTTGAAACAAAAGTGCTGGTTTGACTGGTGATCGCTTGGGCCATCTCACTTTATGTTACTTTCGGAATAAATATAAGGCTCTTCGAAGGATTGTATTGCCTCTAGGGCGAGTGACAGGAAACTCGGTCGTCGCAAGACTCTCTCAGATCATGAGATCAAGGCACGTCGAAAAAAAACCAATCCCCATGGCCGCACAATACAAGAGGTATTGCGGCGATTGGCCTGCCTCTGGCAGGCGGGCACAGGATGGGCATTTTTCTTGGTCTTCATCAGTGAGGTGTCAAGATGCCTCGCGGTGCTTTATAATTATTTATCAATATATTCACTGGGATTAGGCTGGAAACATTTGATATTTCCAGACATGCTACTCATGCAGGGCTGGCACGCTATGAAACCTAATCCTCTCGAACGCAACGGCATTCAAGACTGCCGGCGGGACGACAGCAGCAAAGCTCGCTACCCTAACGAAGCCGATACTTTCCTGTCAGACCAGCCACCGGTATGAATAAAGTCTATCTATACATCCTCTGCGCCTTTGCAATCAGCATATTTGCTAACATAAAAACACCTTATTTGCAAAATTATTGCGCATCCACACCTTCGAAGCTAATCAAAAGAAAAACGAGCGAATAGCCACTTTAAATCGATTGGCCCAGCTGCCAACCGCTGAATCACCCCATAATATCCACCATCTAGTCATGGCAAAAAAATATAGAATGCAGGGCTTTGTGTTGGCAACGGGTGCTCTGCTCTGGAGCCTCCTGCGCGCTGGCCCAGTGGCCATGACCTTATCCCTGGCCGCCATGCTAATCACTGGCATCCGCCTCAGAATATTCAGCAGCTTTGTTAATTCTATAAACAGCACAGCCGGCACCAGGAGCCTTGAGTATCAGGAAATTAATTAAATATTTAAATAAAATAAAGCGCCCCGTCCGCAAAGGAAACCCTGGAAAACCCGAGCCATGATCAATGGAACCCTGAGGCCGCAATAGCTCTCAGTTGACTTGGTTGCCGAAATGGCGATTTTCCAGAGTCTCCTCAAAGCAAATTCCTTGATTACCCAATCACTGCAAAGGCATTAAGGGACCTCGAAAAATTACCATTCGGCTTTCGCAAGACAAAAGTAAGCTAGTCGCCGACAAGTTTCTTGCACCGTGAGATCAGTGAGGTTTGAGATTTTACGAGGTACCCATTAGTTTCTGCTCCAGAAGCTCAAACTACGCCTAGGGCAATCTTAAACAATTCCGAGCTAAGATTATAAATTCACCTGCGGCCCCCTAGGGCAGCAGATCCGCCAGCGGCTGGTCCAGGCCGCAGCGTTGGCACCAGCTGGCCACCGTATTCACCAGCAGGAGCGTTACGGTCATCGGACCCACACCGCCTGGCACAGGTGTGATCGCCGCCGCCAACGGCTCCACCTCTTGATAGCGCACATCGCCGCACAACTTGGCCTTGGCGTTGGGTCCAGCATCTGGATCCGGCTCGATGCGATGGATGCCTACATCCACCACCACGGCCCCGGGTTTCACATGCTCAGCGCCGATCATCCCCGGCCGGCCGGCCGCCACCACCAGCACGTCGGCCTGGCGGGTGAGTGCGGCTAAATCGGCGGTGCGCGAATGGGCCACGCTCACCGTGGCATCGGCGGCCTGCAACATCAAGGCCATCGGCTGGCCCACCAAAATGCTGCGGCCCACCACCACCGCCCGCCGGCCCGCCAGCGCCACGCCGTGGTGGGCCAGCAGCGCCATCACCCCGGCGGGCGTGCAGCTGCGGGGCCCCGGCTCCCCCTTCACCAGCCTGCCCAAATTGAGAGTATGCAGGCCATCGGCATCCTTCTCGGGGTCGATCGCCTCCAGCAAGGGGCCAGAATCCAACCCCGCAGGCAGGGGCAATTGCAGCAGGATGCCATCCACGGCCGGATCGGCATTCAGCTTTTCGATGCTGGCTAACACAGCCGCGGCCGGGGTGTCGGCGGCCAGGTGGGCGCCGAGGTTGCGGATGCCAATCCGGCCGCAGGCCCGCTCCTTGTTGGCCACATAAACGCCGCTGGCGGGGTCGTCTCCCACCCGCAACACCGCCAGGCCTGGCGGCCGGCCAGCCCGCTGCAATCGCTCGGCGATCACCGCCTGCAAGCGCAGTTCCAGCTCCGCCGCCAGCTGGCGGCCATCCAGTCGGGTGGCCATCTATCTATTCGGAGAACATCCGGGCCTCCCCAGCTTGCCCCCCTCGCTGGCGCCCCATGGCCAGCGGGCTCGGGCACAGCTAGCGTTTGGCCATGCTGAAGCGGCGGCTGCACCTCCTCTGGCGCTGGGCCCTGCGCCTGGAAAGACCGCGCCAACTGCCCACCGCCTGGCGGGGTGGGGAATGGGCGGCCGTACTGGTGGCCTGTTTACTGGTGGGGCTATTGGCCAGCTGGCCCTGGCTGGTGGAACCCAGCCTGCAGCCGGGCATGGTGGCCCCCTTCACCGCCCGCGCCCCCAAGACCGCCCGCGTCGTCGACAGCGGCGCCCTGGAACGCCGCCAGCAACAACTGCCGCGCACCAGCGTGCAGGTGATCGATCAGCAGGCCACCAAGGCCCTGCAGCAACAGCTCAATGACAGCCTTGGCAAGCTGGAAGCCCAGCTCCACCCTGGCCAACAGCGGCTGGAGCCCATCCCGCTCACCCCGCCAGAGCGCCAGTGGCTGCGCCAGCTGAGCCCAGCCCAGCTCGGCCGCTGGCAGCGGCAAGTGCGCCAGGCCCAGTTGCGCATGCTCAGCCAGGGGCTCAGCGGTGGGCTGGCCGACGGTCAACTGCTGGAGGCCGCAGCCCTGCAGCTGGACAACCTGCCTTCCCTGCAGCGCAACCTGGCGGCCAGGCTGATTGGCAATTCGCTCCAGGGTCAAACCAACCTGCGCACCGATGCCAGCCTCAGCCAACACCGCATAGAGGCGCTGATCACCCAGCAGGGGATACCCACTATTTCCGTACGCCAAGGTGATCTGATCACCCGGCAAGGCGAACAGATCAGTCGCCAGGCCTTCGATGTGCTCGATTACTTCGGGCTGGTGAACCGCCGGCCCCGGCCCCTGGCCTGGCTGGGACATTTTCTGGAGGCGGTGGCCACCGCGGCGGTGCTGGTGCTGTTGCAACGGCGCTGGCGACCCTGCCTGGAGGCGCGCCAGGCCCTGCTCAGCCTCGGCATCCTGCTGGCGGTCCAGGCGGTGCGCCTGGGGCTGGGGCCCCTGGCCAGTCCCCTGGTGTTGCTGGTGCCCCCCACCTTGCTGCTGGCCCAGGGGCTTGGCACGGTCTGCGGCCTGGCCTGGCTGGCCAGCGCCGCCCTGCTCTGGGGCGGCCAACTCACCGGTGTAATGGTGGAGCGCCTGCTGCTCGGTTGCGCCGTGGCCGCCGTAGCCGCCGTGGTTGCCGGTCGCCAGCGCAGCCGCGCCGAATTTTTGCAACTGGCGGTGATCCTGCCCATCGGCGCCTTCTTGATGCAGTTGCTGCTGTTGCAGTTGCCCCTGGCGCCCAGGCCCGTCGCCCGCATCGCCCCGATCGAGCTGCTCAGCGAAGCGCTGCTGATGGGCGGGCTGCTGATGGTGGGCTTGCTGCTTACACCGCTGGTGGAGAGTTTCTTTGGCCTGCTCACCCGAGCCCGGCTGTTGGAACTGGCAGATCTGGAACGGCCCCTGTTGCGGCGCCTTTCCTGTGAGGCGCCGGGCACGTTTGAGCACACCTTGATGATTGCCGGCCTGGCCGAGGAGGGAGCCCGCACTATTGGCGCCGACTTCGACCTGGTGCGCACCGGAGCCATGTACCACGACGTGGGCAAACTGCATGCCCCCGAATGGTTCATCGAAAACCAGGAGGGGGGCCTCAATCCCCACGACCAACTGGACGACCCCCACGGCAGTGCCGCCATAATCCAGGCCCACGTGGATGAGGGGATCAAACTGGCCCGCCGCCACAGGCTGCCCGGTCCCCTGGCCGACTTCATCCCCGAACACCAGGGCACGCTCAAAATGGGCTACTTCTTGCACCAGGCCCGCGAGCGGGATCCCAGCGTGCCGGAGTCGGCTTTTCGCTACCGCGGCCCCACTCCCCGCTCCAGGGAGACGGCGATTTTGATGTTGGCCGATGGCTGCGAAGCGGCCCTGCGCTCCCTCTCCCCCAACACCACCGAAAAGGAGGCCACCGCCATGGTGCGCAGCATCGTGGAAGCCCGCGCCCTCGATGGCCAACTGGTCAACAGTGGCCTGGGCCGGGCCGAACTGGAACTGGTGATCCGGGCCTTTGTGCGGGTGTGGAAGCGCATGCGCCACCGGCGCATCGCCTATCCAATCCACAGCCGCAAAGCATTTAGCGCCTGAAGCGCTTGCCCACCCTCCCACCGATGGCGCCGCTCAGTTTTCGCGAGCTGCAGAGCTGCCTCCAACCCCAGTGGAGTAGGGACTCCACCGCCAAGGGGCTGGAGCTGGATGTGCTGATGGTGCCCTCCCTGTCGGTGGATCGCAGCCAAATCGCCCTGGTGGCCGGCGCCCATCACTACGAGGAACGCCAGCTGTTCTCCCTGATGCGGCTGCGCAATCCAGGGGTGCGGATTGTCTACGCCACAAGCAAACCCTTGGCGGACCTGGTAGTGGATGCGGTGCTGGAACTGCTGCCTGGGGTGCCCACCTCCCATGCCCGCCGCCGCCTGCATCTGGTGGACACCGACGATGCCTCCGACCGGCCGCTCACCGAAAAACTGCTGGAGCGGCCAGCCCTGCTGGCCCGCATCGCCGAATTGCTCAGGCCAGGCCGCAGCTTCATCAATTGCTACGTGGTGGGACCCCTGGAGAAGCAGCTATCCGAACGCCTCCAAATTCCCCTGCTGGGTACCGATCCGGCCCTGGGCTACTGGGGCAGCAAAGCCGGCAGCCGCGAGCTGTTCCAACGCTGTGGCGTGCCCCATCCCGCCGGTTCGCCGCTGGTGTTCAACCTCGACGATCTCAGCGAGGTGACGGCAGAGCTCTGGGAGAGCCAGCCCCAGCTGGCCCGCTGCGTGGTCAAGTTGAACGAGGGCTTCAGTGGCGAGGGCAATGCACCCCTGGCCTTGGCACCGCTGGTGCTGGCTGAGAAGAGCGGCGCCGAGCGCCGGCGCTGTCTGCGCTCGGCCCTGGAGCATCTACCAATGCCGGTGGCCAACTGGCTGCCCCTGTTGGCCCAGCAGGGGGCCCTGGTGGAGGCCTGGCTGGAGGGGGGCGACGAGCTGGGTTCCCCCAGCGTGCAGGGGATTATTCATCCGCTTGGCAGCAGCCTGCCCATAGCTAACAGCTTGCCGGTGGCTGGCAGCCTGCAAATTCCGCAGGAACATTCCCAGGTGGAAGTGATCTCCAGCCATGAACAAATCCTGGGGGGAGCCCACAATCAAACCTACATGGGATGTCGATTTCCAGCCAACCCGGCCTACCGGCGGGAGTTGATGCGCCATGGCCAGGCGGTGGGAGAAGCGCTCGCCGCCGCTGGTGCCCTGGAGCGCTACGCGGTGGATTTCATCGCCCGCCGCCATGGCTCCCACTGGGACCTGCAGGCGATCGAGGTGAACCTGCGCCAGGGGGGCACCACCCATCCCTACATGGCCCTGAATGCGATCACCGCTGGCCAGCTGGATGCCGCCACTGGCCTCTATCTCTCCCCCACCGGCGAACCGCTCCACTACCAGGCCACAGATAACCTCCGCCATCCCAAACTGCGGGGTCTGCTGCCCATCGATCTGATCGACATCGTCGCGGAAGCCGGCCTGCACTACGACCAGGCCCGATTGCGGGGCAGTGTGTTTCACCTGCTGGGCTGCCTGTCGGAGTACGGCAAACTCGGCATGACTTGCATTGGCCGCTCCGCCGCGGAGGCGGCGGCCGTGTACGCCGCCACGGAACGGGAACTGTTGAGCGGAGCGGCGGCCCGGGGCTGAAACGAATGCCCGCCCCATACCAATGCACGACCCATACCAATGCACGACCCTTACCGATGCACGACCCAGCGGGGACCAACCGCTCCAGACTGCCCATACCTAGAAAGGGGTCCAGCGCTCCCGCCCATGGGTTCCAGCCCCAGTGCCCTCTGGCACCGGCTCCACCGCCCCCGGGTAGCGAATCCCCTGCCCTTGCCTGCCCAGGCGGCAGGATCAACCGGCACTCCTGTTCCCTTGCCCAGCCCCGCAATGGTCCCCGCCAGCAACCCTGCCAAGTTCCCGCCGGCCCTACCCGAATGGACAAACTGGATCCAGGTGGGCCTCACCGCCCTGCTGGCGGTGCTGTTTCTGGTGATCCTGGACAAGGGGCGCCAGCAGAGCGGCAAGATTCAATTGCTGGAGCAGCGGGTGCAGGGGCTGGAAAATAGCCGGGCCCTCGATCGCACCACCGCCCTGGAGCAACAATTGCGCTCCTCGGTGGAGCGGCTCCAGCGCCTGGAACGCAGCACGGCCCGCATCGATTCGCTCAGCGCCGAGGGCAAAGAGCTGCAGCGACAGCTGTTCCAGCTGCGCGCGGAGGCCCTGAAACAGAACAGCTCCAACCCTGAGTTGCCGCCCATGCAGCCCCTGCCCCCGCTGAAGCCATCCCCTGGCTTGCCCAGCCTCAACCCTTAACGGCGTCGCCAGTGGCACTGGGCAAGATGTGACGCTGCAGGGCGATGAACAAAACCAGCACCGGCAGGATCGAGACCACCGAGCCGGCCGCCACCAGCCGCCAATCCAGTGAAAAACTGCTGGCCAGCTGCTGCAAACCCAGGGGCAAGGTGTACAGCTTGGGGTCGTCAAGGATCACCAGGGGCCAGAGAAAATCGCTCCAGGTGCCGATGAACACAAACATGGCCAGGGTGATCAAATCGGCCTTCGCCGCGGGAATCATCACGTTCCACCACTCCCCCAGGGGCGTGCAGCCATCGCTGCGGGCCGCCTCCTCGAGCTCCACCGGCACCCCCAGAAAGCTCTGGCGCAATAGGAAAATGCCAAAGGCAGTGGCCGCCTGGGGAATAATCAGCGCCCAAAGACTATTGCGCAAGCCAATCTTCACCATCAGCAGATACAACGGAATCATCACCACCTGAAAGGGAATCAATATGGTGGCCACCACTAAGGCGAGCACCAGGCCGCGCCCCCTGAACCGCAACCGCGCCAGCGGATAGGCCGCCAAGGAACAAAACAACAAATTGGCCAGCACCGCCAAGCCGCTCACGATCGAACTGTTCAGCAGATAGGTGGCCATCGGATGGCCATCGAACAGCCGCCCGTAGGCCTCCAGGCTCGGCTGGCTGGGCAGCAGGGCCGGTGGGCTGGTGAAGATGTCCTCGCCGGGGCCCTTCAAGGAGGTGCTCACCAGCCAGAGCAGGGGCACCAGCATCGCCAGGGCCAAGGCCAGCAGCAGGGTCAACTGCAGCCCCGTGGCCAGGCTGGAGCCCCTGGAGCTGGAATCGCGCAGCGCCATGGCAGCTAGACCCGGGGCCTTTGGTGCAGGGGCAGTTCCCCCAGCTGCGGCAGGGGGGTCTTCTGGGGATGCAGGGGCTGGCTGTGGCTGCCTGCCAGCAGGCGATTGAGAGCATTCACGAAAGCCTGGGCCGCCGCCACCACGATGTCGGTGTCGGCGGCATGGCCCGAGTAGAGCACGCCTTGATGGCGCAGGCGAATGGTTACGTCGCCCATGGCATCGATGCCCTCGGTGACGCTCTTGATCGAGAACTCCACCAGTTCATTGGGCACCCGGGCCAGGCGGTTGAGGGCCTGACACACCGCATCCACTGGACCGGTGCCGATCGCCGCCTCGGTGAGTTCCGCCCCGTCGGCAGTGATCAAGCAGACGGTGGCAGTGGGCTGCAAGCCAGTGCCGCAGCTCACCTGCACACTCTTAAGAGTGTAAACAGCTTCGTCATTCTGTTGCACCTGCTCGCTAACAATCGCCTCGAGATCCCGATCGGTGATCTCCCGCTTGCGGTCGGCAAGTTCCTTGAACCGGCTAAATGCATCATCGAGATCTTGCCGCTCCAGATTGTAGCCGAGTTCCTCCAGGCGAGCCCGAAAAGCACTGCGGCCACTCAGTTTTCCCAGGGAGATGCGGTTGTCGCTGAGGCCCACGGTGCGGGCATCGATGATCTCGTAGGTGAGGCGATTTTTGAGCACACCATCTTGATGGATGCCCGATTCGTGAGCGAAGGCATTGGCACCCACAATCGCCTTGTTGGGCTGCACCACCATGCCGGTGAGATTGGAGACCAGTCGTGAGGTCTTGGTGATCTCCTCGGTGCGCACCCCCGTGAGCGGCTCGACACTCTCCACCGGCCGGCCCAGGAAGGGGTTGAAGTAACTGCGACGAACGTGCAGCGCCATCACCAACTCCTCCAGGGAGGCATTGCCGGCCCGTTCACCAATGCCGTTGATGGTGCACTCCAGTTGGCGGGCACCATTTTTGACGGCCTCTAGGAAATTGGCCACGGCCAGGCCTAAATCGTTGTGGCCATGCACGGAAATCACCGCCTGGTCGATGTTCGGCACATGGGCGTCAATGCCGGCAATCAGGGCGCCAAACTCGGCGGGAGTGGCATAGCCCACCGTATCGGGAATATTGATCGTGGTGGCGCCGGCCTCAATCGCGGCGGCGATCACCTGGTACATGAACTCTGGATCGGAACGGCCGGCGTCCTCGCAGGAGAATTCCACGTCCTCCACCAGGGAGCGGGCATACCTAACCATCTCGCTGGTAATTGCCAGCACCTCGCTGCGGCTCTTGCGCAACTTGTGCTCGAGATGGATGTCGCTGGTGGCGATAAAGGTGTGAATGCGGCGGCGGGCGGCGGGGGCCACCGCGTCGGCGCAAGCTTTGATGTCGCCGGCGGCGGCGCGGGCCAAACCGCAGATCACCGGGCCTTCAGGGCTGCCGACGCTGGCGGCGATCCGTTGAACCGCATTGAAATCCCCAGCACTGGCAAAGGGAAAGCCAGCCTCGATTATGTCCACCCCCAGGCGAGCGAGCTGCTGGGCGATCGCCAGCTTCTCCTCCAGATTCAGGCTGGCGCCGGGAGATTGCTCCCCATCGCGCAAGGTGGTGTCAAAAATCAAAACCCGGCCGGGGTCGCGGGCCATACCGGCGCCTCTATGCGGAACAACTATGAGTTAGTTAATTCTAAGGCCGCGGGGTGGGAGCGAGGCCGGGGGGCGGGGGTGGCACCGCTGTCACTGCGCATGAACACAGGCTGGTGGTGGGCTTCTGACTTCTCCAGCTCCTGGCGCAGGCTGGCCATCTCCACAAAGCGATCGGCGGCATTGCGCAATTCCCGGGCCACCATGCCATCGGTGGTGATCACGGTGACCCGCAGGCCCTGGGCCCGCAGCACCTCCAACAGCCGATCGAGATCCCTGCTGCCACTCAACAGCCACACCTCATCGGTGCGGGGGGCCACGCAGAGCAGGTCGATGGCAATCTCCACGTCGAGATTGGCGCGCACGAAATGGCGCTGCTCCCCATGGCGGGAATCAGCATGGCGTGAATCGGGATTACGGGAATCAGGATTGCGAGAATCAGGATTGCGCGAATCAGGATTGCGAGAATCAGTGGGGCGGTGCTGATCGAGTTCGCCGCCGCCGCTCGGCAGTTCCCTCAGGGGGCGGGTGCGCACGGTGTAGCCCATGCTGGTCAAGGCATCGCGGAAAGGGCGCTGATCGGTGGGGTCCTTGAGCCCGGCGTACCAGAAGGCGCTGCCCAACTCCATGGCCGGCTGACGGTTGGCATAGGCCAGCAGGCGCCGGGGATCAAAAAACCAGCCCAGCTTCTGCTGGGCATAAAACATGCTGTGGCCATCCACGGCCAGGGCCAGCTGTAGAGGTCGGGAGGTGCGAGGTTCCATGTACAACACCCTAGGAAGCTGCCTATAAGCTGTCCCAAGCTCAAATAACCCATGGCTTCCAGCGACACCCCACCCGAGGGATGCGCGAGGAATCTCTGCGCCGCCTCTGGGGCCCACCTTCAGACACTTCCTCTGGCCGGCCCGGAAACCATTGATCTGGCCAGTACCCAGGTGGGCACTATGGGCACTCAGGTGAGCACTCAGGTGGGCAGTCAAGTGGAAACCGAGGCCAGGACCTTCGCCATCTCTGAGGCCAACCCTGCGGACGGTTCGCCCCTGGCTCTAGGGCAGCAGCAGGCAACGGCACAAAGCCAGCTAACGGCTGCCGGGGATCTGGCGATTGTGCTGCATGCCCATCTGCCCTACGTGCGCTCCAGTGAACCGGGATCCCTGGAGGAAGACTGGTATTTCCAGGCCCTGCAGGAGTGCTACCTGCCCCTGCTGGCGGTGCTGGAGGCCGCTGCTACAGATCCCAAGCAGAATCCCCGCCTCACCCTCGGCCTCTCGCCGACGCTGCTGTCATTGCTGGCCGATGAGCAGCTAAACGCCAGATTCCCGGCCTGGTTGCAGGTGCGGCGTCGCTTGCTCGAACAGCTGGATCCCCGGTCAGAGCTGCAGGCGGCGGCCCAACAGCTGGCAGCCACCCTGGCCCGCACGGCCGCCCAGTGGCATAGCTACGGCGGCCAGCTGGTGCCCCGCTTCCGCCGCCTGCAACGCCAGGGGGTGCTGGATCTGATCACCTGTGCTGCCACCCACGGCTACCTGCCGCTGCTGCGCAGTGTGCCGGAGGCCGTATGGGCCCAACTGCGGACGGCGGTACGCGAACACGAGCGCCAGATCGGCGAGAGGCCGCTGGGAATCTGGATTCCCGAATGCGCCTATTACGAGGGGCTAGATCAGCAACTAATTAGTAATGGCCTGCGCTATTCGCTGCTCGACGCCCATGGCTTACTACATGGAATGCCGAGGCCGCGCTATGGAGTATTTGCGCCAATTTGTTCGCCCGCTGGGGTGGCTTTTTTTGGTAGAGATAGCACTTCCACCCTGCCGGTATGGAGCGCCAGTCAGGGTTATCCAGGCCACCCCGCCTACCGAGAATTCCATCGAGACCTGGGTTGGGACCTGCCGGACGAACAGCTAGAAGCCGCCGGCATCCATAGTCGCCGTCCCCTGGGCCTGAAGTTGCATCGCGTCAGTGGCCAGGGCTGCCCCCTGGAGGCCAAAGCGGCCTACGACCCAGGGGCCGCCAGCCGCCAGATTCAAGATCACGCAGCCGACTACCTGACGGGGCGCGCCGCCGAACTAACCAGCTTGGCCAACTCGATGCAGCGGCGCCCCCTGCTGGTGGCCCCCTTTGATGCAGAGCTGTTTGGCCACTGGTGGTTTGAGGGACCCCAATTTCTGGCAGCCCTGTTTGCCAATGCCGCAGCCCAGGGGGTGCGGCTGGTGCATTTGCGCGATGTGCTCACCAGCGGCGAACCCCTGCAGGTCTGCAAACCTTCCCCCAGTAGCTGGGGCCAAGGCGGCTACCACAATTATTGGCTGAATGAAACCAATGCCTGGCTGGTGCCCGAATGGCAAAAGGCTTCCCAGGCGATGGTGCATCGGGTTAGTCAGGGGGTTGGCAGCGTCCAAAAACGGGAGCTACTGCATCAAGCTGGCAGGGAATTGCTGCTGGCCCAAAGCTCCGATTGGAGCTTTATCCTGCGGGCCGGCACCACCACCCAACTGGCTCGTGAACGAATCGAAAAACATCTAGATCGCTTCTGGCGGCTGATCGATGCCATCGAAAATGACACTGAACTTTCACAGATATGGCTGGATGGAGTGCAGCAAGAAGATAGCCTATTTCCCCAGCTAGATGCGGCCGATTGGACGCGTCGTTCAATCTTTCACTAGGGCTGGCGGGCCGGCGGGGGGGGGCTAGCGGCGGGCGAGTCAGTAGCGGTCGGGCTAGTGGCGGACGAGTAATTGGCGGCCAGGCTAGTGGCGGGCGGTGCCGGAAACAGCAATCGCCAGGCCAGGGATAGCTCGCGGCCCCGCTGGCGCATCAGCCCCCAGCGCACATCCCAGGGGGCCAGCACAAACAGCCGCAGCATCGCCCAGAGCAATTCCGGGAGCGGCAATGTATTGGTTAAAAAGCCATACCAAATAGGATCCGGCAATGCAAAGAACGTGGCGAAGAAATTGCGCAGCTGATCCTCGCGGAAGCGCATTAACTTCTCCAGGCCAAAGGTATAAAGGGCATGTTTGCGCCGCAGTTCAGCTGGCCAGAGAGCCCGCCAGCCGGCCGCCGCCAAGGCGGCAACACTGGTGGGCGCCACCGGCGCCAGCTGGGCGGCGATGGCCCTGGCCAATCCCGGTGCCCGTCGCAACAGGGCACCCACCAGATAGCCGGAGGCTGGATGCACCATGGCCGCCGCCCCGCCAAAGGCCAACACCGGTTGATCCAGGTGGGGCAAGGGCAGGTTCATGGGAAACAGGCAAAATTCCTCGTGGTGCAGCTCCGTCAGCGCCACGCCCCGATGGGCCAGCCGCCGCCGCAACCGCTCGCGCAACACCGCCACCGGCACTGGCGGCGCCAGAGCCAGGGAGGTTTCCTCCACAAAGAACAGTCCATCGCCGAGATCCATCGCGTAGAGGAAGGTGGGGGGTTCCAGCCGCTCCGCCTGGGTGAGGTGATCGCAGCGATAGTCCATCAATACAAACTGACCTGGCTCCACCGGCGCTGCGCTGAAGCGCCCCACCAGGCCGTAGGCGGCCTGGCCGGCCACGGGGCCCTCATCGGCCCGGGCCACGAACACGGACTGATGGCCCGAGGCATCCACCACCAATCGGGCAGTCAGCTCCAGGTCTTCTGGACCGCATACCCGGCAGCGGGAGTCGAGGGTATGGGCAGCCACTGGCAGGCCGGCGCCGTCGACAAAACTCAACCCGGATGCCGTGCCGCGCCGGAAGACCACGCCGGCTTGCTGGCACTGCTGGAGCCAATGAGCCTGGAGTTTGTGTTTATCAAACAGGCCATAGTCACGGCCGAGAGGTGAAGGGGCATTGGCCGCGCCGTCGGCAGCTCGCTCGCCAGGGCCAAAGAAACTGACACTGCGGCTCCAGCGATGGCCAAGCAGGTGGGCCAATCCCAGGGCATCCACCTCGTCAGCCCAAATCCCATAAGTATTCACCCAGGGATCGCTGGGATTGGTGGGCGAGAGCACCACCACGTTTAACCGCTCTGCCCCGAGGGCCGCCGCCACCGCCAGGGCCGCAGGGCCCCCACCAATTACCAGTACATCAATCAACTGCAGCAATTTCCTCGGCCAACTCGTCATCGGGGGCTGGGGGCACCAGAACCACCTCGGCCAGGCGATCACCGGCATCCAGCTTCTGTAGTCGCACTCCCGTTGCCGCCCTGGACTGCTGCGGCACCGCATCGGCGCGGGTGCGCACGATCACGCCGCGCTCGCTCACCAGCAGCAGTTCTTCGCCGGAGCCCAATACCTTGAGGCCCACGAGCCCATCGCCAGCGCGCCGAAACTTGATCGCCCGCAGCCCCATGCCAGCCCGCTTCTGCAGGCGGAACTGGTCCACCGGCACCCGCTTACCCAGCCCACTGGCACTGGCCACGAGCACCCAGGGCCCCTCGCCAATCGCAGCGCTCTCCTCCACCAGCTCCATGTCGTCCAAATCCTCCTCCTGGCCGCTGACGCTGCTGGCCACCCGATCGGCCAGTTCAGCCGGCAACACATCCATGCTCACCAGCTGATCGCCGCAGCGCAGATTCATGGCGCGCACGCCCCGGGCCGATCGACCCAGGGGCCTGAGCTCCTCATCGCTGAGGCGGAAATGGATAGTCATTCCACTTCCGGAGCCGATCAGCACGCTGTCTCCTGGCGATGCCAGGCGCACCCAGGTGAGGGCATCGCCATCTTCCAGGGAAATTGCAATCAAGCCATTGGAGCGGATATTGGCGAATGCAGATAGGGGAGTGCGCTTTATATAGCCCCCTCTAGTGAGCATCACCAGCATGGCATCGGCAGCAAATTCACTCACTGCCAGCAGTGATGTGATCTGCTCTTCCCGGGGAATTGGCAGCAGTTGCACCGTGGGAGTGCCCTTGGATGTACGGCTGCAAATCGGCACGCGATAGGCCGGCACGGAGTACACCACCCCCCGATCGCTAAACAGCAGCAGGGAGTCGTGGTCGTTGCAGCTGATGAACAGGCGCACCGCCTCCTCCGCCTGGTTGCGGGTGCCGGCCTTGCCCCGGGTGCCGCGACTGGTGGCTTCGAATTCGCTTACCGGCATCCTCTTGAGGTAGCCGTTCTTGGTGAGCAGCACCACCGAGCGCTCATTGGCGATCAGATCGATATCCTCGAGACCACCTTCCAGGTCGAGGATGACAGTACGGCGGGGTGAATTATAGCGCTCTCGCAGCACATACAACTCCTCGTTGATCAATCCAAGCACCCGCTCCCGACGAGCCAAGATATCTTGGTAATCGATAATTTTAGCAAGTAAATCCTCATGCTCCAGCCGAATCTTATCTGCTTCCAGGGCAGTTAGACGGCGCAATTGCATCTGGAGGATGGCATCGGCCTGCACCTCGCTCAAGCCAAACTCCTGGGTAAGACCTAAGCGGGCGGAGGCAGCATCGGCGGCGCTACGGATCAGGGCGATGATCGCATCGAGATTATCGAGGGCAATTAGTAGCCCGAGCAGGATGTGATCTCGCTCCTCCGCCTTGCGCAGCAGATAGCGGGTGCGACGCTCGATGGTCTCAATTCGAAACTCGAGGAACACCTCCAACATCTTGCGGAGATTGAGCAGCAGGGGCTCACTGGCCACCAGCGAGAGCATGTAAGCATTAAAATTACTCTGGAGAGGTGTTAGTTTAAATAAATTATTTAACACAACTTGCGGATAAGCATCTCGCCTGAGCTCAATGACAATTCTCATGCCATCTCGATCGGATTCGTCGCGAATATCGCTTATACCTTCGAGTTTTTTATCATTTACCAGTTCAGCGATTCGCTCGATTAACGCCGCCTTATTGGTTTGATAGGGGAGCTCGGTGATAATCACCGCATCCCGATCTGGTCGTCCTGGCACCTCGAGGGTTTCAATCGAGGCCACTCCGCGCATGGTCACAGAACCACGGCCGGTGGCATAGATTTCGCGAATACCGCTGCGGCCAAGGATCTGACCGCCCGTGGGGAAATCAGGGCCAGGAATCAGGCTTGTGAGCTCTCGATCGGAAAGCTCGGGATTGGCAATCAAGGCCAACAGGCCATCGATCAATTCACCAGGATTGTGGGGGGGGATGTTCGTCGCCATCCCCACAGCGATGCCGGAAGAACCATTGAGCAGCAACTGGGGCAACCGGGCCGGCAATACGGTGGGTTCCTGTTGGCTGCCGTCAAAGTTATCGGCGAAATCAACCGTCTCGCTCTCAATATCATCGAGCAGAGCATCAGTGGTAAGCGACTGGAGCCGCGATTCCGTGTATCGCATCGCGGCCGGGGGATCGTTATCCACCGAACCAAAGTTGCCGTGGCCGTCGATGAGCGGCATGCGCATCGAAAAATCCTGGGCCATCCGCACCAGGGCGTCATACACCGCGGTATCCCCGTGGGGGTGGTACTTGCCGAGCACCTCCCCCACCACGCGGGCGCACTTGCGGTAGGGCCTATCGCTGGTGAGACCCAGTTCGTACATCGCGTAGAGAATGCGGCGATGCACGGGTTTGAGACCATCGCGGGCATCGGGCAGAGCCCGGCCCACAATCACGCTCATCGCGTACTCCAGGTAGGAGCGCGACATCTCGTTGCGGAGGTCGGTCTGGATGATCCGTCCGTCAGAGTCTCCGGGGGTCTGAGCTCCGTTGGATTCGGCCATGCAGCAACGCCCTCAGCAGGGCTGATTTTACTGTTCAGCGTCTGATGATTGGGCCGGTGAGCAATCAGGGCTCCACCCGCAGCGAGTGGCAGCTGATAGAGCGCCAGCAAAGCGGCCTTCTGGAGGTGCGCACGGCCGCTCAATTTCGCGCCCTGGTGGCCCAAAAAGGGCTGCAACAGGCCTACGCAGCAACCGATGTGGTGGTGGCTGCGGACGCCGGTTTCACCGACCAGGTGAGCGCACAGCTCAGCCTGGGACCCACCGATCCACCCATCCGCCTGCGGCAGGCCCAGGTGAATGGCCTGGAGGCCCTCTGCGGCAGCGGTTCAGGAGAGCTGCTGTTGCCGGCGGCGAGTCTGCCGAGCCTGGCCGCCCTGGTGGCGGGCGGCCGCATTGAGCTCAGCGCCCTTGGCGAGGCCACGGCAGCGCACCCCCACCGCGATCTGCAGGCCAGCTTGAGCCTCGATCAGATCGGCGGCGGCCGGCTGCTGTTGCATCGAGCCATCGTCGAGAACGGCATCGTCGCGCTAAGCAGCGTGGCGGGACTGACGGCCACCCACCTGGGGCCCCTGGTGGGTCCCCTGAGCAGCGCCCTCTACGCCTGCGGCGGGCCCGGCAGCATCGGACTCACCATGCCCGGACTTGGCCTGCTTGGTCCGGGCTCGCCGGTGCTGGTGGCCGGGGCCGTCGGCTGGGTGGTGGGGCCCGGCAGCGGCCACCAGCCCGCAGTGCCCCGTTCGCCCCTGGGCCATGCCCTCGCCCCCGGGGCGAGCGCCGCGGTGAGTGTGGACTTGCACCAGCTGCGACCGGGAAGTTTGCGAGCCTGCCGCTTCGAGGGCCATGGGGCCGCCCTGCTGTTGCCTGTGGCGGCGGCCGTACCGCTGCTCAACCTCACCACGGCCCGCCAAGCCGCCGCCGGCGCCGAGTTACTGGAGGCGCCAGTACTGGATCTGGGCATTCCGCGCCGACTCAAACCCAGCCTGGGCCGGGTGCGCTACAGCGAGCTGCTGAGCGGTCAACTCAGCCTGCGGGGACGCCCGATCAGCTGCTCGCCGGCCCACAGCCCCCGCCTGGCGCAAGCAGCGGCCGAGGAGCTCGTGGGCCTGTTGCGCGAAGGGCGGTTTCCACTGCGCCTGCCATGGCGCCCGCTGGGATCGAGAGCCACCCTGGTACCCCTGACGGACTGAGGGCCAGCAGGGAAGTGATCGGCAACCGCTACTAAGCTCGGTATCTGGAAGCGAGACCGGCCTGCCCATGGGGACAACTGAGAATTGCGATTCTGAGTTGGTCGGATCTGAGCCTGCAGGATCTGAGCCCGCAGGATCCCTGCCTGGAACAGCTGAGCTGTCAGGGTCCCAGCCTGCGGCACCTGGACCCTCAGTAACTGGGCTCGCAGTAACTGGGGTTACGGCACCTGGGCTTACGGCAACTGAGCCCACGGCACCTGAGCCCACGGCACCTGGGCTTGAAATATCGAATTCAATCGAATCGAGTTCAACTGAATCTGTCCTGGCAATATCTGCCCCTCTGAGATCTGTCTCCCAGTCTGAATCTGCAAGCCTTGACTCTGCAGTCCTGCCAGCATCCGACTGGGGTTCCAGCTCAGCCCGGGGGCCCAGGGTGGCCAGCAGCATTCTGGTGCCGCCCCTGGCGGGGGCCCACGAGGGGGACGGCGGCCCAGGTCCAGGGGGCGAGTGGGCATTGCTGGTGGACAAGCTGGTGGCTTGGTGGAGCAGCGGGCAGCCAGGTGCCCTGTGGAGCCAGGCCCGCAACCCCTTGCTGCTGATCGCTGGCCTGCTGGGCCTGCTGCTGCTGCTGCGGCTCTACGCCGGCCTGATCGCCGCCCTGGACCGCCTGCCGCTGCTGCCAGGTCTGCTGGAGCTGGTGGCGGTGATCTGGCTGGTGCGCTACGGGGGGCCGCGGCTGGTGCGCAGGGACGGGCGCCAGCAGCTGAGCAGGGCCCTGGCCAGCCGCTGGCACAGCTTCCGAGGGGGCTGAAGCCCCTGGCCATGCCCCACATCTGGAGCCCTTGGACGGGCTTGGCCAGCTTGACGGTCCCGGGCAGGTTGATAGTTTGTCGCGATTGCGTCCGTATTCCAGGTGGAGATTCAGCTCGGCCGTTCCCGAACCGTGCGCCGCGCCTACGGCATCGATGAAATCGCCCTGGTGCCAGGGGGTCGCACCGTCGACCCAGCCGTCACCGACAGCAGCTGGAGCCTAGGGGGCATCCACCGCGAAATCCCGATCATCGCCAGCGCCATGGATGGCGTTGTCGATGTGGCCATGTGTGTGGAACTGAACCGGCTCGGGGCCCTGGGGGTACTGAACCTGGAGGGGGTGCAGTGCCGCTACGACGACCCGAACCCAATCCTCGATCGCATTGCCTCGGTGGGCAAACAGGAGTTCGTGCCGCTGATGCAGGAGCTCTACAGCCAACCGGTGCGGGAGGACCTGATCCGACGCCGCATTGGCGAAATCAAGGCCAAGGGTGCCATTGCCGCCGTGAGTGCCACGCCCGTGGCGGCTCTCAAGTTCGGCAAGGCGATCGCCGAGGCCGGCGCCGATCTGTTTTTTGTGCAGGCCACGGTGGTGAGCACCGAGCACATCGGCCCCGCCGGCCAAGAAACCCTCAATTTGCAGACCCTATGCAGCGAAATGGGCGTGCCGGTGGTGATAGGCAATTGCGTCACCTATGAGGTGGCCCTCGAGCTATTGCGCGCCGGGGCCGCCGGCCTGATGGTGGGCATCGGCCCTGGCGCGGCCTGCACCAGCCGCGGGGTGCTGGGCATAGGCATCCCCCAGGCCACCGCGGTGGCCGACTGTGCGGCAGCCCGCGATGACTACCAGCGCGAGAGTGGCAAATATGTGCCGATAATCGCCGATGGGGGCATCGTCACCGGCGGCGACATCTGCAAATGCCTCGCCTGCGGCGCAGACGCCGTGATGATCGGCTCGCCGATTGCTCGCGCCGCCGAAGCCCCGGGCCGCGGCTTCCACTGGGGCATGGCTACCCCCAGCCCGGTGCTGCCCCGCGGCACCCGCATCCAGGTGGGTACCACCGGCAGCCTGGAGAAGATCCTGCGCGGACCCGCCAGCCTCGACGACGGCACCCAGAACCTGTTGGGCTGCATCAAGACCTCCATGGGCACCCTTGGGGCCAGCACGCTTAAAGAGATGCAACAGGTGGAGGTGGTGGTGGCCCCTTCGCTGCTCACCGAGGGCAAGGTCTACCAGAAGGCCCAGCAGTTGGGGATGGGCAAATAGGGCCTGCCACCAGCAGCCCTATCCTGACTGGTGTGGGGGCTACGGCTCACACACTCCTCACACCCTCCAGCCCGGTGTTCCCGGGCCTTTTGTCTTCTGCAACGGTTGCAAGGAACCGGCTGGTGAGCCCAGACCCCCCTTGCTAGATTGTCCGAACCACAACCCTTTTTATGATGTCCGAAGTCTCCGAAGTCACCCAAGACTCCTTCGAAGAGCAGGTGCTATTGAGTGACGTCCCTGTGCTGGTTGACTTTTGGGCCCCCTGGTGCGGCCCCTGCCGGATGGTGGCTCCTATCGTGGAAGATATTGCCAAAGAATTCAAAGACAAAATCAAGGTTTTTAAATTAAATACCGATGAAAATTCTGATATCGCTAGCAAGTACGGAATTCGTAGTATTCCCACTTTAATTATTTTCAAAGGTGGTGAAAAGGTGGACACCGTCGTTGGCGCGGTCCCCAAAACCACCCTGCAAGGTACGATCACTAAGTACATCTGAGATCGAGCCCTTGGGTCCCCATCCCTAGTTCCCTCCCTGCGAGCTCGAGGCGACCAAAGCCTTCAGGCTCGGGTAACTGGTTTTGTGGAAAGGATCCAGTGCTATCTCTTGCAACCATCTCCAGCCGCCATGGCCTGGCAGCATTTGCCTGGCAGCATTTGCTTGGCAGCAGTTGCTTGGCAGCAGTTGATCGATCAGACGCTGGTGGATCTGCCGTAGATCTCCCAGCGGCACAGTTGGCCAATGCGTCGCACCGTCTTCACCATGAGCCGCATCGGCCTGATCGACTACGGCATGGGCAACCTCCATTCCGTGCAGCGCGCCTTGCAGCGTCTCGATGCCCAGGTGCACCCCGTGCGTTGCGCCGCCGACATGGTGGCCTGCGACGGCCTGGTGCTGCCGGGAGTAGGGGCATTTGATCCGGCCATGGAGCGCCTGGAGAGCGGTGAGCTGGCTGGGGCCATCCGTGGCTGGTGTGAGAACGGCGGGGCCCTGCTCGGCATCTGCCTGGGCCTGCAGCTGTTGTTCGAGGCCAGCGATGAGGGCAAGCGCCCTGGTCTCGGCTTGCTGCGGGGCAGGGTGAGGGCCCTGCCCCGTCGAGCTGGCCACCCGATCCCCCACATGGGCTGGGAACCATTGATCGCCGCCACCACCAGTCCGCTGCTGCCCGAGGGCTGTCCCGAAGCCTGGATGTACTTCGTGCACTCCTTCGCTGCCCAACCCAGGGATCCCAGCTGCAACACGGCCCTGGTGCAGTTCGCGGGCGAACCGGTGACGGCGGCCGTATGGCAGGGGGCGATCGGCGCCTGCCAGTTCCACCCCGAAAAGTCGGGCCAAGCCGGTACTGACCTATTGCGGCGCTGGCTGCGCTGGTTGGCCGATCGTCCACGACCCAGCTGTGACAATCCCCGGGAAGGGGTTCAGCCCCTGGACGGAAAACAGCAGCCATGAGCCTGCGGCTGAGTGGCGGGCGCCGGCTGCAGAGCCCGCCGGCAAACGGGGCCAGACCAACCCCAGCGCGGGTGCGGCAGGCGGTGATGAACATGCTGGCCCCGGAACTGCCGGGCTGTAGCTGGTTGGATCTGTGCTGCGGCAGTGGCGCCATGGCCTGCGAAGCCCTGCGGCGCGGCGCGGCCAGGGTGGTGGCGGTGGATCGGGACCGTCGCCACGCCGCCGTGGCCAGGGCCAATCTGGAGGCGGTGGCAGCCGGCCTGGGGGGCGCCCATGGCCAGCGACCAGCGCTGCAGGTGCACCACTGCGAGGCACTGCTGTGGCTTAGCACCAGCAGATCAACAGCGGTGACCAGCTCACCAGCAGTGACCGGCGAGCGTCAGCGCTTTGATCTCATCTATGCGGATCCGCCCTACGCCGCAGGCCTCTACGGCCCTTTGGCCGCTGCCGTGCGCCAGGGATATTGGCTGCAACCAGAAGGACAACTGCTGCTTGAATGCGGCACCAGCCAGCTGCCGCCCCTGCCGGAGGACTGGGAACTGCTGGACCAGCGGCGCTACGGCAGCACCACCTTGATCAGGCTGAAGTTATTAGTTCAGGACTAATTAAACTAACTTCATGCCAAGCATAGGGCAACTAAAAAATTGCCCGTCACGCTCCCTGGCCCAATAAATAATCAAGCAACAAAAATGGTTTAAGGAAGCTCTGGAAAACCAAGATTACCGCGCTTCCGCCTCGTAAAAATCCTTGCGGCGCCACGACACCCCCTTGGCCGCGGGGGGGTGTTCTGCCGGCCCTAAACTTCTTAAGAGAGGAGGAGTTGACGGGAGCTCGGTTCAGGCATCCAGCTGGGTGCCACGGCGGTACTGGTTCCAGGCTGCCACGAACAGACCGAGCAACGTCACTGGAATCAAACCGAGCACGATGCCGCAGAGCAGAGGTTCGATCATGGAGTTGCCGGGACGTCGGTCGCAACACAATTCTTCCACGCCCCTGACCCAACCCGCGAGCCCAGCACACTCTTTGTGATCGCCCCCGACGCCCCAGTGACCACGTCCACAGATGCGCCTGCCAGCGGCGGCATCCCCACTACAGAGCTGCAACCACCCAGCCGTCCAGGCCTGATCACGACCCTGGTGGTGGTGGCTGCCATCGCCTGCATCCTGGTGGTGCTGTGGACGATGAACTCAGCCCATGCTGATCCCTACAGCCGCCAGACCCTGGCGCTGCGGGGTTCAGCTGAGCGGGGTGGCCAGCTGTTTCTGCTCAATTGCGCCGGTTGCCATGGCATCGCGGCCCAGGGCTTGGTGGGTCCCGATCTCCATGGGGTCAGCAACCGCAAGAGCCAGGGCCAGTTGATTCAGCAGGTGGTGAGCGGTCGCACGCCCCCGATGCCCCGCTTCCAGCCAGAACCTCAGGCCATGGCCGATCTGCTGAGCTACCTCAACGGACTGGTGTGACAGCCCCCTTGAGTACCAGCGTCGCCGTCGTTCTGGTGGAGCCTGCCGGCCCCCGCAACGTCGGTGGGGTGGCCCGGGCCTGCGCCAATTTCAGCGGCGGGCCCCTGGTGCTGCAGCTGCGGCTGGTGGCACCCCGCTGCGATCACCTCGGCGACGAGGCCCTGCAGATGGCGGTGCATGGCAGGGCGGTGTTGGAGCGGGCCCGCCTGTTCGCCAACCTGCCAGAGGCCATTGCCGACTGCCATCGCGTCGTGGCCACCAGCGGTCGCGGGCAGGGGGAACCGCTGCTGGCCCTGGATCCCGATCTAGCCCTGGGCTGGCTGTGGCAGGGGGCCAGCGCCACCGACAACAACAGCTGTGATGCCACCAGTGGCGCGGTGATTTTTGGCCGGGAGGATCGGGGCCTCAGCTACGACGAATTGCTGTTGGCCGGCCAACTGCTCAGCATTGACACCGGCTCTGCCTACAGCTCGCTCAACCTGGCTCAGGCGGCAGCGATCGTGCTGCAACGACTGCGGGTGGTGGCCCTGGCCCCGGCTCGCTCACCAATCGGGGTGCCCCCATCCCCCATGCCAATACCCATGCCAATACCCATGCCAACGGAACCGGCGCGCCGCGATCGACTGGAGGCGCTGTTCACCGCCGCCGAATCCCTGCTGCTGGAGGTGGGCTTTCTGTATCCCCACACAGCCCATGCCCGAATGGCCAAGCTGAGGGGACTGCTGCAGCGCAGCCAAATTGACGATGCAGAAGTGGCCCTGCTGCGCGGCATGGTCAGCCAGTTGCGCTGGGCCAGCCGGCGCCACAACCCCTAGCTTCATGGACCTAGCTGCGGATCCACCGTGACGGCCAGTCGCCCGTCCCGCCCTAAACGGCCTGGCTGGATGCAGCCGTTGGCCCTGCTGCTGCGCTTGATCGTGCTGGGCATTGGCCTGGGGGTGCTGGCCGGCACCACCTTGAAACTGCTGGCCCCCCGGCTGGCGAGCGGCGACAGCCAAGGGGCGTCTGGAAGCCCGCCAGATGGGCCGACGGCGCCCCTGGAGCGCCTGGCCCATCTCCGCCAGGGCAGCTTCGAGCCGCGCCGAGAACTGGCTGCCCTGAGCCAGCGCTGGGCCCAGCTGGCCGCCGCCCAGACCGATCTCAAGGCCTCGGCCTTCCTGCTGGTGCTCGATGACGGGCGCTACGCCGCCCTGCAGCCCGACCTGGCCATGCCGGCCGCCAGCTCGATCAAGAATCCAATCCTGTTGGCCGCTTTGCAGGATCTCGATGCCGGAAAGTTGCGCTGGAACGAATCCCTGCCCCTCACCGCGGAGCTGGTGGCCGGCGGTGCCGGCTGGATGGCCAGCAGACCCATGGGCAGCAAATTTCCAGTCTACGAAGCGGCCACAGAGATGATCCGGGTGAGCGACAACAGCGCCACCAATCTGTTGATCAAGCGGCTGGGGGGCAAGGCGCTGGTCAACGCCCGCTTTCAAACCCTGGGACTGAACGGCACGGCGGTGAATGCCTGGCTGCCCGATTTAGAGGGCACCAACACCAGCAGCAGTCGCGATCTGGCCCGCAGCATCGCCCTGGTGGACATCGGCGAGGCCCTCAGCCCCCGAGGCAGGGATCTGTTCCGCGAGATCCTGGCCCAATCACACACCAACACCCTGATCCCCCTGGGCCTGCTGCAGGGGCTGGGCAAGCGAAACAGCGCCGATCCAGACAGCGACCTGCAGGAGCGAGGTGTACGCGTCTATAACAAGACCGGCGATATCGGTATCGCCTATGCGGATGCCGCTTTGATTCAGCTACCCAATGGCCATCGAGCCGTGGCGGCCTTCATGGTCAAAGGCCCCTTTAACGATCCCCGCTCAGCAAACTTGATCAGAGCCATGGCCGCGGCGATGGCACCCACCCTGCTGGAAACTCCCACCAATAATCGCCCCTAAACAACGCGCTCGCTTACGGCAAGCGATAATTCGCCAGGGCAACTTGGCAAAGCTGAATTGCCAAGATATTTTACCCACTAAAAAATCGGGCCAATCTTGTCGATATTTTTGCCTGGCAAATTTGTCAAGCTAATTCATCCGGGTAATTTGCCAAGCAAATTCAGTTCACAACTCCACTCATTTCCCTAGAGCCGATGCCTAGCCGCCACCGCCGCCGCCTGCGCCCCGGGGCCCTCGCCAGCCTCGGGGCCGTGCCCACTGCCCTGGTGACCCTGGCCCTGGTGACCCTGCCCCCGCAACTGGTGACCCTGACCGCGGCCTGGGGCCAGACGCCCACCACAAAATTGCCTGCCACCACCCAATTGCGGTCCCAGCAGGTGGCGCCCCTGCCGGGGGGCCTCGACGGGGTG
The DNA here is from genome assembly GCA_044356375.1 of Prochlorococcaceae cyanobacterium. Taxonomy (GTDB): domain Bacteria; phylum Cyanobacteriota; class Cyanobacteriia; order PCC-6307; family Cyanobiaceae; genus UBA5018. The sequence continues at coordinate 60,798 of JBIKWK010000007.1, read as the reverse complement.
TTGATGGTGAACGACAACAATCCCGAGCTGATTAGCGGGCCGGGAATCCTGCTTTCCACCTTTGCCGGCAGCGACCGGGGCGTGCCCGCAGCCCACCTGGATCTACCCCTGAATGGTCGCTTCGATCTGTTCAGCCACCACGTCTATGCCGGCACCCCCGGCAGCGCCAATTCCACCCTGTGGCTGGCGGTGCTGGCCCAACCCCGCGGCAACCGCCCCGGGACCCTGCGGTTGGTGGATGGGGCGACCGCCCTGTCCCAGTCCCTGGATCCAAGCCAGCCCAGCGCCCCGTTTCTGCCGCTGCCGGCGCTGCTGGCCCAGGGCATCGAGCCGGTGTATGCCGGGCCCGGCAGCCGCGTGGCCACCGAACTGCTGAGGCGCCAGCCCAGGGGCTCCCTGCCCGCCAGCTGGACCCTGGCGGCGGCGGCGGCGCCCACCACCTTGCTGGTGCTGCCGCTGCCGGTGCGGGGCCTGGATCCCCTGCTCAATGGCCGCAACCTGCAGCTGCGGCTCCAGAGCGACACCCCGGTGGACCTGGCCATGCTGGCCGGCTTTGGCGAGGGCGATCAGCCGCCGCGGGCCGAATCCTGGGCGGCGCTGCTGGAGGGACCCCTGAGTGCCAAGGAGCACCTGCCCAGCCCCAGGGGAGCCAGCGGGCCGATCATCTACTCGCGGGTCAGCGGCGTGCAGCTGGGCAGTCGCTGGCGAGCGCGAATCACCGATCCAGGCCAGCGCTGGCTGAGCACCAGCAGCGCGCCGATCTCTTGGCCGATCGCCTCCCTGGAACGGGGCAGGTTGGGCACCGGCCAGAGCCAGAGCGCCGAACTGCGCCGTCTCTACCCGGGAACCGCCTGGGCGGCCCACGGCAATTACGGCGTGGAGTACGAGATCACCATGCCCCTGCGCAACAGCAGCCCCCTGCCTCAGCAGCTGCAATTGGCGTTGGAATCTCCCATCAAGGGCGACCTGAACCAGGGCGGCTTGCGCTTCTACAACCAGCCGACCAAGGCGGTGATGTTCCGGGGCACGGTGGAGGTGAGCGGTCTCGATGGCGAGGGCGGCAGGGCCAGCGGCCCCCAGGCCTTTCACCTGGTGCTGCGGGCGGGCCAACAGGGCCCCAGGCTGGGCCTGATCAGCCTGGGGCCCGGCCAGGGCCGCGAGCTGCGGGTACGGCTGATCTATCCGGCCGATGCCACCCCACCCCAGGTGCTCAGCCTGCTGCCTGTGAAACAATCCGAGCAAAGTCCAACCACCGCTCCGTGACGCAAGCCCGCAAGCGCAGGGTCTACCCCTTCACCGCGATCGTGGGGCAGGAGGAGATGAAGTTGGCGCTGCTGCTGAACGTGATCGATCCCCGCATCGGCGGCGTGATGATCATGGGCGACCGGGGCACGGGCAAATCCACCACGATTCGAGCCCTGGCCGACCTGCTGCCCGAAATCGAGGTGGTGGCTGGCGACCCCTACAACAGCTCCGCCTCCGACCCCGACCTGCAGAGCACGGAGGTGCGCCAGCGGGCCGACCTGGGCGAAACCCTGCCGGTGGAGCAGCGCCAGGTGCCGATGGTGGACCTGCCCCTGGGGGCCACGGAAGATCGCCTCTGCGGCACCATCGACATCGAAAAGGCCCTCAGCGAGGGGGTGCGGGCCTTTGAACCGGGCCTGCTGGCCAAGGCCAACCGCGGCCTGCTCTACGTCGATGAGGTGAACCTGCTCGACGACCACCTGGTGGACGTACTGCTGGATTCAGCCGCTTCCGGCTGGAACACGGTGGAACGGGAGGGCATCTCGGTGCGCCACCCGGCCCGTTTCGTGCTGATCGGCTCCGGCAACCCGGAGGAGGGGGAGCTGAGGCCCCAGCTGCTGGATCGCTTCGGCATGAGCGTGGAAGTGCGCACGGTGCGCGATCCGGAACTGCGGGTGCAGGTGGTGGATCAGCGCACCGCCTTCGACAACGACCCCGATGGCTTCAATACCGCCATTCAGCAGCGACAAGATGACCTCCAGGCGAGGGTGGTGGAAGCCCAGAAACGCCTCGGCCAGGTGGCGATCGACGACGACCTGCGGCTGCGCATCTCCGGGATCTGCGGCGAGCTGGATGTGGACGGTCTGCGGGGCGACATCGTCACCAACCGCGCCTCCCGAGCCCTGGCCGCCTTCGAGGGGCGCACCGAGGTGAGCGAAGACGACGTGGCCCGGGTGGTGGCCTGCTGTCTGCGCCATCGACTGCGCAAGGATCCGCTGGAGACCATCGATTCCGGCGATCGGGTGATCAAGACCTTCTGCAAGGTGTTTGAGCGGGGCGAACCATCCGATCGCCGCGCCTTCGAGCTGGCCCTGGCAGCCTGAGCGCCAGCAACAGCAAGAACAAAGGGTGCGCATCCTCGGCATTGATCCCGGTCTGGCCCGCGTGGGCTACGGGCTGATCGAGGTGGCCGAACCGATCGGCTGGAGCGGCGGTACCAGCGGCCGGCTGCAATTTCTTGACTGCGGCATTTTGCGCACCGACCCCGGCCGCAGCGAGGGGGAGCGGATGGTGGAGATCGCCCGCGACCTGCGCCAACTGGTACGCACCTGGCGGCCCCAGTTGGCCGTGGTGGAAAAATTCTTCTTCTACCGCTCCAGCACCACCGTCTCCGTGGTCCAGGCCCGCGGCGTGGTGATGATGACCCTGGCTCGCCTGCGGGTACCGACGACGGAATTTCCGCCGATGCAAATCAAATTGGCGCTCACCGGCTCGGGCCATGCCAGCAAGGAGGAGGTGCTGGAGGCGGTGATGCGGGAGTTGGAACTGGAGCGACCACCGCGACCCGACGACGCCGCCGACGCCCTGGCGACGGCGCTCACCGGCTGGTTTCAACGCTGAAATAGCCACTCATGGAAGCAGGGTCAGGGGCGATGGTTGAGCTCAGCAAGCCAGAGCTGCGCAGCCGCTTTCGGCGCCTGCGGGCGGCGGCCCTACCCCCAGTGGAGGCAGCCATCCAGGCGGTGGCATCGAGAGAGTTGGCGACCTGGCTGATGGCGCCGCCAGGGGCTAATTCGTCTCGCAGCCAGCCCCTGGGAGCCACCCTGGGCCTCTATTGGCCCCTGGCCGGAGAAGCGGACCTGAGCAGCTGTCTCCAGCAAAACTTTCCCTCCCCACCACTGCCCTCCTCGGCACTGCCCTCGCTGGCACTGCCCTCGCCGGCACTGCCCTCGCCGGCACTCTCTGCGCCGCCATGGACCCTGGCCCTGCCGGCGATCGCCAGCACGGCTGAGGATCACCAGCTGGGACTGCGCTATCGCCCTTGGAGGCCCGGCGATCCGCTGGCGGCCGACGACTGCGGCATCGCCGCCCCGCTGGCCTGCTCGCCGCTGCCGGCCAGCGCCATGGCCGCCCTGCTGTTGCCCTGTCTGGCGCTGGATGGCCGCGGCCTGCGCCTGGGCTACGGCGGTGGCTGGTTCGATCGGCTGCGGGCCCAGCCAGCCTGGCGGGCGGTGCCGGCATTGGGGGTGCTGCCCGCGGCCTGTCTGGTGGCGGCCCTGCCCCGGGACAGCTGGGATGTGCCCCTGGATGGCTGGATTGACGAGAGCGGCCTGCACTGGTTTTAGCTGCCGAGCCCCCTGCCCACCGCAGCGGCCAGGCGGCGGCGCCGCTCAAAAACACTGTTCAAAACTTTGCCAATCGCATCAAACCTGCCCGCGGTGGGCGGATTTATCTGCAAGGATCAGAGTCTGCCCTGCTCACAGGCGTCGGCCTTGGATCTCTTCGCTTCACTCCCGACCAACAGAGCTGTCGCCCCTCCCTCTTTCACGGTTCCCACCCGCCACAGCGACACCTGCCAATCCGCCGCCGATCGGGTGATCGCCGCCGAGTTGCAGGCCCGGGGCGCCAGCAGTGATGCCCTGTCGATGATGGTGAGTTCCATGCTGCGCATGGTGCAGGCCGGCAAGAGTTCCGATAGCCGCTGGAAAGCCAGCTAAATCAGATATTCCCCTGGGGAAGCCCTGAAAAAAACCCATTGTTACGATAAAGCCAGCTGAGAGCCATTGCGGAGTCAGGGTTCCATTGATCATGGTTCGGGTTTTCCAGAACTTCCCTGAACCAATCGCATTGCCAACGAACCAATTGCTACTTAATAGATTGCTATTTAATGAATTGCTACTTAATGAATTATCAATGAACGAATTGCCATTTGACTAATTACCAATGAATCAATTGCCAATGAAGCAATCTTCGGTTAGGTAATTTCTATTTAATCAACATTGCCCGTGAACAAACCGTTCTCTCTTGCCCTGCCCCTGCGGACTGCCGCCCTGGTGACTGCCTCCCTGGTGACGGCCGCCCTGGCCTTGGCCAGCGCCCAGTCGGCGGCCAGGGCCCATGCCATCGAGAGCAGCCTGGAGCGGCTGAGCGGCCTCACCAACACCCTGCAGTTGGAAAGCCGCTTTGGCAACGGCGAACCGGCCAGCAACGCCTCGGTGCGCCTGGTGCCCCCCGGCGGCGGCACGGCTATAGAGATCGGTCGCACCGATGCCAGTGGCCAACTTCGCTTTCAGCTGCCCAAGGCGGCGGGCGGCGATTGGGAATTGCAAGTGGATCGAGGCCCGGGCCACCGCGACTACCTGGAACTGCCCGCCGGCAGCCGCGCCCAAGTCAGCCAAGCCCACCAGAACTGGTTTCCTGGCGGTTTGCCGATCCAAGGACTGCTCGCCGGGCCCCAGCCCCTGGCCCTGGCGGGCTTGACGGTGCTGGCGGGCTGGGGCGGCTGGCGCTGGGCCAGGCGCCGTCAGCGATGAGCCAGGGTCAGCGATGGGCAATGGGCGGTCAGCAGTCAGCGGTCAGCGTTGAATAGTTTGAGCTGACCTGTCAGCGATGACCAATGAGTGATGACCAATGAGTGATGACCAGTGAGCGATGACCAGTGAGCGATGACCAGTGAGCGATGAGCACTCAATGATGACCAGTGGCAGTGGCAGTGGGAGCGGTATTGGTAGTGGTAGCGGCAGTGGTAGCGCGAATCTGGATCAGATCGTGGCTCGACTGGCCAGCAGCACCGATCCCAAACGTCGCTATGAATACTTGCTCTGGCTGGCCAAGAAGCTGCAGCCCCTGCCCGCAGAATTCCACCAGGAGCCCTTCAAGGTGAAGGGCTGCGTCTCGAATGTCTACGTGGTGGGCCAGCTGCTGGGAGGCAAGCTCCACTGGCTGGGCGATGCGGATGCGGCGATCACCAAGGGACTGCTGGCCCTGCTGATCGAGGGCCTGGAAGGGCTGAGCCCGGAGCAGGTGATCGCCATCGATCCCAGCTTCATCGCCGCCACGGGTCTGCAGGCCAGCCTCACCCCCTCCCGGGCCAATGGTTTCCTGAACATCCTCAAGCTGATGCAGGCCCAGGCCCTGGCCCTGGCGGCATGATTTATAGGATCAAAGCTCCACCAACTCCCAGCGCATGACCATCGGCATCGGCTTGCTCGGCCTCGGCACGGTGGGGGCAGGCGTTGCCGGCATTCTGGCCAGCCCCGGCGGCCGCCATCCCCTGGTGGGCGAGCTGGAGTTGCGACGGGTGGCGGTGCGCGATCCCCATCGCCCGCGAGCTCTGGAGCTACCCGCCGAACTGCTGTGCACCGATGCAAATGCCGTGGTGGACGACCCGGCAGTGGACATCGTCGTGGAGGTGATGGGGGGCTTGGAGCCCGCCCGCAGCTTGATCCTCAGGGCCATTGCCGCCGGCAAGCCCGTGGTCACCGCCAACAAGGCCGTGATCGCCCGCTACGGCCAGGAGATCGCCGCCGCCGCCGCCGCCAAGGGCGTCTACGTGTTGATCGAAGCGGCGGTGGGCGGCGGCATCCCGATCATCGAACCGCTGAAGCAGTCCCTGGGGGCCAACCGCATCCAGCGGGTGAGTGGCATCATCAACGGCACCACCAATTACATCCTCAGCCGCATGGCGGCGGAAGGGGCCGCCTACGCCGAGGTGCTGGCGGACGCCCAGCGCCTCGGCTACGCGGAGGCCGACCCGGCCGCCGACGTGCAGGGGGGAGACGCCGCTGACAAGATTGCCATTCTCAGTGGCCTGGCCTACGGCGGCCCCATAGAGCGGGCAGCGATTCCCACCGAGGGCATCGATCGCCTCGATGCCCGCGATGTGGCCTATGCGGCCCAACTGGGCTATGTGGTGAAACTGCTGGCCGTTGCCCAGCACCTCGGCGTGGCCAGCCAGGAGGGCGTCGACTGCCAACTGCTGGACGTGAGGGTTCATCCCACCCTGCTGCCCAAGCAGCATCCCCTGGCGGGGGTTCACGGCGTCAACAACGCCATCCTGGTGGAGGGCGATCCAGTGGGCCAGGTGATGTTCTACGGACCTGGCGCCGGGGCAGGGCCCACCGCCTCCGCCGTGGTGGCCGACATCCTCAACATCGCCGGCATCCGACACGTGAGCGGAAACCAGCTCCAGGCGCCCCTGGATCCGCTGCTGGCGGCGAACAGCTGGCGCTCCTGTTGCCTGGTGGACAGCAGCTTGACCAGTCACCGCAACTATGTGCGGCTGCAGACCAGCGACCAACCGGGCGTGATCGGCAAGATCGGCACCTACTTCGGGGAGGCGGGGGTATCGATCCAGTCGATCATGCAGTTCGAGCATGGTGGCGGTGCCCTGGCCCCTGGCCAGCGGGGGGTCGGCCCGGCTGACGCCGAAATCGTCGTGATCACCCATGAAGTGTCGGAAGCTCGCTTCCGGAAGGCGCTGACGGCAATAGCGGCCCTGGAGGAGGTGGCCGCGGTCGCCGCCTGCCTGCGCACCCTCTAAGCCGGATTCCCCTCCCGACGAGGCTCCTGGCCCCAGGGCGCCGCCCAGGCCCTGACGCCGTTGCGGTCAGGAGCCTGGAAGCCAGCTGGAGGGCATCCCGCCAGCCGAGCTGAATGGCCAGTGAGTCAGCAAACGATCACGTAAAACGAACAGTCACCTAGCTGCCTCTGGCTAGAAAGGATGGGTTGGGGCAGATTGGAAGAAATTCTTTAGTGGTCCTTACCCACCCTCAAATCTGCCCCCTCAGAGACATCAACGCCTTCCAGCCGTCTCCAACCGTCCCAGGGCCTGCTGCAATCGGCGCCTGTCGCAATGGGCTTCCGTTGCAATCTGGCTCTCCCTTGCAATCTGGGGCTCCCTTGCATTCGGCAATCAGGTCTCTATCCGCTCACCGGTGCCGCTTTTTGTACCGAGATGAACAGTTGAGCCCTGAAACCCACCGCAGCATGATCTCCAACTAACCCGATTTATGACCACAGCCATCCCCAGCACTACCAAACCGTTGCTCTGCCAGGGCGATTGCATCCGCATCGCCGACGACGAGCAGGTCTACCAAGTCATTGGCGTCGATGCCTCCCACGACCGCTGCTGGCTGCGCCCCTGGCCCTTGACTCGTGAGGGTTCCAAAGTATTTGAAATGTCACTGAAACAGGTGGTCACAAAGGTGAATCACCGCCCTGTGCGCCTGGACTGAGCCTTTGAATGGGGGGCCCTAGTCGAATCCTCCTTAGTGCTGCCATACCGGTTAGTGCTGCCATACCGGGTTTCCGCCAGGGCCCTGGGCCTGGCGGCCCTGGCGCTCACGCCGCTAATCGGCGGCTGCGGCCTCCTGGCCCAGCCGCCCCGGGTCGCCGGCCGCCTGGTGGTGGCCAGCAAGAGCCGCATCGACAGCCTCGACCCCGCCGGCGCCTACACGGTGGGGGCGATGCAGCTGCTCAGCGCCATCGGCGATCCGCTTTACGCGATCAACCCCAAAGGCCAACTGGAACCGAGGCTGGCCACCGAGCTCCCCCAGCTGTCGAGGGATCGCCTGCGGGCCAGGCTGCAACTGAGACGCGGCGTGTTCTTCCACGACGGCAGCCGCTTCGATGCGGCCGCCATGGTGTTCAGCCTGAAGCGGTTCCTGGCCATCGGCAAGCTCAGCTACCTGCTGGGGGATCGGGTCGCCGATGTGCGCGCCACCGGCAGCCACGAGATCGAACTGCGCCTCAAGCGGCCCTACAGCGCCCTGCCCCAGCTGCTCAGCGCCATCAACCTGACGCCGGTGTCGCCCAGGGCCTATGGCCCCTACGCCAAAAAACTGCTGAACGGCAGCTTTGTCGGCACGGGGCCCTATCGCCTGGCCAGCTTCAATCCGCAGCAGCAGCGGCTGGAGCCCTTCGCTGGCTACTGGGGCCGCAAACCGGCCAACAACGGATTGGATCTGGTGGCGCTGAGCAATTCCACCGCCCTGTTTGGGGCCCTGCAGAGCGGCGAGGTGGATGTGCTGCTCTCCACCAGCCTCGAGATCGACCAGCAGGCCGCCCTGCACCGGCAAGCTGTCGGAGGCGGTTTGCTGGAGGCGGTGGGACCGGCCCTGGAAATCGGCTATCTCACCCTGCTCTCGGACCAGCCGCCCCTGGCGAATCAGCGTCTACGCCAGGCCCTGGCCCTCAGCCTGGATCGGGAGCTGATCAGCCGCAGGGTGAGCCTGGGGCTGAGGGATCCCCTGCAAACTCTGGTGCCCCCCAACCTGGCGGGGGCCGCCGCCAGCGCCTGGCCCAGCTACGACCCCGGGCGGGCCAGGCAGCTCTACCGCCAAGCGGGCTACTGCCGCGGCAGGGTACTCAGCCTGCCGCTCACCTTTCGCTCCAACATCCCCACGGACCGCCTGTTTGCCCTCACCTGGCAGGCCCAGCTGCGCCAGGATTTGGCCGATTGCGTGCGGCTGGAGCTGAATGGCATGGAAGCCACCACGGCCTACCGCCAATTGGGGGATGGGGCCTTCGCTCTGATCCTGCTCGACTGGATGGGCGATTTCCCCGATGCCGACAACTACATCACACCCCTGCTGAGCTGCGACCAGGCCCGGGGCCAGCGCTGTCTCCAGGGGGCCAGTGCCGCCAGCGGCAGTTTCTGGACTGCTCCTGGCCTGGAGGCGAGGCTGCGATTGAGCGCGGCGCTGGAGGGGACGGCGCGGCAGCGCCTGCTGGCTCAATTACAGACCCAGGTGGCCGCAGCCACGCCCTACATCCCGCTGTGGCTGGTGGCCCCCAGGGCCTGGGCCCGGCCGCCCCTGAGCCGCCCCCGGTACGACGGTTCCGGCCGGCTGCTACTCCAGGAATTGCGCAGACCCCCGGCCGCCCAGGCCGCCGATAGCCAGCCATGAGCAGTCACCGCGCCCTGGGGCGCTACCTGGCCACACGACTGGCCCTGGCGCCGCTGATGCTGTGGCTGATCGCCAGCTTGGTTTTTCTGCTCCTGCGCCTGGCACCGGGAGATCCGATCGATGCCCTGCTGGGCACCCGAGCACCGGAGGCGGCCCGCGCGGCGCTGCGGGCGCAGCTGGGCCTGGATCGCCCGCTGATCGAGCAATACGGCCACTACCTCTGGCAACTGGTGACTGGCGATCTGGGCAGTTCCCTCACCAATCAAGATCCGGTGCTGCAGGTGATCCGCGACAGCCTGCCCGCCAGCTTGGAGCTGGGAGCGGTGGCCCTGCTGCTGGCGGCCCTAGGGGGGCTGGCGGTGGGTTTCAGCGGCATCGCCAGGCCGGAGGGCGGGCTCGATTTTGCCGGCAGGCTGTACGGCATCGGCACCTACGCCCTGCCACCTTTTTGGGCGGCGATGGCGATGCAGTTGCTATTCGCCGTCTGGCTGGGCTGGCTGCCGGTTGGTGGGCGCTTTCCAGCCACCCTGCTGCCGCCCCAAGGCAGTGGTTTTTATCTATTGGACAGCCTGCTGGAGGGGCTGCGCAGCGGCCATTGGCAGCAGTTGGGGGGAACATTGAGGCACTTAATCCTCCCCGCTGGCACCCTGGCACTGCTACTGAGTGGCATTTTTGCCAACGCCCTGCGGCTCAACCTGCGCCGCGCCCTGAACTCCGACTACGTGGAAGCAGCCCGCAGCCGTGGCCTCAGCGAGACGCGGGTGGTATTGCGCCATGCCCTGCCCAACGCCCTGCTGCCAGTGCTCACTATCACCGGCATCACGGTGGCCTCGCTGATTGGCGGTGCCCTGCTGATTGAGGTCACCTACTCCTGGCCCGGCATTGCCTTTCGACTGCAGGAGGCAATTGGCCAGCGGGATTACCCCCTGGTGCAGGGGATTGTGGTGGTCATAGCTGGCTTGGTTGTGCTTGTTACCGTAAGCGTAGATATGCTAGTGGCGGCAATAGATCCAAGGGTAAGCTACGACTAAAATTGACAATACTCATAATTTTTAGGCTAAATTTGACAATACTCATAATTTCTGCTCTTTCGAGCGCCTCGAAAAATTGCCCATTTCGCCCCTGAGAGTCAATACAATCCAGCTATCGCAGCCCTTCTTGTGCGTTTACCTGCTCGCCCCTGGTTTTGCGCCCTGATGTTCTTCCACAGCTACGGCAAGGGCTTGCCGAGGCCGCGCCACCAGCGATGGGCCTGGTGGCGATCGAGCACATAGGCGCTGATGCCCTGCTGCTGGCGGTGTTGGGGCGACAGCAGCAGGGGCTGGCCGAGGCTGGTCAAAAACTCGCTGGTGAGGTTGAGCATCAGGTTCTGCACCTTTAGCGGCTCAATCCCCACAAGTTGATCCCCGAGCCGAAACAGGGCCTTGCCATCCCGGGCCAGGCGCACCGGCGAGAAGTGACTGGCCCCCTGCACCAGCACCAAGCGACTGCGGGCATGGCCACTGTGCAGAAAGGCAGGCAATTGCTCAGCGATCGGCGGAGTGATCAGATCCAGGCTGCCTCCCACCATCAATACAGGCACCGCCAAGGGGGCGAGACCAGCGGCGGGCCACAGCAAACTGCCAAAACTGTTGTAAATGGCTACCGCCATTACCGGTGGGGGGGCCAGCTGGCCAGCGGCGGGCAAGGCAGGGGCGGCCAGGTCGGGCACCGACAGCTGGGGGATTTGGCATTGCAGCAGTCTGGAGATGTTGATCACTGGCAAGTGATCCAAGGCGCGGGCACAGCGGCGCTCCAGGCCAGGTTCGGGCCGCATGCCAGCGGCCATCAGTGCCACCAGACCGCCCAGGGAATGGCCCATCAGCACGACTCCCTGGCTGCCAGCTCGGCCGGGCCCCAACTCGCCAAGGCTCCCCTGGCGCTGGGCCGCCAACACCGCCTGCACATCGGCCAGCCGATCCGGCAAACTTTCGGCTCCTGGAAAGGGCCTTTTGCCGGCGAGGGAGTCCTGCACGGCGGCGGCATCGCTGCCGGGATGTTCCACCAGCACCACCGGCCAGCCCCGCTCCGCCAGGTCGGCGGCCAGCCAATTGAGCTGATCGGGATCGCCGCCCAGGCCCGGCATCAGCAATACCCAGGGCCCCGCCAATGGATTGCGACTGGGCCACACCTCCAACGGCAGCAGCGCTTTGCGGTGAGCCACCGCCAGCCTTAGCTGCCTGGGCTGCAGGTTTGCATCAGCCGGCAGCAGGGGCGGTCGGTACTGGCGCAGGGGTAAAGCCAAGCTGTGCAGAAGCTGGAAACCCTGGCGCTGACTCTGCAATTGCCGCCGCCAACGGGATGCCAAATCCAATAGATCATCGAGATCCAGGGTGAGCCGCTCCACCGGCAAGGCCCGCAGCAGCTCGATACTGGAAACACTGGCTTGGTTTTGCAGCAACTGCTGCAGGGTGACCAGCAGCAGACGATCGCTGCTGCAGCCATCGCCGCAGGCGAGCAACTCTGCCAACTCCTTGAGCATCTGATCACCGCTCCAGCTACCAAGCAATTGGCTGCCAAAGCTGCGATCCCGAATCAATGGCGCGTTCAACAGGCGTCTTAAACCCAGGCGACTGCGGGGCTCCAGCAAGCCGAGCCAGATGGCCAGCTCGCCACCCTGGGCGGAGGAATTGCGGCTCCAGGCCTCCAACTCGAGCAGATCGATCGGCAATTGCAGGCCATCCAGCTGCACCCGTAGCTGCTGAGCGGCGCAGGCGGGTGGTGGCGGCAGCACCAGGGGCGCCAGGCCGGCAAACAGCAGACTGATCAATGGCCTGGCAAGGAAACGGGCCAGTGCAAACCAGTCGCCCCCCCCAGCTCTTGACACAGCCAGTGAATCAGGCACAGGCGGTGGCCGCAGGGAGCTGGTGGTTCTCCCAGTTTCCCGCGCCACTGCGCGAACTGGCGATCCTGCGGGCCATCGCCTCCCTGGGGGCGGGCGGAGTTTTGTATCTCACACCCCTGGTGTTTGACCAACAGGCATTCACGGCCTCCAGCGTTACCCAGGGCCTGGCCCTGGCGGCCCTGGCGGGCACCGTCGGACGCTTCTTGAGTGGGCTGTTGTTGGACCGAGGCTGCAACTGCGGCACGCCGGTGCTGATGGCTGTAGTGGCGGCCATGGCTGGAGATGGCCAACTGTTCTTGGCCACGAACTTCCAGGCCTATGGGCAGGGGCAATTGCTGATCGGCCTGGCCATGGGGCTCTACTGGCCGGCGATCGAACTGGCGGTGCCCCTGGCCTGCGCAGGGGGCCCCCGGCCGATCCCCTCGGCCAGGGGGTATGCGCTGGTGCGCAGTGCCGATGCCGCCGGGATTGCCGGCGGCGCCCTGGTGGGGGCCGGCTTGGCCGCCGCTGGCCAGTTGCGGGGGATCTATGCGGTGGATGTGGCCTGTCTGCTGGCGATGGGGTTGTTACTAGTGCTCAAGCCCCTACCCCAACCTGTAGCTCGTCGAACTGGCTTGCCAGGAACTAGCTGGGGCCAGTGGCTACCACCACTTGTGCCAATTTTAGCTATCACGCTTATATGTACAAGTTTGCCGGCGCTGATGCAGAGCGCCCTGCCCCTGGATCTGGTGCGCGGCGGCCTGGCCCGCAGCCCCTTGCCAACCAGTTTGGGGGCTCTACTGATAGCTGTGCAATTGGGCCTGCTGTTGCTGATCCAGTGGCCAGTGGGTCAGGCCCTGGCCAGAAGACCAGTGGGGGTGGGGCTGAAGCTGAGTTTGCTCTGCTTCTCCCTTGGCACCGCCCTGCTGGGGGTCTCCGCCCTCAGCCAGCAAGGGATCGCGCTGGTGATCGCCGCCCAATTGCCCCTGGCCCTGGGGGAGGCTGCCTTTCTGCCGATTGCCACTGAAGCGGTGATCGAACTGACTCCTGAGCAACACCGGGGCTTGGCCATGGCGCTGTTCTCCCAATGCTTCGCCCTCAGTGCTTTCGGGGCACCCCTAATGGCCGGGGTAGCCCTCGATAATCAGGGCCATGGCGTGGGGCTGTGGTTGAGCATGTCGTTGCTGTGCCTGGTGGGGCTGACCCTCCCGGGCCGCATCAGGCCTCGGAAGCCGGCGACGGAGGCTTGATCCAGGCCTCGTTGGGCAGAGGCTCGGTGCCGTAGTCCCAGTCGTCGTAGTCGGCGTCGTTGCGAATTTTCTGGTGTAGCCGCTTCTGCAACTCAAAGTCATGGGTCTGGGAGCCATCAGCAGCTGCGGGAGTGGCCAAGGAGGGCTGCTGGTCAGTCATGCCGATGCGACAACTGCCGCCATTCTGATGCCTTCCATGGAAGTCGCGCCCACCAGCCGACGAGTCGACGAGCCGACCAGCGCCCCCAACAGGAGTTGATCAACTGCGATTAATCAGGCCCAAAATGCGCAGGGCGGCCATGGCGGCGCCATAGCCGTTGTCGATGTTGACCACGGTGAGGCCCGGAGCGCAGCTGGCCAACATGCCGTGCAGAGCAGCGACACCACCGGCGCTGACGCCGTAGCCCACCGACACCGGTACACCGATCAGCGGCTGGGACACCAGCCCCGCCAGCACCGTTGGCAGGGCGCCCTCCATGCCGGCACAGGCGATCAGCACATCCGCTGTGCGCAGCTGGTCGAGGCGGCTAAGTAGTCGATGGAGCCCGGCCACGCCCACATCCAGCACCAGGTCGGCCTCGATGCCATGGCAGGCCAGGGCCAGGCGGGCTTCCGCCGCCACCGGTAAATCGCTGGTGCCAGCACCGAGCACCACCACCCTGCCGGCCCGGGCCTGGATGGGGGGCAGCGGTTCACTCACCAGGCAGCGGGCGTCCGGGTGGTGCTGCAGGGGGCAATCGGGCAACAACTCCTGCACAGCGGCAACCTTTTGCGGCGACACCCGCGTGGCCAGGGCCAGTTCGCCGGCCGCCTGCAAGCTCTCGATGATCGCCGCCAGCTGCTGGGCACTCTTGTGTTCACCCCAGATGGCCTCCACCATGCCGAGGCGTTGGCGCCGGCCCAGGTCGAGGTGGTAGTCGCTGCCGAGGAGGCTCTCGGCAGTGCCGGGGTCGGGGGAATACATCAGGGTTGCTCCCAGATCATTTCAACCAGGGCGGGCGTCACCCACAGGCTGGGATGGACCTGGGCCTGGTGGATCTCCTCGTCCAGTTCCGCCTGCTCAGAGGAGCTCCACAGGCCTGCGCTGGCAAGCGTCGGCGCATAGCTGCGCAGGAAGTCTTGAAGCCAGACGGCCTTCGGTTGATCGCTGGGGCAGCAGGCCATCAAGCTGCGGCTATGGAGCAGGCGTAGCCCCCGGGCCTCCAGCAACGCCGGTAGGCGCCTGGCGATGTGGGGATCGCCGCCATGGGCTTGCCAGTGCTGGATGCAGCGCTCCACAAACAGACGAACAGCCCGGCCACGGGGGTAGAGAGCATAGGTATCCCAGTGCAAGTATTCATGCAGCACCAGGCGTCCCCCCGGCCGCAACATGGAGGCCACCAACTTAACCAACTTACTGGGATCGGGCAAAAACATTGCCAGCCAGCGACACCAGGCCCCATCCCAGCCACCCCCCTGTTGGGCTACCAGCTCCAGGGCAGAATTGCAGGTGGCCAGATCAAATAACTGACTGCGCAATTGATGCAGCTGTAGCCGATGGGCCTGTTGTTGGAGGTGCTCCAGATAGACAGGGGCATTGTCTAAGGCGAGCAGCTCGCCCGCAGCTCCCACCCGCTGGGCCAGGTCGAGGGCGGCAAAGCCAGGCCCGCAACCCAAATCCAGCAGGCGCTGCCCAGGGCCAAAGCCGGCCCGATCCCAACTGGCCAGGGCATCGTCGCGCCAGATGGCGTGTTGGCGCTCCAGGCGCTGCAGTTCCAGATCTGTGGTGCCGAGCACGTAGCTGCTTACTGTCATTGGGGCAGCAGCTCGCCACTGAATATCAGCGGAAACGGATTGCCTTGCTCCTGGCCGGTGCCAGCGCGGGCCAGAAGCTCAAAGCGCTGCTGCACCTGCTGTTGTTCCTCGCTGGAGGTGGCCTGCCACTGCTGACGGCTGGCCCAATAGATCATCAAAGTGCCCTCCTGCCGCTGGGGATCCCAGAACAGCTGGCGCCGCATAAATCCTGGCTGTTGGGCCAACCAGGGCTCCCAGCTGCCGCGTTCGGCCTCTAGCCAGGCCGGCACCGCATCGCTGGGCACCTTCAGACGTAGCTGCTCCACCACCAACCCTGGCGGGGGGGCCGCCTCAGCCCGGCCAGGAACAGCAGAGATCACTAAAACTGCCACCAACAGAGCTAATGCTAAGCACGACTTAGGCCAGCGCTGCAACCAGATGCTTTTACGCAGTATGCCTTCAAGCCATTGCCCCTGAAGCAATCGCCCCTGAAGCAATCGCCCCTGAAGCAATCGCCATTGAAGCAATTGCCATTGAAGCCACTTACTTTTAAACCATATATACTTAAAAAATTTACACTTAAACAGCATACATTTAAACAATTGGCAATAGAACCACGCACATTTAAGGGCACCTCGAAAAATTACCCCTGGCATGGCCTTAGACTGCACCCAGTTCAGTTGCAGCAATGGGTCTCGCTGGTCTCGCCGCAGGCAACCCATTTTTTTCAAGGTGCCCTTAAGCCCCATGCCTTGAAACCAACTCAAATTGGGAAAATTGGCCCTGAAGTCGACTGTATTGAAGCCACCCATCCTGAGGGGGACCCTGATGGATACTGCAGTGGCCATCTGAAGGACAGGGCCTTGATCCGTAGGCCACAGGAAATCGGTGTCAAAGCTGTTGTAGCAGCGCCACGGCGTGGCAGGCAATGCCCTCTTCCCTACCGGTGGGACCGAGCCTTTCATTGGTAGTCGCCTTGACACCTACTTGTTGGGGTTCCAGGCCCATGCGAGAGGCAATGGCGGCGCGCATGGCTTCTATGTGAGGCTTTAGTTTGGGACGCTCCGCCACCACTACTGAATCCACATTCACCACCTGCCAACCCCGGCTCCGCACCAGGGAGGCCACCTGCTCCAGCAGCAGCAAACTATCGGCGCCAAGCCATTGGGGGTCATCGGGCGGAAAATAGAGACCGATATCGCCCAGGGAGAGGGCCCCCAGAAGGGCATCCATGATCGCGTGCACCAGCACATCGGCATCGCTGTGGCCATCCAGGCCCAGGCCATCGGGGTGCTGCAGCCGCTGGCCGCCCAGGATCAACGGCCGGCCTGGCACCAGGCGGTGAATGTCGTAGCCGTTGCCGATTCGCAGCTGCATCGTGACTTCCCCGATCAATGGTCAGTATCCTTCCTGGCTCTCTTGACTGGGCGCTCTTGACTGGGCGCTCTTGGCTGGGGCACTCCGCTGATTTAGAGCCAAGTCATCAGCGCTGGTTGATTGCCATGATTGGCTAGACATTTGACGTTGAGACCATGCAGGCCAGCTGGAACGGGGCTGTGATCGCCCGCAGTGAGAACATCGTGACGGTGGAGGGAAATGCCTACTTCCCTGCCGATTCCCTAGATCCGGCCTACATCCAACCCTCCAGTCATCGCAGTGTATGCGGTTGGAAAGGCGAAGCCCATTACTATAATGTGGTAGTGGAAGGCACAGTTAATGCCAATGCCGCTTGGTTCTATCCCGAACCAAAGCAGGCGGCAGAACAGATCAAAGGTCGGGTGGCTTTCTGGAAGGGGGTAAAAGTGCAGTGACCCCAGGTAGGGCAGTGTCCCCAGGCTGGGCAGTGTCCCCAGGCAGGGCAATGTCCCCAGGCAGGGCAGTGTCCCCAGGCAGGGCAATGTCCCCAGGCAGGGCAATGTCCCCAGGCAGGATGGTACTGACTGCCCCATCCCCGGGGGCCTGGGGCAGTGTCTCCAGCAGTAGCGGATCGATCAAGAGTGGCAGCCCTAGTTACGGCGGTAATTCCAGCAGCAGTAGTAGGTGCGGTCGCAGAAGCAGTTGAAGTATTAGCTTTCTCGGCTAATATCCCAATGGTTCCGGCAACCGTTCCAGCATCAGTTGCGGCAAAATTACCAATGAGGCCAGCACTGCTGGCCTTAACCTCAAACTCCCTGTTGCCCCCACACAGTGATCACCACGCCGAACCTGCGCACGATCCCTGTGGCTCTGGAGCAGAACGGCTATCCGGTGGCGATCGGCGCCGGTGCCATCACCCAGCTGGGAACCCGAATCGCTGAGCGGGGCTGGGCACCTGGCACCAAGGTGCTGATCGTCACCAACCCCGTGGTGCAGGAGCACTACGGCGCCCGGGCCCTGGAGACGCTCCAGGCGGCCGGCTACCAGGTGAGCACCCTGGTGATCGAGGCGGGAGAAGACCAGAAGACCCCGGCCACGGTGGCCCAGATCCACGAGGCCGCCTTTGAACGCAAGTTGGAAAGGGGCTCCCTGATCGTGGCTCTCGGCGGCGGCGTGGTGGGTGACATGGCCGGCTTCGCTGCCGCCACCTGGTTGCGGGGCATTGGCGTGGTGCAGGTGCCCACCACCCTGCTGGCGATGGTGGATGCGGCGATTGGTGGCAAGACGGGGGTGAATCACCCTGGCGGCAAAAATTTAATCGGGGCCTTTCACCAGCCAATCTTGGTGTTAATTGATCCCACTTGCCTGGCCAGCCTGCCGGAACGGGAATTCCGATCTGGCATGGCCGAGGTGATTAAGTACGGCGTGATTGCCGACGCGGCACTGTTTGCCGATCTGGAGGCCGCGGCGGCCCGCGATCCCGCTGGGGCTCTGGCCAGCCTGGGGGCAATTCCCACTCAAATGCTACAAACTCTGTTGGAACGCTCCGCCAGCACCAAGGCGCGGGTGGTGGCGGCCGATGAACGCGAGGGTGGACTGCGGGCGATTCTCAACTACGGCCATACCCTGGGCCATGTGGTGGAAACCCTCTGTGGCTATGGAACAGTGCTGCACGGAGAAGCCGTGGCCCTGGGCATGTTGGCAGCAGGTGAAATTGCCTGCGACATGGGCCTCTGGGGGCCCCAAGAGCAGCAGCGCCAACGGGCTCTGGTGGCTGCTGCCGCCCTACCCCTAAAGATGCCAAAGCTGGAATCAAATGCTGTGCTGGCCTGCTTGCAAGCCGACAAAAAGGTGAAGACAGGCAAGCTGCGCTTTGTGCTTCCCACCGGCATCGGCCAAGTGGTAATCAGAGACGACGTCCCCGCCGAGCTGATCCTCGCTGCCATAGCCAAACTAGAATAAATTCAGCCAAGGAGACTCTGGAAAACCCCGGTCATCTCCAAGGGATTGATGTCGCTGCAAGGGTTTTCAGGAGGCAGAAGCGCAGTAGTCTAGGTTTTCCAGAGCTTCCGCAAAGGAAAACAGCTATAGAGTTTCGCTGCTTATTCGGAAATACGACCAAGATCTACCAATAAGCTCCACCAATAAGCTCTACAAACAAATCCTGCAAACAGGTTCTACCAATAATATATACCACCAATGCAGGGGGGACAGCCAAGAAATAGCTTAGGCACTGATGGCCATGGATAAGCCCGTGGCGTCTAGTTCACCTCCCAATCTCAGGGCCAGGCCCTGATGTAGCCGCCTAGCGCTCCATAGGCAGGCAAGGGCATCGAGAATATCGTCATTGGCCAGCAGGCGGGAGGGCCATTGGGCGCGGATGTTCAGGGCAAGGCCAGGAAATTCTGCTTCCACCAAGCTCCGCCGCTGACTGGCGCCGGCGAGGGTTTTTTTGGCCTCCGCCATCGGAACTCCGCCGTTCCAACAACTGAATGCCAACTCTGGATGCACCTCATGCACCCGCATCTGCAGGGACGAGTCTGCTTGTAGCAATTGGTCTAGCTGGCATATCTTAGGGAGCAAATTAAAGCTCTGTTTACTAATCTTTTTGCCGCAGGCGGCATGGGAGATAGCGCAGGCCGTGGGGTAGTCGGAGGCCTGCAGGGCAGCCCGCACCGGAGCGGGGAACACGCTGCTGCGCCGGGCCCCTAGACGCTGCCTCGCCAGCAGATCGCAGGGACGAGCTGCCGCTGCGGCCAGGCCGATCGGCATGTCGATGGCGGTGATAGCCCCCAGCTCGGCCGCCAGCCATGGGCTGAGCTGCGGCTCCAGTTGCCAGCGGAAGCGATCCCAACCCCCAGGGCCCCAATCGGCACTTACCACCAGCCAGCCGCCCCTGCAGCCGTCCACCCCCTGCAATAGAGCCATCAATCGACCACCACGTAGCGAAGGCCATCGCTGCCCAGGTAGGTGAGTCGCCCCTGATCGTCGTAAATCGGGGCGGTGAAGGGGATCACCACACGCTTCTGCCTGGCTTCTCCCTCGCCTTCGACCTCGCCTTCACCCTCGTTGGAAATTGCGGCCACCGTTCACAGCATGCTTGAACCACTCTGGCGTGTATCAGCAGCAGTGCTGCCTCTCCAAGCGGGAAGATTTACTGGACTGGCCTAAGACTGATCAAAGTCAACACAGATCTAGCGGAGGTGAGAAGCCAATGAGAAAAAAACCGCGAAGCCCACACCAACTTTCCCTGCAAACTTTCCCCACAAACTTTCCCCACAAACTGCCCCCCCCGCAAGCACATCACATCTCCCCAAACAGATTAACTAACACTTTCAAGAGCAAAAGCAGTAACTAGCACAACGAATCCACGCAAATCCAGCCAATTGATAGTCAAGCCATCCAAACTCAAGCAAGATCAAATCTAGCAAGATCAAATCAAGCAAGATCAAATCAAGAAGGATTGAGCCCCCATGCTGAGCACCTCGAAAAATCCCAAGTATCACTGCACTCACGGCGCGATAACCATTGCGAAGACTGGTGAGAAGACTGGCTTGCCCTTAGCTTGCACCGGCGAGTTGGGCAAATTTCCTAGGCGTCTTGATATGAGTGCCAAGTGAACTCTAAACAAGCTGAAGTCTGGGCCCATCTCCCAGCTCACCACCAACCAATTTCCCAGCATCCATCTGAGCTCCGGCTGCCTCGGCAACAACTTCACATCGCTGGCATTGCCCCATGGACCTGATGCAACACCTGTATGGGACCGGTCTGGAGGTGGTGCTGGTGAGCCCGAGACGCTTTCAGGAGGCGCAACGGGCCGTATTGGCGGTAAGGGAGCAAAAATTTGTGGTGCTGCAGGCCCAGCAAATGGAACCAGGCTTAGCTCAGCGCACGATCGATTTTGTGGCTGGAGGTGTGCAGGCGATCGATGGCCAGGCGGAACGGCTCGATGCCACCACCTTCCTTTTTGCTCCAGCCCTAGTGCGGCTCAGCCATCTGCAGCCAAAATCGATTGATCCTCCGGATTGAAGGCGTTTTCCACTGATTCAGTTCTTTTTCCCCAGGAAATCCAAGCTTTTTCCACAGGTAGCTGCTCGATATGGGCCAAGAACCCAGGGGATAACTGCCTGGCTGAGGAAAACCTTGCCAGCTAGGGGCAGCGGCCCTGGTCCGCTGATGCACGCGGTCGAGATATTGCCCTGGCCACTTAACAGCGCCTAGGCACTGAGACAGGCAAGACCAATAAACAATGTGATTTGCAGCCCTGAACCCAAGACAACCACGAGGCATCAGCCCCAAGCATCACTCAATTCAAAATTAATATTCCAAGCAATAAATGCCAGGTAAGAGCACAGGAAAGAGCATTAATATGGGTCCATGCCGGAGAGTTAAGCGTTTGACAAATTGGCCTGTTAGCTCAATTGGCGCCTAGTGATCGGGTTGCCGCAAAAACAGCGGCAGCTCTGATTTTTCGCATTCAAGCCCTGCCGGCTCAGCCCCTGCCGGCAGGCTGGTTAGATCGATGCCGCCAGCCCCGGCGGACCTGGAAACGCCTTCAGCTTGGCCGCGGCGCCTGAAGGCCAGCCAGCGGAAATCACCGAGGGCGTGGGGATCCACCAGGCGCAACATTGCCTCCCGGCGGGCCAACAGAGTCGCCAAGTCTGGGCCGGTTGATTGCTCAATGGCCTCGGGGCTGGGCAGCTGCAAGCCGTGGAGTCGCTCCGCTAGCCCCAGGGCCAACAGGGCCTGACCCTGGCGGCACTGGCCCAAGGGCTGCCACCCGGTCGCCTGGGCCGCCTCCTGCAGCGATTCCAGGCACAGGTGGGCGGTGAGATCCCACTGGCCCGGGTCTCGCAATGGATCGGAGCAGGCCCGCTGTTGGCTGTAGGCCATCAAGGTGCCGGCACTGCGGGCTGGAGCGTAGTAGCGCCAGGCCTCCAGGCCGTAGTCGATCACCAGCAGCTGCCCCTCCACCAGGGCGGAGCCGCAGCTGCTCAGCCAGGGCCTTAAACCTGGATGCAGTTCCGTGCACCAACCCGCCGGTCGCTGCAGGCCGGGCTGCTCAATGCCCAGGGCGGCCAAGCCAGCCAAGGCCTCCGGCGCCAGGGGTTCACCGGCCACCAGCTGGAGAGTCCACTGGGGAGCCGGCTGAGGGGCCGAAGAACCCGGCTGGGGACCAGAAGCGCTGGCGCCCGATTGGAGGCTCGGCCGGGGGATCTGGCACTGCTTACCAGGGGCGACGGCGGATGCGTCTTGAAGGACCACCAGCTGCTGGCGCCAGCTGTGGCCGTCGCTGCAAATTCTGTCGACGGCGAGGGCATCGAGCACTTCATGGGCCAACACCACCCCCCGCAGCGGCGCGGCGGCCAACTGTTCAAAGCTGGTCCAGCGGGCAGTTAACCCAGCCTGGGCAAGGCGCTGCCGCTGGCGGGCGACCATGCCGGGGTTGGGTTCCACCAGCACCAGCTCCGTGCGGGCCGCCAGTTGCGGCCAGTGTTGGCCCAGGCCATGGGCCAGCTGCAGCGCCAGCTCAGCCTCCCCGGGTCCAGTTTCCACCAAGGCCAGAGGACCATCGCCAGCGGCGGCCAATTCGCTGAGCCAGGCGGCAACTTGACGCAGCAGCAGGGCAGCGAAATCTGGCCCCAACGAGGGGGAGGTGGCGAAATCCCCCCTCGGGCCAATCCGCAACAGGCCACTGCCGTAGGCGCCGTGAATTGGATCGTGCAACACCCAGTCCATGTAAGTGCTGAATGGCACGGCGCCACCGGCGGCCTGGAGGCGTGGCAAAAGCCAGGCAGGAACGGTCACGCTGCGGCCTCCTACTCGGGGAGAATGCTTGTTTACTGAAGCAGCCTGCATGGTTAGCCCCGCTCCGCTCCCGATCGGTCGCTGGCTGGCTGGCCTGGCGATGGCGCTGCTACTGCTGGGATGTTGGGGGTGGGCAACTCCGGCGGCCTGGGCCTACGACAATCCGGAGCTGTTGCCGGATCACCCCACCCCGGTGATTGACCTGGCCAAAGCCCTCACCGATGGCCAGCGCACCACCTTGGAACAGCAGCTGGATCGATTTGAACTCGATACGGGCTGGAAGTTGAGGGTGTTGACCCAGTACGAGCGCACCCCGGGACTGGCAGTGCGCGATTTTTGGCACCTGGACGAACGCAGCCTGCTGTTGGTGGCCGATCCCCGGGGCGGCAACCTGCTCAATTTCAACGTGGGCGATGCCCTGTTTGCCCTGATGCCGCGCACCTACTGGGTGGAACTGCAAACCCGATACGGCAACCAGTTTTACGTGCGCGACCACGGCGAAGACGGCGCCATCAACGCTGCCCTGGAGGCGGTGGAAACCTGCCTGGAGCGGGGTGGTTGCCAGGTGGTGCCAGGTCTGCCCCAGGAGCAGTGGCTGCTCACCCTGGCCACCTCCATCCTCGGGGGCCTGATCGTGGGCTTTGCGGCCTATCCCCGCAAGCCGGAGCATGGGGTGGAATGGGCCTGGGTGCTACTACTCTCCCCACTCTGGATAATCCTATTCGGCGTATTCGGTGTTGCCCCGATTATCACCCGCACCAGCGACCTATTGCCACTAGCCCGCAACGCCCTGGGATTCGTTGGCGCCATTGCCGCAGCTTATCTAATCGCCCAGAATACCGTGGGCAAACAGTTAGCAAAGCGAGAAGAATAGCTAAGCGAACTACATGTAAAATCAACAAACCAATATAGGTCACCTCGGAAAATGCCCGTTCAGCTCCGGCGAGTCCCGTTTAACTTCGGCGAGTCCCGTTCAGCCCCGGCGAGTCCAGCTTAGCTCCGGCGAATCAATGTTAACCAAGTCGCCACAACGCTTCTTGCATCATGAGATCGGCGAGATTTGGGATTTTTCGAAGTGACCTAGATTAATCATTTTTCAGTAATAGCAATTCACTGCCCATAGGCATTAAAGTCGGCCGAATTGCCAGGGAAGCTCTGGAAAACTCCAACCAAGATCGATGAAGCCCTGATCCATGAAACCCTGATCCATGAAACCTTGATCCATCAAACCTTGATGCCGTAATGGCCCTCAGCTGGCCCGGTTGACGAAATCGCGGTTTTCCAGAGCTTCCCTGATGTCGCGTACCGCAGGTTCATCACAAAACTCAAATTGGCTTCGAGCTGGTCCGCACTTACAGGTGATATTCTTACTCACTGCTGAGCAGCACAAGGGGCTCATTACCGCCAGATTCTTTGATAATATTATATTGCCAACTTAGGCAACTTCACGCTATCAATGGCTGCTTGCACCTCCCGCACAGCTTGCGGGTGAAGGCCCCCCCAGCCCTGGGCCAATCGCCGCTTAACCACCAAGCGTCCGAGGTCCCAGCCGATCTAGCCCTTCCAGCCGGCAGCGCAACGAATCGGCCGGCTCACAGGCGGGGCTAGGCGGCTCAGATGGCAGGGATGCCGCTCGCAATTGGACAAGGTTGTCCTCGTAAAAACGTTTGAGCTCGTCATAACGCCTCACCGGTTGGCCGTAATAGCTGCGGCCTGCCAACGTTGGCAAGGAGGCCCACTCGGGGGCCAAACGATGGGCCAGGTGGGGGGTGAACAGCCCCTGATCGGCAAGGGAAAGGGCGCCACGTCTCTGGATTAAGAACAGAGCACCCTGGTCCTGCACCTGGGGACCAAACTGCTCCAATCCAAGGGCCTGGGTGACCATGCGCCAGGTGGAGGGCATGAACTGGTAAGCGCCGGCCGCCGCGCTGGCGTAACGAGCGGTGCGATTAACTTGTTCGGGGTGGCGCTCCAGGCTGGCCATTAAGCCACCACCAAACATGATTCTGTAGCCCAGATCATCGCCGTTGGCCCAAGTGCCCTCCGCATAGCGGATGGTGTTAAGCAGGGCCCTGCGTTCAGGGGTGATAGCAAACAGACGCGGCCCGGGCGGGGGCAGGGGCACGCTCAGCAAAGCTTCGCTGGGGCTGACCCAAGGGTTCGCAATAGCTAAACTTTCGGGTACTGGGGCCGCCGAAACGTCTAGCATTGGCAGCAAAACTGGCAGGCCGCTGAGGGCCAACATCATCGGATGACGAAGGGTTCTTGACAATCGTGCGTTCATCGATTCATAGGGTGGCAATCAACAGTTGACCAATGGGACCACCAACTATCTGCGAAAAGAAATTAGCCTAGGTCCATCAGCTAAAATTTGGAGATACGAGCATGAGCCCGAAGATGATCCTAGTCAGCTAGGCAAAACAAGCACGGATCTAATATGCATGAAACAAAAACATTAGCAACATCCAACCTCATGGGTAAAATTGGTAAATAGAAACATTTAGACCAAAGCAAAGCGATAATTCATAGTGAGATTCTTTGGATCATAATGCAGGAAACTGGCGAGGATCCAAGGGATTGGTTCAAAGCTAAGGGCCTTGACTCAGCACAAAGAGCATTGGTCCAGAATGAAGGTGCTTGATCCGCGCCACCATGGCGGGCAAACTTCCCGCCAGGGACCACCACTGTGCCAATCAAAAAATCGTCCACTGTGTCAAAAATGACATCGACCGGGTGAGATCTCTGTGGGCAGGGGAATTCTTGGTTTTTATCAAAATTAAATTGAAGTGAAACCACGGAGCCGTAGGTCGTTTTCATCGCTGACCAGCTAACCGCATTGCCCCTGGGCGAATTTCCACCCACCAGCTTGCCACTCAGCCGGTTTTTCACTAAACTTGTTTTCACTAACCTGCTTGCTGGTCCATTGACCACTTTTGCAATGGTCAGATTTCCGCAAACAAGATTGCCACAAGCAATATTGCCACTGACAAATTTGCCCCCGGCTAGTTTGCCACTGACTAATTTGCCGCTGACCAGTTTGCCGATATAGGTGGTTGACTTTGATTTAAATTGGTTGCAATAAGTTTGCAAAGTCTGATCTGCCCTTGCCATTGCCCACTGCCCTTGCCATTGCCCACTGCCCTTGCCATTGCCCACTGCCCTTGCCATTGCCCACTGCCCTTGCCATTGCCCACTGCCCTTGCCATTGCCCACTGCCCTGGCCATTGTCCAGTGCCCTTCCCATTGCCCAATGCCCTGACCATTCCGCTGGTCGCTAGCCGCTTAGCCGCTAATCAGTTCAAGGGAATTGACGGCCAAAGCGCACTTGCGCAAAACTGGCAATCTCGTTCGCGGCTTCGGCGCTACCGCCACCGCGAATCGCACCTTGACTTGCTGGCTGTAGGGGCAAATCCAGCTGCCAATCAGCGGCTTGAAACTGGGCCTGGCTGAGTAGCCGGTGCCGGCCATGGCGCTGCAAAGCCTTTTCCAGCACAGCTGCCTCGGCAAAGCCCTCACGATGCACCAGGTGAATGCCCACATCGGCGCTGAATGCCTCGCAGAAGCTGCTGTAGCCGGGCTTGGTAATCATCCGCTCACAGAGAGGCATCACCTCCAGGGGACGCACTCCCTCGGGCAGTAGTCGACCGTTGGGCATCGTGGCCAAGATCGGATCGTTGCCAATGAACAGGTGCTCCGGCCAGCGGCCCAGCAATGCCGGATCCAGCGCCGCCCCCAGGCCTCCGAAACTGATCAGCACGCAGCATTCCCGCCGGGGCGGGAGCTGCAGCCGCGTAGCCAGCTGCTGGACATCGCAGCGGGGGCGACCAGCCGTCAAGCCGATCTGCCGCTCGGGGATACCCCAGTGGATCGGCATGGCCAGGGGGCACCGCAGCAACAGATCTCCTCGCCGGTAAAGCTCCAGAGCTCGCGCCGACCAGGGTTCAAAGCTGGGTCCCATGGCCCCATAGATGGCCTCCCAGCCAAAGCTGGCCAGCCATACCAGCGGCGCCCCCAACCTTTGGGCCAGCAGAGCCGCCGCCGGAGGTACATCGGCGAGCACCAGCAGTGGCTGTCCCTGCTCTTGCAGCCAGGCCGCCTCGCGGGCCAGCTGGTCGGGCAAGTCGAGCTCCAACCGCTCCAGGGCGGCCAAGGTGGCGAGCGGATCGGAACTGAGCGCATCTGCCTGGATCACCCCCACATCCCAACGGCAGGGCCGCAGCTCGTAGGGGACTGGCCCCAGGGCCGTAGCCAGAAAACTGGCCGGCAGACCGGTGGAAATCACCAATCTCCAGCTGGGCCGCAGCCGGTGCAGCTCCACCAGCACAGCCGCCGTGCGGGAGCCGTGCCCGAAACCATGGCTACTGATACAGGTGTAGATCAGCACGACAGCAAGCTGCTAGGGGTGCCGCTGGATAGTTCGCCGCCGGATAACTTCCTGGCAATAGCGCCAATCGGCATGGGTGATCGGTTGATCAAGAGCTCCTGATAGAGCAGGCGTCCATCGAGGCCATACCAGCGGTGGCTGGCATGGAGCACTGTGCCGTCGTCGGCCAACTCCACCCAACTGAAATGGCGCAGCTCCTGACCTGCCGCATCTCTGCCGTGGCGGGGCACGCTGGCAGCGTTTAAATAAATTGTGCCCTGGCGATCAGTAACCAGGGTGCGCCGGTGCCCCTGGCCCCGCTTCAGGGCATGGTGCATGTGGCCGAAAACCACCAGCGGCACCGGCCTTTGGCGCCGAATCCGCTCAATGGCCAGGGTGAGATCCTGATCGCCCCAGTCACAGGCCTGTTTCTTCCAGTCACGGCCACAGGGATCGGCAGCCTCGCTGCCCAGGCCGGCAGGACCGCTGTGGGCCAGCAGCACCAGGGGCAGAGCTGGATCGGCAGCCAGGGCGGCGGCGGCTATGCGCTCGGCGGAGTCATAGAGGCTGAGGGGGCCATAGGCCGCGAGCATCGCCTGGGACAGGTGAAAGCCGCCACCTGCACTGGCTGGCCGAGCGCCCACCACCGCCAGTCCGGGGGGTCGCATTTCCCGCAGCTCCCAGCCACAGTGCAGCTCCGCCAAGGTGTCGATTTGCAGCCGCAAGGTGCGACCACTGGCATCCTTGCCAGTGTCGTGGTTGCCCAGGATGCAGGCCACCGGCATGGGCAGGCGACGCAACAGGGAGGGGATGCGCGGCTGGCCATCGCTCAAATCGCCCACCACCAAAAGGGCATCCGGGGCGAGCTTTGCCAGCAGCTCGTGGTCAGAACGATCCCAAGAGCCGTGGGGATCGCCCACCACGGCCAGGTGCAGGATCCGCATCCACCACTGCCTAGTGTTGAGCCATCCTGCACCATGTGAGGACTCGGTTTGGTTTTCGCCGCTGTCCACAACACCAGCGCCGGTAGCGCAGCTAACACTCCTGCCGACCTGCCCACGGCCATCCGGACCCTGAGCCGCGAGCGCAACGCCGTTATCCTGGCCCACTACTACCAAGAAGACGCCATCCAGGACATAGCCGATTTCATCGGCGATTCCCTGGAGCTGTCCCGCAAGGCCGCCAGTACCGATGCCGACATGATCGTGTTTTGCGGCGTGCACTTCATGGCCGAGACCGCGAAAATACTCAATCCAGGCAAAACAGTGCTGCTACCGGACCTCAATGCCGGCTGTTCACTTGCTGACGCCTGCCCCGCCGATGCCTTCGCCGCCTTCCGAGAGCAACATCCGGACCACTTTGTAATTAGTTATATCAATTGTTCGGCGGCGGTAAAGGCCCAGAGCGACCTGATCTGCACCAGCAGCAACGCGGTGGATTTGGTTAAAAAGCTGCCAAAAGATCGGCCAATTCTATTTGCACCCGATCAAAATTTAGGCCGCTGGGTACAGGCCCAGAGTGGTCGTGATCTCACCCTTTGGCCTGGTAGCTGCATAGTGCATGAATCCTTCAGCGAGCAGGCATTGCTACAGCTGAAGCTTGACCATCCGGAGGCAGAGGTGCTGGCCCATCCTGAATGCCTGCCCCACCTACTCGATCTGGCTGACTTCATCGGCTCCACCAGTAAGTTGCTGCGGCGAGCAGAAGATAGCGTCGCCCAAAGCCTCATCGTGCTCACCGAGCCTGGCATCTTGCATCAGATGCAGCAACGAGTCCCCCAAAAGCTATTGCTCCAGGTTCCCGGTGCCGACGGCTGTAGCTGCAATGCTTGTCCCTACATGCGGCTGAACACCCTGGAAAAACTTTGGCACTGCCTGCTCACCATGGAACCACAAATCACCATGGAAGAGGAACTGCGCCTGCGGGCCTTGGCACCAATCCAGCGCATGCTGGAAATGAGTAGCTAGTAGGCCTTGCAAAATACGGATAACATTTTAAGGCTGCCGGCCAAAACTCTCGGAAAATTACCGCAAAATAACGTTAAATCAAAGCATGCGGCAAAATTGTAAATACAAATTAAATCATTTCATAGCCACAGATTATGCAGAAGTTGCCTTGGCAACCAATCACCCTACCCCTCGGGGCTGAACTTAGCCCAGCAAATCGGTGCGTAGCTTTTGGATGCGGGCCAGTAGCTCGGCCCGCTTCTGTTGTTTGAAGGCATTGCGAGCCAGAAAATTGAGCACAGTGACCAGACCTGCCAGCTCCAACAGCCCACCCACCAGGGGCATATCGTCGATGGCTCCGAGGGTGGCAGTGGCGAGCTTCAGGATAATGCCCGCCAGCACGGCCAGGGTGATGATGCGCAGTAAAGGCAACATATCCCGCAGGGAAACCAGCGGCGTGGCGCCTATTTTGCGCAGCAATTGATTAATAAGTTGCAGTGGCAATGCAGCGGCGTCGCTGGAGCTGACAGCAGTCACCACCAGTGGAGCCGAGGTGGCCACGGGAATCTGGCGCGGCAACGGCGGGATTACCTCGCCCAGCCCAGCCAGATCAGGGGCGGTGGCCGGGGCCGGGCGATCCGACATTGGGCTCACAACAGGTGCTGGTGCTGGCGCGGGGCGGGGCAGCCCTGAATTGGCAATAGCTGCAACCTCAACTCCATCTGGAGTAGCTGCAGTTGAATCGAAGTCCGCCGCTTCAACAGCAGCCGCATAACTGGCAGAGTCTGCTGGTCCCTCAGCAGAGACTGGGAGGTCAACGGCAACTGGAATCTCAGCAGGAACTGGAATCTCGGCAGAGACCGGAATCTCAGCAGGGACTGGAATCTCAGCAGAGACTGGAATCTCGGCAGAGACCGGAATCTCAGCAGGGACTGGAATCTCGGCAGAGGCCATCGAGGCTGTGATCAGCTCACTCGGCAGGCTTTCGCTGGACAGGCTTTCGCTAGACAGGGAATCTTTAGACACTGGATCGTTGGCGAAGCTTGGGGGGGAGATTGGATCCGCTATGGCCGGGCTGGCAGACCCTGGATTGCTGGACATCTGGGGATTAACCAGAGCTGGTCCTATACTAGATGCCTAATCACACTGAAGCTAGACCCCGCTCGTCAAAGACGCCTTCAAACAGGGCTGAACTGAGATAGCGCTCGCCCGAATCAGGCAACACAACTACAATGGTGCGACCTGCGAATTGCGACTCCCGGGCTAGGCGCAGCGCGGCTGTCATTGCAGCTCCACAGGAGATGCCTGCCAGGATTCCCTCCTCCCTCATCAGTCGGCGGGCCATGCCAATGGCCTCCTCATCGCTGACCGCCTCCACCCTATCCACCAACTCCAGATCGAGGTTGGCTGGTACAAAACCAGCGCCGATGCCTTGAATTTTGTGCGGACCTGGCTTTAGATCATGCCCAGCCATGGTTTGGCCGATCACCGGACTGGTTAAGGGTTCCACCGCGACGCTCACCAAGGGCTTGCCCAGGGTGCGCTTGATGTAGCGGCTTACGCCGGTAATCGTGCCGCCAGTACCGACGCCGGCCACGAGCACATCCACCTGGCCATCTGTGTCTCGCCAGATTTCAGGACCCGTTGTGTCGTGGTGAATCTTTGGGTTCGCCGGATTAGAGAACTGCTGCAGCATCACGTAACGATCCGGATCGGAATCGGCCAATTGCTTGGCGGCGTCAATCGCACCGGGCATGCCCCTCTTGCCCTCGGTGAGCAGCAGCCGCGCCCCGTAGGCGGTGAGCAGCTTGCGCCGTTCCATGCTCATGGTCTCCGGCATGGTGAGGGTCAGGGGAATACCGCGGGAGGCCGCCACGAAGGCCAGGGCGATGCCCGTGTTGCCACTGGTGGGTTCCACCAGTTCCCTGCCTGCCCCCAGCAGACCATCTTGCTCCGCCTGCCAGATCATCGCCGCCCCAATCCGACACTTGACCGAGAAGGCCGGGTTGCGACCCTCAATCTTGGCCAGCACCCTTGCCTGGCAACCGGCGGTGACTCGGTTTAGCTGCACCAGGGGGGTGTTGCCGATCGTGAGGCTGTTGTCGGCGTAAACGCTGCTCATCGTTCTGCGGGTCATGTGGCCAGCCGCGCTGCCAGCCCGTTCACATGCAGCACCTTAAGCAAGCTTGAACGGTCCACCGAGGGGAAGAATCAATTCGATGAGCGCCCCTCCCTCAGGGTGGTTGCTGGCCTGGATGCGACCGCCATGGGTGGCGGCAATTTGCTGGGCGATGGACAGGCCCAGGCCGCTGCCGGTGCGCTGACTCTTGACCCTGGATGGATCGCCCCGATAGAAGCGCTCAAACATGTGCTCCAGGTCCTCTTCGCTCAAGCCCGGGCCCCAATCGCGAACGCCAAGACGACACCAGCCACTGCGGCTGGTGACCAACACCTGCACCGCCGCCCCATCTGGGCTGTAGCGCAGAGCATTGTCGATCAGGTTGAGCAGGGCGCGATGCAGTCGGGAGCCGTCAGCCCGCAGCAGCAGGCCGGACGGCACCTCCAGCTGCAGCTGGATCTGGCGCTGGTCCGCCAAGGGCCTCAATCCAGCCCACACCAGCTCCACCAGGGGGCGCAGCTCCACATCGACAAGCCCCAGGCCCAAACCCGGCAGGGTGTTCTCCAGCCGCGACAGTTCCAGCAAATCGTTCACCAGCTCCTGGAGTCGCACCAGTTCCCGCTGCAGGCGTTCCACCAGTCGGGCGTTTTGTTTGTTTACCTGGGCGGCAAGGCTGTCACCCACCAACAACAGGGCGGTGAGCGGTGTCTTCAGTTCGTGGGCCACATCGCCCACCCAGCGCTCCTGCTGGTGCAGCTGGGCCTCCAGCGTGCGTCGGCTCTGGAGCTGCACCGCCAGCCAGCCGCCACGACCCGGCACCGCCAGCACGTCGATCTCCAGCTCAGATCGCTGCCACTCCAGCCGCTGGGGACGATCCAGGCGGCGGGCGCTACGAATGCAGGCCAGCAGGCTGGGGTCGTTGCAAAGCTCCTTGAATTCACGCCCCTGGAGGATGCGCCCCACATCGACCCCCAGCATCCGCTCCGCCCGCGGCGTCAGATGATTGACCCGGTCGTTGTGGTCGAGCAGTACCCAGCCCAGGGGCGACGCGTCCATCCAGCCAAGCAATTGGCGCACCCCCAGCTGGCTGTTCTCCCGGCGCTCCCATAAAGGCTTCCACCGGTGCCGCCACCAACGCCGCAGGGACGGCCTAACCGAAGCGATAACCAAAACCCCTCACCGTGAGCAGATGCTGTGGAGCAGAGGGGTTCTCCTCGAGCTTTTCCCGCAGCCAACGAATATGCACGTCTACGGTTTTACTATCTCCTATATAATCAATTCCCCAAACGTGCTCCAAAAGCTTGTCACGACTCCACACCCGACGAGGATTTTGCATGAATAATTCCAGCAACCTATACTCTTTCGGCGAAAGACTCACGTCAAGGCCGTCTCGCGTAACCCTGCATTCTTCCTGGTAAAGAAATAAATTGGCGTGCTGTAGCACTTTGGTCGGTGTCTGCTGGCTGGCGCTGCGGCGCATCAGGGCCCGGCAGCGGGCCACCAACTCCCGCATCCCAAAGGGCTTGACCAGATAATCGTCAGCCCCCACCTCCAGCCCCAGCACCCGATCTGTCTCGCTGTCCCGGGCGCTCACCACCAAAATCGGGGTGGTGTCGTTGGCCTGGCGCAGCTTGCGGCAGAGGTCTAGTCCCCCCAGGCCGGGCAGCATCAAATCCAAAACCACCAGGGCAAAGCCTTCGCCGCTGGGAGCGCGCTGGATGATCTGCAGGGCGTCGCGACCATTGCCGCAGGCCGTAACGGCAAACCCCTCTAGTTCCAAGGCATCGCGAATGGTCTCGCGGATTGTGTCATCGTCTTCGACGACCAGGAGAGAAGGGTGCATGGCGCCATTCTCACCGGTGACCCGTCCGCCCCAGAAGTGATCTCCCCAAGAGGGGGATTGGCAAAAATCAACCGCCTGCGGCATTGATCTAGGCATCGAGGCAAGTCTCCCCCGGCGGCTGGCCAGGGTTGTGTAGCTGCAATTGCTGGCGGCGTACCAGGGCGCGGCAGCGGGCGCCGCACTCGGCCAAGCCGAAGGGTCGCACCAGCAGATCATCGGCACCGGCCTCTAGAGCTTTAATCCGCTCGGTTTCCGTGGCAGAAGTGCAAAGCAGCAGCACCGGCATCGGCGGCGAGGCGGCGTGGGCCTGATCCAATAGGCAATTAACGCTGTCAGTTGCAAGAATGTCGGAGACGAGCATCAGCTGATAGCCATGGGGAGCCACCAGACTTTCGGCCACCTCATGGGGGTTGGTACAGCTGTTCACCTGAAATCCCTGCTGCTCCAGGGACTGCTCAAGCAGGGAGGCTGAGGAGTAATCGGAATCGATGATCAACAGCCGAATCGGCGGCTCGTTCATCTCAACCGCGCCAGGGTCCTGGTGCGGGGCAGGTGGGAGATCACCAGGTGGCGCTTGGCGTCTATGGATAACCAGCCCTCATCCTTGAGGCAGCCCAATACACGGGTAACGGTGACCCGGGTGGTGCTCAGGGCACTGGCCAGATCCTGGTGGGTGAGCTTGAGATTCAGCCGCAGACCCTGATCGCAGGGCTGGCCGTAATCGCTGGCAAGCAACTCCAGGAAGCCGCGCACGCGGTCTTCCACCCGGCGCAGTCCCAGTAGCGCCAGCATCGATTCACTCTGGCGGTAGCGGGCCCCCAGACCCTGCAACAGCGCCATGGCCAAATTTGCATCCCGCCCGATTTCCTCGCAGCTGAGGCAGAGCAGATCGCTGTCGCAAAGGGTGGTGGCCTGGTAGGCCTCCACGTTGGAGAGGGGATCGCCAAAGGGCTCGTTTGGGCCGGCTAAACCCAGCAGCATCTCGTCCCCCTGCATCGACAGGGCGGTGAGCTTGACCATGCCCCGCACCACCAGCCAGACGTTCCTCTTGAGCAGGGGCACAGTGCTGCCTGAGGTCAGGTGCACCAGGCTGCGCTTTTCGTAACTGGCCTCCAGCAGCTCGCGGAAGTCCTGGCTGGAGCTGGGGCCGCTGGCGGGCGTGAACACCATGACGGGCCGATTGCGTCGGTTCGCTGACCTTATGAACTGATGTCGTCCAGTAAGCAAAGAGTTGGTAGTGCCGTGTTTAAGAGTTGGTTAGCGCCTCCCCCAGCGGCAGGCGCAGGGCCCAGAATTGGTTCCCCTGGCGCCAGATCAGCACAGCGGCGCTGCGGCCCACCAGGGAATGGCCATGGGGATCGACGAGCCCCAGCCGTTCCCAGGCCCCTGCTGGCAGTTGCCGCAGCTCGACACCCGCCGGTAGATCGGCCAGGGGCGACGGCGATTGCAATGACGGTGGCGAGACGCTGACGCCCGCTTGCCAGAGCTGCTGCAGCACCGGCTCCTGGCCGCCGCTCAACCACCACTGTCGCCGCTGGATCGCCGCCAGCTCGTCGCGCCCGAGCGCCCTGTCTGGATTGGTGGCAGTGGGGGCGGCGGGCCGCACTAGCTGGCGAATGGCCTCGAGGGCGACGCTGGCTCGATCAGGTAGCCGAGGCGGGGGCAGCTGGACGGGCGCCGGGGTGGCGCTGGGCCTTTGGGGCTGGCTGTCAGCGGGGAATGGGAGCAAATTGCCAGCCTTGACCAGCGGCAGATTGGCCGGTGGTGGTGGTGGCAGGTTTGCGATTGCGGCGGCAGTCATGCCCAGCCCGGGGCCGCCAGGCGATACCGTCGCCAGCCCCTGGGCGCGGCTGAGGCGCAGCAGCTCAGGGGTGTCATCGGCCAGGGCCAGCCGTTGGTTGCGGTTGACCCCGGGGCCACCGCGATGGGCCGGCCCCAGGGCCAGGGCCAGGTTTACCGCCAGAATCACCAGCAGCAGGGGCAGCCGTCGTCGCAGCCACGTCGACGCGGCCGGAGACAGGGACGGGAAGTTGTAGTTCAAGAGGTAGTGCTCCACGGTCAAACAAAACCGCCAATCGACTTACTTCACCCCAGGGAGTTTGGGGCGAGGGCACCAGCCGCAGCCTGGTGCCGGGCTTGCGGGCGGCGGCGTCCAGCAGAGGCCTTAAGGCAGCCATGGTGATCGGCTGATTCCACACCCGGAGCCGGCCATCGGGCTCGATGTGCAGGGCGACCACCCCCTCGGCCAGGGGCCGTTGCAGCAGCCGTTGGGGCAGCAGCAGCAGGGCCAGGGCGAAGCCGGCCAAACTCAACCCCAGCAGAGTCAGAGCCAGGGACGCCAGCAGCGGCGGGGATTTAACGCCAGGGCTGTTCATCTAGTCCCCAGATCAGCCCTATTCACCAGATCCGCCCTATTCAGCAGATCCAGGGAGGCCCGCTGGCCGGAGTGCAGCCGCAGCCAGGCCAGCGAGGCGGCCACCTGGCTGGCCGGCAGCTGGGCCGAGGGGTGCAGGCGGGTTTCGGGCTGTTGGCGGCGCAACATCCGGGCCAGGGCAGCGGCGGCGATGGGCTGACCATTGAGCAGCCATTCCCCGCGACCGCTGCGCAGCACCAGCCAGGGCAGGGCCGCTTCCGCCTGGGAAACTCGCTGTCGCGGCTGGGCTGGGGGATTGGAGAGCAACAGCGTGGGCAGGCAGGCCACGGCGGTGAACACCGCCAGATTGCATGCCACCAGGGGCCACAGAAGCGACAGGCTGCGCCAGCAGAGCGAATCACCCATGGCAGGAATTACTCATGGCAAATGGTGACGCAGCTGGTTGATTTGCCAACGGCGCAGCCCCTGGTTGAGCAGCAGCAGAGCCGTAGCCAGCACGGTGAGCTGCAGGCCCACCAAGGTGCTGATCAGTACATCGGCATAGCCCACCAGGGGAGCCGTGGGCGGCAATAACAACTGGGGGCCGAGGGTGCGCAACACCTGCATCAGCCCATTCACAGTGCCCAGCAGGCCCAGTAGCGGCGCCAGCAGTAGGGCCGCCTGCAGCATTGGCTCGCCGCTGGCCATGCGACTGGCCAACCGCTCCAGGTCCAGTTGCTGGGATTCCCGGCTTTCCATGGCCTTGAGCTGCTGACCCGCCTGGCGCCGCCCCTGGGCGGCAGGTCGCCACCAGCGCCACCAAAAAGCAACTCGATCGATGCCCACCGCAAACACCGATATCGAGACCAGCAGCAGCGGCAGGGCCACCGGCCCACAGGCAGTCCATATTGATAGCCCCATGGCCAAGACCCAAAATAGCTCTATTGGAACCTTACATGAGCTGGCCGCCCCAGCCATAGCCCAAATATAAAAGGCAGGAATATGGGAAAGAATGGCCAGTCCGATTTTTTAATTAATCTATACCTACAAAAGCATAACTATATCTTGAAAAGCATAGTTATGCTTTTCAAGATATAACCAGGCTGATCTGCCAATGAAGCTATGCCAAGAAAAGGAAGGGGGCCCTTACGGGCCCCGATTACTTATCTTGTTGGGGAATCAGGCGCCGATCTTGGACACGGCGGCCTTGGCGGCCTTCAGAATCGAGCCCCGCAGGGGCACGTAGCCCAGGTCGTCGGCCTGGCTCTGGGCGGGGCCCAGCAGGTGCAGCATGGCCTTGCGGATGGCACCGCCCTTTAAGCCATTACCTTCCTTGTAGGCAAGGATCCAGGTGAGGGTGGAGATGGGATAGCTGCCAGCACCAGCGGGATTGAAATCTTCGCCGGCCAGGTTGCCATCGAGAACAATGTTATTGAGAGCGGCGGCACCACTCTTCAAATCGGGCATCACGAAATTGCCTTCCTTATTCTGAATCGCCGCAGCCTTGATATTGCCACGCACGAAGGCCTGGTTGACGTAGCCGATGGAGCCGGGGGTGTTCTGGAGGATACCGGATACACCTTCGTTGCCCTTGCCGCCTACGCCCACGGGCCAGTTGACGCTCTTGCCAGCGCCCACCTTGCCCTTCCAGGCGGGGGAGAAGGCGGCGAGGGAGCTGGTGAAGGCGAAGGTGGTGCCAGAACCGTCGGAGCGGTGGGCCACGGTGAGCTTGCCCTTACCGCACTTCAGCTGATCCCAGCTGGTGATGGTGCCCAGGAAGATGTCCGCAACCTGCTTCTGGGTGAGCTTCAAGCCCTTGCAATCGGCCTTGTTGAAGGCCACCGCAATGGTGCCGCCGACGGCGGGAAACTGAACCACACCACGCTTGACCTTCGCCGCCTCAGAGGCCTTGATCGGCTCATCGGTGGCACCAAAATCGACGGTGCCGGCGACGAACTGGCGCACGCCAGCGCCTGAACCCACCGACTGGTAGTTCACCTGCACACCCTTGCTTGCCATATCGGCGAAGGCGCGCTGGTAGAAGGGGGCGGGGAAGGTGGCACCAGCGCCGTTGAGGGTGTTCTGGGCCGAGGCGGTGGCGCCGGCACCAAGGGCGGCCAGGGTGCCAAGGATCAAGGCCTTCTTAGCGAAGGTCATGGATTAGCGGAAAATGGGTCTGACCTTAACTAGCAAACCGCGCTTACCCATGTCTTTATGGGTAGGTTAAGAGCTGGTCAAAATTGGAACTAGAGAGCGTTCTTTCTACTTTAGCTGAAAAGTTGACAATAAAAAGCCTCCCGGGCATGGGAGGCAAAGATTGGCATGGTGGATCGCACAGTGGTTGGCGGGGCGATTGAGCCAATGGATTGGCTCAAAATCGACGGCGACCTTAGGTAAGCCCTGAAAAACCAGAGCCACGGCTCATATAAGTTTGCTGACGCAATCATCCTCAGCTGGCTTGATCGCAGAAATGGCGATTTTTCAGAGTCTCCCCAGCCGTGTCCCCAACATCTTCGCCGCCAGCCGTGCGGGAGATTTTACTTCCAACACGGCTGATGATTTCACTAGAGAAAACCTGGAAAACCGCAGCTTATGGGGCTATGCCACCTGAGAGGCCTTGCGGCGTAGAGGCAATGCCGACATTAACTTGGGTTTTCCAGTGCTTACCTGGCGACCGCGCTGAGTCGCACCGATTAGTGCTAGCCAGTACTGACTAGTGCTGACCAGTGCTGACGGCGATCAGAAGCGGAACTGGGTTTGCACCAGGCCGCCAAAGACGTTGTTGGACTGGCCTGGTTGGGTCCACTGACCGTAGGGACGGCTGAGGTAGAAGATGGCCGGGGTGATTGAGATATTGTCGCTCACCTTGAACTTGTACCACCACTCCCAGGCAAAGTTGCCATCTTGGGGAGTGCGGCCATTGCGCAGGCTGGTGGCGAACTGGGGTTGACCCACGGCCATACCAGCTGAATTGCCCTTGGCAAAGGCATCGGCCCACTGAAGGCCGAGGGTCCAGGACTGGGCCGCACCAATGTTGGCGGCTGCGTCGACTGTGGGAACAGCACTATTGACCAACCTCGATTGCGCCAAGGCGCTGTAGCCCCAGCCCAGGTTCAGCGAGGGCACGATGCCACCAGCTTTCTTAGGCTGCCAGGCGCCGGTGAGGGCGAAGTTGTTTGAATAGGCAGTAGAGGCCGCACCGGTGAAGGTGGGGCCGCAAGACTCAGCCTGGTTGGCATACTGGCTACCGCGGCGGAAGTTCTGACCGCACTGGCCATAACGCCAGGCGAAGGCCAGAGCCCACTGGGGTGCGGCCACACCCACTTGGGTAGTGAAGCTACCCCGGCTGTTGTCGCCGAAGATGCCACCACCGTTGTTGCCGGCTGAGTTTTCAGTATTACCGTTATAAGCTTCAGGAGCCACATAGCTGGTGGAGGCGGCGAAGTAGGGCTTGCCCTTCTTCACATTTTGCTTCCACATCAGGCCCGCCATGGCGCCGGTGGCCTTGTTGTAGGTGCCGGGGGCGCCATTGAGGGTAAAGAAGTCGAGCAGATCGCTCTTGTAGAAGAACGGAGTGATCGCCAGAAATTCGGTGTTCCGGGCCCGCGGACCCACCAGGCCGGTGAACGATTTTCCAATCGGGAAGCGGTAGTAGAGACGATCCAGCTGAACCACGTTGTTCAGGTTGCTAGCAGCGCCGCTGTTGCCACCACCAAAGGCCCGATCCAGAGTCATCAGGTTGGGCTGAGCGCTAGTAATAATATTATTACTATTAGTGGTATTAGCAGGTGAATAAGGGCTACCTACGAAATTGCCGCTGCGCAGGCGGGTATAGAGTAGATCCTTACCCGTGAAGCTGGTAGACAGGTTCAAGCGGAGATCGTAGTTGAAGACCGCAGCGCCAAGTTGTTGCCTGTTGGCATTTCTGCCATTGCTGATGACGTTAGTAGGACTCGTACCGGCAGCGAAGTTGTTGTTGGCCTGACTGCCACCGAAGGCGTTGGCACCGATCACGAAGACGGTGTCGCCCTGCAGCTTGGTGGTGGTGGAGAACTGGGTGGCCTCCAGCTTGCCGACGCGCTTGTCGAGGCCGTCAACGCGGCCCTTGAGCACGCTGAGTTCCTTCTGGAAGTCATTGATCAGGCGCTGCAGCTCGTCGGTCACTTCGGTGACGCGATCGAGGCAGGCGTTCAGCAGGGCGGCGGCCTCAAAGCGGGTCATCGCCTGGCCACCTTTGAAGGTGCCGTTGGGATAACCGGCCACACAGCCGTAGCGCTCGATCAGGTTGCTCAGCGCCTGATAAGCCCAATCGGTGGGCTTAACTTCTGAGAATTGATTGATGCTGGTAACTTGATTCTGCGATTCCCAGGCGCGGAATCGATCCAGATCTTGCTGTTGGGTGTAGCTGTTTATCGAAGCGGTGCTCGACGCCATCGGCAGATCGGCCGCAGTTGCCGCCAGGGGAGCCACCAGGCCTAGGGCCGCGGGCGCCAGCAGCAGTTGCTGGAACAGTTTCATCGGGGTCCTCACACCGATAGTTAAAGCTTTCCAAAGGAAAGCGCTCGGAATGTACAGGAATAATCAGCCAACTACGAGCGCCAAAGGCACAGGCCTATGTGTTCCAGGACACATTCAGTTGGCCAGGCGCTGGATGCGGACCTATGAGAAGAGTTTGCGGCTCTGCCGACGAGCGCCTGTCCCCCTGGCTTGAAAGCCAGGCCCGGCCATGGCACAGCCAGGGATCCGGCCAAATCAGGCGGCTCATTTCGGCGCGGTCCAATCACGAAACCAGCCCCGACGCCACAGCCAGAAGGCCTGCACCGTGGCCACAATTGTCATGATTACGAGACATGCTGCGTAGCCATGGTGCCAGCGCAACTCAGGCATGAATTCAAAGTTCATGCCATAAATACCAGCTATAAAAGTTAGTGGCGCAAAAATACTGGTAAGAATAGTTAAAGTTTTCATGATTTGGTTCATGCGGTTTCCTATGCTGGCACCATAGGCCTGGGTGATGGCATCACATTGACTGCGCAGCAAATCAGTGCTGTCAAAGAGCATGGCCACGATTTCGCCCATTTCCTGAAAGCCACCTAGGGCTTCTGGCCCCAAGAGCTGCTGCTGTTGACGTAACAAAAGATGAATCTGATGCCGCAATGGCCAGATCTGATTGCGGATTGTACGCAGGTGACTGCGGTACAGGAATGTACGGTTCAGGTGCTTGGGCTTGGGATCTCGTAATACCACTTCCTCAAGATCGTCGAGTCGATTATTGATCTGCTCGAGCATTGGAAACAAGGCATCGAGAAGTTCATCCACCAGAAAATGAAGAATGTCATCCAGGTCCCGATGTTCCACTGCGCCCAATTTCCCCACCAGCCAATGGGTAAGTGCTGGGAAAGCTTCACCGGTGGGCGCCTCCTCAACCGTTACCAACAAATTGGGTAGCAATAGGAAGCCAACTTGGGCACTGAGCAGGTGGCTGGGATCGCGGGCAAAACTCAGCTGGTGCAACACCACCAGCAGAGCTTCACCGAGGCAGTCGACCCTAGGCCTTTGCGGCACCTCCAATAAGGGAGGCAGCAGGATCTCTGGCACGGCAAGCGCAGCCAGACTGGAGCGAATCAGGTCCGTATCCCAAAGCCCCATCACCCGGAGCCACAGGGGCACGCCCAGCTGGGCAATTTGCTCAAACTGGGCAGGCTGAGTTAGCGATTCAAATCGCGGCCCGGATGGTTCAAATATCACCACGCTGAAACTGGTGGGGCGCCGCCCCCCATGCACGTATAGCTGACTGGGCAGATTGGCTGGGCGCGCCTCCAGCAGATGGGAATTCAGAGCACCAGGAGTTGGGCGGAACACGGTGATTCAGGCACGATCCAGCGCTGCAGCAGCAGTCCGCCGGTGGCGATGCCTGCCTGCAACAACAGACAGGCTCCCACCTGGGATAACCTGACCTTCGCATTCCGAAACATCATCCGGTCCATGGTCAGGTCCGGGCCTGGGGGGGCGCCGCAGAATTGCAAAGCCATGCTGACTGGACAAGTTCGACTCCGGCGGTGCTCCAGATCACTCTGCACCAAATAGGTGCTTTTCCATCCAGATCTGGCCCGGAACAATTGCCACTGGATTGGAACTGGATTGGAGTGGCCCAGGCTTTAGAGCCGGCAGCTTGGCGGCTATCAACCGCTTCCTTGACTGCGGAGCACCTCGAAAAATTCGGGTTCCAGCGGCACCCAGCAATTGAGACCCAATGCCTCGTCAGGCCCTGCTTGAGCACGAATCCCCGGGAGAGGCGATTTTTCGAGGTGGCCTGCGGTGTTATTATGTGTCTTGATTTAACTTCAGTCTGTAGCTGCGCCTCCTGGCTAAGGGCCTTAAACTTGCGGCTAATGGCAGCCGGCAACTAGTAGTGGCAGGCGGCTAGCAGTAGCTTGTGATTTGCAGCAAGCGACTAGTAGCTGCAAGGCTCGTTAAGACAGTATATCGAATTATCCTAAACCTCGTCACTTTACGGTTCAACTTGAGCGACACCATCCCCCCATCCAGCGCCCAAACCAGCGGCGACGGCTCCAACTCCTCAGGCAAGCAGGAGGGCATTCACTCGCCGATGGAGAGTTACTCGGGCTATCGCGGCAAAGACTGGTCGCCACAACGGCTGGCATTCCACCAGAATCTTGAGAGCTTTGCCGAAAGAGTTGGCTTGATTGTAGGCCTTCAAAGTA
Source organism: Prochlorococcaceae cyanobacterium (assembly GCA_044356375.1). Taxonomy (GTDB): domain Bacteria; phylum Cyanobacteriota; class Cyanobacteriia; order PCC-6307; family Cyanobiaceae; genus UBA5018. The sequence goes on along the minus strand of JBIKWK010000007.1, from coordinate 19,244 downwards.
ATGGCAAGATCACCCAAGAACAAGCCTACGCGGAGATTCGCAAGATCTGGAAAGAACTCAAAGGGAGCAAGGGCGAGCTATTATGACGAATCAATAAATCATATGGGCAAGCTTGCTATTCTACCAATTGCACCTAAATATATTTAACTTAAAAGAAGGCTGTAGCGAGGCAGAAGCAGTAGTGACAACATATAAAGGGCACCTCGAAAAATTGTCCATTCGGCTCCTTCGAGTCAGGGTCTAGCAAGTTGCCTCAACGCTTCTCGCATCATGAGATCGGCAAGATTCTGGATTCTTCGAGGTGCCCTAAAGTTAAAGCCTTGCCAATGCCACTAGCGGGGAGGTTTGCCCCCCGGCAGCTGCCTGGCGAGACCCGAGAGGGGGCCGCCGGCCAGGGCGTAGACAGGACCAAGGCGGCGAAACTGGTGCTGACACAAAGCTTAATGATGGAGCTTCGCTAAAAGTGTGCAGCGGTGCCATTCTGAAATCGGAAGAAATTCTGGAACTCGGAGTCGCAAACGCGGATATCCACTAGGGGCGACCTAGGTTCATTAAAAGGAGTCGGGGCCTTTGCCCAGGGATCATTTTGAAGTCACTGGTGAAATCATTGACATGCAGGTACTGCAACTTGCGAGATCGCACCGTGGTACTGCGCTGTCGCGATAGCCACCACGCCACCCTAGAGCGGGTGCTGTTCCCGCTGCAAAGCCTTCAATTCCAGTTTTCTGACCAGGGAGTGGCGGAGGTTTGGACCCACGGCAGTGGCGGTGCTGAGCTACTTGATCGCTGCCCCATGCAAGAGCTCAGCTGTTGAGCCCCCTGGATCAACGAGCCCCGGGCATGAAGCGCCGCTCATGCTGCGCACCGGCAAGCATCCGGTTCCAATAGAGAGATGGCAATAGTTTCACCTTGACCCACCACATACTCCAGCGTTCTTTAGTGGGATCCAGCGGGAAAGAAGGCGTGGGCTGCTGTTCGTAATTAAACTCGGCCATGATCGTCTTGCCATATCCCGTAATCAATGGACAGCAGCTGTATCCATCATAGGAGGCGATTAGAGCTTTTTCATCTAGCAGGGCAAGGATATTGGCCGTAACAACCGGTGCTTGTCCCCGCACCGCCGCCGCTGTTTTTGAGTTAGGCATGCCACTGACATCTCCCAGGGAGAAGACATTTGCAAAGCGCAGATGCTGGAGGGTGTGTTTGTTCACTTCCACGAAACCACTGGCCGCTGCCAGCTCGCTCTGGGCCACCACATCTGGCGCTGCCATGGGTGGCACCACATGCAGCAGCTCATAGGGAATCACCTCCTGGCGGCTGCTGTCACCTTCGTTGATCTGGAACACCGCCTCCCGGCTGGCGGGGCGAACCTGCTTCAATACATGATTGTAGCGGGCCTCAATGCCTCGTTTGGCCACCACCTCCCGCAGCGGTGCGGCATAGGTGGGCACCCCGAAAATGCCCGGAGTGGCGGTGGCATAGATCACCTTGGCAGCTATCCGCCGCTGTTTAAATAAATCGTCGGCCAGGTAGGCGATCTTCTGAGGAGCGCCGGGGCACTTGATCGGCATGGGCGGGCAGGTGAACAGGGCGGTGCCGCCCCGGAATGCCTGCAGACACTCCCAGGTGTAGGCCGCCATCGGCCTGGAGTAATTGCTGCAGATGCCGCCGCTGCCCAGGGCCTCCGGCAGCCCTTCAATCGCATCCCAGCAGAGTTTGAGGCCGGTGGCCACCACCAACACGTCGTAGCTGAGGCGACTGCCGCCGCTGGTGGTGAGGCTGTTGTTGGCGGGATCGAAGCTGGCCGCCCCCTCGCGGATCCAGGTGACGCCGGCAGGAATCAGATCCACCTCGCGGCGGCGAGTTTCCTCCAGGCTGAACACACCACCTCCCACCAGGGTCCAACCCGGTTGGTAGTCGTGGTGCTGGGAAGGCTCCAGAATCGCCAGCTCCAGCTCTGGCCTGGCGCGCTTGAGCTGGGCGGCGGCAGTGATGCCAGCGGCGCCGCCTCCGACGATCAGGATCTGGTAATGGGCCATGGGGAGTGAAGTCGGCCAGAGAGCCGATCAAAGACCTGCTGTCTTTGATTTAGTCACATCAACAGCAGCACTGCGCCACTTTGCAGGGAATCTTTCGCCATTGCCAGCGGTGCTCCCCCATGGGCACTGGTTCTGCTGGGGGGGGGCAGGGCCCCATTCATTTTGAAATCCCTTGCCCCCAAGCCCCCTTTGGGCCAGGGAAGCCCCGCAACCTGCGCCTCGAACCTGTCAGGGTGGATTGCATCGTGCCACTAGCTCCCCTGTGCAGCAGCTCACCCTGCGCCGCCCCGACGACTGGCATGTGCACCTGCGCGACGGAGCGCTGCTCCAGGCGGTGGCCCCGGCCACGGCGCGCCAGTTTGGCCGGGCGATCGTGATGCCAAACCTGAACCCGCCAATCACGGTGCCGGCGGCGGCCTGGGCCTATCGGCAGCGCATCTTGGCGGCCCTGCCGCCAGACAGTCGCTTTCAGCCGCTGATGACCGCCTATCTCACCGATGCCAGCGATGCGGCGGCCATAGAGCAGGGCTTTAGCGACGGCGTTTGGGCCGCCTGCAAGCTCTATCCAGCCCATGCCACCACCAATTCTGCGGCGGCGGTAAGTTCGATCGAGGCGATTACACCCGTGATTGCCACCATGGAGCGCATCGGCATGCCGCTGCTTATTCATGGCGAGGTAACAGATGCCGAAATCGATATCTTTGATCGCGAGGCAGTGTTCATCGAACGCCACCTGGCGCCGCTGCTGGCACGCCATCCAGGCCTAAAGGTGGTGCTAGAGCACATCACCACCCTTGATGCGGTGGAGTTTGTAAGCAGCGGGCCTGAGAATCTGGCAGCCACGATCACGCCCCACCATTTGCACATCAATCGCAACGCGATGTTCACCGGCGGGCTGCGCCCCGATTTCTACTGCCTGCCGGTAGCCAAGCGTGAATTGCATCGCCTGGCCCTGCGGGCGGCGGCCACTTCCGGAAATCCGAAGTTTTTTCTGGGCACAGATTCCGCCCCCCACGAGCGCAGCGCCAAGGAGTCGGCCTGCGGCTGTGCAGGCATCTTCAATGCCCCCTACGCCATCGAGAGCTATGCCCTGGCTTTCGAGCAGGAAAAGGCCTTGGACCGGCTGGAGGGATTCGCCTCTGAGTTCGGTGCCCGCTTCTATGGCTTGCCCCTGAACCCAGACACGATCACCCTGGTGCGCGATCCCCAACCAGTGCCAAAGCTGCTGCCCATCCAGGATGCCGCTGGCCATGGGGCTGGCTTAGTTCCCTTTCATGCCGGTGAAACCCTGCCCTGGCGGCTTGAAATTTGAAATTTAGGCATTCGCTTGAGCAGCCCTAGTGAGCGTAAGGCGGCTGCGATTGTGAAGCGAAAATCTATTGCGCCAGATCTAATCCAGGCCAATCAGCTGTCGGTTCATCTCTGGTGCCCCTTACCCACCAGTGCTCGCACCCCACGGCTCACACCCAACGAATCACACCCCACTTAGTCTCGCCCCACTTCCCTATGGACAGCCATCTTGCCCAGGGTGCAACTCTGAAGTCCCAAGATCTGGCAGCCCTGGCTGCGGGCTTTGCCATTGCGGGCCCCATAGGGGCGGTGGAGCCCCTGGGCAACGGCAATATCAATAACACCTACTTGGTGACTGGCGCTGGGGGCAGCCGATATGTGCTGCAACGGCTCAATAGCCACGTGTTTCAGCAACCGGAATTGGTGATGGCCAACCTGCTGGCGGTGACGCGCCATGGCCAGGCCCGGCTGGAGGCAGGTGGCCTGGGGGCAGGTCGCCGTTGGCTGCTGCCCCAGCCACTGCCCACGCTGGGGGGGGAAGCCGATCTAACGGCGGCGGAGCGCTACTGCCTGCGCCAGGGCAGCGATGTGTGGCGCATGCTCACTTTTGTGGATCGGGCCCGCAGCTACGACACCGTGCAAAATATTGCCCACGCCACCGAAGTGGGTCGTGCCCTAGGCACTTTTCACTGGCTGATTCACGACCTGCCCCTGGATAGGCTGGCCGACACCCTGGAGGGTTTTCACATCACCCCCGGCTACCTGAGCAGCTACCTGCAATTGTTGCAAACCAGCAAATCAGCGAGCTGCCAGGACAGTAAGCGCTGTATTGAATTTGTAGCGGCTAGGCAGCATCGGGTGGGGATACTGGAGCAAGCCAAACAAAAAGGGCTGCTGATCGAGCGACCGATCCATGGCGATCCCAAGGTGAACAATGTGATGATTGATGTGGTCAGCGGGCAAGCTGTTGCCCTGGTGGATTTAGACACGGTCAAGCCTGGGCTGGTTCACTACGACATCGGCGATTTCCTGCGGTCTGGCTGCAATCCTGCCGGAGAAGAATACGAAAAACTTGATGATGTGCATTTTGATCTCGATCTTTGCCGCGCCATGCTCTCGGGTTACCTGCCCCTCGCCAGGCCGTTCCTGACGCCTGTCGATCTCGAGTACTTCTATGAAGCCATTTGGCTGATCACCTTTGAACTTGGATTGCGCTTCTTTAGCGATTATCTTGCCGGAAATGTCTACTTTAAATGCAAGTATCCCCGTCAAAATTTAGATCGCGCCTTGGGGCAGTTTCGCTTGTTTGAGAGCATTGAACTACAAGAAAAAGAGATTCGCGCCGCAATCAGTGGCCTCTGTTGACGGCCGCCAAGATGCCATTGGTAAAATTCAGGCCTTTAGCTGCATTTCGAAATAAACCAAAGGCAAGGAGACTTTCTTTTGTCGAGATAGACGAAAGAGCGGGGTTTCGCCTGTGACCCGCACCCATCCCCCCACCAGGTGGATCACCGCATCGCATTGGCGGATGTAAAGATCGAGCTTATCAAGGGTGGGGACACCGCCGGCAATAAAATCTTCCTGAATCTGAATGGTGACATCCGGCAGGTTCAGGTTGTGTCGCAAAACCTCGCGGTAGTTTCGAAACTCCACACTCACCGTGGAGAGGAACAGCTGGAGCCGAGCCATTCATCACCAGCTGACAATCAACAGATTGTAAGGGCTATGGCCTCAAAAGGTAGAGGGCAAAGGTACGGCTTAACGCAAACCCTGCGGAGCCTAAGTGCTCTGGGGGGTGAAGTCTGGCAGCTGCAAGGTACCGTGGCGGTGCCGATGTGGCGAGACCTTCGTCGCAGGCCCCACGGGGCGAGATGGCCGGGGCGCCCAATCCGCAACCGCTTGGCGTACAATTGTACGTACAATGCCACCGTCCACCACCATGGCCCAGTCCGAACGGCTCGCGCTGCGGGTAAATGATGCTTTCTTGAACGGGCTTGATCAGCTCACGCAGGCCGAAGGCTCCAGTCGGGCCGAAATCGTGCGCCGCGCAGTTGCCCTCTATGCGTTCGCCAAACAGGAGGAAAGCCAGGGCCGCCGACTGGGGTTCTTCACTGAGGAAGGGGGCCGCCAGGTGGTTAAGGAAGTCATTGCCCTGTGACCGATCAGGCCCCTGGGCAACAGATGCGTCGCTTACCTCGGGCCTGGTTGGGTTCGCTGTCAAACGTTGAGTGCAGCGGGGGCGCTCGGCATCACCACCGTTAAAGCGGCCTGGTTTTTTGGGGCCTTTTCTCACCCTTAGCCGGGCCAGAAGCACCCCTGAGAAGGATTGGTCTGACTGGCCTAACCACAGGCTAGGACTAAGTTTTTGACAGCGCCACCTGCTGGATTCGAAACAGCGATGGAACGCAGCAAGGCCGCCAGCGGAGCAGGCAGGCGCGTACGGCTATACCCCGGACAACCGAATAATTGCTTCTTGCTGCCATGTCGCTAGCCGAGGCGGCTGTCCAATCAGCGATCGAAGCGATCGAGGAGCCCCGCACGGCCCGGATGGACCAGCTCACTAAGCCCTCCGTGAAGGCCATCATTGAGGTCGCCGCTGACCTGATGGGGATTGAGGCCTCCGCCTTCGTGGTGATGTCGGCCTATGCCCGCGCCCAAGAGTTGCTCAGCAGCAGACAGCAGACCCTGCTTCGTCGAGGGCGATCACCAGGCCCTGCTTTCCGCCCTCGACGAAGCTTCCACGCCAACCCCAGCGCTGTTGGAGGCCTGGCAGCTGCATCAGAACCAGGCAGCGGTGGTGATCTATCTGGATCTCTGGAGCGTCACGAAGGCCAGTCCCGCAGCGCTGGTGCAGGCGTTCACGGAAGTGGTGGATCAGAGCGGTGGTGATGTGGTGCTGATCGTGGATGAGGTGCAGCAGGCGATAACCACTGAGGAAGGCAATCAGATGCTGCTGGCCCTCAAGTCGGCCTGGGATGCCATCAACCCCAGACCAGGCACAGCCGGCCATTACCTATTGCTCGGCACCGGCTCCCATCGCGCCCTGGTCTGAACCCACCGCCCGGCGGAACCAGGCCTTCGCCGACGCCACTTCGCTGCCCTATCCAGTGCTGGATCAAGAGTACGTGCGGCATGTGCTGGAGCGGCTCCGCGGCGAGGGGATGGAGGCGTTGCCCTCAGCAGCAGCGGCCTGGAGCGCGTTTCAGACCCTCGGCCATGGGCCCGAGGAGTTCCTGCGTGCCCTGGGCCAGCTGCGCACCAGCGCGTCGTCTGGTTTGACGCCCGATCAGCTTGTACCAGTTATTGCTTCCACGTTGCGCGGTTCCGCGGCCGATCTGGAGCTGCAGAAAGTGGAACAGATCGGCGGTCTGGCCATGGCGATCTTCGTTCGAGTGGCGCGAACGGAAGGACCGGCCCGCGGGATCTTTTCAGCAGAAGCGGCGGCGGCCTATGGCGAGGCGATCGGCCGGGAGGTGAGGGTGGAAGAGATCCAGCCCGTGGTGAATGAACTGCTCGCCGCCAATGTGCTGATGCGCGTGGGCCATGGGCTCTATGGCGCGAGCGATCCGTTCGTGCAGGAGACCTGGCGGGAAGGGGTCAGCGACCGGCAATCAGATCACGCTGCAGCCAGGAACTGCATGCAAATCGCCCATGCCCTGCTCCAGCCACACCAAAGCAAGGCGTTGGCAAATGTCCGCCCCGTCTATCCAGGCCTTGCTGCAACTTTCACCTGCGGCACTAACCTGCGGGCCAAGGAAGAAGTGGTGATCTACCAGCCGCCTTGTGGCTGGAGTTTGCGCTTGCTAACTATCGGATCGATAGCTCTGCAGCATGAGCTCTGCAGCATGGTTTGAATCGGGGTGACAGGATTCGAACCTGCGACATCCTGCTCCCAAAGCAGGCGCGCTACCAAACTGCGCTACACCCCGGTCCAACCAGCATATGCCTTGGCCGTCTCCGCCAGGGGCGCAGCCCCTGGGTGGCCATCCCCTGGACAGGACGAAGGTTGGTCGCTTAGTGTTGATTCCATGACATGGAGTGACGGAAATGCTGTCCGATTTCCGCGCAACCAACGCTGGCTTTGGCGACGAGGCCAGCTCCTGCATCGGTCGCTCCTGCATGAAGTGGGGGCAAGACGGCGAGCTGTCGCCCATCGACCTGCACAACATTTTGGAGCGCCTCTGCGCCGTGGATGAGCAGGCGGCCTCCCAGATGCTGCATTGCCCGCTCTGAGGCAGTTCAGCATCTGAGGCAGGGCCCGGCCTGGGCTCAGGCCAGCACGGCGATGCAGTCGATCTCGACCCGGGCTGCCTTGGGCAGAGCCGCCACCTGCACGCAGGCCCGGGCCGGGCTGACCCCCTGACCAAACACCTCCCCATAGATGGCATTTACGGCGGCGAAATCCGCCAGGTCGGCCAGAAACACGGTGGTGCGCACCACCTGCTGGGGGGTGCAGCCCGCCGCCGCCAGCACCGCCTGGAGGTTGGCCACCACCTGGCGCGTCTCGGCTTCCACATCGCCACCACCCACCATCGCGCCGGTGGCGGGATCGAGGGCGATCTGGCCGGAGCAGAACAGCAGCCCCCCGGCCAGCACCGCCTGGTTGTAGGGACCCACCGGCGCCGGGGCAGCCGCGGTGACCACGGCCTGGGGAGCGGCAATGCTGGCCATAACTTGCGGCTGCCTTTAAGGGAGATCAGATGTTGAGCCTATGGCGGTAGTGGCTCGATGGCAGCGCTAGCAGGGCCAGGCCGGCGCTCCAAGGAAGCACCCAAAGCCAGCTCAGCGGCACTTCAAAGACAGCTCAGCTGCAGCTCAGCCGCGCCAGTGGTCCTTGTGGCGGCGCAGCAACGCCAGCTGCTCGGCATCAGCGGCGCGCATGAACAAATTTGTTTCCTTTTCCAGACCGATGCTGCTGGGGATGGTGGCCTCGCCGCGCTGCCGGCAGCGGCTCACCGCCTGCAGCCGCTTGGCGATCGGCAATGCCGCCGGATCCGTCGCATCCACGCGGGCAGCGGCCCAGCGCAGGTTGGCCTCGGTGTACTCATGGGCGCACCACACCCGGGTGGCATCGGGCAGCTGGGCAAAGCGGCCCAGGGAGGTTTGCATCTGGGCCGGGCTGCCCTCGAACAGGCGGCCGCAGCCCGCCGCGAACAGCGTGTCGCCGCAGAGCAGTTCCGGCGGTTCGCCGCTGGTCGCCAGCGGCGGCAGGTAATAGGCGATGTGTTCGGAGGTATGGCCGGGCACCGCCAGCACCTCCAGGCGCCGACCCAACAACTGCAACCGATCCCCATCCGCCACGCTGCGGGTCTGCAGGGGAATGCGGTCGCGGTCGCTGCCGGCGGCGATCACCGCCGCCAACGGCCAGCGGCGCAGCAAACCTGGCGTGCCGCCGATGTGGTCCTGGTGGTGGTGGGTGTGCAGGATCGCCACCAGCTGCAAACCGCGCCGCTCCAGCTGCTCGATCACCGGCTCCGCCACGGCCGGATCCACCAGCACGACCTGCCCCTGGCGCTCCAGCACGATCACATAGTTGTCGTTGAGCACCGGGATCAGCCACACCGCCAGGCGCTCGCCGGGCTCTGCCCCGCTGGCCCTTGCCCGGCTGGTCTCTGTTGCGGTCCTCTCGGCTGGGTGTGGCTCCGGTGGCAGCTGCATCGTTAAAGTCCAGTGATTGGCCGGATCCCCTTGCCCATGATCACCGTGGCGCTGGCGAAGGGGGCCCTGCTCAAGGATTCTGTGGCCCGCCTGGCCGCCGCCGGCCTCGACTTCGCCGCGGTGCTGGAGCCGGGCAATCGGCTGTTGATGGTGCCCAGTCGCTGCGGCCAGGCCAGCGCCCTGCTGGTGCGCAACGCCGACGTGCCTGTCTACGTGGCCTACGGCCAGGCCCAGCTGGGGGTGGTGGGCTACGACGTGCTCCAGGAGCTGCAGTTGCCCGTCGCCCCCCTGGTGGACCTCGGCTTTGGCGGCTGCCGCATGAGCGTGGCGGTGAAGGCCAGCAGTGGCTACCGGCGCGCTGCCGATCTGCCAGCCCATTGCCGCGTCGCCAGCAAATTCACCCGCTGCGCGGAAGACTATTTCCGCAAACTCGATTTGCCGGTGGAACTTATCCATTTAGCCGGCTCGGTGGAGCTGGGACCGATCACCGGCATGAGCGAGGCGATCGTGGATCTGGTGGCCACCGGCCGCACCCTTCAGGAGAACGGCCTGGTGGCCATCGAAGATCTGTTCCACAGCACCGCCCGGCTGATCGGCCATCCCCTGGCTCTGCGCCTCGATGACGGCCCCCTGCGCCAGATCGTCGACCGCATCGCCGCAGCCACCGCCACTGCCACTGCCAACGCAGCCACCGCCACCGCAGCCACCACCGCCAACACTGCTGCCGCCAGCACCACAGCGCCATTGGCCAATTCAGCCGCTCCTGCAGTCGCCCCTCCGGCAGCTGTGGCTATGGCGTCATCGGCCGCCACCTGATGGCCAGACTCGACCGTCAGCGGCTGCTGCGACTACTTCCCTACCTGGGGCGCGACCGCCGGCGCCTGAGCCTCACCCTGCTGCTGCTCATCCCCCTGGCCTTTGCCGGCGCAGTGCAGCCGCTGTTGGTGGGCCAGGCGATTTCAGTGCTGCGCCGGGAACCAACAATGGCCTGGCTGCGGGGCCTGCCGGTGCCCCAGGCGATCCACTCGATCGTGGTGCTGCTGCTGGTGGCCGTGCTCACCCGGCTCTGCCTCCAGGGGCTGCAGAGCTTCAATGTGCAGTTGGTGGGGCAGCGGCTCACCGCCCGCATCCGCGACGACCTCTTCTCCCATGCCCTGGCCCTGTCGCTGCGCTTCCACGACCGCACCCCAGTGGGCAAGTTGCTCACCCGGCTCACCAGTGACGTCGACGCCCTGGCCGAGGTATTTGGCAGTGGCGCCGTAGGCGTACTCGCCGATCTGGTCACCCTGGTGGTAATTGCGGTCACGATGATTTCGATCGAATGGCGTATGGGCTCATTGCTGCTCTTTTCGCAATTGCCGGTCACCCTGGGCATCATCTGGCTCCAAGGCCGCTACCGCAAGGCCAACTACCGGGTGAGGGAAGAACTGGGTCAATTAAATGCCGATCTGCAGGAAAACCTCCAGGGGCTGGAGGTGGTGCAAATGTTCCGGCGAGAGGCTGTAAACAGCGCGAATTTCGCCGTCACCACCGCCGCCTACAAGGGAGCCGTAACCGGCACGATCTTTTACGACAGTTCCATTTCCGCCTTCATTGAGTGGGTTGCCCTCAGCGCCGTGGCCGTGGTGCTGGCCCTAGGCGGTTGGCTGGTTACCAGCCAGGCCATCGGCCTGGGCACCCTAACCACCTTCATCCTCTATTCCCAGCGCCTATTTGATCCCCTGCGTCAATTGGCCGAACGCTTCACCCAAATCCAAGGGGGTCTCACGGCAGTGGAGAGGATCGGCGAATTGATGGAGGAGCCAATCGAGATTGCCGATAGCCCCCAGGTTGTCGCCGCTTTAAAAGTTGATGCCTTGGCGGCAGCTGGCAATATCCTCAGGCCCAAGCAATTGATCAGGGCCGCTGAGGTGGTCTTTGAAGATGTCTCCTTCTCCTACCGACCCGATGAACCGATCATCGAAAAGCTCAGCTTTCGCATAGCCCCGGGAGAGCATATCGCCCTGGTGGGTCCCACCGGCTCCGGCAAGACCACCGTGATTCGCCTGCTCTGTCGCCTCTATGAACCGCAGCAGGGGCGCATTTTGCTGGATGGCGTCGATATTCGGGAGCTATCGATCACCAGCCTGCGCCAACGGCTGGGGGTGGTGTTGCAGGACACCTTCCTGTTCAGCGGCAACGTGGCCGACAACCTGCGCCTCGACGCCGATATTTCCAGCGACACCCTGGCTCGCCTCTGCGCTGAACTGGGTCTAGATCCGCTGCTCGCCCGCCTGCCCGACGGCCTGGCCACCGAACTGCGCGAGCGGGGCGGCAATCTCTCCTCCGGTGAGCGGCAGCTGCTGGCGGTGGCGCGGGTGGCGATTCGCGATCCCGCCGTGCTGGTGATGGATGAGGCCACCGCCTTCATGGATCCCTCCACCGAGGCCACCCTGCAGCGCGACTTAGACACCCTGCTGCATCAGCGCACGGCCATAGTGATTGCCCACCGGTTGGCCACCGTGGAGGCGGTCGATCGCATTTTTGTGCTTAAAAGCGGTCGCCTGATCGAACAGGGCAACCACCGGGAACTGCGTGCCGCCGGCGGCCTCTACGCCCAATTGGCCGAGCTGCAGGAGCGGGGGCTGGCGGCTCTTTAATGGCCGCCCTTAAATCTTTAATGGCAGCTCTTAACTACCGCAGGGTTTGCTCCAGCCAAGCATCGAGGATGGCTCCCAGCTGAGCGGTCCTTTCCCGCATCGGCAGGTGGCCGGCCCCCTCCAGTAGCCGCAGCTCATGGCCAGGCGAATAGCCGGCCAGGTGGCGCGCGTAGCGGGGTTCCATCACCTGGTCGCGGCTGCCGGCGATCCGCAGCGATGGCACCTCAAGGGCGGCTGCCAGCCATGCAGCCCCACCAGCAGGGGGCGCTCAGAAGCGGTGGGGGCGATTGATTACCAGGTTGGCGGCTGGGCACCGGTAATGGGGCTGGCCGCATCCCCTAGGTGGGGCCTGTAGGGGTAAATTTTCCTGGTGCCCCATGGTTCCGCATGGTTAGGGCCATGATCGGGGTCCAGTCGTGCAGGATCGGAAAGCGGCGTGGCAGCAGTGAAAGATGAACGGGGGGATGAGTTGAAGGATCAACTGAGCCATACCGCCAGGGAGGTCCCCAGCCAGGGATCCGCCAGTTCAGAGTTGCTCACCTCCCTCTACGGCCCCAGCCACCGCCATTGCCCCAGCCCCAACAGCCAGGTGTCGATGGTGCTCAGCAGCGAGCGCGAGATCGACTTGATCGAATTGGAGCAGCTCTGCGATGCCGTTGGCTGGAGTCGCCGTCCGTTTCGGCGCGTGCGCAAGGCCCTGCAGCACAGCTTGCTGCAGGTGGGCCTTTGGCGCCACGATGCCCGCCTGCCAAAGCTGGTGGGCTTCGCCCGCTGCACTGGCGATGGGGTGGTGGAAGCCACGGTGTGGGATGTGGCCGTGCATCCCCATTACCAGGGGGTGGGCCTGGGCAAACAGTTGATGGACTACGTGCTGGAGCAGTTGCGCGATATGGAGGTGGAAAGGGTGACCCTGTTCGCCGATCCAGGGGTGGTGGGCTTCTATGAGAACCAGGGCTGGGAGCTGGAACCGTTGCAGCGCCGCTGCGCCTTCTGGTACGCCCCTTGAGTATTTATCTGGCCCGCTTATTAAGAGCCCGCCTGCATCGGGCCCGCTTATCAATAGCCCGCCTCCCAGGGGCCCCTTTACCTAAGAACCCCGATAGCGGCGGGCCAGCTCCTCGGGGTCGACGCCGCGCCGCCAGGCCCGTCTAAGCCTGGCATTGGCCAGGGTTGCCCCCCACACCCCCAGGCGACGCCAGCGGCGGCCATCCACATCCAGGCGCAGCCGCAGGCTGACCAGTCGGCCATGGCCCCGCAGCCGCTGTACCAAGTCCAGGTCCTCCATCAACGGCATCGGTCGCACCCCACCGGCGGCGGCGAGCAGGGCGGCGGGCAGCAGCAGCCCCTGATCCCCATAGGGTCGCTGGCACCAGCGGCTGCGCAAGGCCACCGCCAGCTCCACCAGCCTCAAGCCAAGCTGGCGACCCCCGATCGCCAATTCGAAGTAATAGGCCTGCGCCGCCGCCCCACCCCGCAGGGGGGCAGGGGTTTGGCGCCGCCGGATCGCCCGCCCCAGGGCCCGATCCCACCCCTTTGGCAGGCTGCAATCACCGTGCAGCAGCAACAGCCAGGAGCCCCGGGCCGCCGCCACGCCGGCCGCCAGTTGGCGGCCCCGCCCCCCCGACTGGCGCAGCAGCTTGGCCCCAGCCAGGGCGGCAATGGTGCGGCTGGCATCTTGGCTGCCGCCATCCACCACCAACACCTCGCTAACCAAGTCACTGGCCTGATGCAGTTGGGCCAGCAGGGCCGGTAGCCGCTGGGCCTCGTTCAACACGGGCACCACCACGCTCAGGGTGGGCAGAACAGGCAGCAGCTCGGCCCGTGGCCGTGGCGACGCCGCCATGGTCAGGGTTGGCGCCGCCAGGGCAGCAGATCGGCGGGGCGGTCCAGATCGGATCGGACATCCAGCAGCAGCGGCGCCAAGTCGAGCCGCTCCGCTGCGCCCAGGGTGGCCGCCAACACCTGATCGCTGCCCCAGGGGATACCGCAGAACAGCTCAGCCGCCGCCGGCCGTGACAGGCCGATCAGCCAATAGCCGCCATCGGCGGCCGCACCCAGCACCAAGGGGGCGGAATTGAGGCCGGCAAAGGCCGACTCCAGATCGCCCAGGGCCAATGTGGGTAGATCGCTGCCAATCAGCACCACCTGCCTGGCCCCCTCGCGCCAGGCCCGTTGCAGCTGGCGCTTCAGACGGCTGCCCAGGCCGCCGCCGCCCTGGAGGAGGCAACGGTCGGCGCCCAGGCCCTCGCCCCAGCGCCGCGCCGCCCGGGGCGCCAGCCCATCGACGGCGAGCACCAATTGCCGCCCGGCGCCAGCACCACCAGCTCCCCCCTGGCGGCCGCGCCATTCACGGCAGGTGGCGAGGGTGTGCTTGGTGAGCCGCCGCTGGATCTCAGCCGCCCCTTGGCGGCCAATGCCCGCTGCCAGCCGACTCTTGCAACGCCCAGCAGCGGGCCAGCGGGCGAGCACCACCAATTGGCGCATCAGGAATTGTGGGGCAGTTCGGCTGGCCGCATGCTGAGCTTGGCGCGGCGATCCCCCCTGCGCACTTGGATCACCAGTTCTTGACCCACCCGGGCCTGATCCACGGCCAGCTGCACCTGGGAGGGGTTTTTCACCGAGGTTTTGCCGACGCTCTCGATCAGATCACAGGGCTTCAGGCCCCCCTTGGCGGCGGGGCTGCCATTCATCACCTCCACCACCACCACCCCATTCACCTCCGGTAGCCGGCATTCGCTGGTGGTGGCGTTGATCTCCCGCGCCAGCTGGGGGGTGAGGGTCTGGAGGCGAATGCCGATGTAGGGGTGACTTGCATAGCCCCGTTGCACGATCTGGGCGGCAATTTCGCGTGCCGTATTAATCGGGATCGCAAAACTCAATCCAGCTCCGGGTGCCTGGCGAATCGCCGTATTTACCCCAATCACCTCACCGCGGTCGTTGATCAGCGGACCGCCGCTATTACCAGGATTCACGGCTGCGTCGGTCTGGATGTAGGGCACCCGCTGGCCCTCACCCACGGCATTGGTGCGCTGAATGGCACTGATGATGCCGGCGGTCACCGTGTTGTCCAGGCCCAGGGGATTGCCGATGGCGATCGCCCACTCACCTGGCCGCACCTTGCTCGAATCACCGAGGGGGGCCACCGGCAATCGGGATGCCACCACCTTCACCACCGCCACGTCGGTGAGGGGATCTCCACCCAGCACTTTTCCGTTAAATGTGCGTCCATCTGGCAGCGTTACCGTCACCCCACTGGCGCCTTCCACCACGTGGGCATTGGTGAGGATCACCCCGTCGGAGCGGGTGATGAAGCCAGAACCCAGGCCCTGTTGTTGCCGGATCGAGGGTCCCTGGCCAAACAGGCCGCCGATCGGATTGATCACCCGGGTGGTGGTATCGATCCTCACCACCGCCGGTCCCACCCTGCCCACGGCGTCGACGATCACGTTGCCGCCTGGCCGCAGGGAGGGGCTGGGGAGCGCATCGCTGATCCTCGCCTCAGGCGGCACCTGCCGCCCGGGCAAACCGGGTAGGCGGCCATCGCAACCGGCCAGCGAAAGGACCAGCAGAGCGAGGGGGCCGGCGGACCAGCGCAAGGAACCTACTGACCAGCGCAAGGAACCGGCGGACCAGCGAAAGGAATAAGAGGGCATCGACACTGCATCGCCTGGGGCTCAAAGCATCATCTAAGACAGCCCGCCCCCCTGGCCAAGCGTATATTCGAGCCTGTTGGACAAGCTCCGCCGGTGCAGCAGGCAGATCAGCTGTGGCACCAGGTTCAGGAGGCGTTGCAGGCCAGCCTGAGCAAGCCCACCTTCGAGACCTGGATCCGCCCAGCCCGCTGCCGCCGCTACGGGAACGGCCAGTTGGAACTGGAGGCCCCCAGCAGCTTCGCCTGCAGTTGGCTGCGCAAGAACTACCTGGGCACCATCGAGGCCGTTGCCAGCGAGATGGCCGGCAAGCCAGTGCAGGTGCTGGTGGTGGCGGCCACCGGGGAAGAAGCTGGCGTTGAGCCGCCAGGATCCTCGGCGGCCCAGGCGGCAACGACGGCTCAGCCAGCACCGGCGGCTACCGCCACCGGCGAACGCAGCCGCAAGCCGGTTCAGGGATTGAACCCCCGTTACGTATTCAACCGCTTCGTGGTGGGTCAAAACAGCCGCATGGCCCATGCGGCGGCCCTGGCCGTGGCCGAGGCCCCCGGTCGAGAGTTCAATCCGCTGTTTATTTGCGGCGGCGTTGGCCTGGGCAAGACCCACCTGATGCAGGCGATTGGCCATTATCACCTCGAAATAAACCCAGATTCAAAGGTGTTTTATGTTTCCACGGAATCATTTACCAATGATTTAATCCAGGCAATCCGCAAGGATAGCATGCAGGCTTTCCGCGATAAATATCGTGCCGCCGACGTAATCCTTGTGGATGACATCCAATTCATTGAGGGCAAGGAGTACACCCAGGAAGAGTTTTTCCACACTTTTAATGCTCTACATGAGGCCGGTCGGCAGTTGGTGATCGCTTCCGATCGCCCACCAAGTCAGATTCCACGACTGCAAGAAAGGCTGATCTCACGCTTTTCCATGGGGCTAATAGCCGATATTCAGCCTCCAGACATGGAAACCCGCATGGCAATTCTGCATAAGAAAGCCGAGCAGGAACAAATGTCATTGCCCAGGGATTTGATTCAGTTTATCGCTGGACGTTTCACCTCCAACATTCGTGAACTTGAAGGGGCCCTAACCAGGGCGGTGGCCTTCGTCTCGATTACCGGCCTGCCCATGACCGTGGAATCGGTGGCACCGATGCTCGATCCCAGTGTTGGCGATGTGGAGGTAAAGCCAGAGCAGGTGATTGACAAGGTGGCCGAAGTTTTTGGGGTAACAGCAGAGGAGATGCGCAGTGCCAGCCGCAAGCGAGCAGTCAGCCAGGCCCGCCAAGTAGGCATGTTTTTGATGAGACACAGTACCGATCTCTCGTTACCACGCATCGGCGAAGCCTTTGGAGGCAAGGATCATTCCACTGTCATGTATGCAGTAGAGCAGATAGAAAAAAAGCTCAATACAGAGCCTAATCTCGCCAGACAAGTGCAACAAGTGCGCGACTTGCTTCAGATAGATTCTCGTAGGCGCAAATAGAAAACTGAATCAAGCCACCAAGTTAAGCCGCCAAACCAAGCTGCCAAGTTAAGCTGCCAAATCAAGTGATTGGCTGACTGGGATCTAGACCTTCCACTTCACCACTAAACACCCGGCTAATAGTAATATCATCGGCTTCAATGGTCATCAGATCTATCCTGGTCAACGCGGAGCCCATGCGTGTAAATAAGCGGTTGGCTTGTCGCATGCGAGCCCGGTCAATCGCATTGCGGATTGACCGGGCATTGGCGAAGAAAGGAAGCTGCATACGCCGCTTAATATATTCAGCAAAAGCGACACTAGCTTCCTCGCTAAAGCGATAGCTTTCGGCGGCCAGAATTAATTTAGCAATGGCAAATAATTCGTCACACGAATAATCCGGGAAATCGATGTGATTGGCGACTCGCGAGGAAAGGCCGGGATTAGACTGATAAAAGACATCCATGCGCTCCTTGTAGCCCGCAAAGATAACCACTAAATCATCGCGATTAGCCTCCATTACTTGCAGCAAAATCTCTATGGCTTCAGCGCCATAGTCGCGCTCATTCTCAGGGCGATAAAGATAGTACGCCTCGTCAATAAATAGCACGCCACCTAGTGCCTTTTTTAGCATCTCTCTGGTTTTTGGTGCCGTATGGCCGATGTATTGACCCACCAGATCATCGCGCGTGGCGGTCACCACATGGCCCTTGCGCAGGTAGCCCAAGCCATGGAGGATTTTGCTCATCCGTTCGGCCACGGTGGTCTTGCCCGTGCCGGGATGACCGGTGAAGGACATGTGCAGGGAGGGGGGTGCCGTGCCCAGGCCCAACTGCAGGCGAGCACGATTGACCACCAGCAGGGCCGCAATTTCGCGAATCCGAGCCTTGACGGGTTTGAGGCCGATCAGCTCGCGATCCAGCTGATCGAGAACCGCTTGGATGCCGGCGGCCTCGTAGGCCAGGCTCAGATCCACGTGCTCCGGCCAAGCCGCTGGGCTGGCGTCTGCATTGCCGGTCTGATCTGGGGAGACAACCATGGGGAATCAGGTCGCGGTGGGATCCTGCAGCAGGCCATCGATCCTGGCGGCAAGGACATGTTCCGCCTCGCCCACCAGCGGCTTGTCTTCCCCCAGGGCCCTCAGGGTGAGGTTCACATAGGTGCGGCCAAAGCTGATGTCAGGAAAATGCTGAGTTTCCTCCGAAAGGGCATTCAGCCGCTCCAGAAAGTCGCGGGTGCTGCCGTAGTCGGCAAACTCTATGCGGCGCTCCAGCCATTCGGCCCGATCGGGCTTGGGTCGCGGGGTCCAGGGTTGCTCCATGCAGCCAAACCTAAGCCGCAGCCAAGCAATCAGTGCGGCCCTTGGCCAGCCGACCGGCCCAGGCGCCAGCGTAGGCGGCATTGGCCTGCCGCTGGGAAACATCGCTGCTCTGCAGGGGATTGGGCATGGTGCCGCGTATGGCGGCTTCGGTTACACAGAACATCGACTTCTGAAAACTGGTGCAGATCTTTACGCGAACGTCGGTCTCTCCCCTGGTGCGCTGCAGATACCAGCTGTGCAACCTCTCGGGTAGGTGACGATACATGTCCTGCATCAACAAGCTGGGGGGAATTCCGGCCCCCATGGTGGGCAGTGGATCGGCATAGAGGGCACCGTAGGTGAACGAAGCCTGGTCCGGGGATATCTGCTGAGCCTGGGCATTGAAGCTAACCGTACCCAAAAAAGGCATACCCCTAAGGAATACCGCCTCCACATAGGGCACCGCCACATCAACTAAAAAGCTCAGGCCGGCCTCCGGTGGCAGTACCCATAGTTTTTCCCCTTGGATCTCCACGGCGTAGGTGATGGGATTGGCGGCGGCGGCCACCAAGCCCCGCTTGATGAACTCCACTACCTGCTCAATGTTGCCCACCTGGCCATGGCGCTCAGCCCGGGCCAGATCCAGGAACAGATCGCTCATCACACGCCAGAACTGCCCCAGGGCATGGGTGGTGGCCGCAGAGCGAATCAACTCGACCAAGAATCCAGGAAATATGGGATGTAACATAAAAAGCAGGGGATCACCGCTGCGCTTTTTATCAATAATTCTTTTGCAATCTTCCAGGAATGTAGCACTATCTAGATAAGCGTCAAGGCCTCCGGTTGCGTGCCAGAACATAGCCTTTTGGCAGTATTCAGCATACTCAAAATTAATGCGGTCGTGATTTAAGTGCCGCCAGATTTTTCCTGGGCTGATATCTCCGTCGAAAAAGCGAAAGACTGGGAAAGGATTTAGGAATTGTTGTTCAGCCTGGTAGATCAAATTAATGCTATATGCGTCCAGCACCTCGCCATAGCTCTCCAGCACTCCCACCACCTCCAGCAGATGGTCAGGGGTGTCTGCCAAAAGAGTAACTCGCTCCAGCAAGCGTCGCTGCAGCTCGGCGGCACTCACCAGTGGTTGACAGACTGTGATGTTTTCAGGGGCCATCTCAGGGGGTAAATCCAAAGGGTAGGGCTATGGATA
>JBIKWK010000117.1:0-5956 GCA_044356375.1 Prochlorococcaceae cyanobacterium | reverse complement strand
CTGGCCCCCACAGAAGAAGCGGTAAAGATCTACCGCGGGCTGGCGAAGACTGACCCGGCTGTCCTGGAAGATCTGGCCGAATCCCTGAACAACCTGGGCAAGCGCTACAGCGACCTGGGCCGCCGCCCGGAGGCGCTGGCCCCCACAGAAGAAGCGGTAAAGATCTACCGCGGGCTGGCGAAGACTGACCCGGCTGTCCTGGAAGATCTGGCCGAATCCCTGAACAACCTGGGCAAGCGCTACAGCGACCTGGGCCGCCGCCAGGAGGCGCTGGCACAGGATCAAGAAGGGGTGAAGATCCGCCGCGGGCTGGCGAAGACCGACCCGGCCCTCGAGGGCAATCTGGCCGTAGCCCTTATAAATCTGGGCTCTAGCTACGGCCGACTGGGTCGTTGCCCGGAGGCTCTGGCCCCTATGGAAGAAGCCGTGAAGATTCACCGCGAGCTGGCGAAGACTGACCTGGCCGATCTGAACATTATGGCCGCTAATTTAAACAACCTCGGCAACTGCTACAATGCAATGGGCCGTCGTCAAAAGGCTCTGGCCTCCTCAGAGGAAGCGGTGAAGATTCGCCGCGAGTTGGCCGAGACCAATCCGCTCTTCCAGGACGAGTTGGCCGCTTCCGTGGGCAACCTGGGCAACCGCTACAGCGACCTCGGCCGCCGCCAGGAGGCGCTGGCCCCCACAGAAGAAGCTGTGAAGATCTTTCGCGAGCTGGCGAAGACCAACCCGGCCTACCAAGAGAGTCTGACAATTAACTCCTTCAACCTAGCCCTCCTGCAGCTGCGACTGGCCAACCCCAGCGCAGCCCTGCCACTGCTGAAGGAAACGGTGAGCACGGAAGTCACCTATCTGCAGACTCAGCTGCCGCTACTGCCCGAGGCGCGGCGGCTGGCGCTGGTGGAAGTGTTCGGTGATCGCTGGCAGTTCCCCTTCTCGCAGGCGCAGCAGGGTGAGGCAGGCGCTGCCCTGGCGCTGTTCACGCGGCTGAATCGCCAGGGCCTGCTGCAGGACATTCAGCGCAGCCAGGCGCTGCTGGCCCGCAGCGGCCCGCAACGACTCCTGTTCGAGCAGCTCACGCTGGTGACTGCCCAGCTGGCCAGCACCACCCTCACGCTGCAGCAGCAGGCACCGTTGCTGGCCCGCATGGAGCAGCTGGAGCAGGAGCTCTACCGCCAGCTGCCGCAGATCCAGCCGCGGCTGGTGGAACCCCGTCAGGTGGCGGCGCTGTTGCCATCTGGTGGGGCACTGGTGGAGTTCCAGCGCTACCAATCCCTCGACAACAACACAGATTTTTTTGGCCCACTTCGCTTCTTGGCCCTGCTGCTGCGGCCTGACGGCACGATCCGCGCCATCGGGCTGGGGGAGGCGGCGCCGATCGATGCGGCGGTGGCTGAGGCGGTGGCCGCCAGCGCCGATCCCAAGCGCCAGGCGCAAGCGCCCCAGACGTTGGCGGAGGTGAGCCGGCTGGTGCTGGCGCCGTTGCAACGGGAGCTGACGGGGGTGCGGGAGCTGTTCATCTCGCCGGATGGGGAACTCAACCGCCTGCCGTTTGCGGCTTTGCCGGTGGCGGGGCCCAAGGGCGGCGGGATTGCCGATGGACCCATCACGGCCGATGGCCGCACCCTGGGTGCTGCGGTGGCGTTACGGCTGCTCACCACCGGCCGGGATCTGCTGCGGCTCCAGCAACCCGCCAAGGCCGGCGCTGCACCGGTGCTGATCGCCAACCCGGATTTCAACGCCGCCTCCCGCTCGGCCAAAGGCGGCGCGAGCGCCTCAGCCGCCGCCGCCTCAACAGCTGCGGGCCCAAGTGTGCTCCGCGCCGGCCAGCAACGGTCCCCCGGCGTGCGGGGCCTCACCGCCTGGCAACCGCTGGCAGGCACGGAGCAGGAGGCCCGCCAACTAGCACCCCTGCTGGGCGGCGGCGCGGTGATCAGCGGCCCGGCCGCCACCGCCGCTGTGGTGCTGGCCCAGCGGGCGCCGCGGATTCTGCACATCGCAACCCATGGCTTCTTCCTGGCGGATCAACCCTTTGCGGGAGCCAACGCGGGCGGCGGCCCGGCAGCCACGGGCACCCGGGGCCTGCCAGCTGCCGGTGGCGGCGCCGGAGATGGTTCCGCTGCCACCACCCCCGCCCGGGAAGACCCGCTGCAGCGCAGCGGCCTGGTGTTCGCCGGCGCCAACCGGCCCGATGCCGATCCCAACGACGACGGCTATCTCACGGCCGCGGAAGCCACCGCCATGGATCTGGAGGGCACCGAACTGGTGACCCTGTCGGCCTGTGAGACGGGCCTGGGCGGTGTGCGCAGCGGCGAGGGGGTGTATGGGCTGCAGCGATCGCTGGCGGTGGCGGGGGCCCGCTCCACGCTGCTCAGCCTCTGGAAGGTGGATGACGACCTGACAATCACCTTCATGGAGCGCTACTACAACCGCCTCAAGACCGGCCAAGGCCGCGCCGATGCTCTGCGTGACACCCAGAAAGACTTTCGCGATGACCCTGACTCGACCTACCACGACATCCGGGTGTGGGGGGCCTTCCAGCTGAGCGGCGACTGGCGGGCCCTGCCCAAGTGGTGAGCTGCCCCAAGGCCCGCTGACGTGGCCGCATTGACAGCCCAGACTGGCTGCGTTCCGTCCTGCCCGCCATGGCCGGCCCGTCCTTCCGATTCCGTCCTGCCGCGTTGCCCTTGCGGGGGGCGTTGCTGGCCCTGCTGCTGGCACCGGCCAGCGGTGCCGCCCCAGCCACCACCACGGCTGACGATCTGAGCGCCGCCGTCACCGCCGCCACCGCCGAGCTACGCCAGGGCTGGTCCGCGGACCCCACCACCGCCGCTCTGCCCTTCCCCACCGTTCGCCTGCTGCCACGAGCCGCTTCAGTGCAGGGCACCTGCAAACCCAAGGCGCCGGCCCGCGTGCCAGCTCCGAGGGCAGCTTATTGCGCCAGCAGCGGCGAGGTGCTGCTGGATCGGGAGCTGCTGGAGAAGCCCTACGGCCGAGCACAGCCGCCCATGGGGCGCGCCCTGGTCACCTACTGGATCGCCACCGCGCTGGCGGAGCGGCTGCTGCCCGCCGCACCGGAAGGCGCAGGGTCAGATCCGCTGCGAATCCTGCAGGCCACCTGTCGGGGAGGGGTGCTGCTGGGTGCCAGCCCTGCCCGCAAGTCCTTCCCGGATGCGACCCCCCTGCTGATTGCGGCCCGTTCGGCCTACGGCGACCGCTATGCGGCGGCGGTGGGTTCGGCCAGCCAGCGCGGCTATGCCCTCCTCACCGGACTGGGAGCCACAGCCACATCCTCCTGCGATGCCGCCGAGATGGCCGCCCTGGTGAAGGGAGCGGTGCCGGATCGAGCCCTGCTGGCCACGATCGAGCAGCTGCCGCCACCGGAACGGGCCTACGGCAGCCTGCTCGGCGCGATCAACAGTCAGTGCAGGCCCCTGCTACCCAAGCGGCCCTGCCCCCGCAAGCAGTAGCAGATCGATGCCGAGAGATCGGGAACGCGGCGCACAAGCTGACGCAAGGGAGCGTAAGCAGGGGATGCCAGGAAGCGGCTCCGATCGGGCCTGGTGGCGCCCACCCGCTTGGAGCGGCTCCCCGCTGCTGCATGAATGGATCCGCTCCGGCGGCATCCTGATTGCCGCGGCGTGGGGGGTTTATACCTTTATCTATAAAGACATCTACGTGCCCTCCCAGCAGCCGGCCCATCTCAGTCTGGAGGCCTCCCTCAAGCCAGTGCCGGATCGCCCTACGCCAGCGGTAGGCCAGGAGATGCTGCTGGAGATCAAGGCCACCAACGCCAGCAGCCGCCGCGTTTATCTTTTGGCAAACATCTGGACCTTACGGGGCATTAACCTTGCCACCAGAACAGGCGTCAACGCAAACAGAGAATTCATCCAAGAATCGAATCTAGTTCTTAAGGATGATCCCGTGCTGCATAAGGAGCGCGGTGTTGATCGTTCCACGGGGAAACCGATCGCGATTGGGCGTCTGTTCGGCGATGACTTCATCGATCCTGACAATACGAAGTATCGCTCGATCCTTGTGAACATCCCCACAGGAACCAACGCGGTTGAACTCAGCGTGATCATGCCCCTCCTGTCAAAACAGCCGCAAGCATCGTTGTTTTCGGGGCAGCGCCTGGCCTGGGAGGCAGATGCGTTGGGTTACATCAAGCTTATGCTTTGCCCAAGAAAAAACGGAAGTTCTTCTTCTCCGAATTCTCGATGCCGACAATACGAAGAGAAAGATGAAAAAGCTAAAAAGCAGTTCGATCAGCAAAACTCTACGGAATCTCTCGACCTGCAGTTCGGCTTGCCGATGGGCATGGGCAATTGAGGTGGAACCGCAATCCAAGAGGGGAATCCTTATCTTTTGTCTCGTTGACCGGGCATTGTCAGCAGCCATCAATGAAGAATCCATAGCTGATTGCCATGGGCTGCCATAGTTTGGGATGGGCAGGGAGCGGCGCAACTAGCCCTTCGAACAAACCCCTCGAGTGGACAGGCCGCCATTGAGTCTGCTTCGATAGCGATAGCTTCTTGCCTGCCACTCAGGGACAGCGTTGGGATGACCTGAGCTGCCGGTCAACGGGGACGAAGCCAAGCCGGGTCGCACCATTTCTGGTACAGTGATTGAAACGGGCTGCTCGCGGAATGGGAATTCCCCCTGTCCTCCGAGTTGTTTTCTTCCGTTCTCAATCAGGGAGAGAGCCAGTGAGAGCGTGGTTGCTTGATCTGAGTAGTGGTGATCGCAAAGCGATTGGGTGCGACGTTAAAACAGCTCAATATGGCTGGCCTGTTGGGATGCCACTGGTTCGAAAGCTCGAACCTGGCTTGTGGGAGGTGCGATCGACGATTGATAGAGGCATTGCCCGTACCATTTTTACAGTTGAAGAAGATGTGATGATCTTGCTGCATGGATTTGTGAAGAAATCCGCGAAAACCCCATCTACTGATCTTCAGGTAGCAAGAGATCGACGCTCTAAGTTGAGGGGTTGCCATGATTGACGAGAAGTTTCTGGGAGGTGATTTTGACGACTTTCTCCGCAAGGAGGGAATCATTGATGAGGCCGAAGCTGTGGCCGCCAAAAGAGTTATTGCTTTTCAGATCTCCGAAGAAATGAAGAGGTCCAATATTACAAAGACAGAGCTAGCTCACCGTATGAATACGAGTAGACCTGTTGTAGATCGTTTGCTAGATCCTTCGAACCAGTCTGTGACGCTCTCAACTCTTGGGCGAGCAGCGTCGGCAGTAGGTAAGTCGTTGAAGATTGAATTGTCCTGATGGCAATCCCAACATCAAGGTACAGAAGGCGGGGGCGGAGGTTTTATTCTTTGCCAGGGCTGCTCCCCGCCGCTGATCTTGATCGTTCGAAGGATCGAGAAGAGAGCGAGAATCTCCTGTTGACAAGCGTGGCTTCGACGATGTGTGCAGAAACCGCTGACCTGCTCCGAATAAGGTCGCCCAGCGATGGGTGTAATACCTGCTGTCAGGGGTTAAGATGGTCTGGCCTGACGGGGTGCGTTCCATGGCGGTGATCTCACTCAAGCTGACCGAGGCCCTTGATGCCCAGCTCACAGCGCAGGCGCAACGACGTCGGCTGAGCAAGTCTGAGTTGGTTCGACGAGCATTGACCGCGTTCCTCCAGGCCTCAGAGCAAGGAGTTGATGGCCCGCAGCCACAATCCGCAGCTGATCTTTTGGCCGATCTCGTAGGTTGTTGTGAAGATGGTCCGCCTGATCTTTCCTCTAATCCTGCTCATCTGTCAGACTTTGGCATTAACTGATCATGGCGGTGCTGCTAGACACGGGGCCATGGGTTGCTCTCCTAAGTCGGGCTTCCTGAAAAACACCAGAGAGCGAATTAGGGACCTGGCGGTCGTGGATGCACGATGACGCCTCCCCCAGCTCCGTCTATACGACGGCTTGCAAATCAGTCCATCTGATGGCAGAAGCCTTGC
>JBIKWK010000034.1:0-29195 GCA_044356375.1 Prochlorococcaceae cyanobacterium | reverse complement strand
GCGGAACAGGGGGGCGCCGCCGATGTGGCCCAGCAGGTGCGCAAGCGGCTAGCCACGATCGCCCGTTCTGGCAGTTGGCTAGACAAACGCCGCCGCGATGAGCTGCTGGCCGATCTCGAGCGGCAACGCCAGGCGATCGTGGGGCCGATTGCAAGCCACGATGGCGAGCTGGCGATGGAGCTGCTGTGGCGGTTCCTGGATTTGGCGGAGTCGCTGCTGGATCGCTGCGACGACAGCGACGAAGCTGCGCTGGGGCTGTTTCACCTGGTATCAGCAGACCTGGGTCGAGTGGCCTGCCTTGCCCAGCCGGCGCCGGCAACGTTGGCGGATCAAGTAGCGGTGGCGCTGCTCGACAACGATTGCGGCCAATATGACCTGCTAATTCCCCATCTCCGGGAGGCACTCAAGCCGGAGGGTCTGCTGCATCTGCGCCAGTTGCTGGAGGCCCAACGTCCGCCAAGCCCTGCGCAGGCAGATCAGGAGGATGAACTGGAAGACCTTCTCGATAGTGAATTATCAGACGACGAGCTATTAGAGCAACTCGATTTACTAGAAACAGAGAATGATTTTCTCTATATATTTGACTTCGATGGCAAGTATGAGCCGGAAGATGATCAAAGCATAGTTGATCAAAGCGTAGTTGATCAAACCATGGTTGATGAAACCATGGTTGATGAAGCCATAGATGCTGGATTTGATAGTACCAGCGAGTCGGATGATGATGAGGCCCTAGATGCAAATTTAGAGCCGGATTTTGACGACGACAGCGATCCAGATGTCAGCGAGCATCGCCAGGTGGTGCGCCTCGCCATGCTGGCCATCGCCGATGCCCTGGGCGATGCGGATGGGTACCTTGCTGAATATCGCGATCATCATCCAGTGGCCCTGAGGTTGCCGGGAATTGCAGCTCGGGTGGCGGGGCGGCTCACCGCCGCCGGCCGCGCCGCCGATGCACTGCTGCTGCTAGAGGCTGCCGAGCCCTATCTACAGAGGCGTCCGGCTAGTTTTCTGGATTGGCTCGATGCCCGCATCGCCGCCCTGGAAGCCCTGGCGCGCCAAGGCGAAGCCCAGGCCCTGCGCTGGAGTTGGGTGGAGCGTTCACTTTCGATTCGGCACCTGCGCGACTACCTCAAAGCGCTGCCCGCTTTCGAGGATGCGGAGGCGGAAGAGCGAGCTCTCGATCTGGTTTTTGCTTACCCCAACCTCCACCTGGCGCTGCAGTTTCTACACCAATGGCCCGACCAGCGCCGGGCCGCCCGGCTGATTCTGACCCGCTCCGCTGAACTGGATGGCTACTGCTATGAACTGCTGAGTGCCGTGGCAGAAGCGCTGGCTGCCCAGCAGCCGCTGGCGGCCAGCCTCTGCCTGCGGGCAATGGTGGATTACAGCCTGGAGATGTCACGCTCCAGTCGCTACAAGCACGCCGTGCGCCACCTGGCCACCTGTGGCGTCTTGGCCATCAAAATCCGCGACTGGGCCGGTCACGAGAACCACGCCTCCTACCGCGATCGCCTGGGGCTAACTCACCACCAAAAATACGGCTTCTGGGAAGCGCTGGGTGAACCCCCATGGAGGCCCTAGCAGCTCCAACGCAAATGGGGTAGCCCCGGCCCATGGCTATCGCCCTATTGGTGATCCACCGGCGGCAAGGCCTGTGGCTCGGGTCGCTCTTCTGCATCGCCGGCCTTCACCTCCAGGGCCTGCTCAATCACCCGATCGGTGAGGGCATCGAAGTAGGCGGAAAGTGTTTGTTGCAGTTCCTGGTATTCAGGCCAGAGGGTGTCATTCACGAAGCTGCGGCTGAGGCGGGCCATCACGGTGGTGCGCCGTTGGCCTCGGTAGCGGTATGGCGAAATGTTGTAGCGCCGCAGCAGGGCCACAAACAAATGCCGAGACCATTGATCCGCCAGGGTGAAGCGATATTCCACTGGCGGTTCCTCGGCGGCGAGCTGCTGGAGCCTGGCCTGGATGCGCTCGCGGGCCCGTTCGGCCGCCAGCCGTTCGCCGTCGCTGCCGGCCCTGGCGTGCAGGGCTTCAATGCGGCGCAGTTTATTGATCAGCTCCTCTTCTGGACCGGTGGACCTGGCACGGCCGGCCATGGCACTTTCACCTCAAGGTGCGAGGGTGCAGCATAGGCCGGTCGGCGAAAAGCAGCATTAAATAAACTCAACAAAGTTCACATTGCTAATAGCGTAATTTGGCAAGAAGACAATCGCATCGCTATCGGCTTGGAAGCCACCACGGCCGTCGTTCATCGCGATATAGGTGCCAACTTGTTCGGTAACGGTGAAAGCGGCCACAGAGTTGGCGGCAAATGAGCTTGCAGTTAACAGTCCTTCAATCGAAGCAGAGGTGAGGGAGTTAACGTTGCCAAAAGCGCTGGAAAGGCGCTCTGTTTCTACCGTTAGCGGGGCTAGAATAAAATCTCTATTATTAAAGTCGGTGATAAGATCAAAAGAACTGCCTGAACCAAGTAGTGATTCACCTAGTGAATTATAAGCAAATACATCGGTGTCGGCGGTGCCGCCACCAGTGAGAGTATCTGCGCCAAGCAGGCCATACAATTTATTGTTATTGCTATTGCCTATGATTGCATTATTAAGGTCATTTCCAACTCCATTAATTCTCTTGCCACCCAGGAGCTGCAGGCTGGGTTGAGTTGGCGACAGTGTGTAGGTTGTGGAGGAGGAGGAGACGTCGTCATTAGTAATGGTACCAGTTACCGCAGCCGTGGTGCCAATGATGTAACCCTTACCGGCAGCGAGGGTGAGGGCGACGGTTTCATTAGCCTCGATCGTGGTGTCCGCCGTGGGATCAATGGCGAGGGTGGCTGTGGCTGAACCAGCGGCAAAATTCACCGTCTTGGTGGCCGGGATAGCGGCTATGCCGGTGTAATCGGTTCCAAGAGTGGCGGTGCCACCCACCTTGTACTTAACGCTCAGCGCAGAGGTGGCGGGGCCAGAGCGCGTAAAGGTATAGATCAGATTGGTGGTGCCATCCTCTGCCACCGCAGCGGGCGAAACGGCGAGTGTGATTACAGGGAAATCGTCATTGCTGATGGTGCCGGTTACCGCAGCTGTGGTGCCAATGGTGTAACCCGTGCCGGCAGCCAGCTTCAAGGCGACGGTTTCATTGGCCTCAATGCTGGTATCAGCCGTGGGATCAATGGTGAGGGCGGCTGTGGCAGAACCTGCAGCAAAGGTGATCGTTTTGCCGGCTCCAGGTGTGGTGCCTGTGTAGTCCGTGGCGTCGGCAGTGCCGGTGATGCCGTAATTAACGGTTAAGGCGCTGGTGGTGGGGCCAGTGCGCGTAAAGGTGTAAATGAGATTCGCAGCGCCATCTTCTGTGACAGAGGCTGATGCAACAGCCAGGGTGATGCTGGGCGGCGCCACATCGTCATTGGTGATCGTGCCCGTCACGGCGGTGGTGGTGCCGACCGTGTAGCCAGTGCCAGCAGCGAGGGTGAGGGCAACTGTTTCATCAACCTCAACGGTGGTATCCACCGTTGGATTCACCGTTACAGTTGCGGTGGCTGAACCTGCCGCAAAGGTGACGGTCTTGGTGGTGCCTGCTGCGGCGATGCCGGTGTAATCAGTGCCGAGCGTGGCAGTGCCAGCGACGGTGTAATTGACGATCAAGGCGCTGGCGGTTGGGCCAGTGCGGGTGAAGGTGTAGCGGAGGTTCGTCGTGCCATCTTCTGTAACTGCGTTGGGAGAAACCGATAGGCCAACAGTCGCATTGGCTCTATCAACTACTTTTAACGAGAGCTTATTGTTAAACCATTGCGGTAAAAACTGAAGAGTAGAGTTGATGGTTAAACCAGTAAAGTCAAGATTTGACGAGGAATTTAGAGCATCATAAGTCAATACATCAAAAGTACTACCAAGAGTGGGAGTAAAATCATTCAGTAAGCTAACATTTAACTTTCCATCAAAGGTGGCAGTTCCATTAATATCCACTTGATCAAAGTCGATTCCTGCGGTATTGCCACCCAATTGAATATTGATGCTGGCGCTATTAGTTTCGGTGTAGTTAGTGTTAATAGTTAAGCGACCAAATTCGGTATTGCCAGCAAGGCGAGGATTGAGCAAGCCAGAGTTTGTCATTCCAATGTTTTCAACATCAATACTGCCATTGCCTTCTATGCTGCCACCGTTAATGGTTAAAGCCCTTCTAAAAATAAACTTGCCCCCGCTGAGAATCATGCTGGCATTGTTGTGAGTATAAATCGACGTGAAATCGATGGTTCCAGAACGGGCTTCGACAGTTCCGGTATTATTGAAAGTAACCCCAATACCATTTACTCCAGACAAGGTTTTCTTATAGGTGCCAGAATTGTTGAATGTGCCATTGCCGCGTTGAATAATGTCAACTGGATTTCCAGAACCTGAATACTGTACTTCATAATTACCTGAATTGTTGAGGATAGCACCATCGCTTAACCTTATTGAATCACGATTTTGAAAGATGTTTCCGGTGTTGTTGAGTTGAGCGTCTAGATATCTTAAGCCGCCAAGGTCTAAATTTAAATTACCATTATTGGTCAAAGTTCCTGCGCTTCTGAAAGTACCCCACCCCCAATTAGTTACCGCAGGTAACGTCCAATCTCCATCCACTCGAAATTCTTCACCATCAAGAGTAAATTTACCAGTATTAGCTATGGCGGCTCCTTCGGATACTTTTAACTCTAAGATTCCCTGACCTCCAATAGTTAGGTTGCCATTTCCATTGATTTTGGTTCCATTGCTAAGAGTGTAAGTATGATAATCAAATTTAAGATCCGTACCGCTAGATATGCTAAAAATTCCCTTATTACTAACTCCTCCGCCAGATAAACTCAAGCTACCTGATTCAACAGTAACAGTTCCCGTATTATTGAAAACAATTTCAACAATGCCTGTCAACTCATTGTTAAAAATATAATTCGTTTTCCTGAAAGTTCCAAAGTTGTTAAATGTCCCGACAGAAGGCTCTGCTTGCTCAATAAGCCCAGATTGAAATTCAAAATTGTTGTAGTTATTAAGAACAGCACCGTTGAAAAAGCCGGTATCCCCAGATTGATATGTGAAATTACCAAAGTTGTTAAGAATAGAACCAGCAAGAAATTCAAGATTGGATCGATTGTTGTGAGGATCTTTAGATGGACGAGCAACAATGTTTCCTGTATTGTTAAGTTTGGCATTTAGGTATTGACGACCCCTTCCATCTATGGTTAAACTACCACTATTAGTCAGAACTCCCGAACTCTTGAGAGTCCCTGATATCCAAGTAGTTGCGGTGGGTAGCGTCCAATCTGTATCTAAATGCAATCCAAATTCATCACTTGGAACTCCACCACCGTCAACAGTTAATTGAATCGTATTAGCAATGGCAGATCCCTCTGATAGTTTTAAATCGAAGAGTCCATATCCAAGGATAAGGTTGCCATTCCCACTAATTTTTGATCCATTGCTGAGAGTATAGGAACTAAGTCCAAAACCAGCAAATCTAAGGGTTTTACCACTAGTGATGTTAAAGATTCCCCCATCACTGACTCCTCCTCCTGCTATTGTTAGGATACCTGACTCAACATTGACCGTTCCCGTGTTATTGAAAGTAACTTCAAACCCACCATTTCCTGTTGTGGTCTTTCTGAGCGTGCCAGAGTTGTTAAAACTTCCAATTCCCCCTCCCCATCTTACATTCCCAAAAGTCCCACTTTGTAGTTCAAAATTGTTAAAGTTGTTAAGAATAGCCCCATCTGCAAATGCTACCAGCGTATTATCGTCATCATTAGCGTCAAAACTCGCGACGATATTTCCCGTATTGTTGAGTTGAGCATCTAGGACTTTGTCAGCACCAACTCTGTTGCGTTTGACGGTCAATGTCCCTATTTGAGTAATAGGAACTGCTGAGAGTAAAGTTTCACTATCCCAAAGAGTACCATTCAAGGTGGTTGCGTTAGCCCAGACGAAGTTGTTAGGCATGATCAATCTTCCTCATTCGTAAAGTTTTTGTTCAGAAATAGTTCTTGCTGATCCTAGTGTAAACCAGTTTAAATAAGGTTTAATAACTGGATAAATTATCTTGGTTAATCAATTCATTATTTGGTTAAATAAGATTCCTTCAAATTTAGCAAACCATCTGGAATTATTTGAGGAAACCTCGAAAAATCGGAATAAAACTTGATGTATGCGTTCAGGGGTCGGGACGCAGCATCGCGCGAATGCAGCCCCCAGCGCACGTCACCAACCGAGGAATGAGCCAGCCGTCGTTGACAGCCGTCTCAGGGATCCGGCAACAGTGGCGGCATCACCCCACCGCGGTGATGGGCAATCCAGGCCTGCTCAAGGAACTTCCAGACATCGCGGCCCTGTTGTCTTAGGCTGGTGGTGACGGTGAGCAGGCGGCTGCGGCAGATCGCACCCTGGCGTGATTGAACGCCATGGCTGATCTTGCGGTGAATGACGGACTGGCGCAGGGCACGCTCGACGGCGTTGTTGGTGGGCTCGATTCCACGGGTCTCCAGGAAGGTCCACAACGCACCTGTCACCTTCAAGAGCTTTTGGCAGGTGCGCACTGTGCTGGCCCACGGCGTTCGCTCGCTGCGCTGGGCGCCCAGCACCACCACCTGCTGGAGGGTGGCTTCGAATGCCTGGCGAATCGGCCGGCTGCGGTGTTGCAAGGCGGTCCAGTCGATCGTGCCGTCTTTGTAGCGGTGCCAGAGCCCAAACAGCTGTTGCTGCAAGCTCAGCAGCTGTGCTCCGAACTCAGCGCTGGCGCCCGGGCGTTCGGCGATGGCGGTGAGGTCGCGGATCAGGTGCGCCCAACGCAGTTGGCGCTGCTCCAGGGGGAGATGGTTGTAGGCCGAGAAGTGATCGTTCACCACAATCCCGTGCCCGGTGTCAACTACCTAGGCGGGCGGGTGAACCCTGGCAGCACAGCAACGGTGCTGCGCTCACCACTGAGCGGATCCAGGCGGATCAGCGATCCGTGGCCGGAATCGAGCAGGTAGAGCTGGCCCTGGTACAGCCGAGGTGAATGGGGCATCGACAGATCCCGCAGCACGGTTTCACCTGAAGGCACATGGATGAGGCAGCCGCCGCTGGCCTTGTGCTCGCGCCAGCCGTTTTCCGCATCGGTTTCACCCAGGGCGGTCACATAGGCCGGTGCGCTGCCGTCTTCGTTGATGGCCAGCCCGTTGAGGTGGCAGCGATCCCACACTTCCCAGCCACTGATGAAGGGCGGCTGCCACTGCGGCACAAAGCTCCAGCTGCCCTCGATCGTGGCCAGCCCGTTGAACAGGGTGTTCACCAGCCAGAGGCGGTTGTCGCACCAGGCCAGGTCATGGCCCATCAGCGGGCCGCTGTGGTGGCAGGAGCGGGCAAGGAAAGCGATGTCATGCTCGCCCTCGGGGGTGATTCGTGGCGCAATCTCGCGGCTGGCGGGCAGGTTCCAGATGGCATCGCGGCTGCCAACGGCCAGGCCGGTGGGGGTGCGGCAGAGCCCCATGGCCTGATCAAAACGCGAGAAACCCACCTGCAAGTTGCCCCCATGGCAGCCGAGGCTCACCACCCGCCCGGCCTGGTAGGTGGAGAGCAACACCGAGAGATCCAGTCGTTCAAACAGTGCCGATAGTGTGGTGCTGTGTTCGTAGCTCACCGCCACGCTCGGCCGCTCGGCGGGGGCGCCAGTGGCGGCGGCAGGGGTGGGTGAATCCATGGGAGATGGTGGTTGGGGAGGCGGTTGCAGCGGGGCGCCGCCTCCATGATTGGCCCCGGCGCCAAGGCCGCAGCCGTTCGCCGTCGCTGCCGGCCCTGGCGTGCAGGGCTTCAATGCGGCGCAGTTTATTGATCAGCTCCTCTTCTGGACCGGTGGACCTGGCACGGCCGGCCATGGCACTTTCACCTCAAGGTGCGAGGGTGCAGCATAGGCCGGTCGGCGAAAAACACCATTAAATAAATTCAACAAAGTTCACATTGCTAATAGCATAATTTGGCAAGAAGACAATCGCATCGCTATCAGCCTGGAAGCCACCACGGCCGTCATTCATCGCGATATAGGTGCCAACTTGTCCAGCAACGGTGAAAGCGGCCACAGAGTTGGCGGCGAATGAGCTTGCAGTTAACAGTCCTTCAATCGAGGCGGAGGTGAGGGAGTTTACGCTGCCAATGGCACTGGAAAGGCGCTCTGTTTCTACCGTTAGCGGGGCTAGAATAAAATCTCTATTATTAAAGTCGGTGATAAGATCAAAGGAACTGCCTGTGCCAAGCAACGATTCACCTAGCGAATTATAGGCGAATACATCACTGTCGGCAGTACCGCCACCAATGAGGGTATCCGCGCCAAGCAGGCCATGCAGCTTGTTATTTTTGTTGTTGCCTGTGATTGTATTATTTAAATCATTTCCAATTCCATTAATCCTCATGCCACCCAGGAGCTGCAGGCTGGATTGAGTTGGCAACAAGGTGTAGGTTGTGGAGGAGGAGACGTCGTCATTGGTGATGGTGCCAACCACCGCAGCTGTGGTGCCAATGCTGTAACCCTTACCGGCAGCGAGGGTGAGGGCGACGGTTTCATTAGCCTCGATCGTGGTGTCCGCCTTGGGATCCACCGTTACGGTGGCGGTTGCTGACCCAGCGGCAAAACTCACAGTCTTGGTGGCGGGGGTGGAGGCAATGCCCGTGTAATCGGTTCCAAGAGTGGCGGTGCCGCCCACGGTGTATTTGACGCTCAGCGCTGAGCTGGTGGGGCCAGTGCGAGAGAAGGTGTAAACCAGATTGGTGGTGCTATCTTCCGTGACCGTTGCTGGGGCAACGGCTAGGGTAATCACAGGTAAGTCATCATTGGTGATAGTGCCGGTTACCGCAGCCGTAGTGCCAATGGTGTAGCCTGTGCCGGCAGCGAGGGTGAGGGAAACAGTTTCATTAGCCTCGATCGTGGTATCAGCCGTTGGATTAATGGTGAGAGTGGCAGTGGCTGAACCATCGGCAAAATTCACCGTCTTGGTGGCGGGGGTGGAGGCAATGCCCGTGTAATCGGTTCCAAGAGTGGCGGTGCCACCCACCTTGTACTTGACGCTCAGAGCAGAGGTGGCGGGGCCAGTGCGCGTAAAGGTATAGATCAGATTGGTGGTGCCATCCTCGGGCACGGAAGCCGGGGAGACGGCCAGGGTGATCACCGGTAGGGCGAGGGTATCGTCGTTGGTGATGGTGCCGGTGGCGAAGGCGAAGGTGTTGCCAACGGGCGATGGATTGGGGTTGCCAACGATGTAGGTGGTGCCCGGCGGCAGGGTGAGGACGACGGTTTCATCGGCCTCGACGGCCGTGTCCGCAAT
Organism: Prochlorococcaceae cyanobacterium; assembly: GCA_044356375.1. Lineage (GTDB taxonomy): Bacteria > Cyanobacteriota > Cyanobacteriia > PCC-6307 > Cyanobiaceae > UBA5018. Next base: position 19,879 of record JBIKWK010000034.1, on the reverse strand, counting down.
GGGGTCTGCGGTGACCGTCGCGGTGGCCGATCCGGCGGGGAAGGTGATGGTGGCGGTGGTGCCGGCGGCCCCGGACACGTTGCCTGAGAGGGCGTAGTCGCCACCGGTGAGGAAGAAGGGACCGTTGAGAAAAGCGGTGCCACCGATATTGACCAGCAGGTTGAGGGCGCTGGTGGTGCTGCCGGTGCGGGTGAAGGTGAAGACGAGGTTGGTGGGGCCATCCTCTGCCACCGCAACGGGCGAAACGTCCAGAGTGATTACAGGGAAGTCGTCATTGGTGATAGTGCCGGTTACCGCAGCCGTAGTGCCAATGGTGTAGCCCGTGCCGGCAGCGAGTGTGAGGGCGACGGTTTCATTAGCCTCGATCGTGGTATCAGCCGTGGGATCAATGGTGAGGGTGGCTGTAGCAGCGCCCGCAGCAAAGGTGATGGCTTTGCCGGCTCCAGGAGTGGCGCCTATGTAATCAGCTGAATCGGAAGTTCCGCTAATGCCGTAGTTAACGGTTAAGGCACTGGTGGTGGCGCCAGTACGCGTAAAGGTATAGACCAGATTAGTGGTGCCATCCTCTGACACCGCAGCGGACGAAACGTCAAGAGTGATTACAGGGAAGTCGTCATTGGTGACGGTGCCCACCACCGCAGCTGTTGTGCCGATGCTGTAACCCTTACCGGCAGCGAGGGTGAGGGCGACAGTTTCATCCGCCTCGATCGTGATATCCGCCGTGGGATCAATGGTGAGGATGGCAGTGGCTGAACCAGCGGCAAAACTCACAGTCTTGGTGGCCGGGTTGGCGGCAATGCCGGTGTAATCGGTACCGAGAGTGGCGGTGCCACCCACCTTGTACTTGACGCTCAGCGCAGAGGTAGCGGGGCCAGTGCGCGTAAATGTATAGACCAGATTGGTGGTGCCATCTTCCGTGACCGCTGTCGGGGAAACGGCGAGAGTGATTACAGGGAAGTCATCATTGCTAATGGTGCCAACCACCGCAGCCGTGGTGCCAATGGTGTAACCCGTGCCGGTAGCAAGGGTGAGGGCGACGGTTTCATCTGCCTCGATCGTCGTATCCGCTGTGGGATCAATGGTGAGGCTGGCTATGGCAGAGCCCACAGCAAAAGTGATCGTTTTGCCGGCTCCAGGTATGGCGCCTGTGTAGTCCGTGGCGTCGGCAGTGCCGGTGATGCCGTAATTAACGGTTAAGGCGCTGGTGGTGGGGCCAGTGCGCGTAAATGTATAGATCAGATTGGTGGTGCCATCCTCTGCCACTGCCGCAGGGGCAACGGCGAGGGTGATGACAGGGAAGTCATCGTTAGTGATGGTGCCAGTTACCGCAGCTGTGGTGCCAATAATGTAACCGGATCCTGCGGCCAATGTGAGAACAACAGTTTCATCGGATTCGATGCTCGTATCAGCCGTGGGATCCACAGTTACGGTAGCGGTGGAAGAATTGGCCGCAAAGGTGACCGTTTTGGTGGCGGGCGTGGCGGCAATGCCGGTGTAATCCGTTCCCACCGTGGCGGTACCGCCCACGGTATAGTTCACCGCCAGGGCGGAGGTAGTAGACCCTGTTCGCGAGAAGGTGTAGATGAGATTGGTCGTGCCATCTTCTGTTAGCGTGGCGGCTGAAAGCGCAAGGGTAATATTTGGCTGACCGTTAGTTTCGAATTGTTGACTAGTAGGCTCAAAGCCCAGGGAATAAGCGACAGGGCTAGAACCACTAATCTTAAGTTGATAAATCTTGCCCGGCGTGGGATCGGGCGCCAAAAGACTTAGCGTTCCTGTTCCAGATTGAGAGGTGGTTATTGCGATCGGAGAGCCGCTCGGCTCGGGATTGGCGACAAATAGCTGGGCAGTCGCGGCTTGACTGCCAATGAGGTTGACGGCAACCTGCACAGGAGCGATTCGATCACTGTTCAGCTTAGGGAGCTCAAAAGTGAACCAATCATCTTTGGTCGTGGCATCAATTTGCAAACCGGAAAAAATTGTTCTAGCAGAAATAGTGCCGAGCTCTTTCGCTTTTTGTGGAGTATCATTGCCTTTTGTCCAGTCGTGATCGTTGCTAGGAGTTCCGGGAGCATTAATCGTAAGGGAGTAACTTGGGACAGTGATGTTGCTAGCGACAACGTTAACAAGATAGTCGCCCTTAGGAGCGCTTTCCGATATGCCGGAGTTAACTTCCACGCGAGACGTGTTTCCATCTCCATCCTTGCTGAGTTGGTACAGTTTAAATGACAAACCATTGGAAACGGAAACGCTAAGTGCACCTTGCTCCTTAATCGCAAATCGATACCAGTCGTTATCTGCAGCTTTATGCAAGCTCAGGCCGCTGAATTGGTTGCCGCTGCCGACTAGAGTGTGAAGGTCAAAGCTGCGAGCAGCGATATCGTTATTCTCTGCCCAATCTGGAGAAATGCTGGTCGAGACAGCTTGACCGACAAAGGTGTTGAGGAAATTGGTCCAACCTGTCTGCGTGAGGAAATCGCTGTTACGGGTGTTGTAAGATGAGTTGTTGGCATTTGCGGCAACCTCAATATTTCTCGATAGTGTGCTCGGAGTATTGGGCAGAAAGACTGACAATCCAGACGTATCGCGTTTATCCGCTGTCTGGGCAACCACCAGATTGTTTAAGGCTATAGATGCGGCTATGGCGGCATCTTTTAGATCTTTTAGGGCAGGAGAGCTGCCACTTTGGTTGCCAACTGCATCAAGAAATTGACCTAAATCCCGCAGGTGATCGGTACCAAAGAAAGCGGTCGCCGCATCACGGGCAACATTGATAATCGATGCATTATTCGCGTTGGCTTGAATAAAACTAATGGCTTGGTCGGTAAATTCTTCCAGTTTTTGGACTAGATCGGGTTGTCTGAGCTTTTGGAGGTCGATCGCGGAAAGTGTATCCCAGCCTCGAAAATCGCCCTGGAATTTGGCTTGATAGCTATTGACGATGCTAGCGGCTACATCTTGTGCGCTGACCTGGCTTGGATTGAAGAGGAGGGAAGAAAATGCCGTGGCGTAGTCCCAGCCCCCTGAGGGTTCAACTTCTTGGGAAGCAACAAAGACATCGGCATAGTTGCGGAGGGAATAGGCAACTTCTGTCATTGCCATCAAGCAGGCATCAAAAGCGATGAGTTTGAGTTCGCTGCCGATGGCAGAGTTGCTGATCGCTGTAATCAGTTCATTGGTATAGAGGCGATCAGCATTCTTCTGAGAGGTATTGCCTTCGTTATCGACGTTGAAGCCGTCCAGATCGCCGCTGCCGTGATCCCAGAGGATGAGTCCATAATTATTGGCAGGGGCTGCATTCTTTGACCACTTGATGAAATTCTCAATGGTCTTTGGGTCCCCTGTATTGGCATCAAAGTTCAGATCAAGGCTGGGCACCACGGAAGAGCCATCGAAACCCTGGAAGCTGCTGGTGATAGTGGTGATATCGCTGTCTGGGCGGATGATGCAGACTCCGGTGCCACTCCAAGGATTACTGGCTCCAGTGGCATAGGTGGTTTTGTTACCTGTGCTGGGACTTTGATCCCAAAGCACAGCGATGTTCACGCTATTGGGGAGTTGACTCACCGCCAGCTCCATCGCGTTGATGCTCTCTTTGGCGTATTGATTAAGATCGCTGCCGGTCATGTAGACGAGGAATGTCCAGTCGTTCTGTTGTTTTTGGGGAGAGGCTGCGGCTTGTTGGGGGAGGTTGGTGAACAGTTGATAGCTATTGGCGGTATTGGCATCCTTTCCCAGCACGCGAATGAGGTAATCACCGGCGCTGATATTGGGATTTTTGAGGGAGATGGTTTGGGAGTTGGCCGTTTTGGTGGAGGCCGTCAACGGGGTGGAAGTACCAGCCTTGTAGAGTTCTAGCTGGAGATCCCCTTGGGCTTGTTGAAATTGGATGGTGATATAGTTATCTTCTGTGGCAGCGATATTCGCGGGAATGGTGAATTTGAAGCAATCTTCGTCGTTGGCATGGATGGTTAGCGGGTAGCTGCTGATGCTATAGGGGAGGCGGCTGAGATCAATCGCACTGGAAAAGTCGGATTGGGTGAGGCTATTGCGATTGTTGTCGCCGTTGGGTTCGAGGGTATCGGGTTGGATGGTTGCGGGGGTGTAGATGCTGAGGGTGTAGTTGGGGTTCGTCGCTTTGTTGTAGCCGGAGACTCTTAGTTGGTAGGTGTCTGCGGTGATTCCGTTCAGGCTGATTTCTTCGAAGTCTTTGATGGTCGTGGAGCTGCGACGGGAGCTGCTTCCGGTTGTGTCGAACAGTTCGAAGTCGAGATCGCCCAGGCTGTGGTCGAAGTCGATGCGGGCGTAGTAGCCCTCGCTGCTGATGGAGTCTTTGAGGCTGAATTGGAACCAATCGGTATCGGTGCTGGAATGGAGCGACAGCCCGCTCAAGCTGGTGAAGCCTTCTATGGTTTTCAGGTTGTAAGCGGAACTGCTGCTGTTATTGGGTGTTGTTCCTTGATCAATCCAGTCGCCAGCGGCATCGAGCTGGGGGGGAGCGTTGTAGGTGAAGAGATAGTTGGGGTTGGTGGCACCGTTCACGCCCGTGACACGGACCAGGTAATCGCCCTGGGCGAGGCCGGCCAGGGTGATCTGCTCGCTGTCGCCTGAACCGTTGGAACGATCGACCAGATAGGTCTTGTATTGGGCTTCGCTGGTATTGGTGGTGGTATTAAACCTTTCAAACAGCTCGAGTTGAAGATCGCCGAGATCGTTGTCGAAGTTGATGCCGATGAATTGACCAGCTTTGCCGGCTACGGGCAGGCTGAATTGAAACCAGTCTTGGTCGGCATTGGAGTCTATGGAGAGTTTTTCAATAAGGAGATTTGGCTGAGGAGAGAAAGCAAACGCAGTGCCAGCACTGCCGGAATATCCTTGTAAAAGGGATGGATGGATATAAATCTTTTGATTCTGTGACAGATTGTTCGCGCTCCCCCACGATCCATTCACAAGCTGTTGACGCCAGGGAAAATTAATCTGAGGAGATGATTTTCTTTCTATTAGCAATGGGCTTATCATATCTCTACTGCTTTGGGGCAATTCCATACTGTAGCTTGGCAATGTCTGCCAAGTATGTGGCTTATATGAAGTATATTCACGAGGAACTAATGCCCGCACGTCAATACCATAAGAGTGAGCGGCCTTTAGATCGGCCATGTTAATTTTTGAGCTATTTGGTGTTTTTAGGGCTTGCAGAATACGATTATTTTGTTGATTTAGTCTATCCTGTTCTTGCTTTTCAAGCCAGGCATACCCTTCACCAGAAGACTTGAAATAATTTGCGGCTCCCGCCGGCGAAAAGACTGAGTTAACGTTGGAGAGATTGGTTTGCGCTTGAGACCATACTCTTTGGCCATAACCTGATAAATAAGCCGCCTCATTCTGGTGGGTTGTTGTCCCATTCTTTATTTCTTCCAACATCCTCTGCCCCCAATTGGGATCCCATACGCCGTAAAGATTGCCTTTATAGTTTAAATGACTTGGGAATTGCTGGAGTGGAATTTGCGTTCTAAATCCACCAAATGCTAAATCTCTCAATTGATAAGGTTTATTGCTATCCTCAAGCCTATCCGGGGCCAATACAGATATACCCTTAACTGACAAACTATAAATTGGATTTGCAGCTCCTGAAACCCTTAGAAAATAGACCCCAGCATCTCGTCCCGCTAGGGACAACTGTTGACTATTTATACTTGTTCTCGACCCGGCAAGCCTTGTTGTCCCCAAAGAGTCAAATAGTTCAAGTTGCAGATTGCCTTCATCATGATTAAAATCAATCCTTGCATACTGATTGCCGGTAGTTTTGCGATTTACCACCAGCTTAAACCAATCTTGATCCGCAGTTGAATCAATAGAAAGACTGCCCAATGAGATACTATCGTCAATATGGCGCAGGTCGTAGGCAGTGGCCAAGGTGTTATTCGGGCTAGGGCCCCGATCAATCCAATCTGCCTTAGCTATTTGTGGTGCATTGATGATGAGATCATAGTTTGGGTTGATTACAGTGTCTTTCGCCCCGTAAACACGTGCGTAATAAGATCCAGCTGACAACCCCTTCAGGGAAACAAGCTCACGGTTGCTATTTGAAGCAGAGGCGGAGATGCGGTTTGTTAATAAGTTGCCATTCTGATCAAGAACCTCAAGCTGCAGATCTCCTTGCGCATTATCAAATTCGATAGCAAGAAAATGATTTGCCAGCCCTGTGGCTACCGTATTAAACTTGAACCAATCGTTATCTCCAGATTGGTGAATAGAAAGCCCGTGCAAGACTTGCTGTCCCTGAACCTCACGCAAATCTTTGGCTGTAGAGCGGCTGTTGTTCGGTTCCGCTAAATCGAGGACACTTTCACTTGGAGCATTTATCGAAAGCTGATACTCTGGATTTGTAACCGCATCCTTGTATCCTTTCACCTGAATCAGATACGTTCCTGCGGGAAGATAAGTGCCATCAGCATTTTTAAGTTTAAGTTGTTCATAATTTTCAATCGTTTCCGATCTCCCCAAAGCAACCGTCCCGGTTACGTCATAAAGAGCAAGCTCTAAATCTCCCAGGGCCTGGTCGAAAGAAATATTGATATAGCTATTTGAATCTGCTGCATTTAACGTTGTAAACTTAAACCAATCCTGATCACCAGCATTGTGAATGGAAAGAGGATCCCAGCTCTGAAAGCCCTCTACATTGCGTAGATCACGGGCAGTCGCAATGCTATTATTAGTAGATCCCTGTTCAGCCCAATCACCAGCAATGTTTTCTGGGGCATCAATAAACAGTGTGTATTCAGGATTAACGGCTCCGTTGTAGCCGAGGATTTTGAGCAAATAAGACCCAGCAGCCAAAGTATTTAAGGATATCTCCTCACGACTGCTGACACCTTTTGAAGAATTCAGCAGGCTGACTCCATCGTTGCCATAGAGTTCGATATCAAGATCTCCTTTACCATGGTCAAAATCAATACCAATCCTGTCATTGAGCCCACCCTTACCGGCCAAGGAAAATTTAAACCAGTCAACATCACTGCTATTGTGAATTGATAGATTGCCCTTGCGGTAGTTTTTAGCAATGGTGCCTAAGTCACGGGCGTTAGAGCTGCTATTGTTTGCTTCTGACCAGTCTCCCGTCTTTTCGAGGAAAGGCGCTTCTATGGACAATGAATAGGCTGAATTAGTGGCACCCTTATAACCAGATACTTGCAGGTAGTAGTTCCCTGCAGCCAATCCTTTTAGATCAATGGTTTGAATATTGCTAATTCCTTCCGACTTGCGAATCGGTGTACTGGCTGTAGCTGAATCATATAAGTATAAATCTAAATCTCCTGCCGTATGATTGAAGGAGATCGTGGCATAATCTCCAAGCTGGCCCGCTGAAGCGATCGAGAACTTGAACCAGTCTTGATCAATTGCATCATTAATTGATAGGGGCCTTTCCGAATCTGCCCCCATCAGGACGAATGTTTTACCGGCTTGTAGTTGTTCGTTGAACTGAATATTCAAGTCTGTAGCCGTCTGGCGACTATTGTTCGACTCAAGCCAATCGCCTTGATTGGAAATCGGGGCATTAAGCGTTAAGCTATAATTTGGATTAGTAGCACTCCCATAGCCGATCACTCTTATATAGTATTCGCCGGCCAAGCCTGCTAGGGAAATCGATTCACTATTACCTACCCCAGTCGACTCCCGCAGAGTGGTCGTGCCGATATTGGTATAGAGTTCTAGATCAATGTCCCCTTGGGAGTGATCAAAGTTCACGCTTACATATTCATTCCCACTCAAGCCACTCGGTAACGAGATCTTAAACCAATCTTGATCATCAATAGATAGGCTGTCCCATGTTTGCAGAGCACTCGTTCGATTCAGAGCCTTGGCATCCTCCTTGGTGTCATTTTCTTCGAAGCGATCACTGCCAGGTGTTTTGATAAACAAACTGTAGTCGGGGTTAGTCTGAACCGGCAAGCCGATTACTCGTGCAAAATAAGTGCCAGCGGCTAGATTTTCAAGACTTACCAACTCCCTATCGCGAAACCCCTTGGCGCTCTTAATTAATCCCGATGAATTATATAGCTCTAGATCTAGATCTCCTTGATACGTTTCAAATTCAATTCCTACATAATCTGCTGCAGTGCCTTGCTTCTGCAGGTCAAACCGGAACCAGTCTTGATCATTGGATCCAATCGAAAGATTTTTCCAACTATTAAAGCCAACTTGAGATAGCCAACCAAACTGCTTCAAAGTAGTTGCTGTTTGTTGTGTATTATTTCCGCCATTCCCTTCCAAGGTGTCCGGTGCAATGCTAGAACTTGCCCCGGGCGCATTAATGGTGAGATCATAGTCATTAACAGCGCCGCTAGATCCATAGACCTGGATGAAGTAGCTGCCACTGGCCAAACCTGCCAGTGAAATCTCCTCGATGTTGCCATATGTATTAGAAAACTCGATTAACTGGCCTTGTGAATTATACAGTCCAAGTCCCAGGTTGCCGCGGCTATTGTCAAAGTCAATGCGAATTGAGTTGGCCTCTGTTGTTCGCCCTGAAAACTGAAACTTAAATATATCCTGATCTGGTGTAGCTTGATTTGCCGTGAGATGAATGGACAGATTTTCAATCCTTTGAAATCCACTCATAGGACCTAAGTCTTTCGCTGTTAAAAATGAATTGTTAGCTTCAAAGCGATCGGCTATCACATTGTTGGGTGTGTTAAATTCCAAAACATAGGAAGGGCTGGTTTGGAACCGATAGCTCCCCGCTTGAATATAATAGGTTGCTGCTGGCAAGCCCCCTAAAGGAATGTAGTTCCAGCCATAGCTGCCGAGGGCATAGTAGAGAAGCTTCCCTGTGCTGTCGATTAGATTGAGATCAATGACTCCTTTTGTCCAGTCAAAATAGGCTGCGACATAATCTTCTGGCCCAGATAGTCCTGTAGTCTTAAAGCTAAAATAGTCAGTATCGGTTGCACTATTAATCGTCAAATTGGCCCGAGTCGTCTTGCCATTGATTGTTCCTAAATTTGTTGCACTATTCATGCTATCATTTGATTCATAGGCATCTCGTGAAATATTCGGCGCAACGACCGTAAAATCTTTGTAAAAACCATTATTGGTTTCATTGCTTTCTGTGATCAGATTGCTAGGGCTATCAATTTCAAGAGCCAACCTATAAATACCAGCTGCCAGAGGGGCGATTTCAAGATCTGAGAAAAAGGTGAAAGTATTGCTATTTAGAAGAGTACTGGTTTTCACAGCTTTCTGCTGACCATTTAGCAATAATCGACTGGTAAAACTCGACCCCGTTGATGATGTTCCCTGATTTATCCAAGACGCATCGATATAAATAGTATCGTTTGTTGTAATTGTAGAGGCGTCGATGGACGTTCCTGGCAATGTGGAAATAACCAAGCTGTCGCTCCAGTCGCTGGGCTTGTAAGCTACTAAATCCGGCAAAGATTGAGGTGAGTTAATTGAAAGCCGGTAATCGGCATAGCCCGGGCTGGGAATATTTGCCCCATAAACGTTATAAACAACAGCACGATAGCTGCCGGGCAGCAAGTTTTCCAGGGAAATTGTCTCCTGATTATAGCGAAAATCATAGGCATTCGCTCTTCTCAGGAGTTGATTGGTGGAGTTGTTGTATAAATCTAGAACCAGGTCAACATTGGTAAAAGCTGAGGAGACTTGTATATAATGGTTGCTAGTGCCCACTCCAGATATCGAAAAATGCCAGATGTCGCCAGGATCAAGGGAATCGATTTTGTCGTATTGATCATTATTTCCTTGCCTGAGCCCAAGATTGTATACAGCCTGCTCGGCTTCAAGTATCTCTCCTCCAATCTTAACAATTATGCTATCATTTTCTGTTCGCATTCTATGTAGTTGCGTACGGCTTAACTTGACGCCACGCACCAAGCAGGCAAACAGCTCCCCCTCATCCCCTGGAGTATCTCTTACGTTCAATATCCAATCTAAATGATGCCCCAGCTCCTCCATTAGCACAGCCATGGCCTGAGCCGCACTGGCCCCAGCCAGCCAGTCTCGGTTCAAATAGATATTGCCAGTGCTGATGGCATAGGCGCCAGCGGCTCCCGGCATGGAGCTAGCTGGCAGCAGCACGATCGGCGGCAGTGCCGAAAAATCCCCGGCTGCCCATCGGCTGATCAGTGCCGCCAGCACCGCCAGCGCCTCTGGCTTCCCCTCAAGCCTGAAGGCCTCCTGGGCAGCAGCACCAAGGGAGCCATCGGCAGCCCACTCGCCGAGCTTCAGCTTCCACTGCTGGTGCAGGGCTGGAGAGATAGAGGCAGTGGTAAACATAGAAACTGAATTAGAGGAAGCTTTTTTAGCGCCTGCGCAACCGAGAGTTGCAGGCTTACCTGGAAAACCAAATGAAATGTTAAATGGTCGGTTGCCCAATGAGCGTATCTTAAGCTACGCCTTAGCTACCTGTAACAATGCTCAAATAGCAGCCCACGGGCATGGCGCGGCGATCTTGGCTGTCGACTCATCTCTGTCGAGGCCATCAGGTGAGGCTGTCAGGTGAGATAGAGCCGCTCTATTGTCCAGGGCGTTCTGGTAGCTCGATCCGACCCAGCCAGGCCTGTTTTTGGCGGTTCTGGATGCCAGGGCTGGGGATACAGGCTTCCAGAGCGCACCTGGCTCTAGGCGCCCAAGCCAGCCTGCGCAGCTCTCGATGCGATGCCAATATTCAGCCCAGCAACACCAGGTGACGCTGATCCAGGCATCGGCTTTATTGCAGCAACAGGCCTAGCAGCCAAGCTTGCAGCGAGATTGGCGACTGCCAGGTAAAAAGCTTTAATCTACAAAGCAAGCGTTCGCCCTCAGATCGCCAGATGCAGCTCTTATTTAATACTATCAGGGCTAATGCGCCGGCAGCCATTGGGCCTGGCGAATGGGTTTATCCAGCACCCGCAGCATCAAGCTGTTGGCATCGATCAGTGCAGGCCTGGCCTCCTGGCGCCCCTCAGAAGTTATCGACTCAACAGAGATCGACTTTATCTCGCTGCGCGTATTAGCAATTGGCTTTATCTCCCTTCGCGCATTACCAATCGACTTTATCTCGCTTCTTCTAACAGTGATTGGCTTAAGGGCCAGCAGTAGCTGATTGCGGCTGGCGTCAAATTCTATTTTTGTGCCTGGTTCCAGCTGCCAACCATTTAATTGCTTTCGCTGCAGGATTTTACCCGAGCGGTTGAGGGCCAGGAGTTGTAGGCGTGGTTGGCCCATGCCGTCCATAAGTAGTAGCCAAATCCTCTCGCCACCGCGGGCGCAGGCACTGCCAAGCACCGCCTGCCGGCCCTGCCAGAGGATGCGCGGTGCCTCACCCGGCTCCACCAGCTCCAGGGAGCGGCTGTAGTCGGGGCGGTGACGCACCAGCAGGGCCCGGCCACCACTGGCGCAAAAGGAGCTCAGATCGCGGCTGCCCGGCAGCATCTGACGCCGCTGGGGCTGGCCTGGCAAGCGCATCAGGATCAGGCCCTCCGGATGGGGCACCACCATGGCGCCACCCTGGGGCACCAGCTGAATAGCACCACTGCTCTCCACCTGCAGCTCCTGGCGGCCACCGCTGGCATCCCAGATCTGGGTCTGGGCCTGGCCGCTCAATTCAGTGGCGCTTTGCAGCAACAGTTCCCCCTGCCGGTTACTACTCATGTGGGCAAATAACAGGGGGCTCTGGGATAGGCGTTGGGCCGCCCCCACCAGCGGTGCCTTGAGGCCCAGGTTCGCTGGCGCCAGATTGCTTTGCTGAATTGCCAGCCGCCATACCTGCAGCCTTCCCTTGTCATCGGCGCTGGCCATCACCAGGCCAGAACCATCCCCCAACACCTGCAAGTGTGGTATGGACGGCCACACCTCACTTATTGCCTGCCAGCTGCCGTCTTGATGGCGCAGCTGCAACTGTTCTCCCCCCGGCACCACCACCACAGCCACCATCCTTGGGCGGGGATCCCATCGCCAGCGCTGTGGCGCCATGGCCAGCTGGCGCCGATCCCTGCCGCCCAGCTCCAATTCGATCGGCTTATCCAGCCTGGCGCCGGGGCTGAGCAGCAGTCTCCACTGGCTGCCCTCCCCCAGCCAGCCATGGGCCAGCGCTGGGCTGAGGCTGCTGCTGGCGCCTACGCTGCCCAGCTCCATCGGCCGACTGAAGCGCAGATCCAGCGCCCCAGCGCCGGAACTGGCCAGGGCCGGCTCGATCGCCACCAGGCGAGGCGGGCGCCGGATCAGCAGTTGCTGTTGCGCCAGACCCAACACCAGGCCGGCAGCCATCAGCAGGGGCAGGGGTTTCATGGTTGGCGGCGCGGGGCTTCAGCCCTCGAAGGGTCGTTTGGGCCGAGGTATGGGGGATATGCGGCGGGGCAGCACCAGGCTGTGGGCTTGGCCGTCGCTGCTGTCTATACCCATCACCCCCTCGATCGCCAGCCATTGATTTGCCTTTGGCAGCGGCCGGCCCGGGGGCCAGCGCACCGGCAGCCCAATGGGGGTGGCATCCGCCAGGCAGCAGCGCACCAACAGCCTGGCCAACTGGGGCGGCTGCCCCGGCACCGCCAGCACAAAGCCACTGATGCGTACGGGATCCCCGTCGTAGAGCTGGGGATCTGGTGCGGCCCTCAGCAGCCGCACCCAGTCGGTAAGGCTGCGCTGGCCGGCCGGCAGTACAAAACTGATTTCTTCCTGGAGCATCTGGCCGCTGTCGCGGCTGGCCGCCAGATCAGAAAATGAGGGCTCAGGTGGTGAAAGCAGCATCGCCACGGCCACCATTCCCCCCAGCAACCAGCTGGCCAGCTCCCGCCTGGGCAGGCGCTGGCGCCCCTGGCCCAGGCCCAGGCGCATATCCAGCCCCGCCAGCAGCAACAAAACCACCCCCGCCAGGCCAATCACGGGTTGTAGCGGTGTCCTCACCAGCAAATTCAGACGCTCGCTGCTGAAGCTGAACAGCAGCAGGGCACCCCAGAGGCCCAGGCAGATGCCGCGCAGACCCCTCAAAGTTGCCACAGATTTACCCACTGACAGATCAGCAACACCACCACCGCCGTGCCAGCCACCGTGAGGGCAAGGGCCCCTGGCCTGAGCACCACTCCAAAGAGGCTGAGGGATTTGAGATCAATCACCGGGCCCAGGATCAAAAAAGCCAGCAGCGCCCCAGGGGTGACATGGGCCGCAAACCCCAGCGCCAGGAAAGCATCCACGCTGGAGCACACGGATACCAGCACCGCCAGCAGCATCAGGCTCAGGATTGAGAGGGTGGGCGCATCCCCCACCGCCAGCAACCAGCTGCGGGGCACGAGGGTCTGGACCAGGGAGGCGATGGCGCAGCCGAACACCAGCAGGGTGGCCAGATTCAGAAATTCCCGCACCCCATGGCCGAGGGCCTCGGCCGCCGCCATTCGCTGGGGCCCCAGGGGCGGTTGGGGCCGTTCCCCCAGCAGCCCTCCCCGCCGCTCCAACAAACTCAACTGGCCCAGGGGTTGATTCAGGCGCCGCTCCTCCAGCAGTTCATCGCTGAGCAGTTTCCCCTCCGGCAGCAGGCGCAACAGCGATGCCAGCGCCAGGGCGATGGCCAGGGCCGCCAGGGGCCTGGCCAGCAGCAACCAGGGGCGATCCGGAAAGGCGGCCCAGGTGCTGGCCAGCACGATCGGATTGAGCACCGGCGCGGCGAACAAAAAGCCAAAGGCGGTGGCCATCGGCGCCCCTGAGGCGATCAGCCGCCGGGCGACGGGCACATTGCCGCATTCACAGGCGGGCAGGGCAAAGCCCAGGGCCGCCCCCGTTAGCGGGCCCAGCAGGGGATCTGCGGGCAAGCGCCGCAGCCAACCCCCAGCGGGGCTGAACCAGCGCACCAGCGAGGCGATACCAACGCCGATCAACAGAAACGGCAGCGCCCCGATCAACAGCCCCTGGAAAACGGCCCAGGTGGTAGCGAGCTTGTCCCAGCCCATCGCTTGCCTGCGCCTGCCCGCCAGAAGCACTCCATATAAACCAGCCCCGGCCCTCCATAGGATCGAGGGATAGTTATTTCTGCCCCATGGCCCCACCGCTCGCTGCTCCAGTGCTTACGGAGAAGCAGGAGCGGCTGCTGGAGCAGTTGCGCCAGGCCAAGACGGAACTCACCGGCCAGCAAATTCATGCCCAGTTGCGCCAGAGCTCGCTGCCGATGGGGTTGGCCACCGTCTATCGCCACCTGCGCCAACTGCAGCAGCGGGGCCTGCTGCGCTGTCGCCACCTGCCCAGCGGCGAAGCCCTCTATGCCCCCACCGAACGGGATGAGCACCACCTCACCTGCGTCGACTGCGGCCAAACCCTCACCCTCGAAAGCTGTCCGATGCACGACGTGCACCTGCATGGCGACCAGTTGCAGGGTTTTGCATTGCTATTCCACACCCTCGAATTTTTTGGCATCTGCGCCGCCTGCCAAGCCGCCCAGGCCAGCTCTCAAGACAACGCTCCTGCCGCCGCAGCCCAGCAAGATATCAACAACCATTAGGGAATAACCACTCCAGCTGCCGCCCATCAGCCGGTTGCGCTAAAGCCCCTGGAGCGTGGTGCCAGCGCCAGCGCCAGCAGAAAACCAGCCAGTTGAACGATCACCACGCTGGGGCCCGAGGGCAGGTTCAAGGCACCGGAGAGCAGCAGACCCAACACCGCACAGCCTCCCCCCAGGCCCGCCGCCACCGGCACATACAAATTGAAGCTGTTGCTCACCAGCCGGGAGGCGCAGGCGGGGATTACCACGAAGGCACTGATCAGCAGCACCCCCACCGCCTTGATCGAGAGGGCCACCACCAAGGCCAACACCACAATGAACAGCAACCGGTGCAGCCCCACGGCCACGCCCCGGGAGCGGGCCAGGGATTCATCGAGGGTGAGCAGGATTTGATCGCGGCGGCTGAACAGCAGGTAGCCGCTCGCCCCGATTAATAGCAGCAGAATCAGGCCTAGATCCAGCCAGGAAACGCCGAGGATATCGCCAAATAACAGGTTTGTTATTCCGCCCTTATAGCTATCCACGAAACTGAGCGCCACCACCGCCAGGGCCAGTGATGAGGAATAGATGATGTTCAGCAGGGCGTCGGTGGGCAGGCGGTTGTTGTCCACCAGCCGGCTCACCATCAACGCGAAGAGCACCGCAAAAGGTATAAGCACCAGGGTGGGATTCACCCCCAGCAGGATGCCCAGGGTGATCCCCAGCAGGGCGGAATGGCCCAGGGCATCACTGAAAAAAGACAATTGGCGCAATACCGCAAAGCTGCCCAGCAGGCCGCCGAGGCTGCCGGTGAGCAGCCCTCCAATCAGGGCCCGTTGCATGAACGGTTGCGATAGCAAATCCAACCAGCCTTCCCAGGGGGTCATGGCAGCGGCGGACTGGGGGCGTGGTGATGCTGGTAGGGCACATAACCGCGGCCGTACACCTGCTCCAACTGCTGCGGCTGCAGGGCATGGTTGGGGGGGCCGGAGCAGCGCAGGCTGCGGTTGAGGCAGAGCACCCCGGTGCAGGTGCGGCGCACCATCTCCAAATCGTGCGACACCTGCAAAATTGTCCAGCCCTCGGTGCGGCGCAGTTGAAATAGCAGGTTGTAAAAACTCTCTACCGCCTGGGCATCCAGCCCCGCCTGGGCCTCATCTAGCACCAGCAGGCGCCGGGGCCGCACCAGGCAAAAGGCCAATAACACCCGCTTTATCTGGCCCGGGGAGAGCTCGCTGATCAGCCGATCGGCCAGGTCTTGGCTGGCGGTCTTGCCCAGGGCCTGGACCACGGCGCGGCGGCGCTGCTCACCCCCCCGCCAGGGCCAGCGCAGGCCGGCTGGATCCCAGCCCAGAGCCACGAATTCGGCCACGGTGAGCGGAATGCGGCCCACCAGCGGAAAAGTTTGGGGCAGGTAGGCCACCTGGGTGCGCACCGCCTCGGGTAAGCGGCCCTGGCGACTGAGGCGGTGGCCCAGCAATCTCACCTCCCCCTCCTGATGGGGAATGATGCCGAGAAGCGCCTGCACCAGGCTGCTCTTGCCGGCACCGTTGGGACCCACCAGGGCGGTGTCGGTTTCGGCCGCCAGGCCAAAGCTCACCTCTTGCACCGCCGTGAGAGATCCGCGGCGCACGGTGAGCCCGCTGACTTCGAGAACCATTTCCGCCATGGCTCCAGGCTAGCGAACCAGCGCCATAGCTCCCCCACTACTTAGCAATTAAATGACTTAGCAATCAAGCTGGGGCGCGATCAACCCCCGAAGGCCGTCACCAGGGCATCGCCGTTGCGGCCCATGGTTTGGATGTAGTAATCGCCCTGGCTGGCCGCCGCCGTGGGGCCACTCTCCAGGGAATCAAAGCGGCCAATCTTCACCCCCAGGTCGCTGGCGAGGGCCTCAAACGAACTGTTGTCCAGCTGGGGTTCGCTGAGCAGCGCCTTGAGGCCGGAGGCCTTCACCTGCTGGAGCACCCGCCGCAGGTCGGCAGGCGTTGGGTTTTCCTCTGGCATATCCACTAGAAAATTGGTTTTTAGTTGATAGCGAGCGGCGAAATAGGGGGTGAAATCATGGAAGGTAACAAACGTCTTGCCGGCATAGGGCTTTAGCTTCTGGGCCAGCTCGGCATCGAGCCGGCGCAACTGGGCGGTGTAACTGGCGGCATTGGCGGTGAACTTGGTTCTGCAGGAGGGCTGGGCGGCGATCAGGCCATCGCGGATGCCGTTCACCTGCTGGATAGCGAGCACCGGATCCAGCCAGATGTGGGGGTTTGGCCCGGCGTCAGCTTTGGCCTTGGCTTCTGGTTGCCCATGGCCATGGTCATGGCCATGATCATGGGCGGCGCTTGCCAAGGTGGCGATTCCCTGGCTGGAATCGATCAGACGCAGGCGGGGATTATCGGCATTGGCGATCAATTTATCTAGGAACACTTCCAGGCCGAGGCCATTTTTCACCAGCACATCGGCATGGCGCAATCGCATCAGCTGGTCGGGGGTGGCTTGAAAGTCATGGGGGCCAATATTGGTGGGCATCATGGGCGTCACATCGGCGCAATCGCCGGCCACCGCCCTGGTGAAGATCGTGATCGGCAGGAAGGTGGTCACCACCTGAAGGCGCCTGCCAGGGGCGCCGCCGGCCAGCCTATGGACCGCGCCGCAGCCCGTCAGCAACAGGGCGGCTGGCAGCAAGGCAGTTGCCAGCCCAGTCTTCAGACCAGTTCTCAGGCCAGTTGCCAGGGAGACAAGCGGCGCCGGCCAAGGAGCTCGCAACAGAAACACGCGACCGCCGCCAATGGGAACCATTATCACTGTTGATCGGCTTGGTTGAGCGCCGAGGTTGATAGCCGGGTTTGATCGCGGAGGTCGATCGCGGAGATCGATCGACGAGGCTGATCGGCATAGCCGGGGTTGATCAGCGAGGTTGATAGCCGAGGCGGGCGGGCTGTACTGGTGTGGGGCTCTCGTCAGTTAGCGACAGCCCCCAGGCCAGGGCGAGCTGGCATCCAGGCCTTCCGCAGCTGGGCCTTCGCAGCTGGCATCCTGGCCCTTGGCAACTGGCCTTCCGCAGCTGGGCCTGATTGGCCCTTGTGCACAACTCCACCTCCTGTTTTTACTCTTCCCCCTCCATATCTACATTCCCCTCCATATTCACATTCCCCTTTACATCCACATCCAGCTTCAATCTGCCCACATCCTCAGCAAGTTTGTATAACTGCGGCTGATCAGGTCGAAGGCTTCCGTTTTGCCCTGCTGATGGAATAGCAGCCGCCTCGCCGTATCCAGCTCGAACAGCAGCTCCCGCCGCTCGGTGTTGCGGATGCGGCTCTGGATCCAGCCCACGCACACCAGCCGCTGCCCCTCGCTCACCGGCTCCACCCGGTGCAACAGGGTGCTGGGGTAGACGATCGCAGCGCCGGCCGCCAGGCGGATCGACTCCTCGCCATGGGGAAACTGCAGCACCAGTGCTCCGCCGCCGTAGGCCTCGGGCGGCGTCAGGAACAGGGTGAAGGAGAGATCAGAGCGGCCTGCCGCCATGAAGGCATTGTCCACGTGGCTGCCATAGCCCTCTCCAGGCCCGCAAAGGCTGAAGAGCAGTCCGTGCACCTGAACCGGCAGGGCCGCTGAGCAGAGCAGCGGCTGGCTTAGCAGCGCCTCGCTTACCTGGGCCGCCAGGCTCTGATGCAGTTCTGAGCTGCGATCCAATTGGCGGTTGTGCTTCACCGCCCGCGCATGCCAGCCAGCCGTCTGCTCACCTGGTATCCACTGCATGTCTGGCGCCAGCAATTGGCCTCGCCAGTCGAGCAGCTGCCGATCCGTGAGCAGCGATTCAAGTTGAAAGCGCATCGATCCAGGCTTGATAGTTCAGTTGGTGGATTTCACAGCGGCTCTGTGGGCGACAGCTGAATTTGCCAAGGCATGAGCATGCCTGGCTGCCGGGTCCCCAGGCTTGGCAGCCCGCAGCAGGAGGGGTCAGGGGCCCAGGAGGCAGCAGCCCAATTCGACCCTGTTTGCCATGGGCTAGCAGCTCTGGCGATAGGGATGTCACCAAAGGCACCTGCACTTGTGCCCTATGGCCGAGCAAGGGCGGTTCAGCCAGGCACAATCTCCAGGATCCGATCTTCCTTTGCCATGCAACGCGGCAGCATCGCCATTTTTCTCACCACCGCCGGCCTCCTGGCCGGCACCATCGGCTGTGGCAAGGCTCCAGAGCCCAGGGATTCCAATTCCCCCTCCATGGAGCGCAGCGCGCCCGGCTCAGCTGAGTACAACAAAGATCACAAAGACGACGATAAGGGCAAACACGACTCGGATAAGTCAGGGGAGGGCGGCGAGGGCGGCGAAGGCGGTGAAGGCGGCGAAGGCTAAAAGGGCTGAGAGGGAGGAGAGGGAGAAGAGCGCCCCAAGGAGTTCGAGCGCCGAACGCGCCACGAGCCAAAATGAAAATGGGAACTGTTATCATTGCGCCCAGGCTCTCTGCTCTGCCGCTCCGCCGAGGAGGGTTCTGGGATTGCTAGCCAACTGATTCCAATCGTCACCAGCCAAAGTCCGGCAACCGATGGCCACACCCATGTCCCGCCAGTGCGCTCCAGGATTTTTACTGGTGGCGGCCCTTTTTCCCGCCACCGCCGCCGCCCCCGCTGCCGCTGCCGCCGCTGAGCTCAATCTGGAGGCCAAGGCGCCCTATGGCGACCCGGTAGCCCGACAGGAGCAGGTAACTGGCATTGCTCAATTCTCCGATGTGCGGCCCACTGACTGGACCTACCAGGCCCTAGGCAACTTGATTGAGCGCTACGGCTGTGTCGCTGGCTATCCCAACGGCAGCTTCAAAGGGGGCCAGTCGATGACCCGCTATGAGGCGGCAGCCCTGCTCAACGCCTGCCTCGACCGCGTCACCGAAGTGACCGACGAATTCAAGAAATTGATGCGGGAGTTCCAGGGTGAACTAGCTCTGCTGCGGGGCCGGGTCGATGGCATCGAGGCCCGAGTGGGGGAGCTGGAGGCCAGTCGCTTTTCACCTACCACCAAGCTATCTGGTCTGGCCACTTTCGTGCTGGGGGCCAATAGCTTCAGTGGTAGCGCCATCGATAGCAGCGCCAACAGCGTGCGGCTTCGCCCCAATCAGTTCAGCGGCCTGCCGCCCTCGGCCGTGCCCCTGCCGAATGCCACCAGCTTCAATTACGACGTTCAACTCACGCTCAATACCAGTTTCAATGGCAAGGATCTGCTAAGCACAGTGCTGCGAGGTGGCAATTTTGGCGACAGCGTCTTTGGCGGTGAACCCCAGGCCTTAAAACTCGCGTACGCATTCAGGGGTCGCGACAGCCGGCCGTGAACTGCGGCTCTGCTGAGCAGTTGACAGCAGCTTGAATCCCGGTTTCATCTCAGGCAGAATCTGTCTGTGATGCACACACCCCCGGCTGG
>JBIKWK010000033.1:0-29451 GCA_044356375.1 Prochlorococcaceae cyanobacterium | reverse complement strand
CCCGAGTTGCAGGCCGAGCTGAGCCATTGTCACCAGCTCAGGCCTGAGTTTCTCTAGGGCGGTTCTGGAAAATTCTTTCTCGGCCCATGGCGCTTTTGCTCCCGCAAGCCGCTCAGCTGGCCAGGCAGGCGAAATAGTGGTTTTTCCAGTGTCTCCCCAGGGGAGTTCAGTTCAGCGTCAAGTTGAGGCCGCGGCGCTCCAGTAGCTGGCGGGCGGCCGTCAGCGCCGAGAGGCTCACCCCAGCGGTGCCCTCGCCGGGATAGATGGAGTCGCCACAGAGCCAGAGGCCGGGTAAGGGGGTGCGGCTGGCCAGGCCAAAGGGGCCAAAGCGACTGGGGTGCTGGCCGATGCCGCCCACATAGCCATGGGGCCTGCCGGTCCAGTGGGCAAAGCTTCGGGGGGTGGCCAGTTCGGCGTGCAGCCAGTCGCTGGGGGCGATGCCCAGCAGCTGTTGCAAGCCCTGGTGCATGCCCCGCAGGGCCAGCTGCTTGCGGGCCGAGTAGTCGGCGGCACCACCCGCAAGCCAGGGCTTGGCGGCGGTGAACACGCTGGCAATCACGGTGGCCTGGCCGGCGGGGGCGCGGCCGTCGCCCTCCAGGCTCACCGATACAAAGAGCGGACCTGGATCGGGCCAGTCCAGTTGAAGATGGGCGGCGGTGGTCGCCGGCAGCTGCCGGCGGTCCACGGCGCCATAGAGCACCAGGGCCCCGGATGGTTCGCCGAGATCCTCGATGCGGCGGGCGTAGTGGGCCGGCATGGCGGGGCCCAGCAGTGCCGGCAGGCCCTGGGGGGGCAGGCTGCAGACCACATCGGCGGCCTCCACCACCAAAGTTCGGTCGCCGGGACCGCTGACCTCCACGCGCCAGCCTCCTGCCGCTGCCCTGGCACCTGGGCTGGTAACTGGGCTGGCCAGGGGCCGCAGGCTGCGCACGCGCTGGCGCAGGCGCAGCTCGCCTCCCCAACGGGCCAGGGCCCGTTCCAAGCAGCTGGCCAGGGCCTGCATCGATCCCTGTAGATGCCAGAGCCCCAGAGGCTCCTGGGCGATGGCCAGCACCGTGGCGCCGTAGAGGGCGGCGGTGCGATCGGCCGGTTCCTGGGAGTAGAGCTTCAGCTGTAGATCGAGAAAGCGCCTTAGGCGGCTATCGCCACCGCAACCGCAAAGCCACAGCAGATCGGCGACTGTGCTGCCCGCCAGCAGACCACTGGCCAAGGTGTTGGGCGTCAGGGCCCCCAGCAGTTGGCCCAGATCCCAGAGACTGCGGGGGGGCAGCACCGGATCGCCAGCGGCAAAGGCCCAGTTGGCGCGATGCAGGGTCGTGGCCAGTTGCCAGAATTTTTCGCTGCCCGGGAATTGCCGCAGCCGCTCGGCCTGCCAGCGCATGGGATCGCGCCAGATCTGGATCGGGGCGCTGCCATCGCCCAGCTCCACCACGCAGGCGGGATCCAGGGGGCTGGCGGCGGGTGGCTCCACCTGCAGGTGGGCCAGCAGCCGGGCATGGCTGCCGCCTGGCTCCAGGCCCGCCACCTGGGTGGCCCCCACATCAAAGCGATAGGGCCCGCGGCGGAAACTGCCGGCGCAGCCGCCGCTCTGGTGATGGGCCTCAAGCAACAGCACCCGCTGGCCGGCCCGGGCCAGCAGGGCCGCTGCCGTGAGCCCGGCGATGCCGGCGCCCACCACCACTATTTGATCTTTGGCCTGATCGGTTTGATCTTTGGCCTGATCGGTCCGGTCGATGGAGCTCGCCTGGCTCATCGGGGGCCGCGGGCCAACTCTCCCCTGACCAGCTCCTTGCCGCGACCGCTGACCAGCTCTCTGCTGGCGATTTCTGTACTGCCCATCTCTGCGCTGCCCGTGGCGTTCCCCAAAGTGCTGCTAGACGGCATGCTGGCAGGTCTCCGGTATCCGTGCTCCGCTGGCCGCCCCCGCCCCCGCAGATCTGGCTCGCTGGCTGCAGGCGCAGCTGGGTTGGGATGCCGCCCCCTCGAGCCTTCAGGCCTTGGCGGGGGGCTGCATCCACAGGGCCTGGCGCCTGGAGGGGAAGGGGGGCCAGCCACTGTTCATCAAGACCAATCGGGCCAGCGCCCTGCCGCTGCTGCAGGCCGAGGCCGAGGGGCTGGGGGCCCTGGCCGCCGTGGCCGCTGGCAATGGGGCCGCCTGCAGGGCAACCGCCGGCATCGATGCGCTCACCATTCCCACCCCGCTAGCGCTGGGGACGGTGGGCGATTGGTCTGTGCTGGCGCTGCCCTGGTTGGACCTGGTTGGCGGTCCGGGTGGCTCCCCATCTGGCACTGAAACAGCCACTGGGGCAACCGCTGGGGGCTGGTGGCAATTGGGTGAAAGTTTGGCGCGGCTGCACCGCCAGTCTCAGCTGGCCCATGGGGACCAGGGATTTGGCTGGGGCACCGACAACTACATCGGCTCGACGATCCAGCTCAACGGTTGGCTGCCCCAATGGGGGGAATTTTTCGTGCGCCGACGGCTGGCCCCCCAGCTGGCGCTATTGGAGCACTCGGGCCGAGCGCTGGCCGGGGCCAAGGAGCTGTTGGAGCTGGTGCCCCGGTGGCTGGAGGGCCATGGGGCCAAGCCAGTACTGGTGCATGGCGACCTCTGGAGCGGCAATGCCGCTCTGTTGAGGGGCGGCGGAGCCTGCATCTTTGATCCCGCCTGCCATTGGGCCGACCGGGAGGTGGATCTGGCGATGGCGCAGCTGTTCGGGGGATTCCCGCAGGAGTTCTTCTCGGGCTACGAACGGCAATGGCCCCTGCCAGCAGGGGCTCCAGCTCGCGTGCCGCTCTACAACCTCTATCACCTGCTCAACCACGCCAACTTGTTTGGTGGGGGCTACGCCGGCCAGGCCGAGGCCGTGATGGGGGCCCTGCTGGCCCGGCCGCCGCTGGGCTGATCAGCCCCCGATGAATCAGCCCAGGTATTCCTGGCGCATGGTCTCGATGCGGCCGACCACGGCACTGCGCTTTTCGGCGGTGGTGAGGTTCTTCCAGCTCCACTGGCCCACCACGATCAGGCCGAGCAGTTCCAGCAGGCCTGGCACCACGGGCAGCAGGTTGATGGTGTCCAAGACGCCCTTGATCAGGATCTGGGCGACGATCACCACCAGGATCACGCCGGAGGCCTTGCCGATCCGACCCATCTGGCTCCAGTCCACCTGGTTGAGGGTTTGGTTCACCTTGGAGAGGATCTCGCCGTAGCGCTCCTTGAAATTGATGGATGCCATCCCAGGGGCTTCCGCACCGCCAGGGGCAGAGCTGTCAGCGCCAGTAGGGACCGCGTCCTCGAGAGTTTCAGTGCTGCTGTCGCTCATCGACGGCGATCCCCAGAAGTTGATTTGCCCATTAAAGTATCCGTGTGAGCTTCCAGAAGCCAGCACAGGTTGAGGCGCGTGCGGAGCTGCTCACCATGTTGGGCCTCTGGCTGGAGGCCGTGGTGCCCGAGGAGGGCTGTGCCCTGCTGGTGGGCAGCAGGCTGGGGGCCTGTTGGCGGCTGGAGCGGCTCTGGCCCTGCTGCAATGTCTGGCCGGATCGGGATCAGCGCAATCAGCGTTTCGCGATCGATCCCCGCGAGCAGCTGCAGGCCCAGAAATGGGCGCGCGGACTGGGGCTGGAGTTGCTCGGCTCGGCCCACAGCCACCCGACCACTGCGCCCTTGCCCTCCGCCAGCGATCGCGCCTTCACGGCGCAACCGGCCCTGATGCTGATTCGCGGCATCCGCCAATCGGGGGGGCGGCCCGAGACGCTGTGCTGGTGGCTGGACGACGGGGAGGAGCGGCCCGAGCTGCTGCCCTGTAGGCAGCCCGCCCGGGATTGACCAGTGCCCTGGATGTGATGCCCTGGATGCGATGCCCCGGATGCGATGGGAGCGGGCGGCGATGGAGAATGGTTCCCTAGATGGGTAGGGGGCCAGGGCCGCCGCCCCAGTTACCTGCCAGCCATGCTTCCTCCCGATATCTCCGACGTTCAGCTCAATCCCGATGAGGTGGCCCGCTTTTCCAGGCACCTGATCCTGCCGGAGGTGGGCATGGCGGGCCAAAAGCGGATTAAAGCCGCCGCCGTGCTGTGCGTGGGCACCGGCGGCCTGGGTTCGCCCCTGTTGCTCTATCTGGCCGCCGCCGGCGTCGGTCGCATCGGCATCGTCGACTTCGACGTGGTCGACCATTCCAACTTGCAACGCCAGGTGATCCACGGCACCAGCTGGGTGGGCAAACCAAAGATCGAGTCGGCCAAGGCCCGGATCCTGGAGATCAACCCTCACTGCCAAGTAGATTTGTACCCCACGGCGCTCAGCAGTGAGAACGCCCTGGAGATCATTGAGCCCTACGACATCGTCTGCGACGGCACCGATAACTTCCCCACCCGCTACCTGGTGAACGACGCCTGTGTGTTGTTGGGCAAGCCCAATGTGTACGGCTCGATTTTCCGCTTCGAGGGGCAGGCCACGGTTTTCAATCTCGATGAGCAAAGTCCCAACTATCGGGATCTGTTTCCGGAGCCGCCGCCACCAGGAATGGTGCCCTCCTGCGCCGAGGGCGGCGTTGTGGGAGTTTTGCCCGGCATCATCGGCGTGATTCAAGCCACTGAGACGGTGAAAATAATCACCGGCATCGGCACCAGCCTCAGCGGTCGGCTGTTGCTATTCGATGCCCTGGGTATGAAGTTCCGCGAACTGAAGTTGCGGCCCAGCCCCGATAGACCGGTGATTGACAAGCTGATTGATTACCAACAGTTCTGCGGCGTGGCCGGCACCGCTCCAGGCCAGGAGGAGGCCGGCGCCGTGGCCAGTATTTCGGTGACCGAATTAAAAACCCTGCTCGACAAGCAGTCTGACGATCTGCTGTTGCTCGATGTGCGCAATCCCAACGAGGCCGAGATTGCGCACATCGAGGGCGCGGTGTTGGTGCCTCTGGATCGCATCGACAGCGGCGAGGCGATTGAAGAGGTGCGTCGCCTGGCAGCCAATCGACAACTTTATGTGCATTGCAAACTGGGCGGCCGCTCGGCCAAGGCCCTGATCGCCCTCGCCCGCCATGGCATCGAAGGCATCAACGTGGCCGGCGGCATCGACGCCTGGAGCAAAGAGGTGGACCCCAGCGTGCCCCGCTATTGAGCCGTATCACCAACCAGGCCTGCCTGTGAGCACCTGTCGTATTGGCATCGTCGCTCCGCCCGCCATCGGTCATCTAAACCCCATGGTGGCCCTGGCGCTTGAGCTCCTGCGCCGCGGCCACCAGGTGGTGCTGTTCACGGTGCCCGCCGGTTGGCCGGGTTGCCGCTGGAGCTGGTGATTATCGGTGCCGACGCCTTCCCGCTCGGCAGCGTCGATAGGGCCTATGCCGAGCTTGGCCGCCTCAGTGGTCTTGCCGGGCTGCGCTTTTCGGTAGCTTACTTTCGGCGCGAGCTGGCCATGCTGCACGACCAGCTCCCAGCTGCCATGACCGCGGCGGGCATCCAGGCGCTGTTGGTGGATCAGGTGAGCCCGGCAGGCGCCATGGTGGCCGAGAAGCTGGGGCTTCCCTTCGTGACCATCTCCAACGCCTTGCCGATAAATCGCGAAGCCGCAGTGCCCCCCTATTTCACCGATTGGTTGCCGAGTAGAGCGCCGTGGGCCCGCTGGCGCAATCAGTTGGGCAATCTTCTACTCGATAGACTTGCCGCGCCCCTGTGGCGGGATCTTCAGGAGCAGCGGCAGCGCTGGGGATTGCAGAGTTACCGGCGCAAGGACCAGCTGCAATCACCGCTGTTGCAGCTAGCCCAGCTGCCCCGCGCCTTTGATTTTCCCAGGGAGCGGCTGGCTGCCAATTTTCACTATGTGGGTCGCCTGGCGGATCCATCTGGCCGCGAGCCATTACTGCGCGATTGCCTGCAATTCCCCTGGGATCTGCTTGATGGTCGGCCCCTGATCTACGCCTCGCTGGGCACTCTGCAGAATGGCAAGCCGGAGATCTTCGAGCAGATCGCCGCTGCTTGCGCTCCTTTGGACGCTCAGCTTGTGATCTCGATGGGCAACCCCAGCGCTATGCCTCTGGATTTGCCTGGGCAGCCGCTGGTGGTACCTTTTGCGCCGCATCAACAGTTGATCGCTCGCTCGGCGCTCGTGATCACCCATGCCGGCCTGAATACCACCCTCACCGCCCTGGGCTGTGGTGTACCGCTATTGGCGATCCCGATCACCAATGAACAGCCAGGTATTGCCGCCAGAATCGCCTACTGTCGAGCGGGCCTTGTGTTGCCCTTGCGCAAGCTTTGCGTAGAAAGATTAACGGCCATGGTATTTGAGGTGCTTCATAATCCTATCTATCGGGAAAATGCCCGTCGCCTAGGTCGGGAGATCCAAGCGGCTGGAGGGGTGAGCATGGCCGCTGATCTGATCGAAGCCTGCTTGCCCGGCCCACTTAACGCCACTTGATGCCACAGAATGCCACTTAATATGGGTAAGGAGAATCAGCCCTGATCCTGGGGTGGAACATTGGCTCTGATCCTGGGGCGGAACGAAAATATTGGCAAAGCACAATATACCAGGCAAATAAATGTTTTAACCAGTAATCTACTGGCCAGCAATCGACAGGTCAGTAATCGACGCCGCGCTTGAGATCTACGCCGCGCTCGGCGTAATGCTTGTGGCACACCATTTCGGAATGCACGCTGGCCAAGTCAAAGTAGGCGGGGCGGTTTTTGCAGCGGCCGGTAAGGATTACCTCGGTTTCTGTGGGCTTGCGCAACAGGGTTTGCACGATTGGTTCCACTGGTAGCAGTTCTAGATCCACCGTTGGGTTGATCTCATCGAGGATCACGGTCTTGTAGAGGCCGCTGGAGATTGCAGCGCGAGCAATCTCCCAGGCCCGCTCCGCTTCCACATAATCGATCGGCAACTGTTGGCCGCGCCATACGATCGCATCGCGGCCGGAACGCAGGTGATCCACCAGGTGGGGATAGCTCTCGCGGAGGGCGGCGATGGCCGCATCTTCCGTATAGCCGCTGCCGCCCTTTAGCCACTGCAGGATCAGCACTCGATGGCTCTTGTCTTGGCTGATGCCGCGGCCGATCGCCTGCAGCCCCTTGCCCAAGGCGCTGGTGCTCTTGCCCTTGCCTTCGCCGGTGTAGATCTCGATGCCATCGAGACCCTGGGGCTGCCCATCGTTGCCAGCTGTGCCGCTCTGGCGGCGGTGAGCCCGCATTTCAGAGTGCAGATCGGCCAGCTGGATCAGGGGCCGCGGTGCACCGCGACCGGTGCAGATCACCTCCATGCCGGCGGGCTTGGCGGCCAGGGTGCGGGTGACCTCGTCGATATCCAGCAGGCCCAGATCGAGCACCGGATTCAGTTCGTCGAGCACCACCACCGAATAGAGATCAGAAGCGATCGCCCCCTTGGCGATATCCCAGCCCCGTTGGGCTTCTTGGCGATCGAATTTGCTGGCCTGCTCGGCTGTGAAAAAGTCGCCGCGGCCGGTGCGCACCTGGTCGATCAGGTGGGGGAAGCCCTGTTGCAGGGCCTCGATGGCGGCGTCTTCGTCGTAGGCCCGGCCAGGCCCCTTGAGAAAGCGCAGCAGCAGCACCCGCGTGCGCTTCTGCTCACAAATGCCCAATCCGATCGTGCGCAGCACCACCCCAAGGGCCGCCTGGCTCTTGCCCTTGCCATCGCCGTCATAGACGTGCAGTTGGCCGTAGGCGCGCTCCTCAGCCCCGGCGGCCGTGCGGATGCCGATGCCCCGGCCCATGGTTCGCTGCGGCCTCTGGGTGCTGCTCATGGGCGGATGCTACCGGCGGTGGCTACCGGCGGCGCCCCTGTTTGGCTTGCCAGGATCTGGCAATGTTTGGGCCCAACACCACCGTCGCGGCAGCGGCGAAAGCCGGGACCGATTCGCTGGCCGCGCTCCAGGTTGGACCCGCCCCACTAATCCACCCAGTTTTGACCCAGCCATTGCCCCAACTTGTTGGCCAAAATATTGACTAACAAGTTTGCCCCGTGCCGGCCAAAGCTTTTGGCCCAGCGGCTAGCCAAAGCTGTTGGCCAGCCGCTGGGCTAACCATTGCCCTCTCTATAGCCCGCCTGCTGACGCTGCCGTGCCTTTTAGTTTGCTGGAAACTGTGTCCCCGGAGCTGGAAACAGCTCTTCAGCGGTTGCGCCATGCCATTGGCCTGGAGGCGGCGGTGGTGGTGGCTTATTCGGGCGGGGTGGACAGCGCTTTGGTGGCGGCAATCGCCGTGGAGCAGCTGGGGGAGAGGGCCCAGGCGATTACCGGCGTGTCGCCTGCCCTGGCTCCGCATCTGCGCCAGGAGGCGA
This sequence comes from Prochlorococcaceae cyanobacterium, assembly GCA_044356375.1. Lineage (GTDB taxonomy): Bacteria > Cyanobacteriota > Cyanobacteriia > PCC-6307 > Cyanobiaceae > UBA5018. The sequence continues at coordinate 21,158 of JBIKWK010000033.1, read as the reverse complement.
TCGAGCAGGCCCGCTGGCTGGGCATCTTGCATCGGCTGATCCCTACGGCTGAACTGGCGGATCCGGCCTACGCAGCCAATCCCGCCGACCGCTGCTACGCCTGTAAGCGCGCCCTGCACGGCCTGTTGGCGCCGATTGCCCTGGCGGCTGGCGACGCCAGGGTGCTCGATGGGGTCAACCGCGATGATCTGGCCGATCACCGCCCCGGCATCCGGGCCGCCCGCGAGCATCAAGTGCGCTCCCCCCTGGCGGAGGTGGGCATCGACAAGCAGGGGGTACGGCAGCTGTCCAGGGCCCTGGGGTTGCCCTGGTGGGACAAGCCCGCCAACCCCTGTCTGGCCTCTCGCTTCCCCTACGGCGAGCCAATCACCGCTGAGCGGTTGCGGCGGGTGGCCGCCGCCGAGGACTGGTTGCGATGCCAGGGTTTCCCCGACTTGCGGGTGCGCAGCCAGGGCCAGACGGCCCGCATTGAATTGCCCCATGCCCAGCTGGGGGAAGCCCTACGGCGCTGGGCTGATCCCGACTTGCGCCAGGAGCTGGTGGCGGTGTTTCGCCAGCTCGGCTTCTCGGCTGTGGGCCTGGACCTGGAGGGCCTGGTGAGCGGCAAACTCAATCGCGAGCTGGCGGGCAACGATTGACAGATTTCCTATTAGTAGTTGCCAGGGGTGAAGTCTGCCGCGCGAGTTTGCCGCGATAAGCATGGATGAAGCTCAATATTTTGCGGAGGATTGATCTGCGTCTTCAAGGCAAGACTTGGTGTCCGAGTCTGCCGCGACGGCTATAATTGAAGCTCAATACTTTGAAGGGGGAAATAAATTTGCCTTCGTAGCCTACCGATTACCTTGGTGACTTTCTGGCGATCTGTCTATCGGTTTCTTTGTTGATTCGTTGGCGACCTGTTAGCGATCGGCCTGTTGATTTCCCTGGTAATCCGATGGGTAACCCCTGGGCGATCCCCATGGTGATCCCCTTGGCGATTGGTGCGGCTCCTGGGGGCTATCGATCTCAGAGGGGGCTTTGGGTTAAGATTGTAGATAAGCTAAAGCCGAGCATTTGAGTTGCGATTCAAGTGCTCGGTTATGTTGGCGTGATTGTGAGACCCACTTGTTTGTGTGCCCCACTTTATATGTGTGGCCCAGATGTTCAGCTCGCTAGGGCTGGCATCAGTTCCACCGAATGGAGCTCAACCGAGTGGATTTCCACCGGCTGGCGTTCGGCATTTGCTATGGCCGAGGGGGTTTCCCGGCGGAAGCTGGAGAGCTTGTGTTTACTGGCGTTTAACTCTTGCCACAACACTTCACAGGCCCGCTCGGGCATGGTGTGATCGCCGCATGTAAACACATCCACCGCTGCGTAGCCCGATTCCGGCCAGGTGTGAATGGAGATGTGGGATTCGGCCAACAGGGCTAAACCAGTCACTCCCTGGGGTTCAAAGCGATGACTGATCAAGTTGAGCAGGGTGGCACCAGCCCGTTTCGCTGCGGCGGTGATGGTGTCCCTGAGGAAGGCTTCATCGTCGAGTTTGGCGCTGTCACAGCCATAGAGCTCGAGGATGCAGTGTTTTCCCACCGTGTCGGAGATTGGGTGGGAGCTGGATGCGTAGTTGCTGTCAGCTCCGGTCCATCCTGGGTTGGGGTGGAGGCAGGGCAGGCTCTGGATCATCAGATTTGAGCAAACAAGATTCCACCTTACGCGCTTTGTCCAGCCCCGTACGCATTGGCCGCCCAAGCGCCGTGATCAGGCCCCCTTCATCAGGCCCCCCCATCAGCCCCCCATCAGCCCCCCGTCATCCGGCCTGTCTCGATGCGAATCACCTGACTGGCCGCCCGCCAGCCGGCGCTGAACAGGTCCACATGGGTGGCGCTCACCAGGCACTGGTGACCCTGGCCCACCGCCTCCAGGAGTCGTTGCTGTCGCTGGGGATCCAGTTCCGCCAGCACGTCGTCGAGCAGCAACAGGGGCGGTTCCCCCAGCACCTGCCCCACCAGCTCCAGTTCCGCCAGTTTCAAGGCCAGCACCAGCGTGCGCTGTTGGCCGGCCGAGGCGTAGCGCCGGGCTGCCTGGCCCGCCAGCACCAGCTGCACGTCGTCGCGCTGGGGCCCCACCGTGCACTGGCCCAGCCGCAGTTCCTGGGCCCGTTGGCTGGCCAGTTGGGCGGCCAGGGCTTCCCGCCAGGTGGCCTCGTCGGCCTGGTCAGCAGTCGGCTCAGCGCCGGGTTGCCCCGGGGTGTCGCCCAGGGCGGTGCCACTGCGGTAGTGGAGTTCCAGCACCTCCCGGCTGCCCCCCAATTGCCGCTGCCACTGTTGGGCCAGGGGTTCCAGGCGCCGCAGGGCCCGGGCCCGCCGCCGGTGCAGTCGGGTGCCCACCACGGCCATCTGGAGGTCAAAGGCGTCGAGCAGGCCGGCCAGGGCCGCTCCATTGAGCTGGCCACTGGGGTTGCGACGCAGCAATTGGCTCCGCTGGCGCAGCAGGCGTCCATAGCGGCTGAGCAGTTCGCCGTAGAGGGGCTCGAGTTGCATTACCACTCGATCGAGCCAATGGCGCCGCAGGGCTGGCTCACCTCGCACCAGCTCCAAATCCAGGGCGCTGAAGCCGACGCAGCGCAGGGAGGCCAGCAGGTCCAGCTGGCGCTCCAGGGTCTTGCCGTTGCGCTGGGCACTGCGGCCACCGCTGCGGCGCAGTTCCAGTTGCAGTAGATCGCCCGAGCTGGTGCGGGCCCGCAGCAGGCTGGTCGGCTCCCCGTGGCGAATCAGATCCCGGTCTGAACTGCAGCGGTGGGAGCGGAGGCTGCCCAGCAGTTCCACGGCTTCCAGCAGATTCGACTTGCCCTCGCCATTGCTGCCCACCACCAGCAGCCGGGGGGCCTCCACCAGCAGTTCCAGCCGCGAGATGTTGCGGAATTGCTGAACCTCCAGTCGCTCCAGCCGGATTGGACAGCCGATGGGTTTGGGCGACAGCGTGCGGTTAAGCTAGGAGATGCGTGGCGATGCCAATTTCGGCAGGGCTACGCCGACGGGTATTTCCCCGCCGATGGGCATGTAGCTCAGTTGGATAGAGCGTCAGATTCCGGTTCTGAATGTCGGGGGTTCGAGTCCCTCCATGCTCGTATGCCCTCCAATGCCCAGGCCATGAAAATGCCTGTGCCTGCGCCACGAAAATGCCCAAGTCTCCAATGCTTGGGCCATTATTTTTTGGGCCATCAACGCCTGGGTGATCAACCCCTGCGCATTTTATTTCGCAATCATTTGCGGGGCCACTACGCCTGGGCCAAGGCAGCCATTCTGTGGGAAACCATTACCCGGTGGGCTTAGCAGCTGGTGGCAAGTATGTGCCTTGGTAGGGCAGCCTTGATGATCTGCTAGGAAAAAATTTGTGCACCGTCGGCTTGCAACCGGCCTTTTTATTGAACTTTTTTATTAAACTTCTTTTTTGTATTGATTAGGCAGAAGTCTCCGCTGGTGATCTCGGCCAATTCCGGAGTTGGGGGCCCCGGGGAATCAGCGACCCCGATTCAGCTGCTATTCCCCCAGCTGAGCCACCGCTTTCCGCCCGCCCATCAGGTTCGGGGTTACACCCCTGAACCGTGGCTCCCTTGCCGCTGATCAGGACCGCAGTCGCAGCCCCATGGCCCGGATGCCGCCTGGATCCACGGCGAAACCCTGCTGTTTCAGGGTGGCCAGGGCCGTGGGGGGAGCCGCGAGGGAGATGCTGCACCCCCCCAGCTCCCGCCTTACCCGAGTGAGTGAGGCATGCACCAACACGCTGAGGATCAGGGGTTCGCAGGGATCGCCAGGATCGGCAGCCAGGTCCCAGAGGTTGGCATTCAGGGCTAGATCGCTGGTGACCCGCACAAAGCCCACCAAGCTGCCCCCGGGGGCAACCACGTTGAATTGCCAGAGGCTGCGCCGCAGGGCTAGCGCCCAGCGCTCCTCCGATCGGGGGGGATCCCCCATCATCGCCAGCAGGCGATTGAGATCGGCCGCCGCCGGGTTCACATCGGTGAGCAGCTGATAACCCTCCTCCAGCAGAGGAGCGGCGGGAAGGTTGCGGAAGGGGAGCAACAGGGAGTCCAGAACCTTGGGAGCAGGGATTGGGCTGGGGGCCGGGTTTAGCCGGTATTGCGCAGGCCGGCAGCGATGCCATTGATGGTGAGCAGGGCACCGCGCAGCAGCTCGCTGCGGCTGTAGGTATGGCCGTCGTCGCCAGGGCTGGTCTCGCTCATCGGCGGCTGGCGGTTCTGGTCCCGCAGGCGCCGCAGCAGGGCCACCTGCAGAAAGCCCAGGGGAATGATCGTGCGATTGCGCAGATCCACGGAGAGCTGCAGGGCAGGATCCCCGTCCAGCAGGCGCTGGTGGCTGGTGATCTGCAGCACCAGATCGCGGGTGAGGGCGAATTCCGCAGCGATGGTCTGGAAGATGGCTTCGAAGGCCTCGCGGGCATCCGCCTGACCCAGGGAGCGCACGTAGTGGTGGGCCAGGTCGATATCCACCTTGGAGAGGGTCATCTCCACCTTGGAGATCAGCATGCGAAAGAAGGGCCAGCGCTGGTGCAGCAGCCGCAGCAACTCCATTTGCCCGGGATCTCGCACCAGCTCTTCCTGCAGGGCAGCGCCCACCCCAAACCAGCTGGGCAACAGGAAGCGGCTCTGGGTCCAGCCGAACACCCAGGGGATGGCCCGCAGGCTGGAGAGATCCTTGGCCCCTCCCTTGCGCCGGGCGGGGCGACTGGAGATCTGCAATTTGCTGATCTCCTCGATCGGCGTGCACTGCTGGAAAAAAGCCACCAGATCGGGGTTGTCATGCACCAGAGCGCGGTAGTGATACCGCGAGCGGGCCGCCAGGCGCCCCATCAACTCGTTCCAGCTGGGGGTGGCGTCCAGCGGGGTGCTCACCAGGCTGTTCTGCAGCACGGCGGTGGTCACGGTTTCCAGGTTGTAGAGCGCCAGCTCGGGCAGGGAGTACTTGGAGGCCAACACCTCCCCCTGTTCGGTGATCTTGATGCGACCACTGAGGGTGCCGCTGGGCTGGGCCAGGATCGCCTGATAGGCGGGCCCACCGCCGCGGCCCACAGAGCCACCGCGGCCGTGGAAGATGCGCAGGGCCACGTCATGGCGGGTGGCCAGGGATTGCAATGCGATCTGGGCCTTGTGAATCTCCCAGTTGCTTGAGAGGAATCCGGAATCCTTATTGCTATCCGAGTAGCCGAGCATCACCTCCTGCAGGGGCTGTTCACTCTCATGGCCCCGCAGCAGCTCCAGGTAGAAGGGATCGTCAAACAGGCGTTCCATCACCGCCGGCGCCCCCTGCAGGTCTTCCACGGTCTCGAACAGGGGCACCACCAGCAGGCTGGCGCGCTTGGCCTGGGGATCCACCAGACCGGCCTCCTTGGCCAGCAGCAGCACCTCCAGCAGGTCGGACACCGTGTGACTCATTGAGATCACATAGCTCTGGCAGATCCGCGACCCGAATTCCTGCTGCAGCCGGTACAGCATGCGGAAGACCTTGAAGGTTTCGGCCGTGGCCGGGGTCCAGCTGGCAGCAGGGGGCAGCAGGGGGCGGCGCGTCTTCAGTTCACTGAGCAGCCAGCTGATGCGCTGCTCTTCATCCATCTGGCCATAGGGGAGCGGCAGCTGCAGGTAACGGCTGAGCTCGTCGATGGCATCGCTGTGGCGGGTGCTCTCCTGGCGAATATCCAGACTGGCCAGGCAGAAGCTGAAGATGTGCACCTGGCTGATCAGATTCTGCAGGGCTTCGCAGCTCAGGCCCGTGCTCTCCAGACTCTGCTGGATCAGTTCCAGATCGGTGCGGAAATCCTCCAGGGATGCGTAGTGCAATTCCTGGGGCGGACCACTGTGGGTGGCAGCTAAATTGCCGCCGCTCTGGGGCACCGAGCTGGGGGCGTCGCCGGGAGCCTCCCAACCGGCGACGGTTAGCTGTTGGTTGCGCACCTGGGCCAGCCGCAGCCGCTCTGCCACATAGCTGAGCTTGAGCCGGTAGGGCTCCAGGCGATAGCGGGCGGCCCGCTGTTCGTAGATGTCCGGGAAGCGCAGCCGGTCCATCTCGAGCGATTCCAGCAGGGCCGGGCTCATCTGGCTCCACTGCATCGAGATGCTGAGCTGATCGCTCAGGTCGCCCACCGCCCGCAGGTAGCGATCCAGCATCAATTTCCGCTGATAGCAGGCGGTGCCCCAGGTGATTTCCGGAGTCACCGAGGGGTTGCCGTCCCGGTCCGAGCCCACCCAGGAGCCGAAGGTGCAGAAGGCGTCCCGGGGAGGCTCCACGTCGGGATAACTATTGGCCAGGGCCGTGCGAATCCGTTGGCGCAGCTGGGGCATCGCATCGAACAGCACCTGCTGGAAGTAGTGCAGGGCGTAGTCCACCTCGTCGAGCACGGTGGGCTTGAACTGGTGCAGTTCATCGGTGCGCCACCAGAGGCGGATTTCCTCCTCCAGCTGTAGGCGCAGGTTCTGTCGGTCGATCGCATTCAGCTGGGTGCCCTGTTCCAGCCGCTGGATCAAGCTGGCCACCCGCCGCTGCTTGTGACGCACGGTGTGGCGCACGATCTCGGTGGGATGGGCCGTGAACACCAGCCGCAGATCGAGATCGCGCAGCAGGTTTTCGATCTTGGCCGGGGGCACGTTCAGGGCCCGCAGCCGCTCAAACAGCTGCCGGAAGGTGGCCGGTTCCGCCTGGCTGGCCAGGGGCGGCAGGAACGGGTCTTTGTTCACCGGTTCGCCGTTGGTCTTCAAGCTGTCCAGGTAGCTGTCTTCCTCGATGTGTTGTTCGAGGATGTTCACCAGCTGGAAGTAGAGCGAAAAGGCGCGGGCCGCGGCGATGGCCTCGGCCAGATCCATCTCCCGGATCACCTGGACTATGGCGCCGGTGTCGATGGCGCCATCGCCATCCCCCTCCGGTTCGCTCAGTTGCTTGAGCCGCAGCAATCGCTCGGCCTGGCCGGGGGGACATTCGCTGTGCAGCACTGTCTGCCAGAGATCCTCCACCAGTTCAAGACGCTCTCCCAGCAGCCGGGTAACCCGTGGGGATGCTTCGGAGGAGATGGACGGGGACGGCCGCATGGGGCTTGTTGCGACGCGGTGGACGTGTTCGATCATCCCAAAGTGGCGCCGGTTGCGTCTGTATTAGCCGCAGTGCGCAAAGACTGCTCCCTTTGGACCAGGGCTTCGGCATCGGCGGCCACGATTTCGGCAATGCTCTCGCCGACGGCATGGCGGGCCAGCCAGTCCATGGCGGTGTTGCCGTGGCTCATCAGCTGTTGCAGCGGAGCCAGGGTGGCGCTGAGCCCCAACTCGGCGGCCAAGGGGGCCATGGCCGCCAATTCGTCCGCAATCCAGCGGTGGGCGCCAATCGGTGCGCCGCTGCGCCAGTGGCGCAGTTCGGCCAGCAGGCTGGACTTGGCTGCGGCCCTGTCGTTGGCATCGGCCAGCTCGGCCAGCTGGGCGGCATCCAGGCAGCTGGCCCAAAGAGGATCCCAGTGGTCTGGATCGCGCAGCAGTTGCTGCAGGCGCAGTTCGGCAAAGGCCGTGATCGCCAGCAGCAGATCCGGCTCAGCCACCAGGTCGCAGATGCGGATTTCCAGGCGGTTGAGTTCGTGGGGGCGGTTGTCGCCATTGGGGCGCACCGAGGTCCATAGGTGGCGCACGTTCTGCATCGTGCCGGCCTCCAGCTGCCGGCCCATCCAGGCGATGTAGTCGGCGTGATCGCGGAACAGCGGTACTTGGGGGGGCGTGAGCGGAAACTGCAGCCAGCGCTGGGAATGGGCGCCGCACACCTGGCCATCGAGGAATGGGGAGCTGGCGGAGAGGGCCAGCAACAGGGCGGCTTCGCAGCGCAGCAGTCGCAGGCCGGCAAACAGCAGTTCCATGCCGTCAAAGCCCGCAGCGGGGGTGAGGCCCAGGTTGATGTGCACGCTGGCCGTCACCACCCGCGTGCCGTAGGTGTCCTCTATGTAGCCGTGATAGGCGTTGGCGGGATCCGAGCGCTCAAAGTGATGGCTGTCGCCGCCGCTCAAGGTGCTGCCCGGCAGCAGGGTGAGCCCCCGGCCTGCCAGCCAGGTCCGCAGGCGCTGGCGCGGTTCCAGCAGCAGCCGCAGTTGGCGTCGGTAGTCGGCGTCGGGCGGCGTGATGTATTCCAGGTTGCGCTGGTCGGGTTCGGTCACGAAGCCGTCCAGGCTCCTTGCCGCCTCGGCGGCGCAGCCCACCACCGTGCCGTCCGGCCGTCCGGTGTACATCTCCACCTCGAAGCCCTTGAGCAGCAAGGCGGCGGGCTGGGCATCGGTGGCTGTCAGCTGGGCATGGGTGGCGATCATCGGGCCTCTCCTGTCATCGGGCCTCTGGTTGCAGGCAGGCCAGGGCCTTGAGCATGCCGCGGGCCTTGTTGAGGGTCTCCTGGTATTCGGCCTCGGGGTTGGAGTCGGCCACCACGCCGGCGCCGGCCTGCACCAGCACCTGCCAGCCTCCCAGGGGATCGGGCAGCACCACCATGGTGCGAATGGTGATGGCGGTGTTCAGGGCACCGCATAGATCCACCGCGCCATAGACGCCGGCATAGGGGCCGCGGGCGTCTGGCTCCAGGGCATGGATGAGTTGCATGGCCCGAATTTTGGGGGCACCGCTGACGGTGCCGGCGGGGAAGCAGGCCATCAGCAGGTCCCACACCGACTTGTCCTCGGCCATCACTCCCTCCACTTGGCTGACGATGTGCATCACGTGGGAGTAGCGCTCAATCACCATCAGCTCGCCCACCCGCACACTGCCGGGCTGGCAGACGCGCCCCAGGTCGTTGCGACCGAGATCCACCAGCATCACGTGCTCGGCGCGCTCCTTGGGATCGGCCAGCAGGTTGGCCTCCAGCGCCAGGTCGTCGGCCTCGTCGCCGCCGCGAGGACGGGTGCCGGCGATCGGTCGCAGGGAGGCCTTCACCGGGCCCATGGCGGTGGGCTCGGCCTTGACCATCACCTCCGGGCTGGAGCCGATCAGGTACCAGCCCCCGAAGTTGAAGAACGCCATGTAGGGGGATGGGTTCACCATGCGCAGGCTGCGATAGAGATCGAACGGTTCGCGCTCCACCCGCGTGGTCAACCTCTGGCTGAGCACCAGCTGGAACACGTCGCCGGCGCCGATGTGTTCGCGGGCCGTGGCCACCGCGGCCTCGAAATCGGCCTGGTCTCGATTGCTTTGTATCTGCAGCTGTTGGCTGATCGCCTCCCGCGGTGCGTCATGCCAATTCAGCGGGGTCACCGTTGCCGGCAATGGCCGATGCATCTGCGCTTCCAGCTCATCGATGCGGGCCATCGCCGCCCGCCAGGCCGCCTCGGGATCGGCGCCCGCGCTGAGATCCGCATAGGCCACGGCGGTGATCTGCCGCTTCACCTGGTCAAACACCAGCAGGCTGTCGGCCAGTAGCCAACAGCCGTCGGGGGGGGAGTCTGCGGCGGCGGCATGCACCGGCACGCTCGGTTCGATCCACTGGATCAGTTCGTAGCCCCAGCAGCCGAACAGTTGTCCCAGGGCCGGCAGGCCTGGCAGCGGTGCGCTGCGCAGGGGGGCGAGGCACTGCTGCAACAGGCTGAATGGATTGCCGCCCAGGGACTCCCTGCGGCCGTCGCGCCACAGCCGCTCACTGCGATCCCCTCGGCAGGTGAGCGTCCAGAGGGGATCTGCGGCCACCAGGCTCCAGCGGCCGATCCGTTCGCCCCCCTCCACCGATTCCAGCAGCACGCCATGGCGGGCGCCGCTGCCCACCTTCAACCAGGTGGTGAGGGGGGTCTCCAGATCGGCTGGCCAGCGGCGGGTCAGGGGAATGAAGTTATGGCCAGAAGCCACCAGGGCCAGGAATGGCTGGTCGGGCCAGTCTGCAGCGCCAGGGTGGTCGGGACGATTGGCGCTGGGCATCGGTGGGCTGATGGGCAAAAAAAACGGGGCTGAACGCCCCGCCTGTAGTACGTACTGGAGACAATACCTTCAGGAATCAAAGGGACCCTCAGGAATCAAAGGGACCCTCAGGAATCAAAGGGACCCTCAGGAATCAAAGGGGTTCTTGCCGGTGAACTTGAGGGTGGATGGATTGACGTTGGCGCCGATGCTGCGGGGATTGTGGCCAACCATTGCGCGGCCTTCGTTCACCTTCTCGGGGAACACGCCATCTTTGGGGTGCAGGAACTCGGTGTCGCCACCGGGGAAGATCCGGTAGATCTTGTAATCCTCGATCCTGGGCTTGAACTTGGTGCGCAGCTGGGTGCCGAGGGCAAGGCACTGCTCCTTGCGGGCGAAATAGAGAATGTTTTCGCCTTCGTTCATTTCAGCGGCACCACCGGTGGGCAGCTCAAAGGCTTGAGCCTTGGAGCTGGTCCAGGTGATGGCGTATTTCTCTTCAGTCTCAGCGGAGTTCAGCAGGCCACCTGTGCTGCCGATGTACTTCGGGAGTTGACCGCTGAGCGCCGTTGCTGTCATGACTTTTCCTGGAGAGGGGGGGATGTCGGCGGACCGTTTCCAGCGGAAGCTAGCACCGTGTTTTCAGGCCTTCCCGGGGGTGCTGGTTACTCTTCACACCAGTCAACAAACCCAGGCTCAGCAGACGGGAAAAAACACGGTTAGGCCGCTCTCGCCCCGCTCCGTCAGCCGCCCCCCCAGCCGGGCGAACAGTCGCTGGGTGGCCTGGCGGCTGAGTTGGAGGCTGCCGGTGGTGGGGTCCCAGCTGAGCACCGGTCCCACCAGCTGGCGGTGCTTCTCGTGACGCTCGCCACTGCCTTGGCCCATGACATTGCCTTGGCCCATGGCCGTGCCTTGGCCCATGACCGTGCCTTGGCCCCTGGCCGTGCCTTGGCCCCTGCCCTTGCCCTGGCCTTGGTCTTGGCCTGGGCCCTGGGCCCTGGAGCTGCTGGCCAGGTGCAGTTTCAGTCGCGCTCCGGCCGGTTGCAGGCTCACGGTCACCGTGCTGCCGGCGGGCAGGCTGCGGCTGAACCGATCGATCAAGCCGCCCAGCATCGTCTCCAGCCGCAATGGATCACTGAGCACCGGCGGCAGCTCCGAGCCGATCTCGAGCACCAGTTCCAGGCCCCGGCGCGCCAGTTGCCGCTGCCACAACTCCTGTAATTGCCCCACCAGGGCGCTGAGGTCTGTGCGGGCCAGATCGGTGGACTTCAGGGGCGCTGGCTGGTCGCCGGCGTTTTCGGGTTCGCGCTGCTGTTCAGCCGCCAGGAAGATCAGCCCGAAGCGGTCGATTTGCTCGCTGCACTCGCCGTCGATATGTTCCAGGCGCTGCTGCACCACCGCCGGCAGGTCTTGGCGGCGCAGCAGCGAGCGGATCAGGGTGCGGATGGTGGCCAGGGGGGTGCGCACCTCGTGGGTGAGGGCCTCCAGCAGGGCCAGCTCGCCGCTGACGGCGCGCCCCTGCTGCTGGCGCTGGCTGGAGCTGTTGGCACCGCCGCCCTGGACCAGGGGTTGCAGGGTCAGGCTCGGCGCCATGGCCGCCAGGCGCTCGGCCAGCCTTGGCCAGAACTGCTGTCCCAGCTCCGGGTTGCTGTGCAGTGGGCCGAGTTGCTGCAGGTTGCGGCGCAGCAACTCGGCCTCCTCGGGGGCCTCCTGGCGCAGCCGGGCATCGATCAGTCCCAGGGCCGCTCCCAGCACTTCCGGTTCGAAGCGCATCACCAGCCGCCGGGCTTCTGGCCCCCCATCGAGGCAGAGGGCCACCTGCAGGCCCGGCGTGATCAGCAGTAGCAGCGGATCCGTGCCGTCGCCCTGGCGCAGGTCGAGGCGGCGGAAGCTGCCGCCCGCCGACGTATTCACCCGCTGGCTCGGTAGCAGGCCCCCGCCAGCGGGCAGTAGGGCCTGCAGCTGCTGCGGAGCCCACACCCAGCCCTGCAGGCGCTCCAGCAGGGCTGGTTCATACAGGGCTGGCAGGGGCGCCGCCAGCCAGACTCCCGCCAACGGCTGCCGGTTCGGATTTGCCGTGGCCGGCAGCAGAAAGTCTTGCTGAAGGGTGGCCAGGGCCGCCCACCAGAGGCGGCGTGCCGCATCGTCATTGGCCTGGCCTGGCAACACCCCCGCGATCAGCAGGCTCCTCAGCTCGGCCAGGTCCGGCCCCTTGGTCACCATGTTTCGGGGCTCACCATGCTTTGGGGCTCACCATCTTTTGTGGCTCACCATGCTCTGGCACTGAAGATGCCCTGGGATCAGCATGGCCAGGCGATCACCAGGGGCGGCCGCTGCGACCGCGGCGCCCCACGGCGGCACAGAGCCCCAGGGCCATGAAGTTCATGATCATCGCCGAGCGGCCGTAGCTGAGGAAGGGCAGCGGAATGCCGGTGATCGGCCCCAGACCGATGGTCATGTTGATGTTCACCACCACCTGGAACATCAGCATGGCCCCGATGCCCACCACCAGCAACGATTCGTAGTCGCTGCGAGCGCGCCCGGCGATCTGCAGCAGACGCCACATCAGCAGCGCATAGCCCGCCACCGCCAGCACCGAGCCGATGAAGCCAGTCTCTTCCCCCAGGGCACTGAAGATGAAGTCGGTGTGCTGTTCCGGGATGAAGCGCAGCTTGGTGAGCGAGCCGTTGAGCAGGCCCGTGCCCCAGAGCTCGCCGCTGCCGATGCCCACCATGCTCTGGATCAGGTGATACCCACCGCCGAGGGGATCTTGGCCGGGGTCGAGAAACAGGGTGAGGCGAGCGCGCTGGTGGGGCAGCAGCCCGTGTTGCCATAGCCAGGGGGTGCCCACGGCGAATACCAGTTGCACCGTCAGGGCCACGGCGGCGGCGGTGCGTTTCCAGGGCAGGGACTGGTAGGCCCACCAGCCCACCAGCGGCAGCCAGGCGATCAGCAGCCAGGGCAGGGTGCCGGCGGCGATGGCGCTCACCAAAGGCGAGAGCAGCAACACCACCCAGATCCCTGGCATCCCAGACCAGAACAGCATCGCCAGCAGGATTGATCCGAACACCAGGGAGCTGCCGAGATCCGGCTGCACGAACACCAGCAGCCAGGGCAGGCCGATCAGGGCGATCGGTCGCAGCAGGTCCACGGGCCGTTCCGCCGGGTGGCGACTGAGCACGGTCGCCAGCAGCAACACCGCGCCGAGCTTGGCGAACTCCGAGGGCTGCACGTAGAAGCCGCCGATGTTGATCCAGCTCTGGGCCCCCAGGGCGCTGGTGCCGACGATCCGCACCGCGATCAGGCTTACCACCATGGCCCCGTAGATAGGCCACTGCAGGCGGATCCAGCGATCCATCGGCACGCGGGCCAGCAGCAGCGCCATGGCCATGCCCACGGCGGCGGTGATCCAGTGCTGGTACCAGTCGGTGTAGCGCACCTGGCGCTGGGTGCTGGCGATCAAGATGCCGGCGATGAACACCATCGCCAGGGGGATGCCCCACAGCATCAGATCGGTGTCCTCCCAGGGATTTCGCCGCCCCTTGCCATCGCCGGAGAAGACGCTCTTGCCGCGCCTTGGCATGCCGAGCATGGGAATCAGGCCGGCAGCAGAAGACTTGAGCGGATGCGCTCGGCCAGGTCCATGAAGGCCCGGGCGGTGGCCGTGGCGGGCTGGGCCAGCACCACCGGTTGGCCGCGGTCGCCCCCTTCGCGCACCAGCATTTCCAGGGGCAGCTCGGCCAGCAGGGGCACCCCCGCCTCGGCGGCCAGCAGGGCGCCGCCGCCGCTGCCGAAAATCGCGTAGCGCTTGTCCGGGGCGTCGGGGGGAATGAAGCTGCTCATGTTTTCCACCACGCCAAGTACCGCTACGCCCATCTGCAGGAACATCGCCAGGCCGCGGCGGGCGTCCTGCAGGGACACCTGCTGGGGGGTGGTCACGATCAGCACGCCGGCCATGGGCACCGCCTGGGCCAGGCTCAGCTGGGCGTCGCCGGTGCCGGGGGGCAGGTCGACCACGACCACATCCCGCTCGCCCCAGTCCACCTGGTAAAGAAACTGGCGAATGATGCCATTGAGCATCGGACCGCGCCAGATCACCGGCTGGTTTTCGGCGATCAGCAGCCCCATGGAGACCATGGCGATGCCGCAGGTCTCGATCGGCCGCAGCACCTGGGCAGCTCCCTCGCCACTCACCTCTGGGGTGCGATCTGCCACCCCCAGCATGGTGGGGGCGTTGGGGCCGTAGATGTCGGCATCGAGCAGGCCCACCCGCAGGCCCGTGGCCGCCAGGGCGCAGGCCAGGTTCACGGCCACGGTGCTCTTACCCACGCCGCCCTTGCCGCTGCTCACCGCGATCACCTGCCTCACCCCTGGGATCGGCTGGCGTTCAGGCCCACCAGCACCATGTCCACCAGCACCATGTCCACCAGCGCCATGTCCACCAGCACCGTGGCCACCGGCGCCGATGGGAGCCCCCTGGTGGTGGGAGGCGTTTGGTTGGGCCACTTCGATCTGCAGGTCGTTGATGCCCGGCAGGCCCACCAGGGCGCTGCGGGCTTCGGCGGCAATCCGATCGCGCTGGCTCTGGGCGAAGCCTGGCAGGGCCAGGCGGAACAGGGCCCGATCCCCCTGCAGGCGAGGCTCCTGGATCCAGCCGAGCTCCACCAGGCTGCGGCCACTGCCGGCATCGCTGATCGCCCCCAGGGCGGCCAGTACCTGATCGAGGGAGGCCTGGTCCTGGGCGCTCATTCGGCAACGGCTGCACAAGCCACAGATCCTAGGCAGGGCTGTTGGGCTGCCTGGTTTAGAGGCGGGGGCCGGCTGTGGCACCCATTTCCGGGCTTTGCGGGCTCCAGGCTTTGGCAGCTGCCGGGCTTCAGGGGATCCCAGGCTTTACAGAGATTGCCTGGGCCTTGTGCGGCGGTATGCCCGCCTGAAAAGGTAACGGGGTCTATTGCCCCGCTGGTAGCGGCAGCGATGCTGATGTGGAACGCCCTGCTCAAGCGTGTGCTCGCTAGAGATGCGGGCAATGGCACCGCCCCGGCTGCTGTCGCCCCGCTGGCCGCCACCGCGCGCCCGCCGGCCGAGACCCAGCCGTCGACACCTCTTTTGGAGCGCCCGCCGGCCGATTCCCGCGCCCGGGCCAAGTCCCTGTTGATGGGGCTGCAGGATTCGATGTGCGCCGGCCTGGAGCGGCTCGATGGCATCGGTCGCTTTCAGGAGGAGAGCTGGGAGCGGCCGGAGGGCGGCGGCGGTCGCTCGCGGGTGCTCAAGCAGGGCCGCATCTTCGAGCAGGGCGGCGTCAATTTCTCCGAGGTGGAGGGCGACCAGTTGCCCCCATCAATCCTCAGCCAGCGCCCGGAAGCCAAGGGCCACCGCTGGTTTGCCACTGGCACCTCGATGGTGCTGCACCCGCGCAATCCCTACATCCCCACGATTCACCTCAACTACCGCTATTTCGAGGCCGGCCCGGTTTGGTGGTTTGGCGGTGGCGCCGACCTCACTCCCTACTACCCATTTCTGGAGGATGCCCAGCACTTCCACCGCACCATCAAGGGGGCTTGCGATAGCGTTAATCCCCTTTATTATCAGGTGTTTAAGCCCTGGTGTGATGAATACTTCTACCTCAAGCACCGCGGTGAGACCCGCGGCGTAGGTGGCATTTTTTACGACTACCAGGATCCCTCTGGCGTTCTTTATCGGGGCCAGGATCCCTGGGGGCCAGCGGCCGCCGCCGGCCAGGCCCTGGGCCAGGTGAACCATGGCTGGGAACAGCTATTCCAGCTGGCCAGCGCCTGTGGCAGTGCCTTCCTGCCCGCCTATACGCCGATTGTGGAGAAGCGCCAGTTCACTCCCTTTGGCACCCGGGAGCGGGATTTCCAGCTCTACCGCCGCGGCCGTTATGTGGAGTTCAATCTGGTGTTCGATCGCGGCACCATTTTTGGTCTGCAAACCAATGGCCGCACCGAGTCGATTTTGATGTCTTTGCCGCCACTGGTGCGCTGGGACTATGGCTATGTACCACCGGCGGGCAGCCGAGAGGCGCTGCTCACCGAGCTGTTCACTCGCCCCCAGAACTGGCTCGAAGACGACTCCCTGCAGAGCCGCTGCGCTCCCCATCAGGCGGTGAGCTGATTCCCCCCTGGCTGGGCAAGGGGGAATTCACCACGGGGGCAATCACCCCAGCAGCCGTCACCCCAGAGGCGTTGTTCGGGGCTTTGAGGGCGCCGGCCAGGGGCTCAGGGCTGTTTGCGCCCAGGGGCTCGCTGCGGCTGGGGGAAGTGAGGCCCCGCTCCAGGGCTGCCACTATCCGCCCCGCGATCGCCCCAACCGCGGCCTCGCTGCTGGCGGGATTGCGCAGCGAGGCCTCCAGGTTTCCTTCCAACTTGCCGATTTCGAGGATGGCAATGCCGCGGCGGGGTGCCCCCAGGCCATTGCGGAATTGCAGGGGGAAGGCGCCGAATTCGCTGGCCAGGCTCTCGTCAAGGCGGCTGGGCTGGTCGTGCAGCGGCGGGATCAGCCCGGAGCCGATGCCATCGGGGCCGTAGGCGTCGTAGTGAATCTCCACCGCATAGCCCCCACCGGCCGCATGGGCGCGACCCACGCTCCAATTGGTGCGGGGATCGTTGCCATCGGCGATGCTGCGCACTGGCGGTTCGTAGAGGCGCATCGACAGGCCTCGCTCCAGCCCCAGGCGCACCACCGCCCGGGCCGTGAGCAGGTTCCAGTAGAGCTCGTCGGTGATGCCGGGCTGCATCGGCCTGGCCCCCCAGCGGCCCACCGCCTCGCCACCGGTGCCGGCCCCGCCGATCCCCTGGGAGTCGGCATGGCCGGCCAGCACCAGGATGGTCTGGTTTGCCGCCACTGGACGCATACCCAGCCAGTTCTTGGCCAGCCGACTGCGGGGGCCGGTGAGCGGATCGCTATTGGATAGCAGAGGCGCCTGGGCCACAGCGGGAGCGACCAGCGTCAAGCTGGCAAGGGTGAGCAGCAGGGCCCAGGGATGCCGGGGCATGGGGAAAGAGGGCTTTGGACGTGGAATGTGGTTTGGCTATCACAGCTCGAAATCTTAGAAAGCGAAATTTCAGGTTGTGGAATTCTGATCGGCGAATCTTGAGCGCCAAAGCGTAGAACGCCGAAGCGTAGATCGCGGAAGCTCAGAGGGCAAATTTGGATCGACGAAATTAGGTCGCCGAAATCGGATCGAAGCATTGTGAGCGCGGCATTTGGATCACCAAATTTCACCTGGAGGAGTTTAAGTTGGCCCCAAATCAAATGGGCTCCAAGTCAATTGGACCCAAGTCAATTGGCTCCAACTCAAAGGCACTCAAAGCAAATGGACCCAAGTCAAATCTGCGCATCTCAAATCGGGGAACTGAGTAGGCTGCGGTTGCTGAACAGGCCCAGCTGCGGGCCGATCTCCAGTTCCAGGGCAATCAGTTCGTCCCGGTGGGCCCGCAGCCGCAGGGCGCTGCCGGTGGCGTCGTCGTGGCTGATCAGCCGCAGTTCCAGGCTCTCGGCCCGCTCGGCCCGGCGCCGATAGAGCCAGCCGGCCAGGGGCCCCAGCAGGGCCAGCAGCAGGGGCCACCACTGCAGTTGGGGCACCAGTTGGCGCAGCACCAGCCCCAGGCAGCCTGCCCCGAGGGCCCCCAGCAGCGACAGCAGCACCGCCAGGGCTGGACTGGCCGCCACCTGGGCGCGAAAGCGCAGCTGGCGCCGGGCCGGATCGCCATCCACCGGCTGCCAGCCGCGCTGTTGCAGCCAGTCGTTCAGCCCGGCGAGCACCACCATGGGCGGTCGCGACGAGCGCATCTCCAGCACCGTGGTGCGGTCTTTGCTGGCGGCCCGCAAAAAAAACACCAGACCGATGGTCATCAGCAGGGTGAGTAGCAGGGTGGAGCTGGAGGAGGCCATCGCGGGCAGGCACTCAGGCCATTCTGCTGCGGCTTTGGGGTCAACTGCTTGGGTCAACTGCTGTGGGGTCAACATGGGCCCATCCCAGTCCCCGCCCCCGAACCCCGACCATGAGCGCTACCCCCACCAGCAACCTGCCCGCCCCAACTCGCTTTTGCGTCTTTGATGGCGATCTGGATGCCGAGTGGGAGGCCCTCTATGCCGGTGCCCGGGCTCTGGCGATCGACACCGAGGCGATGGGCCTGATCCATGGCCGCGACCGGCTTTGTTTAGTGCAGATCTGCGACGACGATGACAACGTCTGTTGCATCCGCCTGGCCCGGGGCCAGCGGCAGGCGCCGCGGCTCCAAGCCCTGATGCAGAACGCGTCGATCGAGAAGGTGTTCCATTTCGCCCGCTTCGACGTGGCCGCCCTGGCCGAAAACCTGGGCATCGACGTGCAACCGATCTTTTGCACAAAGGTGGCCAGCCGCCTGGCCCGCACCTACAGCCCCAGGCACGGCCTCAAGGAGGTGGTGCAGGAACTGGTGGGAGTGGAACTGGACAAGCAGGCCCAGAGCTCCGACTGGGGGCGGGTGGAGGACCTCACCGATGCCCAGTTGGCCTACGCCGCCGGCGATGTGCGCTACCTGTTGCCGGCGCGCGATCGGCTGGAGGCGATGCTCAAGCGGGAGGAGCGCTGGTCGCTGGCGGAACGCTGTTTCGCCTGCCTGCCGGTGTTCGCCGATCTGGATCGCCAGCGCTACAACCTGCTGTTTGAACATTCCACAGGTGGCAACCGCTAACCAGGGCAAACCCAGGGCAAGCGAGCCATGGCGAGCCATGACCTGGGGGCAATTTTTACTTGGCGGGCCATTGCCGTGACATTGCCGAGGCTTTGCGGCTAATTTAAATAAGTCAGCGTTCCTGATAGGTTGACATTCCAAATAGGTCAAGATTCCTGATAGGTCAGCAATCCCAAGATGCCGGCCAATGCGCTAGCTGGAAAGTCAGTTCAATCTTCGGTCATGAAGTATTCGTCGTTGCCCACGGTGCCCAGCTGGGCGGTGAGCGCGGCATGGCTGTCGATGCCGCTGGCCTGGGCGCTGCTGAGCAGCTGATGGGCCAATTCCAGTTTGGCGGCGGTGCCGCTGATGCCGTCCTGGGCGGCCTTCATGTCCACCTTGCGGCGGGCGGCGGCCAGGCTGATGCCCAGCTGGCTGGCTAGATAGCCGCAGGCGGCGTTGTAGGCCCGATCGGGAATGGCTGCCATATGGGGCGCGACGCGGCTGAATACATCATCCCAGCAGGCGCCGCTCGATCAGGGCCGCCAGCCGTTCGCTGGCCCCGGCACCGCCCATGCGGGCCCGGCCGATCCGCCCCAGGCGCCGTTGCCGTTCCGGATCGGCGAGCAGTTGGGCCAGCTGCTGGGCCGCCTCCAGCGGCGTGCGACAGGGCAGCACCGCACCCCCCAGCAGGCGACTTTGGCGCCGGGCAAAGCCGGCCTGGAACTGGGGGCCCGGCCCTGGGATCGACAGGGCGGGGATCCCCAGGCCCACCAACTGTTCGGTGGCGGTGCCAGCGGTGGCCAGGCCAGCGCTGCACCAGGGCGCCCAGCGCTGGAAACAGCCCGGTCCGATCCACAGCTGCAGCCGCTGGCGCCGCCAGCAGGCCACGGCCCCGCTGGCCCGGGCCGCCGGGCTGGGCTCCTGGGCCAAGAAGCCGGCGGCCTCCAGCAGTGGCGCCAGCTCCTGGGCGTCGGGGCGGGCGCCGCTGGCCAGCAGGGCCGTCAGCGGTTGGGGGCCGCGGAGCTCCGCCAGGGCCACCAGGGCGGCCAGCAACCGCCGGCTATTGGTCAGGGCCTCGGGCAGGCGGCTGCCCGGCAGCAGCAGCAGCGGGCCCTGGCCATCGCCGTCCAACCAGGCCTGTGGCGACTGCTGGGCCAGGCCATCCATCATCGGATTTCCCGGTGCCAGGGCCGCCACCCCGTGGCGCCTGAGCCCCCGGGCGGTCAGTCCATCGCGCACGGCCACCAGCCGGCAGCGGGGCCGGTCCATCAAGGCCCATTCCCAGGGGTCCCACTCGCTGCCCTTGCCGCGGTGATAGGCATCGGCCAGCAGGTCCCAGAGCTGGCCCGGCCAGCCCGGGGGCGGCGGCGTGGCCCAGGTGTAGTCGCTCTTGGGGGTGCCGATGAAGCCGTAGGGGCCGCCTCCGGCCCAGGCCAGCAGCAGGGGCAGCAGGTCGCCCACGGCCAGCACCGGTGCGCCGCTTTTGCCCCAGCGACGCACCAGGCGCCACTGCCGCCAACTGAGCCCCGCCAGCCCCGCCGCCAGATCGCGCACCAGGCCGCCCAGGCTCTGATTGCTGAAGCCGCCGCTGGGCAGGGGCTGTAGCGGCCCAATCCGCCTCAGTTTGCCGGCAGCTTCGGCTGCGGCGAAGGCGTTGCCTTCGCCCACCAGGGGCAGCGCCACAATTTCAATGGTCGGCTGTCTTTTGGCCAGGGCGTCGATCAGCCGCTCGGCGATCAGGTCCTCGCCATGGCCGTTGCTCAAAACCAGCAAGCGGGAGGCCATGGCGCGGCTGATACGATCCGTTCACGGGAGTTTGCTCCCCGGCGGCGGCATGGCCAAGTGGTAAGGCAGAGGATTGCAAATCCTTTATCCCCAGTTCGAATCTGGGTGCCGCCTCTTTAAATTAGATTTACGCTCAATTAAAATACTCCCAATTAATAGGCGGGGTCAGTAATCATTAAAGGTGCTTCAAGGAAATTTTCGTTACTTTTTGGCGGGTCAGAAGCGGTTCGTCATATGTCGATGTACGTCTTCCATGGCATGGCCGGTGATAGGTGAGATTTATGAGCTGGCATTAGAGGTTTAAACTTTGCGGCCTGTCGGCAATGAAATTTTGTTAATCTGGTCCGCCAGCGACGTGATTTTCTAGAATTATGCTTGCCAGGAACTTGATTTGCCGAGAATTTGATTTGCCAGGAATCCGATTGTCGGACCTGGGATTCGCTAGCCCTGGAATTCGATGTTACTGCGCGATCGGGATTGTAAGATGTTGGCTTAATGCCGCTCAGCAGGCTGATGCGGATCCTGGCTGATGACGATCAAGCTTTTTCAGTAAATCAAGCGGGCGACGGCGTAATGGAGCGGCCAATCTGGATGCTGGTTCCCTGGGCGGTCTTTGCGATTGCCGCAGGCATCAAGTTTTGGCGTTTCGCTGCTGTTGTACGCCGGCAGTTGGTCGCCAGGCCCGCCACCACCGCTCAAGCGAGGCAGTCGCTGGAGCGGATCTGGAACAGGGACCAGCGGTCGAGGGATCAGCGGACCGGGCATTAGCGGACGACCTAGACCCGGGCCGGCTGCGGGCTTGC
>JBIKWK010000103.1:0-8763 GCA_044356375.1 Prochlorococcaceae cyanobacterium | reverse complement strand
GCTGGCGGCCGGCCAGATGGGCATGCTGCAGCTGGTGGCCTGAGCCCCCTGAGCCCATCGCCGCCCACAATGGCCCCCAGCACCGGCCGCCGCGGTCGGTTTTCGCGCCCGGGCTCCATGCACTTCCAGGACATCATCCAGACCCTGAACCGTTTCTGGGCTGAGCGGGGCTGCTTGATCCTGCAGCCCTACGACACCGAGAAGGGGGCCGGCACGATGAGCCCCCACACGGTGCTGCGGGCCATCGGTCCGGAGCCCTGGGCTGTGGCCTATCCAGAGCCCTGTCGGCGGCCCACCGATGGCCGCTACGGCGACAACCCCAACCGGGCCCAGCACTATTTTCAATATCAGGTGCTGATCAAGCCCTCCCCCGATGCCATCCAGGAGACCTACCTGGCCTCCCTGGCGGCCCTCGGCATCCGGGCCGCCGACCACGACATTCGCTTCGTGGAGGACAACTGGGAATCCCCCACCCTCGGCGCCTGGGGGGTGGGTTGGGAGGTGTGGCTCGATGGCATGGAGGTGACCCAGTTCACCTATTTCCAGCAGTGCGGCGGCCTCGATTGCCGGCCGGTTTCGATCGAGATCACCTATGGGCTGGAGCGGCTGGCCATGTATCTCCAAGACGTGGAAAGCATCTGGGATCTGGCCTGGGATGGCCATCGCACCTATGGCGATATCTGGCTGCCCTTCGAGAAGGGCCAGTGCACCTACAACTTCGAGGCCAGCAATCCAGAACGCCTGCACCAGCTGTTCGCCATCTACGAGGCGGAAGCCACCGATCTGGTGGCCCGCCGCCTGCCTGCACCGGCCCTCGATTTCGTGCTCAAGTGCAGCCACACCTTCAACCTGCTGGAGGCCCGGGGGGTGATTTCGGTGACCGAGCGCACCGCCAGCATCGGCCGCATCCGGGCCCTGGCCCGCCAGGTGGCCGAGGCCTGGCTGGCGGAACGGGAAGCCCTGGGCTTCCCCTTGCTGGCGGAACCCCAGCGGGCCGCCTGGGCCGCCGCCCATCCCGAGCTGGCGGCGACTGGGCAATAGGGCGCCTGGCGCCAAGCCATCGCCTGCCAGCAAGCCTTTTCCTCAGTCCAAAGCAGTGGCAATCCTGCAAGCACCTTTCTGGGGGCGTGGCGATGCCATCGCGTTGGCGCGAGCTGTTGCTCGAGCTGTTGCTGGGCCTGCTACTGGTGGCGCTGCTGGCGGGCCGGATTCTGCCGGCCGCCCTGGGGCCGCCCCAGCCCGCCGCGGGCGATCCGGTCCAGCTGCTGGGGGCCGCCACGCCGGTGCTGCCCGTGCGCCTGCGGGGCACCCTGGTCAGTGATCCCAGCCCCTATAGCAGCCCTGGAGCATCAGGCCAGGGCCAGGGCTGCCGGGTGCTGCTGGCCCTGCCGGTGGGTCGCACGGAGCTGAATTTCACGGTGTGCCCGCAGCTGGAGGAAAACTGGCGACTGGAGGTGGAGGGGATGCTGCGGCGGCCGCAGCCGGCCCCCCACCCGCTGCTGGCCGGGCCGGCCGAACGGCTGCAGCGGTCGGGCTGCTGGACCCAGCTAACAGTGGATAAGTGGCGGCTGCTGGAGCGACGGCCGGCGCCTATTGCCGCCCTGCGGCGGCGTTTAGCCGGGGAGCTGCAGCGACAGGCCGGCGCTGAGCGGGGCAATCTATTGGCGGCCCTGGTGGTGGGCAGTGCGGCCACCCCACTTTCGCTGGAGGTGCGCGCTGCCTTCCGCGCCGCAGGCCTCTCCCATGCGCTGGCCGCCTCCGGGTTCCAGTTGAGCGTGCTGCTGGGCGTGCTGCTGCCCCTGGCCGCCAAGCTGCCGCCGGCAGTACGGCTGGGCCTGGGGGGAGGCGTGATCGGCCTGTTTGTGCTGCTGGCGGGACCCCAGCCCGCCGTGATGCGGGCGGCTCTGATGGGGGCGGCGGCCCTGGTGCTGCTGGAGCTGGGCCGCCAGGGAAGGCCGCTGCGACTGCTGCTGTTGGTTAGCGCCGGGATGCTGCTGATCTGCCCCGAATGGCTGCGGGATGTGGGCTTTCAGCTGTCGGTGGTAGCCACCGGAGCCCTGCTGGTGTCCGCAGGACCGCTGGAACAGTGGTTGCGCCAAAAACACTGGCCCGGTTGGCTGGCGGTGGCGGTATCCGTGCCGCTGGCGGCCTCGATCTGGACCCTGCCGCTGCAGCTGCTGCACTTCGGCGTTGTGCCCCTCTACGCCGTGCCCGCCAATCTGCTGGCCGCCCCCCTGCTGACGCCGCTCACCCTGGGGGCGATGGGGTTAGGGGTTTTGGCGATGGTCTGGCCGGCCAGTTTGGTCTGGCTCTGCCCGCCCCTGGCCGCCCTGGCGGGGCTGCTGCTGGAGCTGGCCCGACTGGTGGCGCGGCTGCCGATGGCCCAGTGGCAGCTGGGGCGGCCCATGCCGCTGCTGGTGCTGCTGTTGACCCTGGTGGTGGCGGCCTGGGCCATGCCAGGGGTGGCCCAGCGCTGGCGCCGCTGGGCTGGGGTGTTGTTGGCCCTGGTGGTGGCCGCCCATGGGGCGGTGCTGCTGGGCGATCAACTGCTGCTGGTGCACCAGGGGGGCGGCGATCAAGCCAGGGATCTGCTGCTGGCGCGCCATCGCGGCAGGGCGGCCTTGGTTTCCACCCGCGCCGATGGCTACAGCTGCCGCCAGGCCCAGCAGCTGGCCACCGGCCTGGGGATCATGCGCTACGACTGGGCGCTGCTGCTCGATCCGATCGCCTCCGATGCCCCCGATTGCTGGCGGCGGCAAGCGGGCCTGGTGCTGGCCGGCGCCGAGGGCAGCCCGCCGCTGCTGCCGGGCCAGAGCCTGCAAAGTCCGCAACTGAAGGCCAGGGCCCTCTCCTTCGACAGCCGGGCGGTGCAGCTGAATTTGGGCTCCCGGTCGTGGCTGCTGCTACCCGATACCCAGTCCCTATGGGCCTGGCGCGCTGGCGCACAGCCGCAGCGGCCCGACGGCGTTTGGCTGGGCTTTGAGCCCCGCCTGCGGGATCGCCGCTGGCTGCAGCGGCGCGATCCGGGGGCGGTGTGGCTCAGTGGCGACCCTGGCCGAACCCTGCCCAAGGGCTGGCGGGCCAGTGGCCGCAGCGGTTTTTTGCAGTCGGCCTGAACCCAGGCACCGCCTCCGCTGGGGCCGCCTCCGCTGGGGCAATCAATCGGCCGCTGGGGTTGATGGTGCTGATGGGGCCGATTTTGCGGTGCCCACCTGAGCTCCTCAGGCTGGTCTTTAAAGTGTTGGAGGTCCTAGGACCTCCAGGGCGGCAGGAGCGCGTCTCCTGGGTTATGGGTGCCAAGTGCTGGAGAGGTGGCTGAGTGGTCGAAAGCGAACGACTCGAAATCGTTTGAAGGGCAACCTTCCGTGGGTTCGAATCCCACCCTCTCCGTTTTTCAGCCCTGCAGCAGCGCCAGCGTCCGGTGGCAACGGCGATTCAGCTGATTCAGCAAGGCATCAGCGCTCGGCAGCCCTGCGGCTGCGAAAAGCGTGAGGCAGCTGAGCGTCTTGGCGGCATCGAGATCACCGCTCATCAACAAGGGCAGGTTCTGGCCTGGGCGCTGCAGTTGCGCCGCAATCACTGCGATCACCTCCTCCAGCCGTTGCCGCAGCAGGGGATCAGCCAAATAGGCCTGGGACTCCGCCAGATCGGCGATCCCATAGCGCTCCGCCATGGCCGAGCGACCGAGAGCGCGCAGCTGGGGCAACACGAACCAGATCCAGTGAGTCTGCTTGGCACCGGCCTGCAACTCCCGCAGTGCCTGGGCATAAACGCCCCTGTCGCCCTCACCCTGGGCTGAGTGGAATCGTTGCAGCTGATCAGAGGGTGTGTTCACCAAGTCGGCTCCTGGCGGAGGACCCCAGAAAAAACCATCACCACCGGCGGCTGGCAGGGGGTGAGCTGCTGGAGGGAATCACTGCGGATTGGTGATGGCAGCAGCATGGCCTGCAGCAGCCGCTCCTGGGCCGCATCCACTCGGGCCACGCCTGAAAGCATGGCGCCCCGGCCTCGCACCTGGAGCATCTGCAGGGCGGACAACATTGCTCCTAGTGGAGGCGGCTTGAGCTCTCCGGTGGCGGCGGATCGCAATAGTGAGTCACAATTGCAGCAAAATTTGCGTTGGCCATGGCTGGAGCCGCTGCCGCCCATCAGCCCGCTGCCGCTTCCCGTAAGGGAAACGGCCAACAGATAGCTGGCCGCGTTCGGCGTAGCAGCGGCAATCCCCAGCGGGTCCTGCGTGGGGCAACCGCCGCCGCCGCTGATGCGCCCGCAGCACTCCAAACCCTGAGCCGCCTCCAACAACTGGCCAACGCCAGCCCCCAGGTGGCCCAGCTGCAACGCCTCCAGGCGCTGGCCAATGACCGATCCGCCCCGGTGGCCCAGCTTGCAGGTGGCCCAGAAGAAGAAGAACATCTCCAAGGCAAGTTCGCCACCGCTCAGCTCAAGCGCCAGCTCCAGCCCCAGAAGGCCCCCCGGACCAACAACACCGGCCTGCCCGACCAGCTCAAGAGCGGTATTGAATCGCTTTCTGGTCTGTCGATGGACCATGTGCGGGTGCACTACAACTCATCGCAGCCGGCGCAGCTCAACGCGCTGGCCTATGCGCAGGGCAGCGAGATTCATGTGGCACCGGGGCAGGAGCAGCACCTGCCGCATGAGGCCTGGCATGTGGTGCAGCAGGCGCAGGGGCGGGTGCGGCCGACGCTGCAACTGAAGGATAGATTGCCGGTGAATGATGACGTGAGGCTGGAGCGCGAGGCGGATGTGATAGGGGCGAGGGCTATGCGCATGGTGGAGACCCTGCCTCGACCCATTGCCCAACGCATGCTTCTGCCCTCCGATCAAGTCCTGCAAGGCGTGTTCAAGGTCTTGGCATCCTCCCCCTCCGGCACGACCTACCAAGACGACAAGACAAAGGAAATCATGTCTTTCATACCCCCTCCCTATAAAAATGGCAACCTAGTCCTTCAAAACAACAACGCAAGCGTTGTAATTGATAAAGATGGAAATGAGCTCGAGCGGCACGAAGTGCCCCAAAACGCCTATTCATTCGAGGACGATTATCCCGGAGTGCAAGCAGATGTGAAAGATGATGATGTGGATGTAAGACCCAGCAAG
Source organism: Prochlorococcaceae cyanobacterium (assembly GCA_044356375.1). Taxonomy (GTDB): domain Bacteria; phylum Cyanobacteriota; class Cyanobacteriia; order PCC-6307; family Cyanobiaceae; genus UBA5018. Next base: position 3,645 of record JBIKWK010000103.1, on the reverse strand, counting down.
GTGCGCAAACTCGACGCTTCCAAGGCGTCGCCTGGTGTGATGCACTACCCTCCTGATCACTCAGAAGCAGAATTGTCCAAGGGGACGCTCCAGAAAGCCAAGCTCACGACCGCACTATCGACGCAGATTTCGCTGATCCCAGTGGCTGAGGGGCAGGTGAGGAAAAGTCCAATGGGTGTGATTGAACGCACCTATACGCCCGACCAGCTACATGTGCTCGAAATTCGGATCGGCGACAAAGACCGTCCTGAAACGCGCTTTGACAACCAAGAATCGCATACCGTGTCATGGACATTGGTGCGCAATGGCATCGAGGGCCTTGCCGATCAGAACCTATTGGAATTCCTGAAGTACATGAATGAGGCGTTTGTCGAAATTCGGGAACTGGTGGAGGTGGCAGAAGGGAAGCTGCTCCAAGAAATGGCGGCAGGACACCGCATTATCGAGACCATTCAGGCTGGCAGGCTGCCGATCGATGTTTGGCAAAGGCTCAGCTCACTGCTCTTGATCCATTACATGCAGGTGTACCAGATGAGTCGCGGCGCCACCTACAAACGTGGGCGGGCCGTGGGGCACGGCGAAGCCCATGCGATGGACCGCATGCGGCGCGACGAGGCGGCATTGGCGGCTGGCAAGGCTTGCCGCCCGGCAGCCAAAGTCACACTGGATGCCGCCAAACTGCTCGATGTCCAGTTTAGATTAGAGGCCCTTGGGATAGATGCCTATGCCGTGGCGGTATTCCATTGGATCAATATGTTGCAAAAAGCCTTTCCAAACTTAATGCACAAGTATCAAATCCAGATCATCCACCCCGTGCTCAACAAGCAGCTTGCGCCGAGCTTCAAGGAGGCATTGGGCAAGAACAAAAAAGACCCCTTCACGGTAAGGCAATTATTAGAACTCAACAAGCACGAAATTGCTGCGGTGACCATACGTCAAAAAACACAATTGCATCCAGAGGAAATCAGCGCAGGTGATGTCGCGCTAGGCGATCTGCACACAAATTTTGTGGCCAATATCGGGGTTGCTCCGGTAACAACGGGGCAGCCACAAGAGCGCAAGGTGACGCCAAAGGTCACGATTCGGGACTTTGGCTACGCAGCCAGCAGCATCGCGCTCAGCCATGTGATGATCAGTGATTTTGACCGGCCCAAAACCAAATTCTTGTCGCACCAAAAATCACATACCGTCCCCTGGACGCTGGCCCGGGCGACGCTCAAATCCTTTCAAGGCAAGCCTGCCTTGGAGTTGATGAAATACCTCTTCCAACGTTTTCAGGAATTGTTGCACGCCATCAAGCTCAAAGACGGCATCGCCCTGGCCAACCATGCTTTGGATTTGTTGAAGAAGCATTTACATGACATCCTGCCGATTGATCGCTGGCAGCACCTGCTGAGTGAATGCGTGCGTTTGTATTTCATCGCCTACCAGGTTGCAGAATCCACAAGCTACATCAACCCCGACGAATCTGATCGGGCACAAGGTCACGGCGAGGCGGCCAATATGCTAGTGCTGCGCCGCAATGAATATACCCTGAATACGCACGCCGGCATTCTGGATGACGAAGACCGCATTCTCAAAGCAATCTTGGGGATGTTTGATGCGCAATTTACCGCCCGTCTCAGCGAGGCGGCGATCAAAGAGGCTTACACGGGCATGCAGCACAAATTGGAATTGACCTTTCCTTTGATCTTCAAGCACTTTGGACCCAAGGCATTTGCCAACATGGAAAAATTGAATATCGGCAAGGGGGGCCGCACGCTCGGTGAAATCATGAAGGACAAAAGTGTTGTGATGCATTCTGCACACTTCTTGCCTTTAGTTTACCGCAATCCCTTTGCTGCCGAGCATTTTGTGTACCCGCCCAATTCCTTGGTGGATGCCCATGGCGACATTCGCCCCGCGCGGATGCCAGACCTCGTGGCCGCCTATCGCCGCGACCTCGTGCAAGGACGGCCCTACCTGACCGAGGCGGAGGGCAACATCGTGGCCTTGATGCTAGGTTTGCATGTGCATATTGTGCAAGGCGGGATCCCCGACGGCTTCAGAAGGGTGGAGAACCCAGGTGGCGGTGATTGTTTGATCCATGCCTTGATCCAAATATGGCATCGGATGAATGGCAGACATGCATTTCCAGCTGGGGATGACCAGATCCTAGAATTGCGGGAGGGAGTTGCTGTGCGATTGCCCAATGAATACATCGAGCCACTCGTGACTGCGGCGGTGGGTGCTGCAATCGCCGGGGTGCATGAACCTGGATTGGGGCGCAATATGCTGAATTTGCTCTCAGATGCATCGGTCACAGCCGCCCATTTTGCGCAGCTCAATCAACCCAAGGTATCGTCTACCGCTTCCTCTAAACCCTCGGCTAAATCCTCGGCTCCCACGTCCTCCAAAAAAGCAGCCCCAGCCCCCCCGCCAGGCCCGACGGTCATGACCACGATCGGTGTCCGTGACGCGGTGAACCCCAACTTTGCGCTGCTCCATGTCGGGGCGCACTATGTGATGATCGAGCGCACCGTACCCGTAGTGCCGAGCCAGCCACTCCCAAAGTGTGGGCCTAGTGTGCTGTCCAGCAAATAACCGTTAGAGTTGGAAGTATATCCAGAGAGTCGCTCCATTTGGAAATCGCAAACCGATTGTGTAACTTGGGGATCGGCCACAAAACGGTTCTTATTTGTCGCAGCCGATGAAATCCACCGTCCCCAAATCACCAGCCTAATCACACCAAGCTGCGCATGTGCCGCCTGTGCAAAAGGTGCTGCCAAGGCCAATGCCCAATTCAACGACCAGCGCCCCGAGACCGTCGCGCAGCACAAGCTCCAGAAACCGAATCAGTAAGCGAGAGCACGCAGGTGAAGCAATTTCAGGCGTTTCAGGAGCGCGTGAACGCCGCCTAACTGCCGCCACATGAGGAGGCTGACAACAAAAGCCCCACCCAGAGCCATACACACTCATCAATCATAATACTGTAGCAAAGCCCCGTGAACCTCACCGGCATGCCCGCCCAGCTCAAGGCAGGCATCGAGCAGATCTCCGACATCTCGATGGAGCACGTGCGGGTGCATTACAACAGCGACAAGCCATCGCAATTGCAGGCCCATGCCTACACGCAGTTGAGCTACGTTCACCTCACGCCCGGGCAGCTGTAACACCTGCCCCAAGAGGCGTGGCACTTCGTGCAGCAAGCCCAAGTCCGTGTGGCACCCACCCTATAACTGAAAGGCATCCGCATCAACGACTACCACCGCCTCGCGCGCGAGGCCGACATGGCTGGGGCAAAGGAACTGCAAATAAAGACTGATTCAAGCAGCCACTAGACGCAAAGAAAGCGCCAAGCTACCCAGACTCTTATGGCCATAAAATGACTGCTTTAATGGAACTTGCTAGCGTACGCATTTTGGGATTGTCCTTGTGAAACAGTGGCATTGCTGGGGCATGGGTATTCCAGAAATTGTGCGGATATATTTTAGGGCACCTCGAAAAATCAAAAAGACAGTTGATTTAGGCATGATTTTGGCTATAATAGGCTGATGAGTTTTCAGGTCAACTGTGGGTCAGAGAGGCTTCTGGGACGACCAGCAAAGAGTCGCAAAGCTCCAGGAGAAAAAGCCGGTTCTCAAGCGCCTGGCTGATTCGATCCCA
>JBIKWK010000102.1:0-8772 GCA_044356375.1 Prochlorococcaceae cyanobacterium | reverse complement strand
GCGGCGCAGGCCGATTGGGAGGCCGTGATCGGCCTGGAAACCCACGTGCAGCTGGGCACCGAGAGCAAAATCTTCACCAGTGCCTCCACCGCCTTCGGGGACGACCCCAACACCCACATCGATCCGGTGGTCTGCGGACTGCCGGGCACCTTGCCGGTGCTGAACCAAAAGGTGCTGGAGTATGCGGTGAAGGCCGCCATGGCCCTGAACCTCAATATCGCCGAGCACAGCAAGTTTGATCGCAAACAATACTTCTACCCCGATCTACCGAAAAACTATCAAATCTCCCAATACGACGAGCCGATTGCCGAAGAGGGCTGGATCGAAGTGGAGGTGGCTGAAAAGGGCAAGGAAACCTATCTAAAGAAGATTGGCATCGAGCGCCTGCACATGGAGGAGGATGCCGGTAAATTGGTGCATGCCGGCAGCGATCGACTGGCCGGCAGCACCCACTCACTGGTGGATTACAACCGTGCCGGCGTAGCTCTCGCCGAAATTGTCTCCAAACCCGACCTGCGCACCGGCCGCGAAGCCGCCGAGTACGCCTCGGAGATTCGCCGGATCATGCGCTATCTAGGGGTGAGTGACGGCAACATGCAGGAGGGCTCCCTGCGCTGCGACGTGAATATCTCCGTGCGCCGCGGGCCCGATGCACCCTTCGGCACCAAGGTGGAGATCAAAAACATGAACTCCTTCTCGGCAATTCAGAAGGCCTGTGAATATGAAATTCAGCGCCAGATCAAGGCCTACGAAACCGGCGAGCCGGTGGTGCAGGAAACCCGCCTCTGGGACGAGAGCAAGCAGCTCACCAAGAGCATGCGCAGCAAGGAGGGGGCCAGCGACTACCGCTACTTCCCCGATCCCGATCTCGGACCGATTGAGGTAAGCAGCGAGCAGCGGGAGAGCTGGCGATCCGAGCTGCCGGAACTGCCGGCCAAGAAGCGTCATCGCTATGCCGATCAACTGGGGCTGTCGATCTATGACGCCCGCGTGCTCACCGATGAACGGCAGATGGCTGAATACTTCGAAGCGGCAGTAGCCGCCGGCGCCGATGCCAAGGCGGTGGCCAACTGGGTGACCGGCGACGTCGCCGCCCATGTGAATTCCAATCGCCTCAGCTACGAAAACCTGCCCCTCAAACCCCAACAGCTTGCCGAGCTGGTGCAGCTGATTGAAAACGGCACGATCAGCGGCAAAATCGCTAAGGAAATCCTGCCGGAGCTGCTGGCCCAGGGCGGCTCAGCCAAGGCGATCGTGGCCGAAAAGGGTCTGGGCATGATCAGCGATCCAGCGGCGATCGCGGCGATCGTGGCCGAATTGTTAGCGGCCCATCCCGCCGAAGTGGAGGCTTTCCGCGGCGGCAAGAACAAATTGCAGGGCTTCTTCGTGGGGCAGCTGATGAAGCGCACCGGTGGCAAAGCCGATCCCAAGCTGGCCAACCAAATCCTGCTCCAAGCCCTGCAGGGTTAAGTGCGGCAGGGGCCTGGCTAGGGCTGCTGTCTAGTGTCTACTGACTACTGCCAGGCAGGCTGACGCCGCCAGCGCTCCAGCAGCGGTGCAAGCGTCGCCAGGCCTGAGGGATCGGCGACCGCGGCTCCCAGGGTGACCGCATCCACCCCTGCCGCCAGCCAGGGCTCCACATCGACCGCGGCCAGGCCGCCAGCGGCAATGCAAAAGGGCAGACAAGCCAGCGGTGCCCGCAGCCGGGCCCAATGGCCTGGCCCGAGGCTGGCTGCGGGGAAAAGTTTCACCAGCCGGCATCCCTGGTCGGTGGCGGCTTGCACTTCACTGGGACTGAACACGCCGGGCACCAGCAACAGCTGGGCTTGCCTGGCGGCGCTGAGCATTTCAGCCGAAAAGATGGGCGCCATGGCGTACTCCAAGCCGGCCTCGCTCACCGCCGTCAACGCCTCCAGGCTGGTCACCGATGCAGCCCCCAGCTTCAAGCTGGGATGGCTAAGCCGCAGCTGAATTACCTGCTCCACCCAGGCTGGATGGGGCGTCCAGGCAATTTCCACATGCACAAGCCCCAGATGGGCCAAAGCAGCCAAACGCCCCTGCAATTGCAGGGGCTGATCGGCCCGCAGCACCACCAACAGGGGTTGGCGCCGCAGGCCAGCAATCAGGCTGTCAGAATCCAAAGCCGAAGTTGTGGATAGGCCAGCGGCTGGAGGACTAGGCGGCAATTCAGACGTATTCCGCTACCCTCACTTCGCGGCGAATCAGCAACTCTTGCAGCTCTTCGGCATCAACTGTCTCCTTTTCCACCAGCAGTTCGGCAAGTTCATCCAGCACCGGACGGTTTTGGCTGAGCACCTCGGTGGCCCGGCGATAGGCATCGGCCACCAGTTGGCTCACCTCTTCGTCGATGGCGGCGGCTGTTTCTTCCGAAAAGTCGCGTTCGGCGGCGATATCGCGGCCCAGGAACATTCCCCCCTGGCTGCGGCCCAGGGACACCGGTCCAAGCCGATCGCTCATGCCGAAGCGGGTTACCATCTGGCGGGCCACCCGGGCCACCTGCTGCAGGTCGTTGGAGGCACCGGTGGTGACTTCGTCTTCGCCGTAGACGATCTCCTCGGCCACCCGGCCCCCTAGGGCCACGGCCATCTGGTTCTGCAGATAGGCGCGGGAATAGAGGCCCGATTCCATACGCTCCTCACTGGGGGTGAAGAAGGTGAGACCACCGGCATTGCCGCGGGGAATGATCGAAATCTTTTGCACCGGGTCGTAGTCGGGCATCAGCGCCCCCACCAGGGCATGGCCGGATTCGTGATAGGCCACCAGACGCTTGCGCTTTTCGCTCATCACCCGATCCTTCTTCTCAGGACCGGCCATCACCCGCTCGATCGCGTCGTTCACCTCATCCATGGAGATTTCACTGAGCAGGCGGCGGGCAGCCAGGATTGCCGCCTCATTCAGCAGGTTGGCCAGATCGGCGCCAGTGAAACCAGGGGTGCGACGGGCCACCTTGTCGAGGTCTACGTCCTTGCAGAGGGTCTTGCCCCGGGCATGCACCGAGAGAATTTGGAGGCGGCCGCTGTAGTCGGGGCGATCCACCACCACCTGGCGATCAAACCGGCCCGGCCGCAGCAGGGCCTGGTCGAGCACATCGGGGCGGTTGGTGGCCGCCACGATGATGATGCCGGTGTTGCCCTCAAAGCCATCCATCTCGGTGAGCAGCTGGTTGAGGGTCTGCTCCCGCTCATCGTTGCCGCCACCGAGACCGGCGCCGCGCTGGCGGCCCACCGCATCGATCTCATCGATGAACACGATGCAGGGGGCGTTTTTCTTGGCCTGCTCGAACAGGTCGCGCACCCGGCTCGCACCTACGCCCACGAACATCTCCACAAATTCCGAACCGGAAATCGAGAAGAAGGGCACGCCGGCCTCACCGGCCACCGCCTTGGCCAGCAGCGTTTTACCGGTGCCAGGGGGGCCCACCAGCAGCACCCCTTTGGGGATCTTGGCGCCCACGGCGGTGAAGCGATCGGGATTTTTGAGAAAATCCACCACCTCACTCAGTTCAAGCTTGGCCCCCTCGATGCCGGCCACATCGCCGAAGGTGACCTGGGTTTGGGGTTCCATCTGCACCCGGGCCTTGCTCTTGCCGAAGTTCATCGCCGGGTTGCCGCCACCGCCCTGGGCCCGGCGCAACAGGAAGAACAGCCCCCCAAGTAACAGCAGCGGGAAGATCAGGCTGCCGATCGCCTGCTGCCAGGGGGCGGATTCACGGCTGGGCTGCACGGCGATGTCCACGTCGTGGTCGGTGAGCAGCTTCAGCAGGTCCTTGTCGGGGGCGAGGTTCACCACCGCCCGACGGCCGTCGTTTTCGACCACCTGGGCGGTGCCCCGATCGGGGGAGATCAGCACCCGCGACACCTCATTGGCCTGCACCGCCTCCACAAAGTCGCTGTAGCGCAAGGTGCGCGGGGCATTGGCCGGATCGGGACGATCCAGGAATGCGGTGCCAACGGCGATCATGACGATCACCAGCAACACGTAGAGCCCAGCGTTACGCCAGCGCTTCTTCACAGGGAATGCCTCAGCCAGGATTGAAGTAAAGGAATGTTAACCGGAGCACTGGGGGGCCAGGCTGGCCGCTTACGCAGCAGCCCTCAGCACATCCACCACACTGCGGAAGGCGAACCACTCGGGGATCTCCTCGCCGCCGCGCAGCATCTTGCGGAATTGGGTGCCGCTGAGCTTCTTCACGTGCAGGCCCCTGGCCTCGGCATGCTCTGCCGTCACGTAGCCCTCCTCCTCGGTGTACACCAAATTCAGCGATGGCACCGTCTCCATGCCCAGCTCGGGGGCGTGGTCGCGGGCGAAGTCCTGGGCCTGGTAGGGACCGTAAAAATCCTCGCCGCTGAGGCTGCTCTTGCAGCCGGCCATGTCGCGGCCAATGATGAAGTGGGTGCAGCCGTAGTTCTTGCGGATGATCATGTGCTGCAGCGCCTCGCGGGGGCCGGCCATGTGCATCGAGTAGGGCAGATAGGCCCAGCGGATGTTGGGGTTGTCCACCTCCGCCGCCAGCCGCTCATAGGTCTGGAAACGCACCTCGCCGGGGATGTCGTCGTCCTGGGTGGGACCGCAGGTGGGATGCACCAGCACCACCCCGCCAGCGCTCACGTTGCCGGCATGCAGCGCCCGGGTGAACAGCTCGTAGTGGGCGCGATGGATGGGATTGCGGCACTGGAAGGCCACCACGCTCTCGCCTGCGGGCAGGGTGGCGCGCACTTCGGCAGGAGTTTTGCAGGGGAACACCCGCCGGGGCAGCTCCAGGCCCTGCAGCTGACCACCGATGTAGTAGCGGCCCCTTTCGCCGCTGATCATCCGCACCGCCGGGTGCTCGATGGAGGTGGTGCCGTAACAGCCCTGGGCTTCTTTGGCCTTGTCCGGCTCCCAGACGCTCTCCACGCTGAGCACCGCCAATTCCTGGCCGCGGTAGGTGAGCAGCAGCCGATCGCCGACCCCGATCGTGTCGTCGTCGCTGTCGAACACGATCGGCAGGCCGAACAGCAGGCCACTGGTGGTGCGGTTGCCCTGCACCACCGCCTCGTAATCCTCCCGATGCATGAAGCCGCGCAGGGGCGAAAAGCCGCCCACCACCAGCAGCTCCACATCACAGGCCTGGCGATCGCTGCACTCCAGCATGCGGCTGGCGCTGGCCTTCACCGCCTGCTGCTCGGCGGCGGGCACCATCAGGTTTACCAAACTGCCGCCGTGGGGAGCGATCAGGCCAAGGGTGGAGGGCTCGGCGACGGACATCCGATGGGGACACGGCAATGACGAAATTCTCCCAGACCGGCCCGAACCCCAACCCAAAAAAAAGGCCCCTTGCGGGGCCTCAGGACCAGAACCGGGCCCAGCGCTCAGGCCTTCTCCAGGCGGCCGTAGAGCTGGCCGGTGATCTTCACATCCATGGTCTCCTTGGTGCCCATGTCGGTGTCGGAGGGCTGGATGGCCGTGAACACGCCGGCGAACTCACCGCTGGCGGCATCCACCTTGGTGATCGACAGGTTCATGGTGCCGGTGCCATCCACGTAGCTCTTGACGGTCTCCTTGGAGAACTCGTCACCGGCGGGCACCAGACCCATGGCGCTGCTGTAGCCGGTGGTGAGGCCGCGGGCCTTGGGATCGAGGAAGTTGCTGGTGCGGTAGCTGGGCACGCGGTAGGAGCCGCTCAAATCGGTGCTGGTGTTGATCTCCTTGCCATCGGCCTTGGCCGACAGCTCCTTGCTGGAGAACACGAAGGGCACCTCCTCGCCACCGGGCAGCAGCACGGTGATCAGCTGGAAGTCGAGACCGCCAAGCTCCTCGAAGGCCAGGCCGTCTTCGCCCAGGGAAAGGTCGCCATAGACCTGATCCAAGCTGGTGGTGAAGCGGGTGAGGATCTTGGCGGGCACAAACTGGGCCTCCTGGCGCTTGTTGGCCGGCTCGCCCTTGACGAAGACCTCGGAGGGGTGGAGGCAGATCTCACGCAGCTGATAGGAGCTGCCGGCTTCGAGGGGGACCGAGCCGCGCGCCGAATCGGGCAGGGTCGGGCAGTTGTTGGCCAGACCGGTGTTGTGGATGTCGTCGTAGGTGAGGCTGGCGCGATCCGTCGCCTTGGCGCCGCCGCTGCAGGCAGTCACCAGGGTCAGGCACAGCGCCAGCACCAGGGCCAGCAGAGGACGAAAACTCATGGGAGAACGCCGCAGAGACGGCAGATGGATACTGGGCTGGGGCGGATCCTACCGGTGCAAAATCCCGATCCCCCTACGATGTCGCGGCTCTCAACAACCCGTCTGCGCCGCCCGCGGCACCGATGACCCCGTCACCCCCCTGCGATCCCTCAACCGAACCGGAGCAGGAGCCGACTGCACCAGGGCAACAGCAGCGCCTCAAGGCCCTGCTGGCCGAGCTCTCAAGCCTCTCCCAGGAGCTGGCAAACCAGCCAGAAGCCCTCGTAAATCTGCTGCGCCAACTGGAACAGCTGCATCGGCAAATCCAGGACGGCCCCCTGCGCGGCAGCCTGCCGAGCGACCGCCACAAGCTGTTTGAACTGCTACAGAACCTGGAGCAGAGCGGCGGCTGGCCCTACATCCCCAGACCGCAGCTGCATAACTTCCTCCGCCAACTCCAGCAACAGCCTTTCGAGGGGCCAGAGACGCCCGAGCATCAGCCCCCCATAGAACTCAAGTAGCAGCTGCCCACCAGCGATCCAATCGCCTCCAGCTGCGGCCTCACTGGTAACTGCCAAGAACTCCAGGAGCTGCCCCAGTGGCCAGGGCCGCATCAGCAGATCCGCTCCGATGACAGCTCAGCTCTGATCCAGCTCCCTGGGGATCCAGCTCCCTGGGGATCCAGCTCACTCCTCATCAAAGGGCTCCGAGTCCACCAGGTGTACGTAGGGACGGGCCAGCTCGGGGCGATGAATCGCCAGGGCCCTGAGCAGGTGCCAGTCGGCCAGCGCATCGAACGGAGTGGGGTAGTCGTCGTCGTCGAGTCGCTGGGCCAGCACGGCAATCTCAGCCTCATCAAAGGCTTCCAGCCGTTCTGGAGTGATCGTCTGGGTCATGGCTTGGCGGAAAGGAAAAGCGACAGGGCGGTCTGGGAGATAATGGCGCCCAAGGGGCCAGAGCCCGGGTGTTGGCCAAGCCAATCCCCGGCCACGGCACTTCCACTCTGGCGTTGCCACGGCAGCCCATCCAGAGCCCAGCCAGACAAAAACCAGGGGAATTAGCTCAGCTGGTAGAGCGCTGCGATCGCACCGCAGAGGTCAGGGGTTCGAGTCCCCTATTCTCCATTGGAGGCCCACTCCCCAGTTCATACCTGGAGTTTTAGGCGTTTCAAGCCGAATCGCTCTGCCCCCTACAGACAGGTCAGCCAACTAGTCAGCGGAGAAGGCTTAATGGCGGTCTGGCCCGTTCAACACGCCAAGGCGCGTTTCAGTGAGTTGCTGGAAACCTGCCAACGTGAGGGCCCCCAGGTGGTCTCGCGACGCGGCACTGAGACGGCGGTGCTGGTGCCGATCGAGCAGTGGCGGCGTCTGCAGGCAGCCGCCAGGCCCAGTCTCAAAGGCCTGTTGCTGGCCTCCGAAGCCCGCACCGAGGCTCTTGTGCCCGAGCGCGGTAGAGCGCGCCGGCGGTTCGTAGTGGCCCTGTAGCCGATGGCCTTCCTGCTCGACACCAACGTGGTGTCCGAACTGCGCAGGCCGCGCCCCCATGGCGCCATGCTCGCCTGGCTACAGAGCGTCGAAGATGCCGATTTACACCTCGCTAGTGGTGGAAAACGAGAAGGAAGCTTGCCCCGCAGAGCCGAAATCAGCAAGAATCTCAGCACGTTTATGGCCCTGGGTGGCGTCGCGCCAGCCGCCCGCGTTTGCCACGATCAGGCCGGAAGACACCGACGAGTTTGGATCCGAAGCGTGAATCCATGAACGCTTTGGTGGGGCGGTCCGCCGCTAGCTCATTGGCAACCACCACCAGGCTGGAAACGATGCTGTAGGCGAGCTTGAGCAGGTGTGTCTTGCCGCTGCCGTTCTCACCATGGATAACATTGATGGAGCCGAACTGCAGTTCGGCCTTAGCGAACACCGTGAAGTCGTAAAGGGTGAGAGCTTTGAGCATCACGAATCTCCAGGGAGAAGCGGCGGGGCCGGATCGAACTTCGCTGGAGTGGCTGCGATAGTGAACGACCCAGCCGCGAAACTAAAGCGAGCGAAAGCAAGTTCAAGCATAAGCAACCTCAAAAGTCTTCTCCTGCTCCAGCAACGCCTCCGCCAACACCGCCTCCAGCAACCGCCTGCGCTGCTGATCGGCCTGGCTGAGCTGCTGCTCCAGCTGGTCATGGCGGAGGCTTATTCCCAAGGCTCTCGAGGCGGGAGAGCCATTGATCAAATCGGGGGCAAAGAGACCTCACAGCCTGCAAGCCTGCCAATTCAATGGCATCAGGGCCATCCACAGCTTTGCGGTAGCCAGGAATCAGTCGCCTCAGGCGATGGCTTGGCGAAGTAAGCGGTGAATCATTAATGTCTTCAGGCGGAATGTCGGCGATTTCGGCCTGGAGCATCACCAGACCGACACGCTGATCGTCGGCATCAAAAAGATCGACAAGGCAGTGCGATACAGAAAGCACCAGAGCTTCAAACTCGTGGCTCTGAATAGGGCTTCCTGAAAAAGGCAAAACCATTGCGCCGCAGCTGGTTTCAGCTGCTCAGAGCTGGTAAACTGGCCGGGAAGCTGGCAGTTATTGAATGCTGCTAGTGCTGATAGCCACAAATGTACCGGA
>JBIKWK010000032.1:0-30022 GCA_044356375.1 Prochlorococcaceae cyanobacterium | reverse complement strand
CCGCCGACCATCTCGTGAGCGCCCTGTATCCCCTGAGCACACCGCAACGGGAGATCTGGTTCGACCAGATGCTTCACGACGGCGTGCCTCTTTACAACATCGGCGGCTACGTGGATCTGCCGGGGCGGATCGACCCGGTGATGTTCGAGCAGGCGGTGAACCTTCTGGTGCGGCGGCACGACAGCCTGCGGCTGTGGCTCACGGCGGAGCGGGATGCGGATGGCCTGCCTCTGCAGGTTTTCGTGGATCCCTGGCCCGTTCGGGTGCCGCTGGTTGACGTGTCGGGCGAGGCCGATCCTGAGGCGGCGGCCCAATCCTTCATGCGGCAGCGCTTTGAAGAGCCCTTCTCTTTGGAGGGCCAACCGTTGTTTCGCTACGACCTGATCAAGCTAGCTGATGATCACTATTACTGGCTGCTGCAATATCATCACCTCAGCATCGACGGCTGGGGCCTCGCGCTGCTGAACCGCTCGCTCGCGGCGCTCTACAGCGACCTTGCTGGCGGGCGTGCACTGGCGCTGGAGGCACCCTCCTATGGCGCCTACATCGCCGACGACCGGGCCTATTTCGAGTCCAAGAAGTTTGAACAACAGCGGGCTTTTTGGCGTGATCATCATCCGCAGCCCCCGGAGCCGCTGCTCACGCCCTTTTACCGCGGCCGGTTCGGCGGCTCGCTGGCGGGGAGCGGTTGTGAGCCGATGACACTCCCGAGAGCTTTTTACGATCGCCTCGGCGCCTTGGCGGAGACCCTTGGCGTCAGCCGCTTCCACGTGCTGCTTGGGGCGCTATACGTCTACTTCGCCCGCACGGGCCAGTGCGATGAAGTCACGGTTGGTCTGCCGGTGCTCAACCGCGCCAACGGCGTCTACAAGCAGACCGCTGGTTTGTTCGCCAACCAAAGTCCGGTGCGGTTCGCCTTCGGCAGAGCCCTGAGTTTCGCGGATCTACTGGAGCGGATCAGTTCAACTCTAAAGACAGTTTACCGCCATCAGCGCTTGCCGGCCAGCGAAATCCGCCGGGCAGCCGAGGCGCATGCCAGCAGTACCCGAATGTTCGAGGTGGGCCTCTCCTACGAAAACCATGATTACGAGGCCGCCTTCGCCGGAATCGATGGCTTGTGTACCTTGCTGCTGCACTCCTGGGAGCAGACCCCTCTGCAACTGTTCGTGCGTGACTTCCACGCTGAGCAAGACATTCGCGTTGACTTCGTATACAACCAGGCCTATTTCACCGCAGGCGAGATCCGGGCCTTGCACGAGCGCTTCCGGATGGTTCTGGAAACCGCGCTGAGTGATCCTCACCGTTCGATTGCTTCCTGGTCGATCCTGCCGGAGGCGGAGCGGCAGCAGGTGCTGGTTGAGTGGAACGCCACGGAGGCTGACTATCCGAAAGACCAGTGCATCCACCAGCTGTTTGAGGGACAGGCCGAACTGACTCCAGACGCCATTGCGTTGGTGTTTGAGGCGCAATCGCTCACCTATGCCCAACTCAACGCAAGGGCCAATCAACTGGCCCATCACCTGATCCACCTCGGCATCAGACCCGACGACCGGGTGGCGATTGGTGTGGAGCGGAGCCTGGAGATGGTGGTGGGATTGCTGGCCATCCTCAAAGCCGGTGGTGCCTATGTGCCCCTGGATCCGGCCTATCCAGAGGAAAGGCTGAAGTTCATGCTGGAAGACAGCGCGCCTGTGGCGCTGCTGGTGCATGGCGCCACGCGGGAGCGGTTTGCGGCGTTGGCCCATGGGGTGCCGCTTGTGGATCTGGATGCCGACGCAGCAGCATGGAGGGAGTGGAGCGACAGCAATCCGGAGCCGGCCGCCCTAGGCCTGCGGCCGAATCACTTGGCCTATGTGATCTATACCTCTGGCTCGACAGGAAAGCCCAAGGGGGTAATGGTGGAACATCAAGGCGTGAGCGCCCACTGCCTGGATTACCGCGATCGTCATGGGTTAAGAGCAACGGATCGGGTGTTGCAGATGGCGGAAATCTCCTTTGATGCCTCGGTGGAGCAGCTCTTTCCAGCCCTGCTTGCCGGAGGTCGGGTGATTGCGACGAAATTCGACCTCGAGCCGAGCCGCTTCTCCCGCCAGCTCAAGACTCATGACGTGACCTTGGTCGACATCTCTGGCGTCTACTGGCGGTCTCTGGTGCAGACCTGGCAGGGACAGCCAGAGCTGACCCCGGCCAGCACGCTGCGGATCTTGATCGTGGGCGGTGATGTCATGCCGGCTGATGTGATGCAGGCCTGGCGGCAACTCCCCATGAGCCAGACCACTCGGCTGTACAACGTTTATGGCCCCACAGAAACCACGGTGGCGGCAACGGTGTTTGCGGTGCCTAGGCAGTTCAGCGGATCCATCATCCCCATCGGCCGACCGCTTGCCAACAGGCGCATTTACGTGCTGGATGGCGATGGCCATCCCGTGCCGATTGGCGTTGCGGGTGAGATTCATATCGGCGGTGCTGGTGTGGCACGTGGCTATCTGAATCGCCCGGAGCTGACGGCCGAACGATTCCTGCCCGATCCCTACGCAGCTGAACCAGACGCACGGATGTATCGCACGGGTGATCTGGCGCGGTGGTTACCGGATGGGAACCTGGAGTACATCGGCAGGGCCGACTTCCAGGTAAAGATTCGCGGTTTCCGCATTGAGCTCGGCGAGATCGAGGCGGCGTTGCGGGGCTGTGACGGCATTCGGGAAGCAGTGGTGCTGGCCCGCGAGGATTCACCTGGCGATAAGCGTTTGGTGGCCTATGTGACGGTTGCGGGCAGCGCAAAAGTCGCTGGCGGCATCGCTGTTGCAGATGGGGTGGATGTTGCCGACACCGTGAACACCACTGACGTCGCTGCAGACATCGCTGCGTTGCCTGCGTTGCTCAAGGCCCAGTTGCGGAGCAGCCTGCCGGATTACATGCTGCCGGCAGCATTCGTGGTGCTGGAGGCCCTGCCCCTCACACCAAACGGGAAGCTGGACCGCAAAGCCTTGCCGGCCCCTGAGGCCGACGCCTATGCCACCGGCGCCTACGAGCCGCCTGTGGGTTCTGTCGAGGAGGCTCTGGCGGAGTTGTGGCGTGAGCTATTGGGTATCGATCGAATTGGTCGCCACGATGATTTCTTCTCCCTCGGCGGCCATTCATTGCTGGCGGTGCAGCTGATTTCCCGGTTGCGGTCAGCCCTGGGCCTGGAGGTATCGCTGGCGGAGCTATTCGCACGGCCGGTGCTGGCCGAGTTTGCCGCCGCTCTGGTTGGCGCGGGCGCAGCCGACGGGGGGCTAATCCCACTGGCCGATCGCAGCCAGCCACTGCCGCTGTCTTTTGCGCAGCGGCGGCTGTGGTTCCTGGCCCAGCTGGAAGGCCCCTCCGCCACCTACAACATGCCACTGGCCTGGCGTTTGGCGGGCGAGCTGGATCATCAGGCGCTGCGCGGAGCCTTGAACCAGCTGGTGGTGCGCCATGAGGCACTGCGCACCTCGTTTGTGGCGGTGGACGGGGAGCCGATGCAGCGGATTGTTCCGGCAACAGACACCAGCTTTGCTCTGTTTGAGCAAGACCTCAGGCAGACGCACGATGCTGAGGCGGAGCTAGCCCACTGGCTCGAGAAGGAAGCGGCGGAGCCCTTTGATCTGGAGGCGGGCCCCTTGCTGCGGGGGAGGTTGTTGCAGCTGGCCGACCGTGAGCACGCCCTGCTGCTGACGATGCACCACGCCATCGCCGATGGCTGGTCGCTGGGGGTGTTGGGACGAGAACTGGGTGCGCTCTATCGCGCCATGCGCCAAGGCGAGGCGGATCCCTTGCCGCCGCTGCCGATTCAATACCCCGACTATGCGGTCTGGGAACGACAGTGGGTGGCGGATGCCCTGCTGCAACGCCAGGCCGCCTACTGGCAGAGCGCCCTGGCCGGCGCCCCGGTGCTGCTGGAGCTGCCCACCGACCATCCCCGCCCGCCCGTGCAGGACTACGTCGGGGCGATGCTGCCGCTGGTGATTGATGCGGAGCTCACCGGCAAGCTCAAGGCCCTGGCCCGGCGCCATGGCGCCACCCTGTTCCAAGTGCTGCTGGCGGGGTTTGCGGCGCTGTTGAGCCGGCTTTCGGGCCAAACGGAGGTGGTGATCGGCAGCCCCAGCGCCCACCGCTCCCGCACGGAATTGGAGGGGTTGATCGGCTTTTTCGTCAACACCTTGGCGCTGCGGATCGATACCGCCTCCTCCAGCGTGGCTGAGCTGATCGCCAAGGCCAAAGAGCAAACCCTGGCGGCCCAAGCCCACGAGGATCTGCCGTTTGAGCAGGTGGTGGAGCTGTTGCAACCGCCGCGCAGTCTGGCCCATGCACCCTTATTCCAGGTGATGTTCGCCTGGCAGAACACCCCCGAGGCGTCCTTGGGTCTGCAGGGGCTGACCGCGGAAGCCCTGGCGGCGCCCTATGGCGTTGCCAAGTTTGATCTGACCCTTTCGTTGGCGGAGACGGGAGAGCGAATTGAGGGCAATCTCGCCTATGCCACCGCGCTGTTTGATCCAGCGACGGTGCAGCGCTGGGTTGACTACTTGCAAACCCTGCTGATAGCTATAGCGGATGTCTCCGCTGACACAGAAGTCGGAAAGTTGCCATTGCTGAGCGAGGCGGAGCGGCAGCAAGTATTGGTGGAGTGGAACGCCACGGAAGCTGACTATCCGAAAGACCAGTGCATCCATCAGCTGTTTGAGACCCAGGCCGAACTGACGCCTGAGGCGATTGCGTTGGTGTTTGAGCAGCAATCGCTCACCTATGCCCAACTCAACGCAAGGGCCAATCAACTGGCCCATCACCTCATCCACCTCGGCATCAAACCCGACGACCGGGTGGCGATTGGTGTGGAGCGGAGCCTGGAGATGGTGGTGGGTTTGCTGGCCATCCTCAAAGCTGGTGGTGCCTACGTGCCCCTGGATCCGGCCTATCCAGAGGAACGGCTGAAGTTCATGCTGGAAGACAGCAAGCCTGTGGCGCTGCTGGTGCATGGCGCCACGCGGGAGCGGTTTGCGGCGTTGTCGGTGGATATGCCCCTTGTGGACCTGGATGGGGAGGCGGCGTTATGGGAGGAGCTGAGCGCCACCAATCCAGAGCCGGACGCCCTGGACTTGCGGCCGAATCACTTGGCCTATGTGATCTACACCTCGGGATCCACCGGCAAGCCCAAGGGAGTGATGGTGGAGCATCGATCTGTGGTTCATTACCTGGCTTGGACAACAGAGGCCTATCGAGCGACTCTTGGCCTTGCACTAGTGCATTCGCCGATAGCCTTCGATTTAACCGTGACCGCGTTGTTCACGCCGCTGGTGGTGGGCGGCAGCGTGCGGATCGCCGCATTGGAGGACGCCCCCGTCGCTGAAGTCTTTACCTTCTTGAAGGTCACACCCAGCCACCTTCCTCTTTTGGCGACCCTTGCGGATACGCTGAAATTCACTGCAGATGCGGAATTCCTATTCGGTGGTGAAGCCCTTATGGGAGAGGCACTGGCGCCATGGCGTGAGCTCTATCCACAGTCGACTTTTCTGAATGTGTACGGCCCCACGGAGACAACAGTGAATTGTTGTGAATACCGTATCGGGCCGGGTCAACCCATCCCATCGGGCCCGGTGCCCATTGGCAAGCCACAGGCCAACACCCGCATTTACCTGCTAGATGGCGATAGCCAACCCGTGCCGATTGGCGTGGCCGGTGAGATTCACATCGGCGGCGCAGGTGTGGCACGTGGCTATCTGAATCGCCCAGAGCTGACGGCCGAACGATTCCTGCTCGATCCCTACGCAGCTGAACCAGACGCACGGATGTATCGCACGGGAGACCTAGCGCGCTGGTTGCCGGATGGGAACCTGGAGTACATCGGCAGGGCCGACTTCCAGGTAAAGATTCGCGGCTTCCGCATTGAGCTCGGCGAGATCGAGGCGGCGTTGCGGGGCTGTGACGGAATTCGGGAGGCGGTGGTGCTGGCCCGCGAGGATGTGGCCGGAGAGAAGCGCCTGGTGGCCTATGTCACCGCCGACATGGCTGCCGACACCGCGGACATCGCCGCTTTGCCAGCGAAACTCAAGGCCCAGTTGCGAAACAGCCTGCCGGATTACATGCTGCCGGCAGCATTCGTGGTGCTGGAGGCCCTGCCCCTCACACCAAACGGGAAGCTG
The DNA here is from genome assembly GCA_044356375.1 of Prochlorococcaceae cyanobacterium. GTDB lineage: Bacteria > Cyanobacteriota > Cyanobacteriia > PCC-6307 > Cyanobiaceae > UBA5018. Next base: position 23,864 of record JBIKWK010000032.1, on the reverse strand, counting down.
GACCGCAAGACCCTGCCGGCCCCTGAGGCGAACGCCTATGCCACCGGTGCCTACGCCCCGCCGGATGGTCCGGTGGAGGAGGCCCTGGCGGCGTTGTGGAGCGAGCTGCTGGGTATTGATCGAATTGGACGCCACGATGATTTCTTCTCCCTCGGCGGCCATTCGCTGCTCGCCGTCTCTTTGGTGGAGCGGATGCGTCGCCAAGGCTTGCCGGTCGACGTGCGCGCCCTGTTCACCACGCCAACCCTGGCGGAGCTGGCATCAGTGGTGGGCGACGGGGCCGAGGTAGCGGTGCCGCCGAACCGCATTCCGCCGGATTGCACACGGCTGACGCCCGACCTGCTGCCCTTGGTGAGCCTGGAGCAGGCCGCCATCGATCGGATCGTCGCCACCGTGCCGGGCGGAGCCGCCAACGTTCAAGACATCTATCCGCTGGGGCCGTTGCAGGAGGGCCTCCTGTTCCATCACCTGCTGCAGGAAGAAGGAGATGCCTACGTGTTGGCCGCCCCGTTCGGTTTTGACAACCGAGAGCGGCTGCAGGGCTTTTTGCTTGCTTTCGATGCGGTGATCGCCCGCCACGACATCTTCCGCACCGCCTTTGCTTGGGAAGGCTTACCCGAGCCGGTGCAGGTGGTGTGGCGGAACGCCCCTCTGCCGATCGAGGAGGTCGCCTTTGGGCCGCAGGTGGTTGATGTTTCCGCCGCGCTACTGGAGCGCTTTGATCCACGCCGTCAACGGCTGGATCTGCGCCTGGCGCCCCTGTTCCACGCCGCCATCGCCGAGGACCCTGCCCAAGGCCGCTGGCTGCTGCTGCTCCGCAACCACCACCTGGTGGCAGACCACACCACCTTGGAGGTGCTGTTCGAGGAGATCGCTGCCTACCAAAGCGATCGGTTCGAGGCGTTGCCTACGCCGCTGCCCTACCGGAACTTCATCGCCCAGGCTCGTCTGGGCTTGTCGGCCGAGGCCCACGCCGCCTTCTTCCAGGAGCTGCTCGCTGCGGTGGACGAACCCACCGCGCCCTTTGGCCACCTGGAGGTGCGGGGTGATGGGGCTGGAATCGAGGAGTCCCGGCGGCGCCTTGAGCCGAGCCTGGCCGCGCGGCTGCGCCAGCAGGCCCGGCGGCTGGGGGTCACCCCCGCCAGCCTGTTTCACCTGGCGTTCGCGCGCGTGCTGGCGGCGACCTCCGGTCGCAGCGATGTGGTGTTCGGCACGGTGCTGTTTGGCCGGCTCAAGGGGGGTGAGGGAGCCGACCGGATGCCGGGCCTGTTCATCAACACCCTGCCGGTGCGGATCGAGGCCGGGGATGAGGGGGTGGAAGCGGCCATACGACGCACCCACCGCACCCTTGCCGGGTTGTTGCGCCACGAGCATGCTCCGCTGGCGTTGGCGCAGCGCTGCAGTGGCGTGGTGGCGCCAGCGCCCTTATTCAGCGCGCTGCTCAACTACCGCCACAGCCCGGAGGAGAACGAGGGGGCTGTGGCGGCGATGTGGGAGGGGATCGAGCTGTTGCAAGCCGAGGAGCGCACCAACTATCCCTTGGGCATCAGCGTGGATGATTTGGGGCAAGGGTTCTCCCTGACCGCCCAGACCCTGCCGTCGGTTGGAGCGGAGCGTCTGTGCGGCTACCTGGAAACGGCCACCGAAAGCTTGGTCGCCGCCTTGGAGAGCGCCCCGGCCACCAGGGTGCGAGAGGTTGCTGTGCTGCCGGAGGCCGAGCGGCAGCAGGTGCTGGTTGAGTGGAACGCCACGGAGGCTGACTATCCGAAAGACCAGTGCATCCACCAGCTGTTTGAGGGACAGGCCGAACTGACTCCAGACGCCATTGCGTTGGTGTTTGAGGCGCAATCGCTCACCTATGCCCAACTCAACGCAAGGGCCAATCAACTGGCCCATCACCTGATCCACCTCGGCATCAGACCCGACGACCGGGTGGCGATTGGTGTGGAGCGGAGCCTGGAGATGGTGGTGGGATTGCTGGCCATCCTCAAAGCCGGTGGTGCCTATGTGCCCCTGGATCCGGCCTATCCAGAGGAAAGGCTGAAGTTCATGCTGGAAGACAGCGCGCCTGTGGCGCTGCTGGTGCATGGCGCCACGCGGGAGCGGTTTGCGGCGTTGGCCGGGGCGGTTCCAACGATCAACCTTGAGGCTGATGCGGCGGCCTGGGCGGAGCGGAGCGCCTCCAATCCAGAGCCGGACGCCCTGGACTTGCGGCCGAATCACTTGGCCTATGTGATCTACACGTCGGGATCCACTGGCAGGCCCAAGGGGGTGATGGTGGAACATGGCAGCCTGGTGAACCTCGTCCTCAGTCACCAGGTCCTCATTGAAACAGGCTCAACCAAGCGGTTTTTGCAGTTTGCCTCATTGAGCTTCGACGTGGCAAGCTGGGAAATCTTCACCTCCCTGTCTGGAGGAGACGCTCTGTATCTTGCGTCTACGCATCAGATTCAAACTGGCTTGGGTGAGGTTCTACAAAGCCATGCCATTACCCATGTGGCATTCCCCCCTTCCATGTTCGCCGTATTGGATGAGTCGAATCTGCCTGACTTAGTCTATATCACTGTTGGTGGCGAGGCCTGTACACCTGAGCAAGTCACGCGCTGGGCGAGAGGTCGGCACCTCGTCAATGCCTACGGCCCGACGGAGGCCACCGTTTGCACCACGGTCTTTGAATGCCGACCCGACGGGCAAAAGCCACCCATCGGCCGTGCGATTGCTAATGCCCGGATCTACCTGCTGGATGGCGACGGCCAACCGGTGCCCATCGGTGTGTCCGGGGAGATCCATATCGGCGGTGCCGGTGTGGCAAGGGGATATTTGAACCGCCGGGAATTGACGGCCGAACGATTCCTGCCAGATCCATACTCCGCAGACCCGGACGCTCGGATGTATCGCACGGGTGATCTAGCGCGGTGGTTGCCGGATGGGAACCTGGAGTACATCGGCAGGGCCGACTTCCAGGTCAAGATTCGCGGTTTTCGCATCGAGCTGGGCGAGATCGAGGCGGCGTTGCGGGGCTGTGACGGAATTCGTGAGGCGGTGGTGCTGGCCCGCGAGGATTCACCTGGCGAGAAGCGCCTGGTGGCTTATGTCACCGCCGACACGGCTGCCGACACCGTGGACACCACTGCCGTCGCTGCAGACATCGCCGCGTTGCCAGCAGAACTCAAGGCCCAGTTGCGGAGCAGCCTGCCGGATTACATGCTGCCGGCAGGCTTCGTTGTTATGGAGGCTCTGCCCCTCACACCAAACGGGAAGCTGGACCGCAAGGCCCTGCCAGCCCCTGAGGCGGACGCCTATGCCACCGGTGCCTACGCCCTGCCAGAGGGACCGGTGGAGGAGGTGCTGGCGGAGTTGTGGAGTGAGCTGCTGGGGATCGAGCAAGTAGGCCGCCACGACGACTTCTTTGCTCTCGGCGGCCATTCATTGCTGGCCATCCGCCTGATCAGCGAGATCGATCAAGCCTTCGGGGTGCGCCTGCCGGTGGGAGCTGTGTTCCTCAGGCCCACTCTCTCAGAGCTCGCCGAGGCTTTGGGCGATTCTCGACTGGCGGAGGAGGCTGCCGCCTTGGTGCCCTTGCGGCCAGAGGGTGTAGATCCGCCCCTGTTCCTCCTGCCCGGCGCCATCGGCTCGGTGCTTTACCTCCAACCCTTGGCGGAAGCCCTGGGCGAGGGCCGCCCGGTGCTAGCCCTGCCCACTCCTGGCCTGGATGGCCGGCCAACCCTGGAATCGATGACGGAATTGGCCGCCCACCATCTGCGGACCTTGCGCCGCTGGCAGCCCAGGGGCCCTTACTTGTTGGCCGGCCATTCCTCCGGCGGCCGGGTGGCGTTTGAGATGGCCCAGCAACTGGAACGGCAGGGCGAAACGGTGGCCCGCCTCGTGATCCTGGATACCAATGCCCCCGATCCCGACCAAGATCGGCCCAACCGCACAGAGCGGGAGGTGCTGGCCGATCTGGTGGAGGTATTCGAAGAGTTGGGCGGTGTGGCGTTGGGGATCAGCCGGGAGGCCATCCTCTCCGAACCCAACGCAGAAGATGCTTATGCCAAGGTCATGGTTGCGTTCCAGGTGAACGGTGTGCTCTTCTCTCGGGGTGCTGCCGTGGCCGAACTCAAGGCCCTGGCTGCGGTATACCGCTCCGCGGTAATTACCCATCAAGGCCTGCGCATCGCGGAACGGTTGCGCGCCCCGATCCATCTGCTGCTGGCGAGCGATCGTGGCGGGTCGGAGGCCTTTGTGGATCAGCGTCCAGCCTGGGGCTGGGCTGAGGGGACCGAACAGGAGGTGGTCGTCGATGAGGTGCCCGGCACCCACATCACGATGATGGCGCCGCCTCATGTGGCCGTGCTGGCCGCGCGGTTGGGAGCCATCTTGGCGGCGGCGTGCGGGGGGGCTGAGAGTGGGATCACGACCCCGGCAAAGGCGGTAGCGGTGGCCGAGGCGGTGGCTTAGGCATCAACCGAGGCGCTGGCGGGGGGCGGTTTAGAAGCGCCGCTGATCCGCCGGCTTGTGTCAACAGCAACCCTTAGGAACGACCGCAAGGGTTCATCCCCGCCATCAGGGGCGATCAGCTCAACTTCCCAACACTGCGGGCCATCACCCCGGTTCACCGTCGCTGGGGTGAAGCAGGGGTTGCCTGGCGATGCGAATCCCCGAGATGATCTGAAGACCCCACAAAATCTCGATGGTCCAATAGCCAAACGGCAATAGCAGTACGCCCGCAGCGGCCAGCAGGCTCAAGTAACCAGCCTGGCGTTCATTCTCGAGGAGGCTCTCTTCAAAGCCATCCGCCAGGTTCATCAACAGCCGCATCTGGCTCAGGTCGTCCTCCATCAGCACCACCTGGGCGGCATCGGTGGCCACCATGGTGGCTCCCCTCAGGGAAATCGACACCTCAGCCTGGCGCAGGGCAATGGCGTCGTTGATGCCGTCGCCAATGAAACACACCCGCTTTCCCTGCTCCTGGAGGGTCTGGATGCGGAAGGACTTCTGCTCCGGCATGGTGTTGGCGAACCAGCCGTCCATCTTCAGCGCCGTGGCGAGGTTGGCGGTGGGCGCCTCCTGGTCACCAGAAAGGATGTAAAGCGAGAGGCCACGCCGCTTCAGCCAGGCAACCGTGGCAATGGCTTCCGGCCGCAGGACCGCTTCCAATTCAAGAGCGCCCGCGACCGCGTCCGCCACTGCCACGAACACAATCCCATGACCAATGGCATGGGCGGCGGTTTGGAGCTCCGCAAGTTCCGATGGTAGCGCCAGCCCTTCCATGGCAAGAAAGCGCTCGCTGCCGATTCGCACCAACTGGCCCGCGATCTGGGCCTTGAGCCCCAAACCCAGTTCAACACGGGAGTCCTCCAGGGCTGGGAGGGCCAGCTGTCGCTCAGTCGCGGCAGCCAGGATGGCCTGGGCAATGGGGTGACTCTGGCGCTGCTCTGCGGCGGCGGCCAACCTCAACAGCTCCGTCTCGGCAAAGGGTGGTTGGGCATGAATCTCGGCCACCTGCTGCCGATCGAGGGTGAGGGTGCCGGTCTTGTCGAACACCACGGTATCGATGGCGGGAAGCCGCTCCAGCGCACGGCCGTCCTTGATCAGCACGCCCCGCTCTGCTGCCATGCCCAGCCCGTTGAGCAGCGTGAGCAACCGCAGGGGAACCTCAGTTAGCATGAAGTTGCAGCCCAACATCCTCAGACCTGCCCCAGGCCCCCGCAGAAGCCAGCCAAGGGCACCGGCTCCAATCATGGGCCAGCAATATTTTTCGATCGCCTTCATCTGATCCGCAAGGCGTATCTCCTGCTGCTTCACGGTTTCATCGAGCACCTCGCCGATGCGGGCTGCGGTGGTTTCAGCGCCGGTCTTCTCCACACGCACACCGATCTTGCCGCCGAGCACCAGGGTGGCGGCCAGCATTGGGTCTCCAGCCATCTTCTCCACCGGCTGCGACTCACCCGTTAGGCGGTGTTGATCCACCGTGGCGGCGCCTAACACCACCACGCCATCCACCGGCACGGGCTGGCCGGCGGAGAGCACCAGGGTGTCTCCAATCTGTAGATCCTCAAAGGGGATCTCGCTCTCCTCTCCTTCACGCACCACCCATACCCGGGAGGGTTGCTCGCCCAGCAGATGGGTCAGGCTGTGGCGGGTGATTGTTTGCGTGAGCAGTTCAACTTTTTGTCCCAAACTGCTGAGTAGGATGCCAACCATCCCAATCAGGAAGTTGCCACCAAGCCATAACGAGAGCAAGTAGATCAGCAGCAAGTGCATCATGCTCAGGCGTCGTTCCTGCACCGCAATGCGCCAGCCTTCCTTGACGAATGGCCAAGCGCTATAGAGTCCGATGACGATTACGGCAGGGGTGAGCGGCCAGCGGGTGAGGCTTCTCAGGCCCAGCAGCATCAACCCGCCCACACCTAACACCAGGCGGCGATTCATCTCTTTTTCCTGCGCAATCATCTCCCGCCGACCTGTCGGCGCCAGATCACGCATTTGTTCGTCCCGCAACTGACTGATCAGCAAGGGGTCTATGCGCGTCTGAATCAGGCTCTGATAGCGATCATCCAGGTGCTTTAGGCTGCCGCGCAGGGCACCTATGGCCTCGGCTGGCAGATCCGTGGGTTCGCCGTCGGGTTCCACACGCGGTGGGCTGAGCATGTCAACCAGCGATGGCCGTCGCCGCCGACCCACAACAGAAGCGAGCAACGCAGCTCCGCCCAAGCCAACAAGGAGGGCGGGAATCATTGCCAAGACCTCCAGCCTCGCAGATCGAGCGCTGGATGAGACATCAACATGGAGATAAAAAGCTGGACAGCTTGCCAGCGGTCGGTGATCAGCAGAATAAGGCATAGACTGGCCGAGACCCGAAGCTCCTTACACACCCTTAATGTGCTGAGTTCTTCACAGCATGGCGACGCTCTCTGCATCGAATTAGCGAAATAATTTGACCTCCATTAGCCATGCAGAAAGCCTGAATAATGGAGGGAAAGCGAGGTGATTAGTGGACACGATCGACCATCACAGCGATAAACAACATAACCAAAAGCCCTTATCAAAATCGGAAATAGAAAACAACTGGTGGGCTTACCTCAAGAAAAACCACATGCGGCAGCTTTCATCAAGGCGGTTACAAATTTATTCGGCATCAGCCACCACAGGCCAAAGCAGTAGGGCATCACTATCTATTCCCATAGCTTCAGCATAGATTATTTCAAGGTATCTCATCGCCGTGCAGAATATGTATTCACGGCAAAAAAGTGGCTGCAGGTGATCAATATGGTACGTGATCAATGCGGTAAGTGATCCACGTTTTACCAACATAGTTGCTGCACAGATCGTGGCCATCCTGGCTTGGTGGCAATTTTAGATGGGCGAAAAGTCTACTGCTGGCCTGGGATATCACAATTTAGCCTGGACCAATAAATGATCAGTTCCACTATTTCCACATAACGGATGACACCTGTTCAAAGTTCAGGATGCATCTCCGGGCCAATTATCCCATGATTGCTTAGCGCTGAGGGGGAAAGGAAATGGCGACTTGCACGGAGCAATTCAGGGATATAGAGATCAGAAAAAACTCAATCAAATCCAAACGAAAGAGCTACACATTGGTCTGCAGAAGTCGTCCACCTTTAATGTGGTTCGGGCCCGGGGTGATCTCGAAAAACGGTTGAACCGTCAGGGTATTACCGTGACCTGGTCAGAATTCACCTCTGGGCCTCCACTGTTGGAAGCGTTGGCAGCAGGCAAGGTGGATGTAGGAGAAACTGGCGATGCTCCGGTAATTTTTGCCCAGGCAAAAAATGCCCCGGTCGTTTATTTCGGTCAATCTCAGCCTAATCCTGAGGCCGTTGCTCTTTTGGTGCCCCAGGGATCGCCGATTCGTACGTTGGCTGATTTGAAGGGCAAGAAGGTTGCCTATGCCAGGGGCTCCAGCGCCGTCCCCCTGGTTGTCAATGCGCTTACCAAAGATGGTCTGAAGCTATCAGATATTACATCGGTGTATCTACAGCCACCTGATGCGCGTGTGGCCTTTGAATCAGGCAAGATCGATGCTTGGGCTGTTTGGGATCCCTTTTATGCTGCGGCAGAGGTGGGTGGTAGCGCCAGGGTGCTGGTTAATGGCCGGGGTTTTACCAGTTTCCGCCTGTATTTTCTTGCCAACAGCAACTTCGCAGCCGCTAATCCTTCCCTGCTACCTGTATTGATCAAAGATCTACGTGCCGCCGGTCAGTGGGCCTTGCAGGATCCGAAGCGATCTGCAGAGTTTCTCTCCGGTGTCACCAAGGTGCCTATTCAGGTTCTTCAGGTTTCTGAAGGTCGGCGTTTGGGCCGCTATCAGGTTTCACCCATCCAGTCGGGTGGGATTAAAGATCAGCAGAAAGTGGCAGATACTTTTGCCAAGTTGAAGTTGATACCAGAGCCGATTAGGGTTAACGATATCGTTGTGAATGTTGGCTATTAACAGCCATGCCCCAGGCCGTTTAACAACCTGGGGCTCGCCCCAGCCCATTCTCCCTAGATCCACCTGTCTCTTCCAACACCAGCGACCCCCTAGCGGTTCTAGAACTCCTACTCAGCAAGTTTGCAGCCACGGCGGTGTGCCGCGATCAGCAGGGTGGAACCCTAAAGCGGGAGCGGGATCTCCTCAGTGCATCTGGCCTTCTTTCGCTGGTGATTTTGATGTTAATTGTTGATCGCGATGGCATCTACATCAACGAAGACCGAAATGCCATTGGCCAGCACAAAACCGATAGTGAATCGGTGCATTTTTATCGGGTAAAAATACCAAGCTACGAGGTTATTTGCAGTCGCTCTCCCCAGACTACTCCGTTCCAATCGTTTCGGGCTTGCCTCACCCAGTAAGGTATATGCCTCTTGTTGGACAGCTCTGCCCAGAGAGCTTTTTCGGCCAGAGCGCAAGGTATTTGAGCAGCAAACGTACATAGCTTAATCGGGAACTGCCACTGCGGACATGGGCATTGGCGAGCGCAGTGGTGCCGTTGCGTTGTCATTGCAGGAAGAAACGCTCGACGAGGAATTCATCAAGTCTCCCTAATTTCAGATGAATTTGCTAACAGAAACCCCCGGGCCCCTTGCTATAAACAATCTACGCGGCAAGCATATCTCCCCCAATCCTTGCTATAAATCATCTAGGCAGCCAACGTATCTCCGAAGCCCTGCCCTTATCCCCAATGGTTCCAGAAGCCGCCCCAGTCGCATCCCCAGCCACGGCGCCAGTTGCAGCCCCAATTGCAGCCCCAGCTGCGGCCTCGATATCGGTTGCGGATTATCCCAGCCGCGGCCAGCAGGGCTTCCAGCTGGATGGGGCCTGGCAGCCCCAGCTGGAAGCCCTGCTGGCGGCCGGTCGTGCCGCTGGGGCCGATCTGGTGGAGGTGTTCCTGGAGCGCAAGGACCACCTGGGCGTCCTGGCGGAGCAGGAGCTGATTACCAGCGTTAGCCCCTCCTTTGGCATGGGCGCCGGCATCCGCGTGTTTCTGGCGGAGCGGGATGGCTTCGTGAGCACCAACGACCTCAGCGAGGCCGGTCTGCGCAGGGCCCTTGAACAGGCCTTGGGGATGCTCGGTTTGCAGTACAGCCCCAGCGGCCGCAGCGGCTTTGAGGGTTTGCCGCAGCTGCGGGATTTTGGCGTCGCCAAGGCCGACTGGCTGGCCCGCTGCCCTGGCCTGGCGGAAGCCACCGCCGTGCTACTCAAGGGCACCGCTGCCCTGCAACGCCAAGGTAAGCACCTGCAAGCAAGGCGCAGCAGCTACGCCCGCGATTGGCAGGAGGTGCTGGTGGCCGCCAGCGACGGCAGCTTTGGCCGCGACATCCGCCTGCATCAATCGGTGGGTTTAAACGTGTTGGCGGCCGATGGCGACCACCGCTCCTCCGTGGGCCGTCGCTACGGCACCTCCGGCCGCCCCGATGACCTGCGGCAATGGGATGCCCTGGCCTCGGCCCAGGAGGTGTGCGAAAGCGCTGGCACCATGCTCTATGCCGACTACGTGGAAGCCGGCCAGATGCCGGCGGTGCTGGCCAATCGCTTTGGCGGTGTGATCTTCCACGAGGCCTGCGGCCACCTGCTGGAGACCACCCAAGTGGAGCGGGGCACCACCCCCTTTGCCGAGCAGGTGGGGGAGTTGATTGCCCACGAGGCCGTAACCGCCATCGATGAAGGCCACACCGATGGCGCCTTCGGTTCGCTGTGCATGGATGACGAAGGCCTGGAATCCCAGCGCACTGTATTAATCGAAAACGGCATTTTGAAGCGGTTCCTCAGTGATCGAGCCGGCGAACTGCGCACCGGTCATCCGCGTACGGGTAGCGGTCGCCGCCAGGGCCACAGCTTCGCCGCCGCCAGCCGCATGCGCAACACCTACATCGCCGCTGGCCCCCATACCCCGGAGCAGCTGATTGGCTCGGTGGATCGGGGTCTTTATTGCAAGGCGATGGGTGGCGGCAGCGTCGGTCCCACCGGTCAGTTCAACTTCGCCGTGGAAGAGGGCTATCTAATTGAAGACGGCCAGCTCACCAAACCGGTGAAGGGGGCCACCTTGATCGGCGCAGCCAAGGAGGTGATGCCCCGGATTTCCATGTGTGCCAATGATTTGGAACTGGCGGCGGGCTTCTGTGGTTCGGTGAGCGGCAGCATTTTTGTAACGGTGGGTCAACCCCACATCAAGGTGGATTCGATCACCGTGGGAGGCCGTTGACCATGGCGTCCAGCTACACAAAAGCGGGGAGCACAGCCGCTATCAACAGCGAAATCAGCCCAGCCACCTTCTCTTCCCCAGCCAACCCTGCCATGACAATCAACGCTGCCAGGTCAGCGAATATTTCAGCTGGGATTTCAGCTGGTAGTTCAACTGTAACCAGCCAAATCTCCCAGGGCGGCCCCGGGGCCTCCGGTCTCGACGCGCCCGCTCTGCGGGCAACCCTGGAGCGGCTGGCCGCCACCGCGGGCATTCGCCAGTGGGATCTGGGCGCCTCCTGCAGCAGCGACACCTCGGTGCAGGTGGATAGGGGTGAGGCCAAGCAGATGAAAGGAGCCCAGCGCAGCTCGATCACCCTGCGGGTATGGAATGCAGCCGGCCTGGTAGGCATCACCAGCACATCAGATTTATCCGAGGCCGGCCTGGAGCGCGCCCTGGGCGGTGCCCACGAGGCGGCCAGTTTCGGCAATGCCGCAGACACCCCTCAATTTTCTCCCCTGGCCACCGCTGCCTTGCAGCCCCTGGAGCAGCCCCTGCACGAACCGCTCGGCATCCTCAAATTGCTGGAAACCCTGAGGGATGCGGAGGCCCAGCTGCTGGGGCGCCACCAGGCCATTGGCACCGTGCCCTACAACGGCTTGGCCGAGCGCATCAGTGAGCACATCTACCTGAACAGCGCCGGGGCCTGCCGTCAACAACTGCAGAGCACTGCGAGCGTTTACTTATATGCCAGGGCGGAACAGGAGGGTCGCAAGCCACGCAGCGCCGGCGCGGTGCGCTTGGCCTATGGCGCCGCGGCGCTCGACCTGGCCGGCTGCATCGATGAGGCGGCCGAGCTCACCATCAGCCACCTCGACTACGCGCCGATCAGCACGGGTCGCTACACCTGTGTGTTCAGTCCGGAGGCGTTTCTCGATTTGATTTCAGCCTTCAGCAGCATGTTCAACGCCCGCGCCGTGCTCGATGGCGTCAGCCTGAGCAACCGGGAAAGCCTTGGCCAGTCGCTGGCAGTGCCCTTTTTCAACCTGCACGACAATGGCCTGCATCCGGGCAATATCGGCGCCAGGAGCTTCGATGGCGAGGGAACCCCTATCCAGCGGCTGAGCCTGGTGGAGTCAGGTGTGCTGAGCAACTTTCTCCACTCAGAAGCCACCGCCCGGGCCTTTGGTGTGGCCCCCAGTGGCCATGCCGGACTCGGCGCCAAGGTTTCCGTGGCGCCCAACTGGTTGGAAATCGGCCCCGCGCCCGGGAGCGGTGGCGGCCAGCAGGGGCTGAATCGCTACGCCAGTGGCAATGGAGCAATCGTTTGGATCGATTCCCTCTCCGCCCTGCATGCCGGCGTGAAAGCCAGCCAGGGGAGCTTTTCGCTGCCTTTCGATGGTTGGCTGGTGAAGGATGGAGAGCGGCGTTCAATTGAGGCGGCCACCGTGGCCGGCGACATCCGCAGCCTGCTGAATGGCATCGTTGGATTCGAAGGGGAGGCCAAGGTGAGCCCCGATGGCCTCTGTCCCCACGTGTGGGTGGAGGGTCTCTCGATCACCGGCGAGGCCTGATTGAGCCAACTGTTGAGCCAACCAGATTGACCAAACCATATTGAGCAAGCCATGAACATCCTGTTCTGGGGCACCCCGGCCTATGCCGTGGCCAGTCTCAACGCCCTGGTGGCGGCTGGCCACCAATTGGTGGGGGTGGTGAGCCAACCGGATCGGCGCCGCGGCAGGGGTAAGCAGCTGCAGGCCAGCCCGGTCAAAGCCCGCGCCCTGGAGCTGGGTATTCCGGTGTTCACACCCGAGCGCATCCGGCGGGATCTGGACTGCCAGGCTCAATTGCGGGAGCTGGCGGCAGATGTTTATGTGGTGGTGGCTTTCGGCCAGATCCTGCCGGCGGCGGTGCTCGCTCAACCGGCCTATGGCTGCTGGAATGGCCACGGTTCGCTGCTACCCCGCTGGCGGGGTGCCGGGCCGATCCAATGGTGCTTGATCGAGGGGGATCGCCAAACTGGCGTGGGCATCATGGCCATGGAGGAGGGCCTGGACACGGGACCCGTGCTGCTGGAGCAGGCCATCCCCATCGGCCTGTGCAACAACGTCCAGCAACTCACCGACCGCCTGGCCAGCCTTACCGGAGCCTTGCTGGTGCAGGCCATGCCGCTGATCGAGGCGGCCGGACCAGGGCCCGAGGCCGAACGGCTGGCGCGCCTGGGGGTGCGGGCCCAGGGCGAGCAGGGCATCACCTACGCCCGCATGCTCCACAAAGACGACTATCAGATCGATTGGAGCAAATCGGCCCTGGCCATCCACCGTCAAGTTATGGGTCTCTATCCAGGGGCCCATAGCTTCTGGCGGGGCAGGCGGCTGAAAGTGCTGGATAGCGAACCGCTGGTGCCGCGGTTGGGGTCAGAACTCAGCCCTGAAGCGGCCGAGTTAGCCCAGCGCTGGGCAGTGCCACCCGCTGAGGCATCGCCAGGTGCTGAGGCAGCGCCAGGTTTGGTTGGCGCTGGCCCGCTAGCGAACTCTGACCAGCCCGGGAAGAGAGCTGCTGGCCAAGTGCTGGATGTAGCCGAGGGAGTGGGGCTGGTGGTGGCCACAGGGGGATGTCCCCTGCTGATCCGCACGGCTCAGCTGGAGGGGAAACAGGCTGTTAGCGGCTCGATCCTGCTGCAACAACTGGATCCAGTAGCCGGCGATCAACTGGGGATCTGAACGTAGGGGCAACTAGACGCTCGAGAAACTGGACGCTGGGGTAAATGGACGCTGGAGCAAATAGATGATGGGACAACAGAAGGCTGGAACATAAAAGGCTAGGGCACCCAAACGCCTGGAAAAAACCTTGGGGCCAGGGTCATTTCCCCTGGGGCCATCCCCCTCAATAATTCAACATCTGTCGCATCGGAAGTAGGGCCGTCCTCCTCAATAACATCCCCTTTAGTGATTCAACACCATTTGTATCGTAGCCAGGAGAATTAACTTAGTGGCATTCTCACACCTCATCAATTCAAAATTTGTTTCATCAGAATCAGGGCCTTTCCACCTAGGCCCGCATCGCTTAATAATTCAATACTTCTTGCATCATAGCCAGGGCGATTACACCCAAGGCTATATTCCTTAACAATTCAACATCTTTTGCATCAAGACTCCATTTAAATCGTTAAATTGGATGTTGTGGGGGGCTCCAAGCCCCCCACTCATCCATTGCGCGCAGCTAGAGAGGAATCAGACGCTTAGAACTCGTGATGGACAGGCATCTCTCCTATGTGGGCGAGACGGGAAACGGCTGCCAAATTTTTCGCGAAACCTATGGCAGTTATGTGATCAGCACCCAGTTCAGCGGCTCCCAGGTGAGCAGAGCAAGCAGGCGGGGCATAGCCACTTTGGCCAGTGCCTATGCCGCCTGTCAGACGCTCAATCCGTGGTTGAAACCGGCTGGCGACGATGCAGGGTATGCAAGCCCTCCAGCTGGAGGTGCACCGACCTGAGCTGGTCGCTGATGTGGCCACTGTTCTCGATCCGCTGCAGGTTGAGCAGCATCGACTCGATCTGGCTTTTGCAATCGATCAGGATGCGGCACTGGGGGGATCCGGGCTCGTAGGGCATGACATGCAGCAGTGACAACTCCATCACAGCCTAAACAGCCTGGGCCACTTGTAACAACAGGCACCGGATCCGGCCACTCCACAGTTGGTATGGCAGGCGGGTTGAAGCCTGATCTGCAGCCAGATCAGCAGCCTGGATCAGGCGACTGGTTCAGGCGACTGGATCAGGGGATGGGGCAAAAATGCTGGCAGCGCTCGCAGGGCCCCTCCGGCAGCACCGCGCAGCGCAGTAGCGGGCTACGGGCGTTGTAGTGGCAGTTGGGGTCGCCGATCACCCAGCCATGGCGCCATCTGCGCGCATCGGCGGGTTGGCGCTGGGCCTTGACCTGCAGGGCTACAGCAGCCAGTTCATAGCGGCCATTGCACAGCCGATAACGGTGGGTCCGCTGCATCACCAAAAAACTGCGCTCTCCCAAATCCAGCCAGCGGCCCGGCTGGGGGACATCGGCCAAGCCCTCCACCTCCAGCTGATCCAGCAGTTGATCGCTGCCGATTTGGCGCAGTTCCACCCGCATCAATCGATCCCGATCACTCGGCTTCTGGGGCGCTGTCGGCCAGGGTGAGTCTGGCTGAAAATCCCCAGGCGAAAACAAGTACCACGCTGAGCAGCAGGGCCCACTCGGGCACCACCAGCTCCGGCAGCAGCAGCCGCAGCAACAGTCGGATGCCCACCAGCCCCACCGCCACGTAGCCGGCGGTTTCCAGGTATCGATAAATCTCCAGCCAGCGAATGAACAGCTCCGCGGTCAACCGCAGGCAGATCACGCCAATCACCCCGCCAATCATCACCAGGGGCAACCGATCACTCACCGCCACCGCCGCCGCCACGCTGTCCAGGGAAAAGGCCAGGTCGGTGACCGCCAGGGTGGCCACCACGCGAGCCAGGCTGACCTGGGGATGAAGCTTGGAGCCAGCAGCGTCGTCCTTGGATTCGGCGCCAGGGCCCACCTCTGGTGTCGCCAGAGACCACAGGTGACTGCCGCAGAGCCAGAGCAGATAGGAGGATGCCGCCAATTGCAGGGGCCAAAAATGCAACACCCATTGGGCAGCGGCAATCAGGCCTAGCCGAAACACCAGGGCCAGCAACAGGCCCAGGTTGAGGGCCACCTCCTGCCTGGCGCGATCGTGCAGGCTGCGGGAGATGGCGGCCAGGGCGATGGCGTTATCCGCCGACAGCACCACCTCCAGGGCCACGAGCAGGGGCAGCAGCAGCAGCAGCTCACCCCAGTGGTCAACCCCTTGGATCAGGGGAGATAGGGACTGGATCGACTCGGCTTCCATCACGCCCTGCGAAGGTTGCACTCTAGGAATCGATCACTGCCCCCGGGAAGCCCGATGCAACTGCAGGCCCGTCTGGTGCATGCCGAACCAGGAGCTCGGGTGGTGGAGGTCTCGGCCCACCAGCAGGGTCGCCGCCTGGCCAGCGCCCTGGGGGAAGCCGCCAGCGCCGAAGCCGCCGAGGATCGGGCGATCGAACGGTTGAGCCAAAGGCTGGGGGCAGCCCTAGGGCGCGAGCCATGGTCAGCCAGCCAGCCATGGCCAGCCCCAGAAGCCCCAGAGAGGGCGACACAGCCAAAGCCAGTCACTGGCAACCGAGCTGCTCCAGCTGACAGCAGCCCAACTTCTCCAGTTACTGGCGATCCAGCTGCTCCAGCCCCCAGTAGCCCAGCAGCTCCAGTCAGTAGCAGCTCAGCTGCCGCCAACAGCCCTGCCACCACCGCGCCTACCGCCCCAGGCTCAGCTGATGAACCAGCGCCAAAGCAGCCGCTAGAAGCTCTAGGCAATCGCTGGGAAGTGGTCAGAACTGCCGCTGGGTCCACCAGCTGGGAGCCAGCCGGGAAATCTGACCCTGCTGCAGAATCTGGCCCAGTCTCGAAATCTGACCCAGCCGCAGAATCTGGCCCAGCTGCTGCCAGTGACTTTTCACTTGATCCAGCGAGTGAAAAGCCACTGGCGGAGGAGCCCCCAGCTGACCCGGAGGACTGGAGTAGTGAACTGGCCCAGCTCGAGCTGGAGCTAAAGCGCCTGGGCTGGCAAAGGGATCAGGAGAGCAGCTACTTGGAGCGGGCCTTCGGGCACCCCAGCCGCAGCCGCCTCACCACCTACGCCGACCTGCTGGCCTACCTGCAAGCCCTGGGGGGGCTGGAGCCGGGCTCTGATCCAGCCAATGCCGCGATTCCCCTGCGCCGTCGCGACCTGTTGATCCAATGCGATCAGCTGCTGGGCCAGCTCAACTGGGATGCCAGCCAAGGTAGGGAGTACCTGGAGCAGCATTTCAACCTGAACAGCCGCCAACTGTTAAGCGATTCACAGCTGCTGCACTTCAACATGCTGCTGGAGAGTGAATGGCTAAACAGGGAAAGCTGAACTGGCTGCTGAGAAATGGCCATTGAGAAGTGGCCATTGAGCAGTGGCTCCCCTGGCTGGCTCCTCTGCTACGAGCAAGGCTGTGCTGCGAGCAGGGGTGTGCTGCGAGCAAAGCTGTGCTGGAGCCAGAGCTGTGGCAGTTGATGCTGTTCGGTGGGCGGATATCGATGAGGATGGGAGGCGATGAATAACAAAGACATTGAGCGTCCCTTCGCCTCTTGGCCCGCCGCCCTGGCGATCCTGGCGCTGGTGGGCCTGGCGGTGGGGATGCATGTGATCCAAAAGCAGCCTGGCCAGAGGCCCGCCAGCGAAACTGCGAGCCCCTGTGTCCCCAGTGAAGGATTGGTCTGCATCGACAGAGAACACAGGGAACGGCTGATCGACACCCAAGAGGCGGGAGGAGAAAAATCCCCTGGGGCGGCGGCGGAGAGCTTCAGTGAATAACCACAGATCAGCAGCAGCAGCGTCTCCTTAAAGGGCATCAGCGCCAAGATTTATCATCAAAACTGGCTAACAAAACCCGGCCAATACTGGGCAATAAACCTGGCAACGATCCTGGGCACCAACAACGCTAAAGACGATTGGATAAGAATCCTAGGGGAACTCTGAACAAGAACCAATAAAGCCCAAACGCCGCAGTGAGTCTTGGTTTGGCCTGGCCTAAAAAAATTCCAGGTCTCATCTCCCCCTTAGTCTGACTAGTATTTCTGCCTCTTAAGAGCTCAAAAATTTTTTAAGACTGAATGGAGAATTTTCTTGGATCTCTCTAGGGTGAATCCGCGCACAGTAGCGGCGCAATAGCTCAGGCCCCAAGTGCAGCAGCGCTTGATTCGCATAGGCTTCCCGCTCCAATTGCCGCTCCAGGGCCGAGGCCTGGCGGTATAGGGGCTCCTGCAGTACACCAGCCAGGGATGCGGGCATGGTGGTGGCTAGTCCTAGCGGTTTAGCGGCCAGGGGCCAGGGGCCGGCCCTGCAGGATTGGGCTCCATGGATGGCCTCGTGGTTGAGCACCTGGGCGAAGCCAACACTGCCCCTGGCCACCACCTGCGGTTGGATGTAAATAGTGCGCAGCAAAGGATCCCATTCACCCACTGCAGCTGGCCGGTGCGGCGCGGTGACCACAACCCGTATGCCCACACTTTTGAGTGCCGCCAGCAAATTGACAATCGCCTGCCGCTCGGCTCGGTAGCCAGGCGGTGATGCGATCAAGGCGCGCAGTTGGCCGATGCTGAGAGCTGGTTCCCCAGCCCGGCGCCTGTAGGTGTAGCGAATGGCTCCGTTGGCTAGCAATTCCGCCCTGGGTAGCCACTTTTGATCTGCCTTGGCCAATTGCTCTAAAAGTGCCGATTCCTGGAGGCCCACCAGTCCCGCAGGACCCTTATACGCTCGTCCCCACAGCCTGCTCACAATCGCCTCCGCCAGCGCCAGAGGCGACCTTTGGCGCAGCAGCAAGGGCCAGTCCGCGGCAGCCACCGCCCCGGTCAGTGACGCCCCGGTCAGTGACGCCCAGATCAGTGCCGCCCCGATCACTGCCGCCGCAGTCAGTGCCGCCGCAGTCAGTGCCGCCACCAATAGCAGCGCCCCTGCCAGCAGCAGCGATGAGCGGCCCAGCCGCCAAGCGGGTTTCGGCGGCCCAATGCCTCTGCCAGTGGTCCGCAGCCCCGGGGATGGCTGGTTCAATGGCCCCATGGAAGGCTTCTCCAGGCAATCGCCCTGGGGGGCGGCGGTGGCGATCGTCGATCACGGCGGCGATTCTGACGAAGCCGTGATCGACGGCGCCTTAGGCCAGTTGCCACAATCGACACCTGCCGCCCCGCCGCCCCCATGCCCCTCTCCGCCCTGGTGCGCCAGCTGCAGCAGGCGCCCCTCACCGGTGAGGTGCTGGCCCGCATCGACCGCCCCCAGCGGCTGCGGCTCAGCGGTGCCGGTCGAGCGGCCAGGGCCCTGGTGAGCAGCGCCCTGGCGGCCTCCAGCAAATCCTCCCTGCTGGTGATCGTGCCCACCCTGGAGGAGGCCGGCCGCTGGGCTGCCCTGCTCGATCTGATGGGCTGGAGCAGCAGCCATCTTTATCCCACCAGTGAAGCCAGTCCCTACGAACCGCTGGATCCCACCAGCGAGATCACCTGGGGGCAGATGCAGGTGCTCAGCGAACTGCTGGATGGCGGCGAGCGCTTGGCAATCGTGGCCACCGAGCGGGCCCTGCAGCCCCACCTGCCGCCGCCGCCGGCTCTGCGCGCCCAGTGCCTGAGCCTGCGCAAGGGCTCCAGTTTCGATCTGGAGCAGCTGGCCCTCAGCTTCAGCCGATTGGGCTACCAGCGCGTGCCCAGCATCGAACAGGAGGGCAGTTGGAGCAGGCGGGGCGACATCGTTGACATCTTCCCGGTGAGCGCTGAACTACCTGTTCGCCTGGAATTTTTCGGCGAAGAGCTGGAAAAGCTGCGGGAATTCGATCCAGCCAGCCAGCGCTCCCTCGATCCGATTGAGGTGGTGCGCCTCACCCCCACCGGCTATGGCCCCCTGGTGGCCGAGGCCCTGCGGGAGGCGATGCCCGACGCCCTGGACAGGTTGCTGAGCCCCGAGGCCTGTGACCAGTTGCTGGAGGGGGGCACCCCCGAGGGCATGCGGCGGCTGATGGGCCTGGCCTGGCCCCAGCCCGCCTCACTGCTCGACTACCTCCCCGAGCAAACCCTGGTGGTGGTGGATGGTCGGGGCCAGTGCCTGTCCCATGGTCAACAGTGGTACGAGCACAGCGCCGAGCACTACTCAGAACTGGTGAACGAGCTCGGGCTGGCCGATGGCTCGATAGGTGGGGTTGGTGGCGGCTCCAGCCCGCTGCTGCCGCAGCTGCACCGCCCTCCCGGCGAGCTGTTGGCGGCCGTGAACAGCGACTGGCGCGGCTTCGATTTGGCCGAATTGCACGAGAGCGACCAGCACGCCAACAGCTTTGATCTGGCCTCTCGCTCGGTGCCCGCCTACCCCAATGCATTCGGCAAGTTGGCCGATCTGGTGAAAGGATTCCAGCGGGAAAAAGCCTGCATCTGGCTGCTCTCGGCCCAGCCATCGCGGGCCGTGGCCCTGCTGGAGGAGCACGACTGCATCGCTCGCTTCGTGCCCAATGCAGCCGATCAACCGGCCATCGATCGCCTGGTGGAACAGGGGACCCCCGTGGCCCTGAAGACCAGGGGCACGGCTGAACTGGAGGGGCTGCAGTTGCCCGCCTGGCGAGTAGTACTGATCACAGACCGGGAATTTTTTGGTCAGCACTCCCTGGCGGCCAGCGGCTACGTGCGCCGGCGCCGTAAGGCCACCAGCCGCACGGTGGACCCGAACAAAATGCAGCCAGGCGACTTCGTGGTGCATCGCAACCACGGCATTGGCCGCTTCTTGAAACTTGAAAAATTAGCGATCGGTGGCGAATCACGCGACTATCTGGTAGTTCAGTACTCCGATGGTCTGTTGCGGGTGGCAGCCGATCAACTCGGCAGCCTCGGTCGCTTCCGCGGCACGGGTGATAGTGCCCCGGAACTCAATCGCATGGGCGGTAGCGCCTGGAACAAGGCCAAGGAGCGGGCGCGCAAGGCGGTACGCAAGGTGGCGTTGGACCTGGTGAAGCTCTACGCGGAGCGCCATCAGGTGCAGGGATTTTGCTTCCCTCCCGATGGCCCCTGGCAGGACGAATTGGAACAGTCCTTCCCCTATGAACCCACCTCGGATCAGCTCAAGGCGATCACCGATGTAAAGCGCGATATGGAGAAACCCGAGCCGATGGATCGACTGATATGTGGCGACGTGGGCTTTGGTAAAACTGAGGTGGCAATTCGTGCAATTTTTAAGGCCGTCACCTCCGGCAAACAGGTGGCCATGTTGGCCCCCACCACGGTGCTGGCCCAGCAACATTGGCGCTGCCTCAGCGAACGCTTTGCTCCTTACCCGGTGAAGGTATCGCTATTGAATCGCTTCCGCACCGCATCCGAGCGCAAGGTGATCCAAGACGGCCTGGCCCAGGGCACCGTAGATGTGGTGGTGGGCACCCATCAGCTGCTGGGCAAAGGCACTGGCTTCAAGCAACTGGGATTACTAGTGGTTGACGAAGAACAGCGTTTTGGTGTACAGCAAAAAGAGAAGATAAAGGCACTGCGCAAAGATGTGGATGTACTCACCTTGAGCGCTACTCCTATTCCACGCACCCTGTACATGAGCCTCTCCGGCGTGAGAGAGATGAGTCTCATCACTACGCCGCCCCCCCTGAGGCGCCCGATCAAAACCCATCTGGCCGCATTGGATGAGGAGGTGGTACGCAGCGCCATCCGCCAGGAACTGGACCGCGGTGGACAGGTGTTTTACGTGGTGCCAAGGGTGAATGGCATTGAGGATGTGGCCACTCAATTGCGATTAATGCTGCCGGGTTTGAGGCTGCTGGTGGCCCACGGCCAGATGCCTGAGGGAGAACTGGAAAGCGCCATGGTTGCCTTTAACGCCGGCGAGGCCGACGTGATGCTCTGTACCACAATTGTGGAAAGCGGTCTGGACATCCCCAGGGTAAACACGATTTTAATTGAAGATGCCCATAAATTTGGCCTTGCCCAGCTCTATCAATTGCGCGGGCGGGTGGGTCGTAGTGGCATCCAGGCCCATGCCTGGCTGTTCTATCCCGGCGATTCCTCTTTGAGCGATGCGGCCCGGCAGAGGTTACGGGCAATCCAGGAATTCGCCCAACTTGGCAGTGGCTATCAGCTGGCAATGCGCGACATGGAAATTCGGGGGGTAGGCAATTTATTGGGAGTGGAGCAGAGCGGCCAGATGGAAACCATTGGCTTTGACCTTTACATGGAAATGTTGCAGGAATGCCTGGCAGAAATCCAAGGACAGGACATCCCAGCCGTAGACGATACCCAAATTGATCTGCCGATAACCGCCTTCATTCCTAGCGATTGGATTAGTGATAATGACGAAAAGATAGCCGCCTATCGAGCCGCAGCCGATTGCCGCAGCCAGCAGGCCCTGCTGGAATTGATTGCCGGTTGGATGGATCGCTACGGCAGCTTGCCGCCGCCGGTGCTCTCGCTGGTGCAGCTGATGGAGTTGAAGCTGGTGGCAAGGCGTTGTGGCTTCTCACGGATCAAACCAGAACAGGCAAATATCGCCTTGGAAACTCCGATGGAAGAGCCCGCCTTCCGGCTGCTACGCCAGGGTTTATCCCAACATCTGCATGGACGCTTGGTTTATCAGCCTGGCTCTGCAGGCAGCGCCAAGGTGCTGGCTCGAGGTCTAGGCATGCTGCCGATGGAGAAGCAATTACAGGAACTTACCAATTGGCTGAAGGCCATGGCTGAAGTGATCCCTGGGGCCGATGGCCTGAGCGACACCCAACGCAGCCAAGAGCTAGCAGCAAAAAACAATGCCGTGTTAAGCCTCTAGCAGGTCTTCTATTCTAGTGGAGTCTCTAGTGCTTATCGGCATTGATCAACTGATCCACTAGTGCCAACTGTTGCGGCAGGCAGACGCTGCGCAGATCAAAGCGTCGAATCACCTGCTGGCGGGCAGCCTCCCCGAGGGGGCGATAGGCTGCCGGCTCTGCCAGAACGCCAGCAATGCAATTAGCCATTGCCTCAAGATCAAAGAAATCAACCAATAGGCCGGTGCGCCCATGTTTGATCACCTCCTGAACGGGAGGAGTTGAGGATCCAATCACAACAGCGCCACAGCTCATTGCCTCCAATAAGCTCCAACTAAGCACGAAAGGATAAGTTAAATAGACATGACAGGCGGCCACCCTAAAGAGATCATGCAGCACTGAATGGGAGACTCTGCCAACGAAATGAATGCGATTAAAATCCAACCGCCCAGCCAACTCTGCCAGCATGTGCTGGCGCCAGCTGCCGCCGCCGGAGGGCGGCGCTCCATAGCTAACACCATCAGAACCCACAATAATGGTGTGAGCATTAGGCCGTAGTTTTTGCAATAGCGGCAACATGCGCATAAAACTGTGAAAGCCGCGATAGGGCTCAAGACTGCGGGATACAAAGCTGATCACCTCATCGCCTGGCTCAAAACGCAATCCCAATTTCTGCAGCTGGATAAACGAGCCAGAACGCGGGGCAATTGCCTCCGTATCTACACCTTCATGGATCACACTGAGTCGTTGACGATATTCAGCCGGCACGGTACTGGCCTGAAATTCAGTGGGAGCAACGCCCCAATCAAGATCATGCAGTGCCTGCAATTGATGCAATCTTTTCAACCTTAGTCGCGTACTACTGCGCCAATCTGACTTGGTAAATTCAGGATCAAAATCAGTATCACCATCTCTGAGCTGATAGATTAGCTCCACCTGATGCCATACGGGTACATCTGGAAAAATGTCCTTGATCATTAATAACTCACCCCAGCCTGGATGGCCGATCACCAGATCGGGATGCAAACCCTGCTCCAACAACTGCATCAGCAATTCGCCGAGGGCCTCAGCCCGAATGCACTTTGTCTGCAGGTCGGACACCCAGGCATGACAGGCCGGCACCCCAGCGCGAGGCCTTGGATCATAGCGATGCAAATTCACCCCAGGCATCGCCTGGGCCGTGGCGGTTCCAATCGCCGTCACCCGATCACCTCTCCTAACCAGCTCCGCAGCCAGATGGGGAAACTGGCCAGGAAAGTTTTGGTGAAGAAACAAAACGTGGCGAGACACTTGCCCCCATCAACAGGCTATTCAATAATAACCCCTATGCATAAATTAGTGCTACAGCAACACTTCAAAACATTATCAGGGCACATCGAAAATTTGCAATCTCACCGGTCTCGCAATGTGAAAACACTGTGGCAGCTGCGGTCTGCCCCTGACTCGCAGGGGCGGGAGGGACGCCTCTCGAAGTGTCAATAATTATATTTATTACGTGGCTTAATTTCAGTGAAATTGCTGACACAAATGTGATGATTCTATCTAACCAAGTATTATAACAAGCTTGCAAGTCGATGCCATCGTCGCTGTTTATCAGCTCAGCATTGCAGTCGCCTACTGACTATTGGGTCTCTTACAGGTTTTGCTCAGTAATCACAAGGGAAACAGCCATATTTAGGGCTTCCTGAAAAAGGCAAAACCATTGCGCCGCAGCTGGTTTCAGCTGCTCAGAGCTGGTAAACTGGCCGGGAAGCTGGCAGTTATTGAATGCTGCTAGTGCTGATAGCCACAAATGTACCGG
>JBIKWK010000101.1:0-8981 GCA_044356375.1 Prochlorococcaceae cyanobacterium | reverse complement strand
CTGCAGGCGGAGGGGGTGCTGGGCTGCGCCAAACACTTCCCCGGCCATGGCGACACCTGCAGCGACTCCCACCTGGAGCTGCCGCTGCTGCCCCACGACCGCCAGAGATTGGAGGCGATCGAGCTGCCCCCCTTCCGCGCCGCCATCGCCGCCGGCGTCGCCACCGTGATGACAGCCCATCTGCTGCTGCCGGCCCTGGATCCCCAGCGACCCGCCACCCTGTCGGCGGCGGTGCTCACCGGCCTGCTGCGCCAGGAGCTGGGATTTAACGGCCTGGTGGTAACCGATGCGCTGATGATGGAGGCGATCAGCGCCAGCTACGGCCCCGGCGAGGCGGCCGTGTTGGCCCTGGAGGCGGGAGCCGATCTGGTGCTGATGCCCGCCGATGCCGACGCGGCCATCGCGGCCCTGGTGGCGGCGGTGCAGAGCGGCCGGCTGAGCCGGGAGCGCCTGGAAGCCAGTGCCCAGCGGCGGTGCACCGCCCTGGAGCGGCTGCCCATCGATCCGCTTGAACCGCTTCAGCCCATCGAGGCCATTGAAGCCATTGAGCCGCTTGAACCCGACAGCGCCCTGGCCCTGGAGTTGATCGAAGCCTGCAGCATTCGCCGCGGTCTTGGGATGGTCGGAGGTGAGATGGTCTGCGGTGGGCTCGGGAATGGCCCTGGCCTGAACCTGGTGCGGCTGGATGACAGCCTGGCGGCCCCCTTCCTGCCGAGCGACGCCCCGGCCCTGGCCCTGGCGGAGCGGGCCGGCTATCGCAGCCTGCTGTTGGAGCGGCGCAGTCCATCGCCCTGGAGCGATAACCCCCAAGCGCCCCTAGACCTGGCCCGGCTGCAGCTGACCGGACCGCCACTGACTGGGCCGGAGCTGGAAGGGCCACAGCTAGCGCATAGGGAGGAATTGCCTGTGCTGTTGCAGCTTTTTGTGCGCGGCAATCCATTCCGGGGCAGCGCCGGCGGCGGCGAACCCTGGGCGGCGGTGGTGGAGCAGCTGCAGTGCGCCAAGCGCCTGGCCGGGCTGGTGGTCTACGGCAGCCCCTATCTCTGGCAGGAGCTGGAGCCGCTTCTCGATGCCGCCACGCCGGCGGTCTACTGCCCTGGCCAGATGCCCCTCGCCCAAACCTGGGCACTGCAGAGCCTGGGCCTGGGCCACGCTGACGCTGCCGGGGACCGCCGGGCTGGTGAGTTCACCGACTGATCGCAAAGCTGCCGCCGTGATCCGGCTAATCGCAGCTGGTGTGGCGCCTGTTCCCCACTTAGTGGGTGAGCCGGCACCCGGAGCTGTTCTGTGCCATCGCCAGCTATTCCGGTGAACTGGCCTATGCCCTCTGCAAGGACTCAGCGGCAGATGGCAACTGGCTCACGCCCCAGCGGGGCGGCTCAGGTATACTGCAACACCTAGGCTGATCGCTCCCGGGGCCAACGCTTCTAGGCTGAATATTAGTTAAACACGAGCTGATCCATAGCACAGTCATAGGGCTAGGGTTGCGACTGGCACAGCAAGCTAGGATTGTTCGTTCAGATTGGCAAGAACAAGGCGAAGCTCGCTCCAAGCTTTATCAGAAACCGAATCATCGTTGATCGGGCCAGGACGATTCTTCGAGCGGCGGTACGCAAGGACTTGAACGATTTAGCTGGCCAGACACAAGGTTAGTGAACATTGGTAGTTCCATTCGAAACTTTCGAGCCGCAGACGAGCTAAGAAACATAACGCTAAGCCCCTGGGGAGCCCCGGTAGCGGTGCATCCAAGGATCTTGAAGTGCAAATCAGGGCTAACATCCCCACCACTAGATTCCGCCAATCCTCCCCAAACAAGACCTAAAGGAGCTAGCAAAGTTGGAGCAAGCAGCAAGCCAACTACTGCCCCTCTGAAGATGTTGGCGGCTGACAATGCCTGCGATGGGACTTCGGCACCGCCTGCAGTCCAGAGGATAACCCGATCATTTTTTATCACCACTTCACCGATTGAAATGCCATCAGGAGATAGGGCAACCTTGCAATCGACGTTCCCGCATAGTGCGTCAAAGGTTGAGGAGTGAACTGGTGTCGAAAATGACAACACCAGCATTAAAGTGGTGGCGCCGTTTTTCATGGCGCAACAGGAGAGGCAGTAACAGCAGGCCTTTCCTTTGTGCACAGACGACTAAAGATTAGAGGAGCTTGACGCCATGCATCACCTTCCAAGCCTTGTTCTGCATAACCGTCGCTCTGCACATCAAATCGGGCAGTGGTGCAATCAACTTCCATCTGTGATAGCCGCATCGAGTTTCCGAACCAAAGTCCGCCGCCTCTCATTCGGTAAACCTTAACCTTGACGACGTTCCCAGACCACTCGGCTGTGTCCCAAAGGATGCCAGTGGTGAGCTGTTCTTCGGCTTGATTGTTCCTGACGCCGACGCAGCCTGCATAGTCAGCTGCCTTCAGACAGCGGTTATGGGTCTCTTCGGAAACCTGGGCATAAACAGGAGCACTTATCATTGCCGTGACAGCCAGATAGGCGGAGAGAAGGAGTTTCATGGGGAACGATGTAAAGCGCAACGTTAGCAAGCCCATCATCAGCCAGGCAGCCAGGTTCGGATTGAGTCGGCAGTGGGGATGAGCCAGGCCATTTTGCACTCAGTCTTGCACTCTCCACCCAATCTTTGCACTAAGAAAAGGAGTTACAGAAGTGGTTCTCAGCTAATAGAGCACCTTCTTGCGCAGCAGCACCAGCTTTCAGCGAGAAACATCTGATCTGGGTTCGGATCCAGCCCCTATGGGCACTCCGCCAGCCCCAGGCCGCCGATCCGGTCACGGTCAGCGCCTGCTTCGATTATCTAACGCTGCCCCTGAGTGGCAGGCAGGGAGCCTGTGGTGGCGCAGCAGAGTGTTTGTGGAGGGCCTGTCCACCCAGGGGCAGCGTTAGACAGCCATCTTCGCCTCGTCCACAGCAGTGACATGCAATTCCAAACCCAGCGCCGAAATCACCTTCAATACTGTTGCCAGCTCAGGATTACCCGAACAGGATAATGACTTGTATAGACTTTCCCTGCCAAGGCCAGCGTCACGGGCAACTTGGCTCATACCTTTAGCCCTAGCTATATCACCCAAGGCAGCTGCAACAAGCTGAGGATCACCATCCTGCAGTGCGGCTTCTAAATAAGCCGCAACATCATCAGCAGTGCGAAGGTGTGTGGTGGGGTCCCAGATTGTCGTGGTGGTTTTGGTCATTGGATTCTCCTAGAGATTTCGAGCAAGGTCTTTGGCGAGACGAATATCCTTGTCTTGGGAACTCTTGTCGCCGCCTGCAAGCAGGATGAAGACGGCATCTCCCTGCTTAGTCAGATAGATCCGATAGCCGGGGCCATAATTGATCCGCAGCTCTGAGACGCCATCTCCTACGGGGCGGATATCTCCTGAGTTGCCAAGGGAGAGCCGTCTGATCCGGATGTCGATACGAGCCCTTGCAGTCCGGTCACGCAGGGCAGCAAACCACGCGGCATAGGCAGGCGTCTCCCTGATTTCAAGCATGCCTTACTGTATCCCATGAGATACGGATGCGCAACCGGCTGCTTGGTCTGTCTAACGCTCAAGATCAGCGGCGGGCGGTTCCTGTGATTCTTGACAAGTATCCAATGCTCCCGCCTTCTGCATCTGGATGTTATACAGCTTGGCTAAGTGGACGAGGCACCCAGCCCTTTCTCTGGTTGTGGTTGCCGAGCATCCCAAAATCTCCCGGATCATCATCATAGATTGACGTAATCTCAATGAGCGATGCATCTTCGATATGCACATTCAGCCATCCCCATTCTTCTGTATAAACACCATCGAATCCATGTCGCTTTAGAAGGCCTTCGTGCTCAAGGCATTGGTAGCTTCCGCGTACGTGGATCCAGTAATGCCACTCAGCCTTTCGAAAGTGAGAAAATCCAATATCAGACAAATAGTCCGATATGAGGTTGACATGATCAATGCGACGATAATCCAGGATATTCTTTGCCGATAAGTTCACTTCGAATAGTCTACTTTCTTTTTGCCATCCAAGGCCATCTGGAGCGGCATACACCCGACCGCCATCGGGCTCAGTCGCAAAGGAAACGAATCCTTGGCGATCGGTGAACGAGTCAAATCTTTTCAGCGTTCCGTGCCAGGCCTTCATTGTACAGGTTGTGTCTGGTCAACGTTGCCTAATTGTACACCGAACTATTCAGCCAAGACGAGCTGGATCAGGTAGGCAAAATCTTCGGGTGATCTTCTATTGGCTCCTCCCCTGCCAAGCTCCAATAATTTACATAATCATAGCCCAAAGCTTTCGATTATATTCAATGTGCGCATCTTGCGCTAGTACTGCCTTCCTTGCTGCTGGAAAAATATATGGGGCATGATTACTTTGCAGAATCTGCAGCTTGGGGAGACCTTCCTTGAGGAGCGGTTTCGCATGTATTATTCCACCCTAGTTGAGGCTCACCTGAAGGACAGTTTGGATTGTTGGTTGCCCGCAATGCACCATCTTCAAGTCTCATGACACCTGCTCCGTACCAGAAGCTATACTTGCATCCCCATTTGCTCTTTCCCGCTACTAGCTGATCATGGCCAAGGGCATTAAAACCGGAAGCATTGTATTCACATTTTACTCTTTTGCAGTAGCCGCCACCTGTGTATGCGTAGCCATCTGGACAGCTGTTTCCTCCGGCGAGAGCGGCGCCTTCGTTCATTATTACACTTTTTACTTCAACACCAGGAACTGAGGCTTTTCCCATTTGCGATTGAACGCATCCAGCGTAATCCCTGGCCTCCAGGCAAAGCTTGTGTATTGCAAAACTGACGTTGCCAGAACTAGTTGGAATGCTCGCAATCAAAAGTCCTGCTAACGATTGAGAGATAAGTGGCATTGAGTTGGGCCTCTGTCTAAAACGATTGACTGGCAGCCCCTTGTCGTCGCCCTCATAGAGGATTGGCGCGGCCAGGTGCTGGGCATGACATCAAAGCATACAAGTTGTGAGCAATAGCAGTCTGTATAACGCTGCCCTTGAGTGGAAGGCGAGGAGTTGGAGGTGGCGGAAGCTGAGAGCTGAAGGTGGCCTGTCCACTCGAAGGGCTTGTTCGAAGGCCAAGTTGCGCCTATACCCGCCGGTCCCCAGCTATTGCAGCCCATGGCAATCCACCATGCCGATCGTAAGGATTCTGTGCCTTGACGGAAGGCCCACTTCAATTGCCTGCACCCATCGGCAAGCCGATCTGCTGGGTGAGTGTTACGGTGGCTTTATATGGATCATATCGCTGCAGGTCGCTATCATACTTATCGTTGTATTGACGGCAATCAGGCCCCGAAGTGTTTGAATTCCTGTTTGTCGAACAAAGAAGAGGCTTGAGATCGCCATCAGCATTCACCTCCAAGACCAAGCGCTGACCTGGAAATCTGTCCTGTCGCCGCGATAGGAGAGCCGTTGTTAGGCTGAGTTCAACCGCATCGTATTCCTTAGGAATGTGCACTAGGATCGAGCGATTAACCGCGTTGCCTGGGTCGATGAAATCATCACCCAACAGACGCCCGACTGCGATCATCTTCCCTGCGGTGCGCCTGACTCCGCGCTCTGTAGGCAGCAATGACCCATCCCGCAGCAACTGAATCGACTCTTGCAGGAATTCGCTTTCTACTTTTTGACCCGTTCGTGGGGCTGTGTTAACCCCTCTCAAGGTCCAGATGTTCGCCAGCAGATACACGCGGCGACTGCTGGTATTGGTGGCCTTGACCTGCAACATCATCTCCAGGCCAGCCGCCTTCGAGGGACGATCCGGCACTGGACTGAGGTTGGCTTCTAGTGTGAGATGGGCCGGCTGCTGGGAAGGCACATAGATATCTTTGTAGATAAAGGTATACACACCCCAGACCGCGGCAATCAGAACGGCGCCGGAGCGGATCCATTCATGCAGCAGCGGGGAGCGGCTCCAGGAGGGTGGGCGCCACCAGGCCCGATCGGAGCCACTGCCTGGCATCCCTTGTTTGCGCTCGCTCTCGTTTCCTTCTGCGTTGGGTTCCCGATCTCTCGGCATCGATCTGCTACTGCTTGCGGGGGCAGGGCCGCTTGGGCAGCAAGGGCTTGCACTGACTGTTGATCGCGCCGAGCAGGCTGCCGTAGGCCCGATCCGGTGGTGGCAGCTGCTCGATCGTGGCCAGCAGGGCTCGATCCGGCACCGCTCCCTTCACCAGGGCGGCCATCTCGGCGGCACCGCAGGAGGATGTGGCCGTGGCTCCCAGCCCGGTGAGGAGGGCATAGCCGCGCTGGCTGGCCGAACCCACCGCCGCCGCGTAGCGGTCGCCGTAGGCCGAACGGGCTGCAATCAGCAGGGGGGTCGCATCCGGGAAGGACTTGCGGGCAGGGCTGGCACCCAGCAGCACCCCTCCCCGACAGGTGGCCTGCAGGATTCGCAGCTGATCTGCTCCAGTGCCTTCCGATGAGGCGGGCAGCAGCCGCTCCGCCAGCGCGGTGGCGATCCAGTAGGTGACCAAGGCGCGCCCCTGGGGTGGCTTGGCTTGGCCGTAGGCGTCAGCGAGCAGATCCCGATCCAGCAGCACCTCTCCGCTGCTGGCGCAATAGGCGGCCGTGGGTGCGGGGACACGGGCCGGTGCCTTGGGGTTGCAGGTGCCCTGCACCGAAGCGTCTCGTGGCAGCAGGCGCACGCTGGGGAAAGGCAGGGCGGCGGTGGTGGGGTCTGCGGACCAGCCCAGGCGCAGCTCGGCGCTGGCGGCGGTAACGGCGGCGCTCAGATCGGCAGCGGAGGCAGGGGCGGCGCCACTGGCCGGCGCCAGCAGCAGGATCAGCAACGCCCCCCGCAAGGGCAGCGCGGCAGGGCGGGATCGGTAGGACGGGCCGGCCATGGCGGGCAGGACGGAACGCAGCCAGTCTGGGCTGTCAACGCGGCCCCGCCAGCGGGCCTTGGTGCAGCTCACCACTTGGGTAGCGCCCGCCAGTCGCCGCTCAGCTGGAAGGCGCCCCACACGCGGATGTCGTTGTACGTGGAGATTTTGGTGTTGCGGAACTCGCTCTGGGTGTTGCGCAAGGCATCGGCGCGGCCTTCGCCGGCCTTGAGCCGGCTGTAGTAGCGCTCCATGAAGGTCACCGTCAAACCGTCATCCACCTTCCAGAGGCTGAGCAGGGTGGAGCGGGCCCCCGCCACCGCCAGCGATCGCTGCAGCCCGTACACCCCCTCGCCGCTGCGCACACCGCCCAGGCCGGTCTCGCAGGCCGAAAGGGTCACCAGTTCGGTGCCCTCCAGATCCATGGCGGTAGCTTCCGCCGCCGTGAGGTAGCCGTCGTCGCTGGGGTTGGCATCGGGGCGGTTGGCGCCGGCAAACACCAGACCGCTGCGCTGCAGAGGGTCTTCCCGTGTGGGGGCGGCTGCTGCGGAGCCCTCAGATGGGGCGCCGCCAGATCGGGCGCCTGTTGCCGTGCCGCTGGCTGGGGCCTGATCCGCCAGGAAGAAGCCATGGGTGGCAATGTGCAGAATCCGTGGCGCCCGCTGGGCCAGCACCACAGAGGCGGTGGCGGCCGGGCCGCTGATCACCGCGCCGCCGCCCAGCAGGGGTGCCAGCTGGCGGGCTTCTTGCTCCGTGCCCCCCAGCGGTTGCCAGGCGGTGAGGCCCCGCACGCCGGGGGTGCGTTGCTGGCCGCCGCGGAGCACACTTGGGCCCGTGGTAGTGGCGGCGGCTGAGGCGCTCGCGCCGCCTGTGGCTGAGCGGGAGGCGGCGTTGAAATCCGGGTTGGCGATCAGCACCGGCACCCCGCCAGCCTTGGCGGGGTGCTGGAGCCGCAGCAGATCCCGGCCGGTGGTGAGCAGCCGCAACGCCACTGCATCGCCCAGGGTGCGGCCATCGGCCGTGATGGGTCCATCCGTGATGGGTCCATCGGTAAGTCCGCCGCCCGTGGGGCCCGCCACCGGCAGCGCGGCGAACGGCAGGCGGTTGAGTTCCCCATCCGGCGAGATGAACAGCTCCCGCACCCCCGCCAGCTCCCGCTGCAGCGGCGCCAGCACCAGTCGGCTCACCACCGCCAGCTTCTCGGGAGCTTCCGGCTGGCCCTCGCGGATGGCGCTGGCGGTCACCGCCTCAGCCACCGCCGCATCGATCGGCGCCGCCTCCCCCAGCCCGATGGCGCGGATCGTGCCATCGGGGCGCAGCAGCAGGGCGAGGTAGCGGGGCGGGGCGAACTGGTCAGTGCTGCCATCGTGGGAGCGGTAGCGCTGGAACTCCACCTAAACCGAGCCAGGCGACAGCAGCGCCGCAATCTGTGCCGGCTCCACCAGCCGAGGCTGGATCTGCGGCAGCTGGCGGTAGAGCTCCTGCTCCAGCTGCTCCTTGCGGGCCAGCAAAGGTGTCTGCTGCTGTGGAGTGAGGGTGGTATTGGCCAGCTGGGCCGTCACGGCGGTCAGCTGTTCGAACAGGGGCCGCTGCGGGCCGCTGCGGGCCAGCAGCGCCTGATTGCGCTGGATGTCCTGCAGCAGGCCCTGGCGGTTCAGCCGCGTGAACAGCGCCAGGGCTCCGCCCGCCTCACCCTGCTGCGCTTGGGAGAAGGGAACCTGCCAGCTATCGCCGAACCGCTCTACCAACGCCAGCCGCCGCGCCTCGGGCAGCAATGGCAGCTGGCGCTGCAAGGAGGTGACCTCCGTGCTCACCGTTTCTCGCAGCAGCGGCAGGGCGGCGCTGGGGTTTGCAAGCTGCAGCTGCAAAGCGGCCAGGTTGGTCAAGGAACCGGCCAAACTTCCTAAGAAACACAAACGGGGGCAAGGGATCTGGAGGGCTCAGCTTGTAGCCACAAGCTGGTAACCCATGGCTTTTGCTCGGCGTTGAAGCCCCTGGAGTTGCCTCTCACGGGTTGCTTGTTGATAAGAGCTTGCACCTGGATCTTGAAAGGACATGCCATATCGCAAGGTCTTATAGTAGAGAATAGCAATCTTTCGTGCAGTCGCAATCAATGCTTTGCTTTTACCAATCCTTGCTGCCA
>JBIKWK010000006.1:0-96584 GCA_044356375.1 Prochlorococcaceae cyanobacterium | reverse complement strand
TGCTTCCGCTTCAACCGTCGCTTCTCGATGGCTGGGATGACCGAACGCATCGCCAATGCGGTCTGCTGTTGCATACCGTTCACAGAACGGGATCTCAGGGTCGCGGAGGCTTATGGGTAATCAAGAGACAAAAAGCTCATTGACGCTTCGATTCGTACTCAGTTTGCCGACAGCCTCGACACTGACGAGGCGTTCAGGGTTGGACGCGATCAAGAGCCTCGTTGGGATTATCTTCTTGGCCATGAAAACAGAAGCCTCATCGCTGTTGAGCCCCACTCGGCCAAGACCGATGAGATTCAAGCTGTCATCAAAAAAAAGAGGGCACTGAGGCAGCAACTTGATGGCCACCTCAAGGATGAAATTCATATTTCCAAGTGGCTCTGGGTGTCTTCCGGAACAGTTTGCTTCCCTCGTGGTTCGAAACACGAGATCTTATTAAGTCAGGCTGGCATCAAGTTTGTCGGTCGTTGTGTGCTTGCAAAGCATCTCTCGTGATTGCCAGAGCCCTAATCCGTTGAAGTGATGTCAAACTTTCACCGCTTCCCCCACACCCCCCACCTCGCCTGGCTGGGCGATGGCCCCGTCCGCGACGATAAGGTCTTCACCCCCCAGGAAGCGAAGGCCTTCCTCGACCAACCCGTGGCGATTGAGGAGAAGGTGGATGGCGCCAACATCGGATTCTCGCTCGCCCCAGGCGGTGGCCCGCGCATTCAGCAGCGCGGCGATTATCTTCAGCTCCCGTACAAGGGCCAGTTCTCAGGCCTGACGACTTGGCTGGCCCTGCATGGTGACGCCCTGGAGGCTTTTTTGCAGGAGCCTGAACATCAAGGCCTGATTCTGTTCGGTGAATGGTGTGCCGCCCGCCATTCGGTGGCCTACACCCACTTACCCGATCCCTTCCTGCTGTTCGATGTCGCCGATCCAGCGCACCAACACTTCTGGAGCCGCAATAGACGCGATGCTGCCGCCCATCTGCTCGGACTGGCCAGCGTTCCACTCCTCCAAGACAACAGTCGCCACACCGTCAACGGACTGCGCCGCGAGATCGATCACTTCCGCAGCCGCTATCACCCAGGCCCCCCGGAGGGAGTTATTCTTCGCCAGGACGGACCTGAGTGGTGCACGGCCCGCGCCAAGCTCGTGCGGCCTGATTTCACCCAGGCCATCGAAGAACATTGGAGATCTCGGCCGATCGAATGGAACGGGATTGATTACAGCCTGGCTCTCAACCATTTACTTCATCAATGATCATTTCGTTGTCCCAAGCTTTGCCGATCGAGCGATCCAGCCGCCTCAGCAGCGCCAAGAAGCTCTCGCCTTCTCGCCGCACCAGCATCACCGGACAGTCGTGGCTGGTGCTGACGGCTGCCACACACTCACCTCCTACCCGGCCCACAGTGATGTTTCCGCCGTCATCAAGGATGGCTTGTTGTTGGGGTAGGCCATGGCTCTCCCGCTCAGCGCCCCTGCAAGGCTGGCATGGTCTGCACAAGACTTCGGCTTGCGCATCACCTGCTATGGCCACGCCGGATCCTGCGACCTGTGGAGCCCCAAAACAACCGGCTGACGTTTCAGCAACCGACGCTGCCGTTGCCGCGGGATCCCCAGGTCCTGGAGGTTCTGCCCTATTGAGGACAGCGGGGGCTGCGGCCACGACGCCTTTAGCATTGCTAGCAGTGCATGCATTGCATACGGGAGCAGCCCATGGCCACGCTCACCATCCGCAACCTTGACGAGCACACCAAGGCCCAGCTGCGCATCCAGGCCGCCCGCCACGGGAGATCGATGGAGGAGGAAGCCCGCACGATCCTCCGAGCTGCCATCGAAGCCAAGCCGCCTTCAGCAGCAACCAAGCAAGCAAGGGCTGGGCAGTCGCATCCATGCCCACTTCGCTCAGTTGGGAGGTGTGGAGCTGGAGCTTTCTGGGCGTTCGTCGCAACCAACCCCAGCTCAGTTCGGCGCCTAACCGTGATCGGAACGCCAGGAACGCCACAATCCACCAGGGGAAATTTCGCGATGATCCTGCTCGATACCAATGTGATCTCGGAGCTGATGCGCCCGCAACCAGAGCCAAGGGTGCTGGCCTGGGCCGATGGCCTCGATCCGGAAGCGGTGGCGATCACAGCCATGAACGAAGCCGAGATCCTGCACGGCCTGGCCCGGCTGCCGGCTGAACGGCGCAAGCAAAACCTGCAGCAGAGCTGGGACGCATTGATGGCCGAGCTATTTGCCGGCCGGGTCTGGTCGTTCACCAGCGAAGCGGCCCACTGATATGCCGAGTTGCTGTTGCTTGAGTGACCTTCAGTGTGAGCTGTCGCGCCTACTCGTAGTGACTCCACATTCGCAACACCTTCACCAGCCGCATGTCCTCCAGCAGCTGATACACCAAACGGTGTTGGATGTTGATGCGCCTGGAGCAGGATCCGCGCAGATCTCCCACCAGGGCTTCGTAGGGCGGTGGTTGTTGGTAGGGGTCAGCAGCCAACAGATCGAGCAGGGCCTGGGCCTTCTGCTTCAGGGCAGGCGAGGCGGAGGCGAGTTTGCGAGCATCCTTTTGGGCC
This sequence comes from Prochlorococcaceae cyanobacterium, assembly GCA_044356375.1. GTDB lineage: Bacteria > Cyanobacteriota > Cyanobacteriia > PCC-6307 > Cyanobiaceae > UBA5018. The sequence continues at coordinate 94,023 of JBIKWK010000006.1, read as the reverse complement.
TGTTTGGTGAACAGAACGGTCCAGCTCACCAGCCTGGTTCGGGGCTCAGCTCCGCTGCTTCGCTAGCCATTCCCTCCAGGATCGACTCGCGCATCCCTGGGATGGCCAGCAGATGGAGTGTTTCTTGAATCGAGCGCCAGTCGGCTTCTGAAATCAGCACCGCGTTGCCGCGCTTGCCGTGGATCTGCACCGGTTGATGGGATTGCCCCACCTCATCAATCAGGGCGTATAGGCGCCTGCGAGCTTCCGTGGCCGACACAGTGGTCACATGGTCCTTCAGGTACGTACGCAAAAGCGTACCGCAAGTCCCGTGCCAATGCGGCCTTTAGGCCAACACGAGGCTTATCGTTCGCCGACCAGGCTCATGATGAAGCAGAGCGTGGAAAACCGATGATTGCAGGATGTTGAGAATTGAAGGGTGTTGCCAATTGTGAGGAGCAAATACTCAAAAGCCCCCTCCCTGATCAAATCCCCTGATCCAATCCGCCAATCCTCCCCCCTAATCAGCCCCCTATTCCAACCCTCTAATCACCCCCCTAATCACCCCCCTATTCCGCCCCCTTACTCCGCCACCCCATCCCTACTACTCGCATCACCACTGGCCCCAGCGCCAGCCACCCCTCCTGGGCCAGTGGTGAGCTGATCTAGCTCCTGGATAAGGGCTTCGATGCCAGAACGGTTCACCTGGCTGATGTAGGAAGTTTTCAGTTCTTCCAGCATGGCAACAAGCAACTCCTGCGAGCGCTGCAGTACCGGACCCCGCTCAAGAGCCGCCGCCAGTTCCTCCCAGAAGCGATCTACGCAGCGCTGCAGCAGGGCCAATTGCTGGTCATCCAGCTGGGAGAGCTGCTGGCCGGCATTGCGACTGAGCTCCACCAAGGTGTCCACCATGCCACTGGCCAACTGGCGGCTGAGGCCGTTCTCCACCAGCAACAGGGGCTGCAAAGCTCTCAGCGCCGGCGGCACCACGCTGCGAGCAAGGCTCTGGCGCAGGGCATAAACCAATAAATTCTGGGCTTCTGGAGCCAGCCTGGGCGCCACCTGGGCCAGCAACAAAGGCGCCCAGATGCGCACCAATTCGGCCAGCTGGCGATCATCCTTACTTGTGGCAACACTCTGGTGGCTGCGCAGGCGCCGAATTCGCTCCGGCCAGCGGGCCGAGCGGATCAAAGATTGGCCTCCATCGAGTAACTGCAGGGCGAGCACCTCGAACAATTCCAGGGCCAGCAAAGCCACCACGGCGCGGCTAACCACCGCCCGCAGCGGCTCCAGATTCACCAACCCCGCCGCCTGCAGGCGCTCCAGCACCGGCAACAGCCGCAACCAGCGCCAGAAGGGCAGCAGCAGGGGCAAATCGATCCAGCGCCGCAAACATGCATCCCGCCAGCTCAAGCCGGGCAGGCGCCGCCGCAACCGCAGTAGCCGCAACAAAATATCGACAGCAAAGACACTCTGGAACAGCAGCAGATCCAGCCGCCAGAAGTGGTCTGTTGGTCGCCCGTTTTCGTCGATCGAGCGCCAGTAGTTGGTGGCCACCAGGGGCAACACCTGCTGCCGCCAAAACTGCCGCTCGCCACTCCAGCCCACCAGCGCCAGCCGAGCTGGATCCAGTAACGCCGCCGTGGCGGCCTTGGCCGAATCCAGCTGGGCCCGATGACGCAGCCTGTCCTTGATCGTCTCGAGCGTGGCCGTGCCACCGGAGGCCAGGAAGGGATTTACGTCGATCATCTGCACCGTCAAGGCCAGCTGACGCGCCAGCAACTGCCGTTGCTCGGGGCTGACGCCACCTGGGTAATTGCTGGGGCGGCGGTCCATGGCCCGATCCAATTGATCAAAGGCCTTCAAATAGGCCTGGGTTTCGCGGTGGGGCTCGATGCCCTTGAGCGGATCCACCCAGGGGGTGACATCTGGCAACCAACCCAGGGGCAACACCAGCGGCAGGGAGGGGATGGGGCAGAGGTTGCGCTGCAACCAAAAACTGCGCAGGGGCAGGTAGGTGAGATCAAAAGCCACCAGCACCAGGTTGAGGGCGGCCCATAACGCCACCGAGCGATCCCAGTAGCGCTGCCACCTACCGGGCTGGGTCACGAGCTGCCGAATCCAGCGAGGACGGGCCATGGGGAGCGCGCGGCGCAGGGCAAGGCGTTGCCTAATCTGCCGTTTCAGGTGCGCAAGGGTGGTTGGTGGCCGAATCAGGCGAGCAGCACAGCGAGGAGACCGGCGGCGAGCGCCAGGAAAGCCCCTGGGCGTTTTGGCGCAGCGTGCTGCTCACCCTGGGGGTGGCCCTGGGGATTCGCCAGTTCCTGGTGGAGGCCCGCTACATCCCGTCTGGCTCGATGCTGCCAGGGCTGCAAATCCAGGATCGGCTGCTGGTGGAAAAACTCAGCTACCACAGCCGCCAGCCCCGGCGGGGCGACATCGTGGTCTTCCACGCGCCCCAACACTTCGACCCGGTGCTGACGGCCGGTCGGCCGGTCAGCCCCCTGCAGTGCCTGGTGGTAAACCTGCCCCTGCTCAACACCCTGCCGGGCATCGCCAATCCGGCCTGCGATGCCTACATCAAGCGGGTAATCGGCCTGCCGGGCGAACAGGTGGCGGTGAATCCCTACGGCCAGGTGAGCATCAATGGCAGCAAAATCAAAGAGCCTTACGTTAAGTTCCCCTGTGCCGTGGATGCCCAGGGAATGGGTCCCTGTCGCACCCTGAACGTGGTGGTGCCCCCGGGCCATGTACTGGTGCTTGGCGATAATCGAGCCAATAGTTGGGATGGCAGATTCTGGCCCGGCGGCCCCTTCCTGCCCCAGAGCGAAATCATCGGCCGAGCCTTCTGGCGCTTCTACCCCTTCAATCACACCGGCAAGCTCTGATCCAGCTCCCGGACGCAGACGATACCTAACCAAAAATTTCTAACCACAGCCAGGCGTCACCGGAGCTCCAAGACACAACTACAAGCAATAGCCAAAGCCATAACCCAAACCATAACCGAAGCTAAAAATAACAACCAAAAACAAGCCAGGCATTTTATCGGAAATTAATGTATTTCATCGGAAACCAAGTGCAATCTCAAAGCAATAACTATAAATCCCAGCTTTCAATCGGCACCAGCCCGCTGGCCCGCAGCGCACCGCGCAGGGGCACGCCGGGCATCAGCTGCTCCACCATCGGCCGGTTGGCGGCCAGGGAGGCCTGGGCGGGGCTGAAGGCGGCCCGGGGATCAAACAGCAGCCAGTGACGAGTTCCGGGAACCAGCAGCGGCCGTTCGATCGCCAGCAAATCCGCCGGCCCCCAACAGAGCACTTGCCAGAGTTGGGCCGGACTCCAGCCCCGCCCCACCACCAACTCCCGCCAGAGCAGCGGCAACACCAGGCCATGGCCGGCCAGGCCACTGCGGCGCTGGTCCAGGGGGAGCAGGTGCTCCTCCGCATCAAGAGCCAGATGATTCACCGCCACCGCGCCGATCACCCCCTCCGCCAACGCCGCTATCAGGGCCTCCCGATCCCCGGGGGTACCCAGGGAGGGCACCAACCGCCAACCCTCGGCCGTGGGATCGAGGCGGGAGGCATCGGCCAGCAGATGCCACCAACACACACTGGCCAGGGGCCTTTGCCGGCCGCGCCAACAGCGCAGCAACTCCACCCCCGCGGCGGTGGAGAGGTTCATCAACCTCAGGGCCGGCACCGCCAACGCCTCGGCGCAACCAAGCAGCGTCTGCAGGGGCAGCTGTTCGCTGAGGCTCGGATCCAGGGGCCAACCCGCCCGCAGGGCATCGACCCCCTCCCGCACAAAGCCAGAGCCCACCAAGCTGGCGTCCCGGGGGGCCAACAGCAGGGGGGCCTGCCCCTGTTCCCCCAGCCTCAGACCCCGCTCCAACAGGGCCAGCGGCGGACAGTTCTCGCCCCCGGCCAGGCCTATGGCCCCGGCGGCGAGTTGGTCGCCATGGGGGGCCAACCGCTGATCGGCGCCATCGACGCTGAAGCTGCCCCAGAGCAACAGCCGCAGGGGATCGGGCCCCACCAGCTGCAGCCGCTCGGGCCGATCGCGCCAGCTGACGGCCCAGGGCAGCAGGGCCAAGCTGCCATAGCCCCCCGCCAGGGCCGCCGCCGCCAGCGATGCCAGCGTCTCGGCCGATCCGCCCCAGGGATCCTCCAACACGCTGTGGGGATCCACCAGGGCCGGCCCCAGCCACCAATCGCCAGCGGCGATCGGCCGCAGGCCCAGGTCCGCGGCGGCGGCGGCGGCCGCCTCCCCAAGGGCGATCAGGCGACCATCGCCAGCCAACAGGGCGTCCCCGGCGGCCAGGTCGCCGCTGGGGGTGAGCAGTCGCACCTGCCGCAGCCAGATGGAAGCCATCGGCGGTTCAGAGGGGCGGTTCAGAGGGCGCCAGCGGCCGTGCGATCGAGCACCCCGCCCAGATGGGTGGTGAGATTCAGGGCGGCCACCACCGGATTGCCCTGCCCACCATTGGGGTAATCGATCACCGTGACGCCGCCATTGCCCTGTTTGATCGCCCAGATATCGCCCGGGGTGAGGCCCAGCAGGGCGCAGAGGATCGTCTTGTTCACCGCGTCGTGGGCCACCACCAGGGCCGTCTCATCGTCCGCCAGGCCGCGCACGATCGTCTGCCAGCAGGCCAGAGCTCTCTGCCACACCTCAGAGATGGTTTCCCCCTCGGGCATCTGCACGGTCTCTGGCCGCGTCTTCCAGTCCGCCAGCAGCTGGGGCCAGCCAGCGGCGATCTCGCTCTCCAGCTGGCCCTCCCAGAGGCCATGGCCAATCTCCACCAGACCGCCGCTGCTGGTGAGGGGAACGCCGGGATGGCTGGCCAGGATCGCCTCGGCGGTCTGGCGCGGGCGGGCCATCGAACTCGTATAGGCCCGATGGAAACAGACCGGGGCCAGGAAGCGGCCGGCGGCCTCCGCCTGGGCCCAGCCGTTGGCATTGAGGGGGATGTCGATCTGGCCCTGAAAGCGACCCTGGCGGTTCCAGTCGGTCTCGCCATGGCGCACCAGCACCAGGCGCCGCCCGCGCCCCCCCAGGGGCAGCGAATCCGGCTGATGGGGGATCGAATTGAGGCATTCCACCTGAACGCAGAGGCGGCCATCGGCAGCCCGGCTGAGGTTGAGCACCGACACCGCCCCGTTGTCCTTGCGCAGCCGCCGAAAGCCCTGCACCGAAAGGTTCAGCAAGCGGAGCAGCAGACAGCGCAGGATGGCGTTGTGGGCCACCACCAGCACGGTGCGATCGGCGCTGGCCAGGGAGTCTGCCAGGGAGAGGGAGTCGGCATGGTCGGCCAGCAGCCGTTCCTGGAAGCGGGCCGCCTGATCCATCAGCTCCAGCAGGGGCAGGTAGCTGCTGCCATCGGCCCGCTGCAGGCTGAGGCTATGGGGGGCCTCCCGCCAACATTGCTCCTGCTCCGGGAAGCGCTGGCGCAATTCCTCCCGTCGCAGACCACTCCAGGGGGCCAGATCGATTTCCAGCAGGTCGTCATCCAGCTGGGCCGCCAAGCCCTGCCCCTGGGCCGCCAACAGATTCAAGGCGGTGTCCCTGGCGCGAGCCAAAGGCGAGCTGTAGGCACAGTGCAGAGTGAGCTCGGCCAGGGCCGCCCCGACGCTGCGGGCCTGGTCCACGCCCTCGGGGGTGAGACACGAAAGATCATCCCGCCCCTGGATGCGGTGCTCCAGGTTGTAGCTACTCAATCCGTGGCGGACCAAGACAATCCGGAGGGTCACGGACCTGGCGCGTCTGGGCAGCAATCGTATGGGAGGGGAGAATCGGGCCCGATGCATGGCCGCGGAGGGCCGTCCCGTGAGCCCCACCAGTTCGGGATCAACGCGCCGCTGGAAGGGCCTCTTGGCCCTGCTCAGCCTGCTGATCTGCAGCCTGCTCTGGTTCAGCGGCCTGCAGCAGAGCCTGCAACGCCCATCGGTGAACGGCATCCTCAGCATCCGCCAGCTGGAACTGAGCGCCCAGGTGGCGCCCCTGCTGCCGGCCTACCTGCGCCAGGGCTTGCAGGAGGAGGAGCGGCCCCTTGAAAAGCTGCGCCAGGGTTTGAACGAGCGGCTCGAGCAGCCCGCCGCCACGCCGCGGCCCAACGAGCAACTGGAACTGGCCCTGCTGGATGCCCGGGCCGGCAATCTGCTGGCGGCCAACAGCCGCCTGGCGGACCTGAAACAGCAGGTAGAGCCCCCCCAGCGCCCGCTGCTCGCCTCCCTCGCCCGCCCCGACTCCCCGGCCCGCGGCGACTCCCCGGCCCGCGAAAGCAGGGACCCCGGCGACCAGACGATCGAGGCCCTGCTGGCCCCCTGGTCCCTCCCCCCCTTGCCGCGGCTGCTGGCCTGTGAACAGCTGGGGGGTAGCGCGTCGCTGTGTCGCGAGCCGGCGGCCGAGCGCCAGGCCCTGCTGCGCTGGCTCACCGTGAGCGGCTTGCCGGTGCTGCTGCTGCTGGCCGGCCTGGCCCTGTTGGGGCGCGAGGGCTGGCGGCTGTGGCGGCGGCGCCAGGGGCCGGCGGCGGCCCTGGTGGCTCCTGCCCTGGCCCTGGAGGACGTGACGCTGCTGATTGCCGGCGGCTTCGTGGTGCTGGGGGAACTGGTGGCTCCGCTGCTGTTGGTGCCGACCGTGCAGGGGTTGCTGGTGCCCCTGGCCCAGCGCCCCGCCCTGCAGCAGGGACTGCAGGTGCTGTTGCTTTACCTGGGGGTGATGGTGGCTCCCCTGACGATCCTGGCGCTCCTGTTGAGACCCCTGGTGCCGGCGCCGCCGGGCGGCTGGCTGCAGTGGCGCTGGCGACCCGGGGGCTCGGCCGTGGGCCTGGCCCTGAGCCACGTGCTGATGGTGCTGCCGCTGGTGGCCCTGGTGGGCTGGCTGATCGAGCGCCTGTGGAGCCAGCCCAGCGGCAGCAATCCCCTGTTGGAACTGGTGCTCACCACCGGCGATCCCCTGGCGCTGGCCTGCCTGGCTCTCACCGCCGTGGTGATCGCGCCCCTGTTTGAAGAGACCCTGTTTCGCGGCGTGCTGCTACCGGTGCTGGCGCGCCATTGGGGAGCGGCGGCAGGGGTGGGCGTGAGCGCCCTGGTATTCGGCTTGGCCCATCTGAGCCTTGGGGAGCTCACCCCCTTGACCCTGCTTGGTTTGGCCCTGGGCTGGCTGCGACTGCGCCATGGCCGCCTAGGGCCCTGCGTGTTGATGCACGGCCTCTGGAATGGGCTCACCTTCTTGAATTTGATCCTGCTCACCTGAGCGGCTCCAGGCGGCGCGGCTCCAGTCAGTGCGGCTCCAGTCAGTGCGGCTAGAAGCGGTGCGGCTAGAGGCGGCCCCTGCCGGGCGCCGCTATACTTTTGACCCAATCCATGTGCTTACGAAAACATTCAGCCAGGACCGTCTCCCGCTGTCTTGCTGAGTCGGGCTGGTGATGGTTAAATCGCCATGAAGTTGAGACCCGGCCTTGGTTGCCTCCCCATCTCCACGGCCAGATGCCCCAGGGTTGGAGCCGGCTCGTCAGCCCGGCCGATACCGCGGCCGAGCCCAGCGGGCCCGTCACCGGTCCCTGGAGCTGTTGCAGGGATCACTATCGGCGCAACGAATTGAACGCCGTGCCCCCTGGCTAGCAACTTTGCATCGAGCCGCCGATGGCACCCTCGCCGGTCTTGGCATCAGCATGCTCACCCTGAGCGCGCTCACTTTGCATTGGCAAAACCAATGGGGTCAAGAATATAAGCAGCTGAAAAGCGCCGAACTATTGGGCCATCGGCTACAGGAATCCGGGGCTCTACTGGAGCGCCACCATCTCGCCACTTCCGGCAAATCGGGCTGGCTAGTTCCCACTAGCAGCGAAAAACTTATATATCTTCCCAGCCCAGTTAAAGTAGAGAAACATACCGAATTGCCCCAAATCTCTGCGCTGCAACTCCGCCAGATCCCGCCTGGCTACTGATGGGCCAAGCCAACAAATTCGGAGCTCGCCCCGGTCGTTCCAACGGCCGGGTGGTGGCGATCCAGCCCCTACCCACCGGCCGCCTGCTGGCCGTTTACCTGCTGCTATCTGCTGGCCTGTTGGGCTTAGCTGGCCGGCTCGCCTGGCTGCAGGTGGTCGACAGCGACAATTTGTTGCGGCAAGCCAGGGCCAATCAGACCCACTCCGAGGTCCCGATTGGCAAGCGACGGCCGATCGTCGATCGCAACGGTCAACTGGTGGCCCTCGACGAGGAGCGGTTCAGGCTCTACGCCCATCCACACAATTTCCACTTCCCCGGCGACGATCCGCAGGCCCTGCGCACCAGCGCCGAAGTGGCCGCCAAATTGGCGCCAATCCTGGCCGAACCCAGGCCCAAATTGCTGGCCGCTTTGGGCAGCCGCCGCAGTGGCGTCAAACTGGCCGACGACCTGGATCCTGAGACCGCCAAGCGGATTCGCAACCTGGGCATCAGTGGTTTGGACCTGGAAGCCCATCCCCACCGCCTCTACCCCCGGGGCAACCTTTTCGCGAACGTGGTGGGCTTCCTCAACTTGGAGCGGGTCCCCCAGGCCGGCCTGGAACAGAGCCGCAACCGGGACCTGCGCCGCCAAGAGACCACCCTGCGGATGCTGCGGGGCGCCGATGGCACCCCCTTGCCGGAGGGGCTGGCGGCCGGGGCCCTCTATGGCGATGACCTGCGCCTGCAACTCACCCTCGATGCCAGGTTGCAACAGGTGGCCTTGCGGGCCCTGGACCGCCAGGTGAAGCACTGGCGCGCCAAGCGGGGCGTCGCCCTGGTGATGGATGTGCGCAATGGCGAAATGTTGGCGCTGGCCTCCACCCCCACCTACGACCCCAACTCCTTCTGGCAGTTCAATCCAGGCCTGTTTCGCGAGTGGAGTGTGCAGGATCTCTACGAACCAGGTTCCACGTTCAAGCCGATCAACCTGGCTATCGCCCTACAGGAAAAGGCCATAGATCCCAATGGCAAGGTGAACGACACCGGCCAACTCAACATCGGCGGCTGGCCAATTTTCAATCACGATCGCAGGGCAAATGGGGTGATGGACTTCCCCACCGTGTTGCAAGTATCGAGCAACGTGGGCATGGTTCAGGCCATGACCCATGTGAAAAGAGAGCACTTCTGGCGCTGGCTCAAGACCCTGGGCATCGATGCCGCCCCCGATACCGACCTGCCCGGAGCGGTGGCCGGGGAATTAAAAAATCGGGGCGACTTCGTGGGTCAGCCGATCGAATCCGCGGTGGCCGCCTTCGGCCAGGGCTTCTCGCTCACCCCCTTGAAGCTGCTGCAGCTCCACGCCATGCTCGCCAATGGCGGCCGCCTGGTGAGCCCCCACATCACCCGCGGCCTGCGCTCGGGGGATGCCCTGGCCGGCGCCCCTGGCGGCACCGGTCAACAACTGCTGGATCCAGCGGTGACCCAAACGGTGATGCGCTGGATGGAGTCGGTGGTGGAGAAGGGCAGTGGCAAGGGCTGCCGCATCCCGGGCCATCGGATTGGCGGCAAGACCGGCACTGCCCAAAAGGCCGAGCGTGGCCTGTACATTCCCGGCGCCCGCATCACCAGCTTCGTAGCCCACCTGCCGATCGAAGCGCCGCGGTTTGTGGTGCTGGTGGTGGTGGATGAACCCCAGGGGGGCAATGCCTATGGATCCACCGTGGCCGTCCCGGTGGCCAAGCAACTGATCGAAGCCCTGCTGGTGCTGGAAAAGATCCCCCCTTCCCGGCCGATCAGCAAGCCCACACCGGCGAGGGCCAGCTAGGGAGGTATTAGCAAGCTAGCTTGAACCGAGTGACTTCACCGCTTAGTCCGGGTACCTCCCTGGGCTATCCGCCTTGGGCCATCCGCCCGGGGTTATCCGCTCCTCGCTATTCGCCCTGGGCTCCCCGCCTGGGCGACCTGCCTTGGGCAACCTGCCCTGAGCTTTCCGCTCCCTAGCTATCCGCACTGAGCTTTCCGCCCTGATGGCCAACCTGCTCGACCAACTCGCCGCCATGACCGTGGTGGTGGCCGACACCGGCGACATCGATGCCATCCGGCAGTTCACCCCCCGGGATGCCACCACCAACCCGTCTTTGATCCTGGCGGCAGCCCAAATCCCCACCTATCAAGAGCTGATCAACCGTTCCTTGCGCGAATCGCGCGCCGCAATCGGTGTCGGCGCCGGTGCCGACGCCGTAGTGAGCGAAGCGCTCGATGAGATCTGCGTGATCTTCGGCAAGGAAATTCTTAAAATCGTGCCGGGTCGCGTATCCACCGAAGTGGATGCCCGCCTCAGCTATGACACAGAAGCCACGATCGCCAAGGCTCGCAAATTAATTGGCCTCTATAATGAGGCCGGCATCGGCAATGAGCGCGTACTAATCAAGGTTGCCGCCACCTGGGAGGGCATAAAGGCCGCTGAAGTACTAGAGAAAGAAGGCATTCATTGCAATTTAACCCTGCTATTCGGATTCGCCCAGGCGGTGGCTGCCGCCGAGGCCAGGGTCACCTTGATCTCGCCATTTGTGGGTCGGATTCTCGATTGGCACAAGAAAAATAGTGGCCGAGACAGCTATCCAGGCCCTGAAGATCCAGGTGTTCTTTCAGTAACCAGCATATTCAATTACTACAAGACCTACGGTTACAAGACCGAGGTGATGGGTGCCAGCTTCCGCAATATGGATGAAATTGTCGAACTGGCTGGCTGTGATCTGCTCACCATCTCTCCAGGCCTGCTGGATCAGTTGCGCAACAGCTCTGGAGAACTTGAACGCCGACTGAATTCTTTTGATCCCGGCCCCTGTGCAGACCAAATAAATCTCGACGAAGCCCGCTTTCGCGAGCTACTGGCTGCCGATGCCATGGCCAGCGAAAAACTGGAAGAGGGTATTGGCGGCTTTATCAAGGCGATCGAAACCCTGGAAGCCCAGCTGGCCCATCGGCTGGCGGAATTGGAGGGGGGCGCCGCCTTCGGCCATGCCGTGCATGAGATCTTCTTGCTGAACGACCTCGATGGCGATGGCTGTATCACCCGCGAGGAATGGTTGGGCAGCGATGCCGTCTTTGATGCCCTCGACACCGATAGCGATGGCCGCCTGGTGCCGGACGATGTGCGCAGCGGCCTGGGTCCGCTGTTGGTCAGAGCCTGAGCACTGACCAGGGCCCTGGGCAAGCCAACCAAATCTCTAACAAGCCTCTATTCTCTTCCAGCCAATCTCCATGAATGCACTCGACACCATGCGCGCCCTAGCCAGCAAGGGCGAGGTGATTAGCGTGCCAGCCGGTGAACTGATCTTTCACTCCGGCGAAAATGGCGAATGCATGTACGGATTGCTAGAGGGGGTGGTGCAACTGAGTTGGAATGGCGACCAAGCCCATGAGCAGATCCATGCCGGCGATGTGTTTGGCGCCGGCGCCCTGGTTACCCCAGAACATCGCCGCTATGGCGATGCTAAAGCCCTCACAAACTGCCGAGTGCTTGTAATGAACCGAGAAAAATTTCTGTTTGCCGTTCAAGAAGCGCCCATGTTCGCCCTCGAACTTCTCGCCTCGATCGATCAGCGCCTGCGTCAGCTCAAAGACTGCACCAAGATTTAAGCATTATTTCTAATTTAAGGGCACCCCGAAAAATTCCTAATATCACTGCACTCTCAGCACAAGAAGCATTGCGTAGACTTGCTCGATCCTGACTTGCAGGGGCGTGATGGGCAATTTCCCAGAGCTTCCTCAACTTCTCCAGAGCTTCCTTAACTTTATCAATTATTTGATTTCGACCGGTGGCTAATCTCTCTTCAATAGCAACCTCTTAATTACCCGCTGGGCAATATCCCCATAACCCATTTCCCCGGAGAGAATCTGGGCGATCCGTTGGGGGGCGGTGGGCCGTTTCACCCCCAGTTGATAGCCCACCCGGGGCAACCGATAGAACACCTGGGCCATGCGCTTGCCCCAGGCCATCGATTCGCCCCATTCCGCCCGCATCTGGGCGCTGTAGCCCGCCAGGGCCTCGGCCTCCCCATCCAGCCAGCGATCGATGGCTGCCGCCGCCCGGCAGCCACTGAGCAGGGCCGGCCGCAGCCCTTCCGCCAGAAATGGATCACAGAGGGATGCCGCATCGCCGGCCACCAGCAGACCCGCAGCGGCGCCACGGCCGTGCAGGGGATGCTGGCCATCCCAGATGCGCAACCGGCCCTGGCGCCGCTGGCCGGCCTCGGGGCTGATCCCCAGGCTGGGCAGCAGTCGCCGCAACACGGCATCGGCATCGGCTGGATCCCTGCCGATGAAGGTGCCCACGCCGATGCTGTAGCCCCCCTGGCGGGGGAAAGCCCAACAAAAACCGTGCCGCACCAGGCCGAATTCAAAATGAGCGGTGGAGGGCTGATCGGGCTCACAGTCCACCTCCACCGAAACGGTTTCTGCGAAGCGAGGTCTGGCGGGGCCCAGGCCATGGGCGGTGGCCAGGGTCGAGCCGGAGCCATCGGCGATCAGCACCGCCTGAGCCTGGGCGCTCCAGGGTTGACCCGAGCTATGGCCCACCAGCCGCCAGGTGCCGGCGCCATCGGGCTCCAGGCGCTCCACCCGCACCCCCTGCTCAAAGCTGGCCCCGGCCGCCAGCGCCTGCTCGGCCAGAAAGGCATCGAGGCGGGAGCGACGCACGATCCAAAAGGGGGCATCGCCGGGCAATGGGGCAATTACCGGATCCTCCAGGCACCAGGTGAAACGCACCTGGTCAATCACCCGATCCACCGCCGGCAACAGATCAAAAGGGAACAGCCGCTGCACCGATGCAGCCATGCCGCCACCGCAGGGCTTGCTGCGAGGGAATTGGGCCTGATCCACCAGCAGCACGCGGCGGCCGGCGGCGGCCAGATGAAAGGCAGCCGCCGCGCCAGCGGCGCCGCCGCCCACCACCACCACCTGCCAATTAACGGTCACACCTAACGCTCACACCTTGAGAATATCGGCTTCCTTTTGAGCCAGGTGCTTTTCCAACTCAGCGATGTACTTATCGGTGAGTGTCTGCACCTTGGCTTGCTCATCGCGACTCTGGTCTTCCGAGAGCTCGCCGTCCTTCTCCAGCTTTTTAACTCTATCGATGCCGTCTCGGCGAATATTGCGCAGGGCCACCTTGCCCTCTTCCGCGTACTGAGCCGCCAGTTTGCAAAATTCCTTGCGGCGCTCCTGCGTGAGCGGGGGGATGTTGATGCGGATCACCCTGCCATCATTGTTGGGGGTAAGCCCCAGGTTACTCATGGATATTGCCTTCTCAATCAATGACATAGATCCCCGATCAAAAGGCTGTATCTGAATCGTCTGGGAATCGGGCGCACTCAAAGTTGCCAGAGCCTTGATCGGCGTATCGGCGCCGTAGTATTCGACGCTAATTTTATCGAGCAGGCTGGGATTTGCCCGGCCGGTGCGAATTGTGTTAAAGGTGCGCTGGGTGGACTCCACCGACTTGCGCATGCTGTCTTCCAGGTCCATAGCGATTGGGAAGGGAGCTGTGATTGAGGGGGCTGTGATCTGTGGGCTGTGATCTGTGATCTGTGATCTGTGATCTGTGATCTGTGATCTGTGGGCTGTGGGCTGTGATCTGTGATCTGTGATCTGTGATCTGTGGGCTGTGATCTGTGATCTGTGGGCTGTGGGCTGTGGGCTGTGGGCTGTGATCAGTGACTGCGTAGCTGGGATTGAGAGGGCTGGGCCGGGAGGTGAACTGCTCAGGCTGGATGGATGCGAGTACCGATCGGCTCACCCGCCACGGCCCTAGCGATGTTGCCAGGACCAAACAGATCAAACACCACGATGGGGATGGCGTTGTCCTTGCAGAGGGCGATGGCGGCCCCGTCCATCACCTCCAGTTCGCCGCTGAGTACTTCCAGAAACGACAGGCTTTCGTAGCGCTTGGCGTCGGCGTGCTTGACCGGGTCCTTGTCGTATACCCCATCCACCTTTGTGGCCTTGAACACCACATCGGCGTTGATCTCAGCAGCCCGCAGAGCCGCCGTGGTGTCGGTGGTGAAAAACGGATTGCCGGTGCCGGCGGCAAAGATCACCACCCGGCCCTTCTGCATGTGGCGAATGGCCTTGCGGCGGATGTAGGGCTCCGCCACCTCCTGCATCGAGATGGCGCTCTGCACCCGGGTGGGCACGCCAACCCGCTCGAGGCCATCCTGGAGCGTGATCGCATTCATCACGGTGGCCAACATGCCGACATAGTCGGCCGTGGCCCGGTCCATGCCGGCGGCACTGCCCTTGAGACCGCGAAAAATGTTGCCACCTCCCACCACTATGGCCATCTCGGTGTTGCCCTGCACCACCTGGGCCACGTCGGCGGCGATGGAGGTGACGATTGCCGGATCGATGCCGTAGCCCTGCTCCCCCATCAGCGCCTCGCCGCTGAGCTTGAGCAGCACGCGCTTGTAAGCCATCAACCACCGTTATTTGTGGCACCGTAGCAACTGGGTTGCTTCAGTTCCAGCGCCCTCCTAACACCCGCTTCAGAACTCGATGCCAGGTTGGGCCTTGACCCCCTGCTCCCGGAAGGGGTGGCGCAGCAACTTCATCTCGGTGACCAGATCGGCCCGCTGCACCAGGGCCTCGGGAGCACCGCGACCCGTCAGGGCCACGTGGGTGAGAGGTGGCCTCAGCTCCAGGCCCTCCAGCAGCTGCTCCAACTCCAGATAACCCAGCTTCAGTGCCACATTCACCTCGTCGAGCACCACCAGCTTGCGGCTGGCATCGGCCAGGTAGCTGCAGGACTGCCGCCAGGCCTCCTGCACCAGCTGCCGGTCGCGCTGGCGATCCTGGGTTTGCCAGGTGAATCCCTCCCCCAGGGCATGCCAGTGCAGGGCATCGCCAAACACCTCCAGGGCCCGGGCCTCGCCGGGCTGCCAGCCCCCCTTGATGAACTGCACCACTGCCACCTGCTCGCCATGGCCGAGGGTGCGCAGCACCAACCCCAGCGCCGCCGTGGTCTTGCCCTTGCCGTCACCGGTGAACACCAGCACCAGCCCCTTCTCCCGGTTGCGCTCGCCGACCCGCTGCTGCTGCACCTGTTGACGGCGGGCCATGCGGCGGCGATAGCCCTCCTGGTCGGCCTCGGGGGCCAGTACACCACCGGGCCCGAGCTCGGCGGCCAATTGGTCCAGCTCAGCGGCCTCTGGCGCAGCCGGCAGATCGCCAGGAGCCAGGCCGGCGGCTACCGCCGCAGCCGGTAAATCGCCAGGGGCTGGATTGGCCATGGGGCAGCTCACGGTGGCTGCCAATCTGCCGGCCCGCCTTACCGGGGGGCAGAAGCCAGCCGCGCCAAGGCCGCATCCACCGCCTGCTGCTGGTCGCGGCGGGTGATCCAGTGGTGATAGGTGCGGGTGTGGATCGCCGCCGAGTGGCCCATCATCCGGGCTGCCACCGTATCGGCGAGGCCGATGTGAATGGTGCGCACCGCCCAGGCATGGCGCAGGTCGTAGGGGGCCAGGGGCAGCTCGTAACGGCGAAATTGTTCCGCCACCCGCCGCCCCACTTGCTGCAAGGTGGTGCGGCGCAGGTCTGTGCAAACCGGCGGCAACAGGCCCCGATCCAGGCCCAGCCTCTCCAACTCAAACAAGTTCACCCAATCGGGCTGGAAGGGCCACACCTGATGTTCGCCCGTCTTGCTGGTGGGCAGCACCCGAATCACCCGATCGCCCCCGGGGGCCAGGGCCGTCAGATCGCAGAAGAACAGCTCGTGATTGCGCAGGCCATAGGTGGCCATCAGCCCATAGGCCAACCGCCAGCCGGGGTTGGGGATGCGCTCCACCGCCGCCAGGATCTGGGCATCGCTGGGCAACTGGCGAAACTGGGCCCGATGCAGCCCATAACCACTGGCCCGCTCCCCCCAGTCGGCCGGCAATTCCCAGCGCAGATGCCGGGCCAGGGCCGCCAGGGCCGTGCCGCACTGCTGGCGACCGCGGCTGGCCAGGGGATAGCTCTCCACCACCAGCTCCAGCAGGGGTAAGGCCAGAGGCAGCCCCTGGGCCTCGGCGCTGCTGGCCAGGCGGCGCAGGTAGGGGAGATAGGCCGCTGTCCAGGTGGTGCGGCTGCCGGCGGGGTTGCGCCGGCGGCGGGGATCGGCAAAAAAAGCCCGCTCAAAGCCCTCCAGGGCCGTGGCGATGACCGGCGGCGACTCCGCCCTGGAGATCCCCCTGGCGGCGGGGCTGGAGGCCAGCGACCAGCGCTCCCAGGCAAAGCTGCCCCGCTGCAGCTGCTGGAGCAGTTCCCGCAGTTGCCGCTGGGCACGCTCCAGGCCCAGGGCGTTGGCCGGCAAGCCCAGGGAGATGCGCTGCACAGGTCGCCGGCCGCTGCCCTGGCGGCAGGGCAGCGGCCCCCTGAGGCCCAACCGCTCGCCGCGGCGCTCAAGGCGAAAAGCCACGCCACCAGCGGCCAAATTGGCATTGAGCAGCTGCAGCTGCCCATCTAAACCACTGGCTACGCCAGCCTCGTTTTGGCCAGCACTGGCTACGCCAGCCTCGTTTTGGCCAGCACTGCCTTCGACAGCACTGCCTTCGCCAGCAATACCTTCGCCAGCACTGCCGGTAAAGCGGTTAGCAGAGGCTTGGTCTTGGCCGGCTGAGCATGGGGCCGATGGATCTAAGTGCACGGCAGGGTTAGGGGGACAGCCGTAGTGCGGTGGAAAACTGCCGTCAGCGCAGTCGCGCCTGACGGTATCGCCCATGGCGGGGCTTGACCATCAGCCCCCAGTGCCAAAGCGAATTGCCGAGGCGAAGGGGGGCAGCAGGGTTACGCTCTCTGGGCATGCGGCGGACGGAACGAGGGCATGGCCAAGGTGGGCGTGCTGCTGCTGAACCTCGGTGGTCCGGAGCGAATTCAGGACGTGGGTCCTTTTCTCTACAACCTTTTTTCGGATCCGGAGATCATTCGGCTGCCGAATCCCGCCCTGCAAAAGCCCCTGGCCTGGTTGATCAGCAGCCTGCGAGCCAGCAAATCACAGCAGGCCTATCGCTCCATCGGCGGCGGCTCACCGCTGCGCCGCATCACCGAGCAACAGGCGCGGGAACTGCAGAGCGAGCTGCGCAGCCGCGGCGTCGAGGCCACCAGCTACGTGGCGATGCGCTACTGGCACCCGTTCACCGAGTCGGCGGTGGCTGACATCAAGGCCGATGGGGTCGACCAGGTGGTGGTTTTGCCCCTGTATCCCCACTTCTCGATCAGCACCAGCGGCTCCAGCTTCCGGGAGCTGAATCGCCTGCGCCAGGCGGATCCAAATTTCTGCAAGCTGCCCATCCGCTGCATTCGCAGCTACTTCGACGACCCAGGCTACATCGGGGCGATGGCCGAACTGATTGCCAGGGAGATAAACGCCTGTCCCGATCCCGCCACCGCCCATGTGTTCTTCAGTGCCCATGGGGTGCCCAAGAGCTACGTGGAGGAAGCAGGGGATCCCTATCAGAGGGAAATCGAAACCTGTGCCGCCCTGATCATGGCCCAGCTGGCGGTCGATCTGGGCCATGGCAACCCCTACACGCTTGCCTACCAGAGCCGGGTGGGTCCGGTGGAATGGCTAAAGCCCTACACCGACGAGGCCCTGCAACAACTGGGTGAGCAGGGGGTGCAGGATCTGGTGGTGGTGCCGATCAGCTTCGTGAGCGAGCACATCGAAACCCTCGAAGAAATCGATATCGAGTATCGGGAGATTGCCACCGAGGCCGGCATAACCAATTTCCGGCGGGTACCAGCCCTCGACATCACCCCCTCCTTCATCCGCGGCCTGGCCGATCTGGTGCAGCGGGCCCTGGCCGGCCCGGAGGTGAACCTGGACCAGGCGGCAGAGCTGCCCCAAAAAGTGAAGCTCTATCCCCAGGACAAGTGGGCCTGGGGTTGGAACAACAGCTCAGAGGTGTGGAATGGCCGACTGGCCATGGTGGGTTTTTCCGCTTTCCTACTGGAGTTGATCAGCGGCCACGGCCCACTCCATGCCCTCGGCCTGCTCTGAACTAAAAATCTGGCGATGAACAACCTGGCCAGCACCATCCGGGCACAGCGAAGCTGGATTTTGATGCTGGGCCTACTCGCTGGACTGCAATTCCCCGCGGCGGCGGCCCGGGCCGGGGGCGCCTGGCATTCAGGCGTGTTCCCGGTGAGCCAATTCCTGAGCTACAGCAGTCACTACGGCAGCCGACCAGGTCCCGGGGGCAGTGCCGGGTGGCACCACGGACTGGACATAGCGGCACCCCTGGGTGCCTCCATCCGCAACTGGTGGACAGGGGTGGTGCAGGATCTGATCGATGACGAAGGCTGCGGCGTGGGCCTGGTGATTCGTTCTGGGCCCTACGAGCACGTCTACTGCCACCTGGACGGCAGGATCGAGGCGGGAGGTTTGCGCAGCGGCCCTGTAAGGCTGGTTCGTGGCCAGTGGCTGCGGGCCGGCCAACCGATCGGCCAGGTGGGCATGAGTGGCCGCACAACGGGTCCACACCTGCACTGGGGTCTGCGCTACCGGGGAAACTGGCTCGATCCAGCCCGGATCCTGCGGGCCATGGCTGAAAGCCAGCGAGCATTGGCTGAAAGCCAGCGAGCATTGGCTGAAAGCCGGCAAGCATTGGCTGAAAGCCAGCGAGCATTGGCTGCAAGCCAGAGGGCCAGTGCTGCAAGCCAGAGGCGACGTCAAGAGGCGGCTGCCGCACCAAAAGGCTCCTACGGCCCTAGTGTTGCCTCATTCCGTTAGGTGGTCAGGTAAACCTGGCCCATCGCAGCCGTGACGCTCACGCCCCTCACTCCTGCGGTCCAGTCCGCCGCCGTTATCAGTGCAGCAACCAGCGCCACAGTGATCGCAGCAACTAGTTCAGCAGCCAGCACCACAGCCGCGGCAGAGTCGGCCAGCGCCGCATTCGCGTCAGAGTCAGTCAGCGCCGCATTCGCGGCAGATTCGACCAGCGCCGCATTCGCGGCAGAGCCGACCAGCCCCGTATCGCCAGCCACTGCTGGCCCGATCCGCGTCAGCGGTGCCTACGCCCTGATGGATGCCCTGCATCGCCACGGGGTGTCCCACATCTTTGGCTACCCCGGCGGGGCCATCCTGCCGATCTACGACGAACTGCATAAAGCAGAAGCCCGGGGTTGGCTCAAGCACATCCTGGTGCGCCATGAACAGGGCGGCACCCATGCCGCCGACGCCTATGCTAGAGCCACCGGGCAGGTGGGGGTTTGCTTTGGCACCTCCGGCCCCGGCGCCACCAATCTGGTCACCGGCATCGCCACCGCCCAGATGGATTCGGTGCCGATGGTGGTGATTTCCGGCCAGGTGCCCCGGGCCTCGATTGGCACCGATGCATTTCAGGAAACCGATATTTTTGGCATCACCCTGCCGATCGTCAAACACTCCTGGGTGGTGCGCGACCCCAGGGACATCGGCAGAATCGTGGCCGAGGCCTTCTTAATTGCCTCCACCGGTCGTCCTGGCCCGGTGCTGATCGACGTGCCCAAGGATGTGGGCACCGAGCTGTTCGACTACCTGCCGGTGGAGCCGGGCAGCGCCATCCCAGCCGGTTTCCAGCTGCCGCCCAGCCCTAGCGCCGCCGCCATTGGCGCCGCCGCCGAACTGCTACGCAATGCTCGCCGACCGCTGCTCTATGTGGGTGGCGGTTCCATCAGTGGCGGTGCCCATGGGCAGCTGCTCCAACTGGCCGAACGTTTCCGCCTGCCCGTAACCACCACCTTGATGGGCAAGGGAGCCTTTGACGAGCGCCACCCTCTGGCGGTGGGCATGCTCGGCATGCACGGCACCGCCTACGCCAACTTTGCGGTCACCGAATGTGATCTGCTGATCGCCGCCGGAGCGCGCTTTGACGATCGTGTGACCGGCCGTCTCGATGGCTTTGCACCCAGGGCCCAGGTGATTCACATCGACATCGATGCCGCCGAAATGGGCAAGACCCGCCAGCCAGATGTGGCCGTGGTGAGCGATGTCAAGGCGGCCCTGGAGGCCCTGTTGGCCGCCACCAGCGGCGAGGATTCCCAGGGACGCACCGAAGCCTGGCTGGAGCGCATCAACAGCTGGAAACGGCACTACCCCCTGGTGGTGCCGCCCCCCGAGGGAGAGATTGCCCCTCAAGAAGTGGTGGTGGCCCTGAGGGAACTGGCGCCCGATGCCTTCTACACCACCGATGTGGGCCAGCATCAGATGTGGGCAGCCCAATTTCTACTCAACGGTCCACGCCACTGGATCAGTTCGGCGGGCCTGGGCACCATGGGCTTTGGCATGCCCGCCGCCATGGGCGTGCAGGTGGCCTTCCCCGCTGAGCAGGTGATCTGCGTGGCTGGCGACGCCTCAATTCTGATGAACATTCAAGAGCTGGGCACCCTCAGTCAATACCAATTGCCGGTGAAGGTGGTGGTGCTGAACAACGGCTGGCAGGGCATGGTGCGCCAGTGGCAGGAGAGCTTCTACGAGGAGCGTTACTCGGCCTCCGAGATGACCGGCGGCATGCCCAACTTCCAGGCCTTGGCCGAGGCTTTCGGGGTGCGTGGCGTCACCATCCGCGATCGGGCAACGCTGCGCTCCCAACTGCAGGAGGCCCTCCTGCATCCCGGTCCCGCCTTTATCGATGTAAAGGTGCGCCGCAACGAAAACTGCTACCCGATGGTGCCCCCTGGAGCCAGCAATGCCCAGATGGTGGGCCTGCCCAGCCACCCGGAGCTGGCGATAGACACCATCCGCAAATGCGCTAGCTGCGGCAGTCACACCGCCAGTGCCCACCTGTTCTGCCCCAGTTGTGGAGCCAAGCTCTGAACACCATCGCCCCCCCCTTCCGCCTGGGTCCGCTGCTGGCGGGCCTGTTGACCCTGTTTATTTTGCTTACACCGGGGGCGGCATCGGCCGCTGAGGTGCTGGCTGTGCGCTCGGCCACCCTGCTGCAGGTGGGCGACAGCAACCGCACCTACACCGTGGAGCTGGCCTGCCTGGCCGTGGCCCCAGAACAGCAGCAGCAGGCCCTGGCCTGGATGCGGCGGGAGCTGCCACGGCGCAGCCGGGTAAACCTCAGGCCCCTGGGCAGCCATGACGGAATTTTGCTGGCCAAAGTACAAAAGCTCGGCTCGGCCACCGATCTGGCCAGTGGCCTGATCGCCGCTGGCCAGGCCAGCAATCAAACCGATGCCCCCGGCTGCGGTTCCCATCCAAATCCGAGCTAAAATTACATTTATATGGGCATAAATCGCACCGCCAAGGGTATCGTGATGGTTCCCTGCCTGCTGTTGGGGGGTTGTTTTTTAGCCGCTGCCGCCTGGGGTGATGGGGCCGCGGGCGCAAACAGGTCCCTGGCCCTGGCCCTTGGAGCCGCCCTGGTCGGTGCCGGCCTGCTCGCCCAAGCCCTGCCAGAAGGGCCAACAGCTGATCCATTGGCCGGCAATTCCTCCAGCAATTCCGCCATCGATCCCGCAGCTAATCCCCCGGTGCAATCCCAGTTGGAATCCCAGGCGGAAAGCTGACCATTCCTCGGCCAGCGCTGCCCACCCAGCACTGGTCCCCAGCACTGCCCACCAGCACTGCCCACCAGCAATTGTCAGCACTTCCCCCAAGCATTGCCCCCCAGCGCTGATCGGCATATCAGCCCATATCGGCCCATGGCCAGGGCCCGCAAGAGCTGCTGTAGCTGAGCCACTTCCAATTTGCTCTGGCGATGGGCTCTGCCGACTTGCTCCGTTGCCGAAGGCTCCCATCGCTCCCATGGCACTGGGGCCCGCAACGGCTGGGCCCTGGCTCCGCCGGCCCCTGGCGGCCGGTGCCGCGCCAAGGGCAGATCAGATGGCGCGGCCGGTGTGGGATCCCCAGACCGGTGTGCGATCCCCAAAGCTGGGACAGGCGGGATCTCGATTAGCCGAGGACGGCCACGACTGACACCATGGCGAAGCCCCTCAGTGGCGAAGCCCCGCAGTGGCCAGCTAATCCGCACCTGAAATCCGAACCGCCGGAGTAGCAATTACAGCCAACTTACACCTGAAATCCAAAAATTACGCCGCTTACAAGTATTAAAAGGGGGCGATACTCTCAGCGCGCAGCACTGCCCCCTAAATCAGAATCAGTTACCAAACAAAGTATTTTCGGGACCAACCAAAGGGTTTGCAAAATATCTGTAGCTTACTTCTTTTGACCGGGGGGCTGAGCCGGAGCGGCTTTCTGCATTTGGGCGATCACCTTGTCAACCAACTCCTTATCGGTGGCCGAGAGCTTGTCATAACATCCTTGGCGAACCCAGCGCACGATTTGAATATAGCTACCTTGCACTAGTTGGTCATTACCAAGCTTGCCGGAGCCAACACCGGCGATCTCTGAGCCATGTCGAGTGGCCAAAACATAAGCTACCATTCTACTATTGGGCAGCAAGGACTTGGCAAGAGGCACCTGCTCGCCCACCGCTAAATCACAGGCGGATACGGCGCCCATGGTGCTGTAGAGATTCACATCGTCCTGGGAGGCGGGCTTGGTGGCAGCTCCCTGGGCCAGCACTGGGGCGGCAGGCATGGTCACCAGTGCCATGGACGAGGCGGCCAGAGCGAACAGGGTGGAGCGAAGCACAGTGGGGAGATTGGGGCGAAGCCACCACTGTGGCATCGCTGGCCGCCGTAAAGGCGTGCGCCGGATTGCAGGCTGGATGCGCCTGGTTTAGGGCGAGACGCCCCGGCTGCCACTGCCTGAGCCCCGGCCTGGACAGATTCAAGCCAGCGGTCACCGTCGCCATGGGCATGCAGGAAGCTACCGGCCGCGAGCAGCAACCAGGGCAGGCGCCGCCAATGGTGGTGCCCCTGCAGGCGGTGGGTATCGAGGCGATCCCCCAGGTGGGCGGCAAGAACGCCTCCCTGGGGGAGATGATCCGGGAGCTGACGGCCGAGGGGGTGAGGGTTCCCGGGGGATTTGCCACCACCGCCTTCGCCTATCGCAAGTTGATCGCCAGCGGCCAGCTGGGCGAGCGCCTGCAGCAGCTGCTGGACGGCTTGGACAGCTCCAACCTGGGGGCCCTGCGGGCGGCGGGGGCAGCTGCCCGCTCGCTGCTGCTGGCCAATCCACTGCCGGCGGATCTGGAAGCGGCGATCCTGGCTGCCTACCACCAGCTGGCCGCAGAGGCGGGCCAGGCGGCGCCGGCGGTGGCCGTGCGCTCCAGCGCCACGGCGGAGGATCTGCCCGATGCCAGCTTCGCCGGCCAGCAGGAAACCTTTCTCAATGTGAGCGGCGACGCCAACTTGATCGCCGCCTGCCGCCGCTGCTACAGCTCCCTGTTCACCGATCGGGCGATCTCCTACCGGCAGATCCATGGCTTCAATCACGGCGATGTGGCCCTGTCCATTGGCGTGCAGCGGATGGTGCGCTCCGACCTGGCCGCATCTGGGGTGATGTTCACGATCGACACCGAGAGCGGCTTCCGCGATGCGGTGCTGCTCACCGCCGCCTACGGCCTGGGGGAGACGGTGGTGCAGGGGGCGGTGAACCCAGACGAATATCTGATTTTCAAGCCCACCTTGCACCAGGGCCATGCTCCGATCGTGGGCAAACGCCTGGGCAGCAAGACCGTGAAGATGGTGCTCAGCGAGCCGGTGCCCAGCGAAGCAGTGATCGGCAATGCGGTGCCCAGCGAGCCGGTTGCCAGCGAATTAATCGGCAAAACGGCTGCCAGGGAGACGGATCTCGACGAGACGATTCTGGGCGAGACGGTTCTCGGCGAGGCGGTTCTCGACGAGGCGGTTCTCGGCGAGGCGATTCTCAGTGAGGCGGTGCTCAGCGAATTGGCCAAAGCCAGGGCCTGGGGCCCAACCCCAGGCCAAACCAGCGCCCAGGGCACCACCAAAACCGTGGCAGTGCCCGCCGCGGAGCGGGAACGCTTCGCCATCAGCGATGCCGAGGTGCTGCAACTGGCCCGCTGGGGCTGCGCCATCGAGCGCCATTACTCCAGCCGGCGGGGCAGCCCGATGCCCATGGATATCGAGTGGGCAAAGGACGGCATCAGCGGTCAGCTGTTCATCCTCCAGGCCCGGCCGGAAACGGTGGAATCGCGCCGCCACAGCAACCTGCTGCGCCGCTGGCATCTGGAACCTGGCGATGCCCAGCTGCTCTGCAAAGGCAGGGCGGTGGGCTCGGCGATCAGCAGCGGCAGGGCCAAAATCCTGGCCGATCCCTCGCAGATTGAACAATTCGGCGTGGGCGATCTGCTGGTGACCGAGCGCACCGACCCAGACTGGGAACCGATTCTCAAGCGCGCCAGCGGCGTGATCACCAACCAGGGGGGCCGCACCTGCCATGCGGCGATCATCGCCCGGGAGATGGGTATCACCGCCATCGTGGGCACCGGCGATGCCACCAGCCGCATCGCCGATGGGGAGACGATCACCGCCAGCTGCGCCGAGGGCGATCAGGGACGAGTCTATCGCGGCGCCCTGCCCTACCGGCTGGAAGAGCGGCCGATCGGCGCCCTGCCGGCCAGCCGCACCGGGATCATGCTCAACATCGGCAACCCGGAAGAAGCCTTCAAACTGGCCGCATTGCCCTGCGATGGGGTGGGGTTGGCCCGGCTGGAATTCATCATCGCCAACCACATCCAGGTGCATCCAATGGCGCTGCTGCAGCCCCAGCGGCTGCGGGATCCGGCCGTGCGCCAGGCCATCGCCAGCCGCACCGCCCACTACGCCCGTCCCGCAGACTTCTACTTAGATCGCCTGGCCCTGGGGATGGGCCGTATCGCCGCGGCTTTTTTCCCGAAGCCGGTGATCTTGCGTTTCTCGGATTTCAAGAGCAACGAATACGCCAAGTTGCTGGGCGGCGCCGACTTTGAACCCCGGGAGGAGAACCCAATGCTGGGTTGGCGGGGCGCCTGTCGCTACTACGCCGAGGGATTTCGCGAGGCATTCGGCCTGGAATGCCAGGCCCTACGACGGGTACGCGAGCAGATGGGTCTCACCAATGTGATCCCGATGGTGCCCTTCTGCCGCACCCCAGGGGAGGGCGACCAGGTGTTGAAGGAGATGGCCCGCCACGGCCTGGTGCGGGGCAAAGACGGACTGGAGGTGTATGTGATGGTGGAGCTGCCCAGCAATGTGATCGAAGCGGAGGCCTTCGCGGCACGTTTCGACGGCTTCTCGATTGGCTCCAACGATCTCACCCAATTAACCCTCGGCCTGGATCGGGATTCGGCCCTGGTGGCGGATCTGTTTGACGAGCGTCAGGCCTCGGTGCAGGAGCTGATCCGCCTGGCCATCCACACGGCCAAACGCTGTGGCCGCAAGGTCGGCATCTGCGGCCAGGCCCCGAGCGACGACCCGCTGATGGTGCGCTTTCTGGTGGAGCAGGGCATCGACTCCATCAGCCTCAACCCCGATGCCCTGATTGACACCCGGCTGCTGGTGGCCGAGTTGGAACGGGAGTACGGGCGGGCATGAGCGAGGTGGGCCTGGCAGCGCCAGATTCACCTCTCTGGCCAGGGGACAACAGTGGCAGCGGCGAGTTGTCAGCAGTTGCCAGTGGACAGCAGTGGCGAGTGGATGGCAATTGCGAGTTGCCAGCCTGCGAGTTAACAGCTGCCAGTTGAAGACAATTGCGAGCCGACGGCTCTCAGCACCGCGCCCCCAGGGGCAGGGAAATGGGCTGCCCGGGCCGCGGATCGATCAACTGGCAGGCCTCCTCCAGACCGGCGGCGGCGAGGGCCTGGGCCGCTGCCGCCGCCGTGCCCTGCTGGCGCAGCAGCGAACTGAGCAATCCCTTGAACTGGACGTCGCCACCAGCGGAACTGGCCAGCACCGTGCGGGGCTGGAAGCGCTCGATCAGGGCCGGCAGGACCTGGCGGCCCCTCACCAGGGGGCCCAGCAGGGGCAGCCCCAGGTCGACCACTGGAGTGATCACCGCATCGAGCCGCCGCGGCGGCAGCTGGCTTGCGGGGGGCAAAAAGCCATGGGGCTCCAGATAGATGGCAGCCGCTGGATGCTCCAGCAGATAGCCGTTCTGGGGCTCGGGGACCGGCGCCCCGGCCGTGGCCGTGATCGCCAGGGCGCCGCTGAGATGGCGCTGGCCCGGCACCAAGGTGGTGACGTCGGTGAAGCCCAGATCGCGGCACAGCCGAGCCGCCGCCCGCGATGCCACCACCGGCAACTGGCGAGGCAGCAGGGCCAGGCTGGCGGGATGGGCATGGTCTGGCAGGCCCTGGGTGAGCAACAGCAGATCCAGCCGCTCCGGCACGGGCCAGGACTGGGGCATCTCGCCCCGCAGCAGCCAGGGCCCCGGTGGAAACACCAGGGGGCCCACCAGCCAGGGATCGAGCAGCAGCCGCAGGCAGGCGGTGGCATCGGCGGCGGCAAACTCCAGCAGCCAGCCGTTAGCCCCGAAGTAGGTGACCTCAAGGCGTGCTGGGACAATCATCGGCTTCAGGCGCCGCGCAACACCAAGGGAGGGGCGGCGGCCGGGCGATCCAGCTCTGCCGAGGGCCGCGGCAGCAACTGCCACACGATCGCCGCGTGGGCCATGAACCGCCAGGCACTGAGCACCGCCAGGGCCATACACAGGGGGCAATGGGTGATCGTCATCCGCACAACTGCCAATGCAGCCACCCTGGCAGGGGGAGGCGACGAATGGGGACTGATGTGAACTAATGGGGGGGCTGCTGGAATAAGGCGAAGGGTTGGGAGCCAACGAGCCGGTGCTGAGGCTGAGCCAACTGAAACTGCCCCTGAACCACAGCCAGGCCGACCTGGAGGCCGCCGTGGTCAAGCGCCTGCGGCTGCGGCCCGGTGAACTACTAGGCCTGCGGCTGGTCAAGCGCAGCGTGGATGCCCGCCGCAAAACCGCCATAGCCCTGGTTTACAGCCTGGATTTGGACCTGGTGCCGGCAGTCGAACAGGTCCTGTTGACCAGGGCCAAAGCTGACCCCCAGCTCAGTCCCAGCCCCGATACCACCTATCGCTATGTATTGGCGCCGCCCGGGGGGGACCAGCCAGGGTCGATCGCCGCCGCCCGCCGCCCGGTGGTGATTGGCGCAGGGCCCTGCGGCTACTTCGCCGCCCTGTTGCTGGCCCAGATGGGACTGCGCCCCCTGCTGTTGGAGAGGGGCCAGCCGGTTAAGCAGCGCAGCGCCGACACCTTCGGCTTCTGGCGGGGCGAGAGGCCATTCAAACCCGAATCCAATGCCCAATTTGGCGAAGGTGGTGCCGGCACCTTCTCCGATGGCAAGCTCTACAGCCAGGTGAGTGACCCCCAGGCCTATGGCCGCAAGGTGCTCGAAGAACTGGTGGCAGCAGGGGCCAATGCCGAAATCCTCACCCTGCACCGGCCCCACATAGGCACCTACAAATTGGCCACAGTGGTGCGGGGCCTGAGAGCTCGAATTGAATCCCTCGGCGGTGAAGTGCGCTTTGGCTGCCGGGTGGAGGCCCTCGACCTGGATCCGATCAACCGCCAACTGCGGGGCCTGGTATTGGCCAATGGTGAGCACCTGAGCGCCAGCCACGCGGTGCTGGCCATTGGTCACAGCGCCCGCGACAGCTTCGCCCAGTTGCGGGCCCAAGGAGTGGCCATGCAGGCCAAACCCTTCGCGATAGGCGTGCGGATCGAGCACCCCCAGGGGCTAATTGATCGAGCCCGTTACGGCGAGGCCGCCGGCCATCCGCAACTGGGGGCTGCGGATTACAAATTGGTGCACCACTGCACCGGTGAGGAGCTGATGGGCCGCGACGTTTACAGCTTTTGCATGTGTCCCGGGGGCCTGGTGGTGGGCGCCACCTCCGAGCCCGGTCGGGTAGTGACCAATGGCATGAGTCAACACAGCCGCAACGAGCGCAATGCCAACAGTGGTCTCGTGGTCAACGTCACCCTCGCAGACCTGGAGCCCTATGGCGATGGGCCCGGCGATCCCCTGGCGGGGGTGGCCTTTCAGCGCCATTGGGAGAGCCAAGCATTTATAGCCGGCGGCGGCGAATTTCAGGCACCAACCCAGACCGTAGCCGATTTCCTGGCCGAGGGTTCCCGCCATGGAGAGGCCACGGCAGCAGTGCTGCCCTCCTATTTACCTGGCGTGCGCTACACCAGCCTGGACTCCTGTTTACCGCAGTTTGTGCTGGCGGCCCTGAGGGAGGCGCTGCCGGTATTTGAGCGGCGCATCCCTGGCTTTGCTGGCCAAGCAGCCCTGCTAACCGCCGTGGAGACGCGCACCTCATCGCCGATACGCATTCCACGCCATGAAAAAACCCTGGAATGTTGTAACACTCCAGGGCTTTATCCCGGCGGAGAAGGAGCCGGTTATGCGGGCGGCATCCTGTCGGCTGCCATCGATGGGATCAAACTTGCCGAACAGGTGGCCCTCAGCATTGTCAACTGCCCTGGCTAGGAGCTTGGTTTAGGGGGAAGAAGCCAGCCAGGGGCCGAACCTGCCGCTTAGCAGATCACTCTTCGTCTTCTTCGACACCCTCAGAACCGAGGGGTACCAGGCGAATTTGCTTGCGGCCGAGCTTGATTTCAAACTCGTCGCCGGGCTTGAGGTCGAGCATGGCGGTGTAGGCCCTGCCCACCATGAGGTTGCCGTTGAATTGCACCTTGGTGAAGAAGCTGAGTTTGCGGCCTCCTTTACCAGTTTTCGGGCCACCACCGAAATCGACGCCCTTGGCATTGAGCAGGGCTTCGTAGAAGGCAGTGAAGTTCAGCCGTTCGGTTCCGTCCTTCTTAATGGACAGGTAGCCACAGGCTCTTACCAGCTCAGATTTGCTGACATCGCCAAGCTCTTTGACTTTGGCGAGCAGATCGGGACCCG
Source organism: Prochlorococcaceae cyanobacterium (assembly GCA_044356375.1). Lineage (GTDB taxonomy): Bacteria > Cyanobacteriota > Cyanobacteriia > PCC-6307 > Cyanobiaceae > UBA5018. The sequence goes on along the minus strand of JBIKWK010000006.1, from coordinate 65,297 downwards.
TGAGCATTGAGAGAGTTATGCAACATCTGCATTATGCATCCCCGCGGAACCTTTTGCAATATCGATGCAGGTCCAAGCCAGCTCCTAGGCCCCCCAGCTGCAACGTCCAGCGGCACCTGGCCGGGGGTAGGCCATGATCAGCTGACAAAGCAGGGTCTAGGGCTGGGCGGGAATAGAGCCTGATCGCCATACCAGCCCCATGGGCGTAGGAGCTCGGCGCACGGCCAGCAGCGGCACAGATGGGGGCCTAGATGCGTTCAGGCCTGGCTGACAATGCCGCTCCATTGCACGGCCTTGACCTGATCACGCCGCCAGGAATGAAATAATAACGGCTCCGCCATGGTGCACAATGGACAGAGGGCAATCTGGCTGGACGGTATGCCTGCCAGTTCCAATTGACGGCGAGCGGCGGCGCGAATATCGAGACGATCGTGACCGGGCTGGGGATCATCCAGCAGCGCACCACAACTCTGTAGCTCCGCCAGAGCCCGCTCCTGGCCCACTGGCCCTTTAGCTGTCTGATTCAGTCCCAAACCCATGGCCAGCTGGAGGCTCACTGGGCGCTGCACCTGATAGTTGTCGCCACTCACCGCCGGTCCCAGGGCTATCAGCAGGTCGGAGCGAATACTGCCCATCGCCTCCAATTGCTCAATGGCCGCGATCAGAATTCGGCCAGCCACGCCCCGCCAACCGGCATGGCAGGCGGCCACGGCTCCCCGCCGAGGATCGGCCAACAGGACAGGGGTGCAGTCGGCACCGCAGACCCACAAACTCTGGCCACCAGCGTCGCTGACCAGCCCATCGGCCGCTGGCCAGGGCTCGCCGGCGGCAGCGCTGGCGGGCAACACCAAGGCGCTGTGAATTTGACGGGGCTGATGCACACTCACCCCGGCGCTTACGTAGCCAGCCAATTCATCGGGCCCGCGACCGTGCCACTGGCGAGTGAAAAAACCGTGCTCGAAACCGGCCAATAGATCGGCCTGGAGGTAATGGCCCCCGTAGCAACCAAGCCAAGTCCAACCCGGGATGGAATTGAAGTTGGCATCCGGCAGGTCAAAGGGAGGGTCGAGTGCCTCGGCCATCAAGCATCCGGCAAATCGCGCAGCATCCAAAACCCCTCAAACCGCTGATCCCGCTCATCGGCCTGCACGGCAATGAACTGCAGCCCGCTGGCCGATGAGCGGGCCATGGCCAAGGCGGCCCTGGCGGCATCGGCAGCATCGGCCGCCAGGTTGGAGAGCAGCCAGCGATCCTCCAGGCCAGCCTCCAGCACCAGCTGCTGGCCATCGATCTCCAATCGCACCGGTTCCAGACCCGCCAACCAGCCGGCGATGGCCAGGGCGCGACTGGCGCTGAACAGGCGAATGCCGGGCACCGGAGCCTGGGGATCGAGATCCTCCGGTAGCGGCACCAGGCCAGCAAAGCCCACTTGCCATTCGGCCGCCGCGGCCAGGGCGCCAGCGGGCAGGGTGGCCCAGGCCCAGCGATCGCCGCGGGCGGCCTCCGGCAGGGGCACGGACACCGGTCGAATCGGTGCGGGCGGAGGAGCCAGCGGACCGGCCAGGTAACCCTCTTCCGCTGGGTATACATCCCGCTGCCGCTGCTGCAGCCACTCCACCAGGGCATAGCAGCGCCGGCTGGGCAGCAGCTCCAGGCCCAAACCCTCGGCGGCCCGTTGCACCATCGTGCGCATCGAAGCCCGCCAGCAGCGCAGCCGCCGCGGCGGCGCCAAACCCTGCTGCTGGGCCTGGGCCATGGCCGACTGCAGGGCCTGCCGCAGCCAGATCGAATTGACACTGGTGGCCGGGCAGCTAAGGGCCAGGCGGAAAGGTTCCAACTGCTGCCCGGGGATGGGAGTGGAGCAGATGAGCAGTTCCCAGCGCTTCTTGCCGTCGGCCTCCAGGATCGGCCGCGAGTAGTAATCGAGCTCCCAGTCCACGGTTTGCTGGCCTGCCGTCGAATTCGCCAAGGCCCTGGTCATCAGAGGGTTTGCTCCTGCTGACGCAGCACCGAGCGGGCGCGGTTGGCCCGATCGACGGCTTCGGCCATCACCTTCTCCCTGTCGATCAACAACTCCCCTGGGGGGCCCTCCAGCAGGGCTGTGTTGAGGGCAATGCGGCCACGACCCGGATCCAATTCCGTGATCAGGGCCTTGAGCCGATCGCCCTGGTTGAACACCTCCCGCAGGTCTCGCAACTGGCCCGCGGTGATACTGCTCTGGTGCAGCAGGCCACTGACGCCGCCAAGATCCACAAAGAATCCATAGGGCTTCACCGACACCACCACCCCCTCCACCAGCTGGCCCACCTCCAGGTTTGCGAACTTGGCGGCGGTGGAAGCTTTTTTCTCCGAGAGCACCAACTTGCGGGTCTCAGGGTTCACCTCCAAGAAGGTGACCCCGAGGGTCTTGCCCACCAGGGCCTCGTGGTTTTCTCCATCGAGGAGTTGAGAGCGGGGAATAAAACCGCGCAACCCCTCCAGGTCACAGGTGATGCCGCCGCGGTTGAAGCCGGTCACCTTCACCTGCACCACCTTGGCTTCCTTTTCCATCGCCTTCAGCTTCTCCCAGCTCTGGCGCAGGGCCAGGGCGCGAACGCTGATGGTCACCATGCCATCGGCGTTCTGTTCGCGGGTGACCAGCACCTCCAACGCCAGTCCCTTGGGGAAGCGCTCCTTGAGATTGGTGATCACCCCAAGACCGCATTCCTTTTTGGGCATGAAGCCCGGAGCCTTGCCACCGATATCTACGTAGACGCCGTCGCTCTCCAGCCCGATCACCACTCCCTTGACCACCTCGCCGGTGGTGCCGACGCCATCGTTTTCGTCGAGGGCGGCCAGGAAGGCCTCCTCGTCGAAGTCGAATTCATCGACGGTTCGCCGGGCGGCTGGAGCCGCCCCGGCGGCGGGATTGGCAGCACCTGCGGCCGCTGGCCTTTTGCGAAGACTGGCATCGGGGCCCAGCAGGTCGGCCATGGTGACGCCCTGCAGGCTCTCCAGCTCAAACAACTCGGCGTCGTTGCGAGTCGGTGGGCGAACAGGGGCTGCCGCTGTCTGCACCGCTGCCGGCGCCACAGCTGAGCCGGCGGTGCCTAAGCCGGCGGTGGCTGAGCTGGAGGCAGCTGAGCCAGCTACATCAGACTCGTCCTTCTTGATCATCATTACCTGGGGCGGCTTGCGCAGGGGCGCAGCCGGTTTTGGTCGCGGCGAGCCGGGGGACACCGGGCGAGCCGAGGGGGAGGGCTGGGAGTTGCCGGTGCCGGCCATCGCGCCTCAGGTGCTGTATGGGGTTTCACACTGTAAGGATGTGATTGGGCCGAGATCGGCCCTGGGCCCATGCAGCGGCGACTAGATCTGCTCTCGGCCCCGGCGGTGCAGGCCCTGGCCAAACGAGAGGGCAGCACCGTGGTCTGGCCCTTCGGGGCGGTGGAGCAACACGGACCCCATCTGCCCCTGGGCACCGATGGACTGTTTGCCGAACGGGTGCTGGATGGGGCCCTGGCGGCCCTGCCGCAGCAGCTGGCGATCGCCAGGTTGCCGCTCCAGCCGATTGGCTTCTCCCCGGAACACGTCAGCTTTGCCGGCAGCCTCAGCCTGCCGGCTGAATTGATCATCCAGATGGTGGTCGCCGTCGGATTCAATTTGGCCGCAGCCGGTTTCAGCCGTCTGGTGCTGTTTAACGGCCACGGCGGCCAAATAGGCCTGCTGCAGGTGGCCAGCCGCCAACTGCGCCTGGCCTGCCCGAGCTTGGCGGTGTTGCCATGCTTTTTGTGGAGTGGTCCGGAAGAGGTCTGGGACCTGATTCCCGAACCAGAGCGCAGCCAGGGGCTCCATGCCGGCCTGGCGGAAACCAGCTTGATGCTGCACCTGGCACCCGAATTGGTGGGGCCCGAGCGCCCTGCCGATGGCCTCCAAGGCCCGCCCATACCCGCCGGTTGGAGCCTGGAGGGCCAGGCCCCCTGTGCCTGGCTCACCGGCGATATCAGCCGCAGTGGCGTGATCGGCGATGCCAGCGGTGCCAGTACCGCCCTGGGGGCTGAGCTGGAAAGACTGCTGGTGGCGGGATGGCAGCGGCGCTTCGCTAGCCTGCTTAACTCCACTTGGCCCGTCCCGGGCGCGGCAATCAGCCCTTAAGCCAAGCGCTTAAACCAAAGGCGGTGGCTAGAGTTGAACGAATTCGATGCACACTGCGGTAACCATGGCAACCCTTGCCTCCCCGGCTGAAGCGATCATCCACGGCCAGGCCGCTGAGGGCCTGCCTGACTTCGCCTGCGAGATCTATAAGGACGCCTACAGCCGCATCAACGCCATCGTGATCGAAGGCGAGCAAGAGGCCCACGACAACTACATTTCTATCGGCACCCTGATCCCAGACCAGGCCGAGGAACTCAGCCGCCTGGCCCGCATGGAGCTCAAGCACATGAAGGGCTTCACCGCCTGCGCCAACAACCTGGGAGTGACGGCTGACATGGACTTCGCCAAGCAGTTCTTTTCTCCCCTGCATGGCAATTTCCAACGGGCTCTAGCCGAAGGGAAGGTGGTGACCTGTCTGCTAATCCAGGCGATCCTGATCGAGGCCTTCGCCATCTCGGCTTATCACATTTACATCCCAGTAGCCGATCCGTTTGCCCGCAAGATCACCGAGGGAGTGGTCAAGGATGAATACACTCATCTCAACTATGGACAGGAATGGCTGAAGGCAAATCTCGCGACGATTCGCGAGGAGTTTGAGCAGGCCAACCGCGAAAACCTGCCCCTGGTGCGCAAGATGCTGGATCAGGTGGCCGGCGACGCCGCCAAGCTGGCGATGGACAAGGAAGACCTGATGGCGGATTTCCTCAGCTCCTACCAGGAGTCCCTGATCGAAATCGGCTTCAGCTCTCGCGAAATTGCCCGGATGGCTGCCGCCGCCCTGGTGGGCTGATCGGCGGATGTAGCGTGCGCGACACTCGACCCCCAGCGCATGTTCGGCCTGATCGGTCACTCCACCAGCCTGGATCAGGCTCGCAGCAAGGCGCTGGCCCTGGGATTTCCGGAGTACGCCGAAGGAGATTTTGAGATGTGGTGCAGCGCTCCCCCCCAATTGGTGGAGCGTATTCAGGTCACCAGCCCCACGGGCAAGACCATCGAAGGGGCCTACATCGACTCTGTTTTCGTGCCAGAAATGCTGCGGCGTTTCAAGACGGCCAAGCGAAAAGTCCTCAACGCCATGGAACTGGCCCAGAAGCACGGCATCACGATCACGGCCCTGGGCGGCTTCACGTCGATCATTTTCGAAGACTTCAAGCTGCTCAAGGAGCAGCAGGTGCGAGCCACCACCCTGGATTGGCAGCGGTTCACCACCGGCAACACCCATACCGCCTGGGTGATCTGTCGCCAAGTGGAAATCAATGCCCCAGCCCTGGGTATAGATCTACACCGGGCCAAGGTGGCGGTGGTGGGAGCCACGGGAGACATCGGCAGCGCCGTCTGTCGCTGGCTGAGCCAACGCACTGGAGTGGAGGAACTGCTGCTGGTGGCCCGTCAGCCCCAGCCCTTGATCGATCTCCAGGCGGAGCTGGGAACTGGAAGGATCCTCTCCCTGGAGGAGGCTTTACCTGAAGCCGATGTGGTGGTCTGGGTGGCCAGCTTGCCTGAAACCCTCAGCATTGATACGGAAAATCTCCGCTCACCCTGCCTGATGATCGATGGTGGTTATCCAAAAAATCTTGATGGCAAAGCCTCTGGCGAAACGGTGCATGTACTGAAGGGAGGCATCGTGGAATTTCACCGGGATATCGGCTGGCAAATGATGGAAGCGGCAGAGATGGACAACCCCCAACGCCAGATGTTTGCCTGCTTTGCGGAGGCAATGCTCCTAGACTTCGAGGACATTCACACAAACTTTAGCTGGGGCCGCAACAACATCACCATAGAAAAGATGGATTTAATAGGTAAGGCTTCAATCCGCCATGGCTTTCAGGCACTCGGCTTCCAGGCACTCGGCTTCCAGGCACTCGGCTTCCAAGCCCTTGGCCAGCCAGCCTCGATTACCAGCCAGCCAACCTCGCTTGCCGCCAGCCAGCCGGCCCTGCCAAGCTGAATGAAACGGCCCGGCCAAATAAAACGGCCCGGCTGATTGAAACGGCCCAGCTAAATGAAACGGCCCAGCTAAACGAAACGATCCAGCTGAACCCACTGGATTCACCAAACCGGCGCCCCGCTCCCTTCTCCCCGCTGCACCCTCCCCCCATCCCCGTCACCATGGCCCGCCGCGCCCTACTGGACTTCGAGAAGCCCCTGGTGGAGCTGGAGGAACAGATTGAGCAGATCCGGCAATTGGCGCGAGATTCTGAAGTGGATGTCAGTCAGCAATTGCTGCAGCTGGAAAGTCTCGCCACTCGCCGCCGCCAGGAAATTTTCGATGCGCTGAGCCCCGCCCAGAAGATCCAGGTGGCCCGCCATCCCCAGCGCCCCAGCACCCTGGACTACATCCAGGTGATCACCGATGAATTCATCGAATTACATGGTGATCGGCGCGGCTCCGACGACCAGGCCCTCGTAGGTGGCATAGGCCGTATTGGTGAGCAGGGGGTGGTGCTAACAGGCCACCAAAAGGGCCGTGACACCAGGGAAAACGTAGCTCGCAACTTCGGCATGGCCTCCCCGGGGGGCTATCGCAAGGCCCTGCGCCTGATGGAGCATGCAGACCGCTTTCGCCTACCGATCCTCAGCTTCATCGACACCCCGGGGGCCTATGCCGGCGTCCTGGCCGAGGAGCAGGGGCAGGGGGAGGCAATTGCCTTGAATTTGCGCGAGATGTTCAGGCTGCGGGTGCCAATCCTGGCCACGGTGATCGGCGAAGGCGGTTCTGGCGGCGCCCTGGGCATCGGCGTGGCCGACAGGCTCTTGATGTTTGAGCACAGCGTCTACACAGTCGCCAGCCCCGAGGCCTGCGCCTCGATCCTGTGGCGGGATGCCGGCAAGGCACCCGTGGCCGCCGATGCCCTCAAAATCACCGGGGCCGACCTGCTGAAGCTGGGCATCGTGGACCGGGTGCTGGCCGAGCCCTCCGGCGGCAACCATGCCGCCCCCCTGCAGGCCGCCGAAACGCTGAAAACGGCTCTGCTGGAGGAGCTCACTGGCCTGAGGGGCCTCTCTGAGGACCAGCTGCTCGATCAGCGCTACGCTAAGTACCGGCGCATGGGCCGATTTCTGGATTGCGTCTCCCCAGATTCCACCCTGAGCTCTTAAGGTTTTGCACGGGATCGCCCGGGGCGAACCCATGTTGAAAACCGTCCCTTTCTCTCGATCCCTTGGCTGCGGTATTGATCACAGGTGCCTCCAGGGGCATCGGGGCCGCGGCCGCCAGGGCCTTTGCTGGCGCTGGCTACAGCCTGATGCTTTTAGCAAGAAGCTCTGAGGATTTTCAGCGGTTGCTGGATGGGCTGGCGGCAGATGGGGCCACTGTGTTCTCCACTGCCTTGGACCTCAGCGATGCCGCGGCTGTCGGCCCCGCAATCCTGGAGCTGTGCCAGCGGGGTGGCACCCCGGATGTGGTGATCAACAATGCCGGTGGCGCCTACACCGGACCCCTGGCAGAAATGCCTCTGGAGCGCTGGCAATGGCTGATGCAGCTCAACCTCACCGCGGTTTTTCAGGTTTGCCAAGCAGTACTGCCTATGCTGCGCAAACGTGGCGAGGGCTTGATCATCAATGTCAGCAGCCATGCGGCCCGCAATGCCTTCCCGGGTTGGGGTGCCTACTGCACCAGCAAGGCAGCACTCAATGCCTTCAGCCGTTGCCTGGCCACGGAAGAACGCAGCCATGGCATTCGTGTATCCACGATCACTTTGGGTGCGGTTAATACACCATTATGGGACAGCGAAAGTGTTGACAGTTCCTTTGATCGCCATGCGATGCTAGATGCCAATCGAGCTGCAGAAGCTCTGCTCTATATCGCCCAACAACCTGCCACTCAAGTGGTAGAAGACCTCACCCTGATGCCGGCTGCCGGCGTTCTTTGAACCAAGCGTGCCCTGAACCAATCCATGACTTCCACCCTTCCCCAAAGCATTGCCGACTTGACTACCACTACATTGTCCACTACAGAATTGCCCACCAAATCACTGTCCCAAAATTCATTTTCTCCCAATTCATTGACCACAGATACCAGCGTCTCTGAGTCTGCCGCCATAGATTCTCTCATTCCAGATTCGCCAACTTCTAATTCATTGATATCAAGTCTAGACGCTCAAGCAATGCCCGCCAGTCTGCGCATTCGCCAGAGGCTGGAAAAGGCGGGTGTGCCATTTTTCGCCAACGATAATATTTCTGAGCATTTAGAGGTAGGCGACCTGAATCAACTCGAGATTGAGGTTGCCGACAAAGTGCGCGATTTACTGCGAAGCCTGGTGATTGATATTGACAATGATCACAACACCCAGGAGACAGCCGAGCGCGTTGCTCGCATGTATCTCCATGAGGTATTCAAAGGTCGCTATCACGTTCAGCCCAAGATAGCCAGCTTCCCTAATATCAAGAATCTGGATGAAGTTTACACGGTAGGCCCGATATCAATTCGTTCCGCCTGCTCCCATCATCTAGTGCCCATCCTTGGCAACTGCTGGATTGGCATCAAACCCGGTGAACATGTGATTGGCCTATCCAAGTTTGCGCGGGTGGCCGACTGGGTTTTCTCACGCCCTCACATCCAAGAGGAAGCTGTAATTATTTTGGCGGATGAGATTGAACGTCTCTGCAAGCCCAAAGGCCTGGCAATCCTGGTGAAAGCTCAGCACTACTGCATGAAGTGGCGCGGCGTGAAAGAGCTTCAAACCAGCATGATTAATTCCGTGGTGAGAGGTGATTTCCGCAAAGACCCCAGCCTGAAAGCAGAATTCTTCGAGTTGGTCAAGCAACAGCAAGACCTGTTGAGCACCTGAGCCCCGCGCTCCCCATTCATTATCAGCAAAAGCCAGCAGACCCAGCGCTTAGGCCAGGCCCCCGCTCACCGTTGCGCATCCACTCACCGTTGCGCCCCCACCCCCAGCACAGGGCCCAACCTGGTGGAAACCTGGCGCTGGCTGCCGCCATTGGCTGAGGGTATGGCCACCACCAGCATCAACTGGGCATTCACGTCTGCACGCTGCAACTTATAGCTGGGTCCATTGGCACCATTGATTAACAGCCAACCGCTCTCGCCGGGCTGGAGCCGATACCAGTGGAAGGCCGAGGCGGGCAAAGCCGCCAGGGCATCCGCCGCCAAGCTGACAGTGATCAACTGGCCCTCCCGGGCCTGGCCCAACAGGGCCAACCGCTCCAATCCCTGGATCTGTTGTTCCACGGCCCCCTCCACCTGCAGATCCCTGGAGATCTGCTGACGCAGGGCGCGGATTTGGCTCTGGGGATCAGCACTCACCCCAGGCACGCACTGCAGCTGGCCGGCATCGGTCAACTGACAGCCCACCAGGTCTTGGGCAGGGCTACGGGGGGCAAGCCCCCCCAGGGCAGCCGCAGTAACCAACAGCAGGGAAGCCAGGGGGCGGAAGCGGGGCATCGAATCGGGATCCAGGCCACCGATGGGCCATGGCTACGACTCTTACTCAGCCGCCATCCCCTGGCCAAGCTTTCACGGCGGTTACCAGCTGGCGAACCCGGTCGAGATCCTTGTCCGCCGGCGAGCGCTCCACGCCACTGGAGGCATCCAGGCCCGTGGGGGACAAGGCCGTGAGCACCTCCGCCACCAGCTCTGGCCGGATTCCGCCGGCCAGCCACCAGGGCCCTGGTGGCGCAAAACCAGCGAGCCATTGCAGCGGGATGCGCTGGCCGCTGCCCCCCAACTGATCGCTCACCCAGGCATCGAGCAGCAGCCCATCCACCACCGCCCCATAGGCCGCCACCGCCGCCAGGTCCTCCGGACGCCGGATGCGCAGCGCCTTCCACACCTCCACAGCCAATTTTTGACGCAGGTCAGCACAGCGCTCTGGGGTTTCTGAGCCGTGCAACTGCAGCACTTGATGGCCACATTCGGGAGTGAGCTGGGCCAGTTGGTCATCGCTTGGGTCGGCAACCACCAGCACCCGCCGGCAGGCGGGCGCCGCCGCCGCCACCACCTGCCAGAGGGCGCGGCGGGCGCCGGGCAACACATGACGCGGGGAGGTCGCAACGCCGATCACCCCGATGGCATCAACCCCCAGGGCCGCCACAGCCTCGGCCTGGCCTGGATCTCGCAGACCACATATCTTGAGCAGAGGAGCGGCCATCGGGGCGGCAAGCGACGGGGGAGGAGGCTTCAGGCGGCCATGTCGACAGCGACCCCAGGACCCGCAGGCCCGCGGCTGATCTGCTGGCGGATCAACTGGCGGATCAGACGCGGGCCGGAGGTCAGCTGGCGAATCCGCGGATCGAACTGCTCGGCCATTACTAAAACCCGCCAAGGCAGAGCGATCACACCTTTCTAGGATTGTGTCTCACCCCGGCCACCGCCGGGAATCAGGAAGATCAGAGCCCGTGGGCGAAGGCTGGCAACTGCTCAAGATTCGCGGCATCCCCCTGCGCATCCATCCGAGCTGGTTTTTGATCCTGCTGGTGGTGACCTTCGCCTTTCAAAAGCAGTACAGCCAACAGCTGGGTGCCAATGCTCTAAACGGCAACCTCGGCGATGGGGGCCTGTGGATCCTGGGCCTGGTCACGGCCCTTTTGCTGTTCACTTCGGTGCTGCTCCACGAGCTGGGCCATTCCCTGGTGGCCCTCAGCCAGGGGGTGAAAGTGCGCAGCATCACCCTGTTCCTGCTGGGCGGGGTGGCCAGCGTGGAGCGTGAGTGCGATACCGCCCTGGGGGCGCTGCTGGTGGCGGCCGCCGGCCCGGCCGTGAGCCTGGTGCTGGGGGTGAGCCTGCTGGCCAGCACCCATCTGGCCGCCCACCTCGCCCCCTGGCTGGGGGCTTTGGTGGAGGAGCTGGGGCGCTTGAACCTGGTGCTGGCCCTGTTCAACCTGCTGCCGGGTCTGCCCCTGGATGGCGGCATGATCCTCAAGGCTCTGGTGTGGCAGGTAACTGGCAGCCAGAGGCGTGGGGTGGAGGTGGCCAATGGCAGTGGCCGGTTTCTGGCCTATCTGGCCATTGGCCTGGGGGCGGTGGTCCTTTTGCGCGGCGGCGGCATGGGCGGCGCCTGGCTGATGCTGCTGGGTTGGTTTGGCCTCGGTGCCGCCCGCAACCAAACCCAGATGCTGGCCCTGCAGCAAAGCCTCAACGAACTAAAAGTGCGCGATGCCGCGGGCCGTCGCTATCGAGTGCTGGAAGCCAGCGACAAATTGCGGGATCTCAGCCGCCTGCGGCTGGCCGAGCGCGAAACGGAAGGCCAGGGCGATTGGCTACTGGTGACTGACCGGGGCCACTGGCGCGGGGTGATCGATGATCAACCACTGCAGCAATTGCCGGTACAGCGCTGGGACACCGATCGCATTGCCGATTACCTGAGACCCCTCTCCAGCCTGCCCACCATTGGCGAGGCAGCTCCTCTCTGGCAGGCGGTGATGCAGCTGGAGGACTCCGCCACCAATCGGCTGCTGGTGCTCAGCCCTGCGGGTTTGCCCAGTGGCACGATCGAGAGGCCCGAGCTGGGCGAGGCGGTACTGCGGAAACTTGGCTTGAAGCTGCCGGCCGCCATGCTCGATGTGGCCCGACGCCACAACACCTATCCGCTGGGACTGGGACTGGCCGCCGTGGTACGCACCATGGTGGCCTCAGGGGAAGCCCGCACCCCTTGAAGCGCCAGGCCTGATGCGCCAGGAGCCAATCAGCCCGCATCAAACGAGAAAGAAGCAAGCTGATTGGAGGCACAATACTGACTTACCAGAATACTGACTTACCAGAATACTGATCTACCAGAATACTGATCTACCAGAATACTGATCCGCCTTGATACTGGCCTGCCGCAATACTAATTTGCCGCAATGCCGATTTGCCGCAATGCTAATTTAGCATAATACTGATTAGACTCAATACTGATTTACCTCAATACTGATTTAACCTAATACTGATTATGCTCAACATTAAGGTGGGCTAGCGTTGGGAGAGATCCTGTAATTCGGCCTTGCCGCCTCAATCGCAGCCAGTTCCTCAGCCGTTAGCTCACTGGCTGGGGCCAGGGGAAAGCTGGCGGCCGCGCAGTCCAGCAGCAGCGACTCCAGCTCCCCAGCCGCCAAGGGCAAAGGCGGCAGCGGTGGCGGTGGCCCACCAAAAAGTTCCTGCCAGAGCTCTGCTGGCGGTTCCAACATAATTGCGCCGTGCTGCAAAAGACATCCAGATTGCCAACGCTGGGCACTGCCAATGCGCTTGATGCGCCTGATGTGCCAGGGGTCGGTGCCCCCGGGTTCCATGCCCTCAGGTTCCATGCGCTCCGGGTCGATGCGCCCGAGTTCGATGCCCAAGCTTTCAGCGGTAATGGCTACATGAACCAGATCGGCAGCGGTGCTGGTGGCGAAACAACTGGGCTCCTGCCTCCGCACCGCCTGGTGGCCGAACTGCAGGGGTAAACCCATGCGGGCAAAGGCAACCTGGAGCCAGCTGCAGGCTTCCAGGTAGGCCTGGCGGCGGCAGCCCGGCGCATCCGGCCACACCAGGGCATAGCTGAGATCGCCCCCATGCAGTACCGCCCTACCACCGCTGGGACGACGCACCAAGTCCAGGCGACCAACCCGGGCCAAGGCCAGCCAATGGCTCTCCAGGTGCCGCTGATGCAGTCCGAGCGACAGGGTTGGCCGCCCCCCCCAGCGATACAACCTCAGGGCTGGCCGCCGCTGACTGAGCAACCAGGCATCCAGGGCCATCTGCCAATCGCCGGCCCCGGACAAGCAGGGCAATAGACGCAGGGGATCAGCCATACAGACCCAGATGATGGCAGCGGTGGAAGCGCCATCGTGCTGCCTTCGAGGATGCTGAGGGCCTAGACGGCGCCTTTTTAGCTGGAGCCCATGCCCTGGGACACTTTGTCACTGCTGCTGCCGCTGGGGGCCCTGGCTGGGCTGCTGGCGGGCCTGCTGGGCATCGGTGGCGGGCTGATCTTCTCGCCCCTGCTGCTGCTGCTGGGCCTGGGAGCCCATCAAGCACTGGCCACCAGCACCCTGGCGATCGTGCCCACCACCCTGGCCGGCACCTGGGCCCATCTACGCCAAGGCCAACTGCCGCGCAATGCCGCCCTGGCCATCGCCCTCGGGGCTGGCCTGGGTGGTGGCCTTTTCAGCCAATTGAGTTTTGCCCTATCGGGTTGGCTACTGCTGAGTTTGCAAGCGGGGATGTATGCCCTGCTCTGCCTGATGATCCGTCCCAAGAAAAACCTGGCCAGCCGGCAAAGCGCCCAGCTGCCCCTGGCTGGATTGGCGGCGGTGGGCTCGGTGGCCGGCCTCGCCGGCGGCCTGCTCGGCGTCGGTGGCGGCCTGGTGATGGTGCCGCTGATGGTGCAACTGCTGGCCGTGCCCCTACACCTGGCGATTCGACTCAGCACCCTGGCGGTGCTGGCGGCCTCCAGCATTGCGGCGGTGGGCTTTGTGGAGAACGGCAGGGCAATTTTATGGATGGGGCTGACCCTCGGGGGCACCGCGGCGATCGCGGCCCAGTGGTCAGCGGCCCGGCTGAATCGGGTGCCGGAGCGGCGACTGGTGTGGCTGCTCCGGCTACTGACGATCCTGCTGGCGGCGGACAGCGGACGGCGCGCCATTCAGCTATTTCTAGATGGCGCGGCGCAATAGCCCCGAGCCAACGAATACTCGGGAAGCTCTGGAAAATCGCGATTTTTGCAACTCTGCCCCAGGGGAAAGCCTTGCGACAACGTCTGGCCATGGCTCGGGTTTTCCAGAGCTTCCCTGAAAAGCCATGCCTGCGCGCTAAAAATCCCTGCCATCCACCCTTACCTGTGTCAACACCCAGCCAGTTTTCAGATGAAACCGCCATGGGCCCAGCACTCAGGCGGGGCCCAGCGCTCAGGCGGGCGGCAGGGGAATCCAGAAACTGGAATCGAGTTCAAAGCCGAGCACTGCCGCCATCTGGCCCAAACCCTGGCGGCAGTTGAGGCCCTGGCTGCGGGCCCAACCATCGAGCAGGAACAGCCGATGGGTCATCCACAGCTCCAGGCTCTCGGCGGCAAAGCGAATGCCCTCGGTACGACTGAAGCCATGGGGCAACAGCATCGCCACATGGCGAGTGAGCTGGCCGCTACCCCGCTCCAGCACCAGCGGCAGCCAGGGATGGGCCGCATCGGCCCGCAGCGCCCAAAGCCGCAACTCGGGGATCTCCGACAGCTCCCGGGGATCATCCGCGGCGCGGGGCCAACTGAACTGCAACTCCAGCCCCCCGGCCCGCTGCACCAGCGCCTGGGGCGCCAGAGCCGCCCAGGGCGACAGGGGGGCGAGATCGAGCTGGCGCAGCTGGTCTGCCGTCACCGTCACCACGGCGGGTGCCGCCTGAAAGGAATCGGCCATCAAGAGCTGTGACAGCAAGTCAAAAGCAGCTCGACCGTAGCCACCTGGCGGCAAACAATGGTGTTGTTGTTCCTATTGCAGCTCCTGCCATGGTTTCCGCCCTCAGCCAAACCGAAGTGCTGATCGCTTTGATTGTGGCCGCCCACGCCGGCGTATTGGCCGTGCGTCTGTCGGTGAGCCTCTACAACTCCTGAAGCCGCTTGGCCAAATCCGAGCGGCTGATCCCAACACCAGATCGGTGGGAATTGGCCGCTCAGCCCCCAACTCCCCCGCCAACCTCCCCGGGGCCTTGGGGAAGCGCTGGCACCTTGGCAAAAGTGGGTCTGAGCGCTAGAAACGGATGAATGCCCAGTGGTCTGCTTCAGTCCGGTCCCGGGATCGGCTGGAGCAATCTGTCGCTGGGTCGATCACCGGACCCCGCAATGCGCCGCAGCGCCCCGGCCCAAATTCAACAGGATCCCAGCCAACGGGACCCCAGCCAACGCCCCCCGATCCAGGGGACCCCGATTCAGCCCCTGACTGCCCGCCAACGCCCCTTTCTGGCCGGTGGCACCGAAGAGGCGGCAAGCGAGGCCTGTCTGCTGCTGGAACGGCGAGAGTTGCACTGCAGCTTGATTGCCCTCACCGTCAAGCTCGCCCTGGGGGTGCTGGTGGGGGTGAGTTTGGTGCGCCTGGCGGGAGCCTATCAAGAACGGATGGATCGCCAGGGTGAACTTGCGGCGGTGCTGGATCTAGAACTCGGCAAACTGAACAAAGCCCGGGAGCGATTTGATCACCTATTCAGCACCGATGGTGAGCAAAAACTGATTCGCGAGCAAGGCCAATGGATCGCCCCCAATCGCCTGAGGGTGGTTTGGCAGCAGCCTGGCGGAGTCAATGCCCTGCCATCCTTGCCAGCTGCGGGGCCAGGCCAGTGATCACAGGCTTGATCAGGCCATTTATGGCACCCGGGAGTCCCACGGCTCCGTAAGTTAGGAAGCCGTTGCCCGCTGATGTTCATGGTTGCTGCAGGCTCCGCTGGTACTCCCGGTACGGTTCTGATCACCGGCACCACTTCAGGGGTTGGCCTCAACGCCGTCAAGTCCCTGGTGGATCGCGGTTGGTACGTGGTTACCTTGAACCGGGATCCCGTGCGGGCCGCCGCCGCCGCCGCCACCCTGGCCATACCGACGGCCCAGCTCAGCCATCTCCGCATGGACCTGGGCGACCTGGACAGCGTGCGTGTTGGCGTGGAAACCCTGGTGGCATCTCTTGACAGGCCCATAGATGCGCTGGTTATCAACGCGGCGGTGTACAAACCGCGCCTGAAGCAGCCAGAGCGCTCACCCCAGGGCTATGAGCAGTCGATGGCCACCAATCACCTGGGCCACTTCCTACTGATTCAGCTACTGCTTGCCGACCTGCAGCAGTCAAGCCATCCATCCCGCCGGCTGGTAATCCTTGGCACCGTAACAGCTAACTCAAAAGAATTAGGCGGCAAGATCCCCATCCCAGCCCCGGCCGATCTTGGCGATCTGGCCGGCTTTGAAGCGGGCTTTAAGGCGCCAATTGCCATGGCCGACGCCAAACCATTTAAGCCGGGAAAAGCATACAAAGACAGCAAGCTTTGCAACATGATCACCTGTCAAGAGTTGCACCGCCGCCTGCATCAAAGCACGGGGATTGTCTTTAGCTCTCTGTATCCCGGATGCGTGGCCGACACCCCCCTGTTTCGCAATACGCCACCCCTGTTCCAAAAACTGTTTCCCTGGTTCCAAAAAAACATCACCGGTGGCTACGTGAGCCAAGCCCTGGCGGGTGAACGGGTGGCCCAGGTGGTTGCCGATCCAGAATTTGGATCATCCGGTGTGCACTGGAGCTGGGGCAACCGCCAAAAACAAGGCGGCAAACAGTTCAGCCAAGAGCTATCCGACAAGGCCAGCAATCCCACCACCGCCGCCAAGGTATGGGACTACTCGATGAAGCTGGTGGGACTGGCCTGAACCGCTAACAAACGAACTTTAGACAAGCCCTGGAAAATCAACTCAAGAAAACCTATAAGTGCACAAGATTCGGATAGGCGGTAATCAGCTGTTCCGTGCTCAGCACCTCACCAATTCCTTCTGGTTGCCAGATAACCTCAAGGGCCAGGAGCTCATCGGCTGCGATGCCACCAATCACCTGCAGGCTATTGCGCAGGGCCTCCCCACTGCCACCGCCCGGCAGGCTGAGGCGGTTGCGGCTGGCCAGAAGCAGGGTGATGGCGATGAAGTCACTGGTGGCATCGCTGTCACCCGCCTGCTGGGACAGCTCATTGGCCCGCTGTCCCTGGACATTGGTGGTGAGTTCACGATCCAATTTGGAGCGCTCCGCCATCGACAGGCGATTGAATGTGCTCTCAGCCGATACAAAGGGAACCTGACCCACCTCAACCGCCGCATACACCCATAGGTCTGGATGGCGCAGCAGGGCCAGGCTGGTCTCCTGCAGCACCCTCTGCAGACCCAGGCTGCTGGAGGTGTCGGCACTGGCGGCCAAACGGCGGAGATCACTTTGCAGATCGCGGGCAGAGGCCAACAGGCCCAGCTGCACCTGGGCGATCGAAACCGGCCCATCTGGCCGGGTGGCAGGAGCCATGGGGCCATCGTCATAGGAAAGGGCCGGACCACCGCCGCCACCCCCCCGCAGGGCATTGGCGATCAGACCCACGACGGCCATCAGCACCAGAAAGCCAAACAGGCCGCCGCCGCCAAAGCCAAAGATCGGCAACAGGAATGGGAAGCCAATGCCACCGCCCATGCCACCGCGATAGCCACCACCGCCGCCGTAACCGCCCCCGCCATAGCCACCCCCGCCATAGCTGCGGGGCATGGAGGGGGCGGAGCGAAAGCTACCGCCACCAATGCGGCCGCCACTGGCGGCGGCGCTGGGTTCGGGATGAACCAACAGGAGAGTTAACAGCAGGGCTGGCAGGGCCAGCCAGCTCAGGCAGCGCCGCATGAGAGGGGAGCGGGTGGGAAGCGCCAAGTCGCCGGGGCGGATGACCGAAAATCTAGGAACCACCACCCACGATGGTGACCACCTCCAGCACGTCGGATTCCACCACTGCCTGCCCACTCCAGCGGCTGCGGGGCAAGATTTCTCCGTTGAACTCCACCACCACCAACTGGGGGCGATAGCCGAGCTGCTCCAAGGCCAGATCCAGGCTGAGGCCCGCCCCGCAGCTACGCGGCTCGCCATTCACCCGCAACTGGATCTCAGCCTTTTGTGGCTCAGCTATTGGTGGCTCAGCTATTGGTGGCTCAGCCATTAGGGGCTCACCGTTGGCGGAGGCGCTCATGCCTCGCACTCCAACGCCGCCAGCAGCTCCCGGGCACTGGCCTCTGGATTGGCCGCTTCGGTGATCGCCCGCACCACCGCCACCCGCGTGGCACCGGCGGCCCGCACCGCCGCCAGGCCAGGCGCATCGATGCCACCGATGGCAAAAAACGGAATCGGACAGGCGGCGGCGGCCTTGCTTACGGCCTCCAGTCCCACCGGCTGACGGCCGGGCTTGGTGGGGGTCGCCGCCACCGGGCCCACCCCCACGTAGTCGCAGCCATCGGCCACAGCCCGCTGGATCTGCTCCAGACCATGGGTGCTGCGGCCGATCAGGCGTTCTGGGCCCAGCAGGGCCCGGGCCACGGCCGGCGGCAGATCCTCCTGGCCCAGGTGCACCCCATCGGCCTCCACCGCCAGGGCCAGATCGATGCGGTCATTGACGATGAACAGGGCCCCATGGCGGGCACAGAGTTGGCGCAGCTGGCGGGCCTGTTGCAGCCGTTCTGCATCGCTGAGGGGGCTGCCATCGGCGGCAGTGGCGCCCGGCTTACACCGGTATTGCAGCAGGCGCACCCCACCCGCCAGGGCACCGGCCACCATTTCCACCAGGTTGGGCACCGGGCTAGTCACCAGGTAGAGGTGACAGCGCTGCAAAAGCTGGCGGCGTTCGGCGCCGCTCGACTGCAAAAGGTTGGCCCGCAGCAGATCCACCTCCAAGTCGTAAAGCTCATAGCGCACCGCGGCGGCCTCATGCGCCAGCTGGGGCTCGCCGCTGCGGGCAAACTCCTCGATCACCCGTAGGGCCTCCTGGGCCCGGCCGGCGTTGGCGGCCAGTACCTGGCCAGGGCTGAGGCGCTCCGCCTGGGCGGGGTGGGCCATGCCGGTGGCCGGATCGGTGGCCGCATGGCGAGCCAGCTTGAACCGATCGGCATGGCAGCTGCCCAATCGCTGGCGCAGGTCCTTGCAGCGGGCCACCAGATCGGCGCGATCCAAGCCAAAGCGAGCCCAGTCCTCCAGCACCCGCAGGCCCTCGCGGGCGCGATCCAAGTTGGCATCCAGCAGGCGGTACACCGCAAGCTCAGATGCCGACTGGCCAGGTGTGGGATTGACAGCGAAGACCATGGGGGCGTTTGGGGGGCTGCGTAAGGTGAAATGGCGCTTGGCCGATAGCTATGGAGCAGGGTGGATCTGACAGCCCCATGCTGGTGCTGATATCTGGAATTCTGCTGCTAGGGGGGATCGCAGCCTTTATCGGCTGGGGTTTGACCCATGCCTATCCCACAGCTTGATTGAGCCCACGTTTGATCTGTTTGCGTATTTTGAGCGGGCCTAGATTTGGGGATCGGTAATTTTTCGAGCTGCCCTTTCCGTAAATTGCAATTAACTTTTCAATCGGATTGCTCGTTATCTGCCCGCGCCTGACAAATCCGCCTCGATAACTCGGCGTCGCGGCCAATCTGGTCGCTGAGGGCTGCCACGTTCTCAAAGCGTTGCTGGGATCGGATCCAGACCAGGGGCTCCACCTTGAGCAGCTCGCCCCGCATCTGCCGCTGGCAGTCCAACAGGTGCACCTCCACCGAGGAGGGGGCCGTCGGATCCACCGTGGGCTGGGGGCCCAGGTTCATCACCGCGGCCCATCGCAGCCCCCCAACCCAGGTCCAGGCGGCATAAACCCCCTCTCTGGGCAAAAACTTGCGGCCATCCACCTGCAGATTGGCGGTGGGCCAGCCCAACTGGCCTCCCAGCCCCCGCCCCTGCACCACCACCCCGCTGAAGCGATAGGGCCGCTCCAACAGCCGCTGGGCCTCGCCAATGTCGCCGGCGGCCAGGGCCCGGCGGATGCGGCTGCTGCTCACCCGCTCGGCACCGTCCCAGAGCATCGGCAGCACACTCACCCGCACCCCCAGGCCGCCGGCAAGGCGCGCCAAGGCGGCGCTATCGCCACTGCGACCCGCCCCGAAGCGGAAGTTGTCGCCCACAGCGATGCAACTGGCCTGCAGCTGGCCCACCAGCACCTGCTCCACGAAACTTTCGGGGGTCAGGGCCGCCAGCTCGCGGTTGAACGGCACCAGCACCAACTGGCGGACGCCCAGGGGTTCGAGCAGCTCCAGCTTCTCCTCCGGCAAATCCAGCCGCAGGCGGGTATCGCCGTAGAGCACTTCGCGGGGATGGGGCCAAAAACTGACCACCGTGGGGATGGCCAGGCCCGATGGGCCGCCGGATGCGATCGCCTCAATCACCCGGCGATGCCCCCGATGCAAGCCGTCGAAACTGCCAAGGGCGATCGCCGTGGGCCTCAGGGCGTCCAGGGGGGAGCGCAGGGGGATCAACGCGATGGGGGCGGGCAGCTTGGCTGGGATCCTGCCACCCAGTGGTTCGGGGCCCGGCTGGCGTGGCAATTTAGGGGGAAGTGTGGGGGCCAGGCCCCAGCGGGGCGGCCATGGCCGATCGTCTAGATATTCAACGCATTTCCGCGGCCCTGCGGCGGATGGGCTGGCTGCGGTTGTGGTCCCAGGTGCTCCTGGCCGTGGTGGTGATGGGTGTGCTGCTGTTCAACAACATCGGCGGGCGCATGGCGGCCAATTCCTCCCGCGCCCTGGGTCTTGGACCAGGGCTCTCGCTCACCACCCTGGCCTTCTTTTTGTTGCTCTGGTCCATCTGGCAGAGCGGGCTGCTGATCCGCTGTGGCCGGGCCCTGGACGCCCCCGTGAGGCCCAGTAAGGGGGAGACGTCGCGACTGATCAAGCGGGGCTTACTGGCCGACCTGGCCGGGATCACCCTGGCGGTGCTCGGCTATCAGTCCCTGGCCGGCAGCCTCTGTATTCAGGCCTCCCAACAGGTGCCTGGCTTCTTTGGTGCCCAGATCCAAATGGCGCCCGGCACCGCCGGCCGGGTGGTGGGCCTGCCGATCACCTCGATCGAGATGTTCTCGGTGCTGGGCAACACCCAGGTGCTGTTCGGCCATCTGATCGGCCTCTGGATCAGCCTCTGGCTGCTGCAGCGCATCCACAGCTCCAGCTCAACCAGCTCAACCACCAGCTGAAGCTCCACCCGCAAGCTGCAGCTCCACCGCCAGCTGAAACTAAAGCGCCAGCCGAATCTCAGCCCTGCAAAGGGGGCAGGGTGGTCCAATCGCCGCGCCAGAAGATCTCCGGTTGCAACGGCGAGAGCGAAGCGCCGCCCCCCTGCACCTGGGCCACGTCCACTGGCCAGTGGGTCGGCCCGGCCACCTGGGCCTCCAGGTCGTTGGCCACCTCACCGGCCAACCAGTAATAAGTGCGACCGCGGGGATCCACCCGCTGCTCAAACTGGTCTGTGTAGCGGCGCACCGCCGTGCGGCACCAGCGCAGGGGCCCAATCTGTTCCGCGGGCAGGGGAGGCACATTGAGGTTGAGCAGCGTGCTGGGGGGCCAACCGGCGGTCCACATCCGCTCCGCCACATCCAGGGCCAGCTCGGCGGCGGCGTCAAATTGACGCCAGCGGTAATCGGCGCTGCTCACGGCCAGGGCCGGCAGCCCCTCGATCGTGCCCTCCATGGCTGCACTCACAGTGCCGGAGTAGAGCACATCTGTGCCGAGATTGGGGCCATGATTGATGCCCGAAAGCACTAAATCCGGCCAGTCATCCAATAGGGAAAACAGGGCCAACTTGACGCAATCGCTGGGGGTGCCGCTGCAGGCCCAGGCCCGCACCCCCTCGACGAACAGCTGATCGGCCCGCTCGGCGCGGATGGGGGTTTGCAGGGTGAGGCCATGGCCCGTGGCCGAGCGCTCCTGATCGGGGCAGACCACGCTCACCCGATGGCCCCGGGCCACGGCCGCCGCCGCCAGGCTGCGTATTCCCTCCGCGAATACCCCGTCATCGTTGCTAATTAGAATTTTGAGGGGCTCCATGGCCGGCACCGGGGGCTGATTCGTACAGTCTGTGCCTCGCCCCCAAAGCCGACACCGTCGTGAGCGCCACCGTTTCCCTGCAGCAGCTCACCGACCAACTCCTGACCCTGGAGCAGGCCGCGGCCGCCGAGATCGAGGCCGCCTCCACCGCCGCCCAACTGGAGGAACTGCGGGTGAGCTTGCTGGGCAAAAAGGGTCGCCTCTCGGGGGTGCTGGGGGCGATGGGCAAATTGCCCGGCGACGAGCGGCCGCTGGTGGGCCAGCGGGCCAACCTGCTTAAAGAGCAGCTGCAGAGCTTGCTGGCGCAACGGGTACAGGCGGTGAAGTCGAGGGCCATGGCCGAACGCATCGCCCACGAGAGCATCGACGTCACCACCCCCTGCAGCTACGGGCCGCCGGGGCACCGCCACCCCATGATCAGCACGATCGAGGAGGTGGTAGACATCTTTGCCGGCCTCGGCTACAGGGTATCTGAAGGACCGGAAATTGAAACTGATTACTATAATTTTACTGCCTTAAATATCCCCGAGCACCACCCAGCCCGGGACATGCAGGACACCTTCTATTTAGGGGACGGGCGACTGCTACGCACCCACACATCACCGGTGCAGATCCGCTACATGGAGAACAACCCACCGCCGGTGAGGGTGGTGGCCCCGGGCCGGGTCTATCGCCGCGATGCAGTCGATGCCACCCACTCGCCCGTGTTTCACCAGGTGGAGCTGCTGGCCCTGGATGAAGGCCTCGACTTCAGTCACCTCCGCGGCACGGTAACAACATTTCTGCAGCAGTTCTTTGGGGATTTGCCGGTGCGGTTCCGAGCCAGCTACTTCCCGTTCACCGAACCCTCGGCGGAGGTGGACGTGCAATGGCGCGGCCGCTGGCTGGAGGTGATGGGCTGCGGCATGGTGGATCCAGCCGTAATCTGCGGCATGGGCCTGGATCCGGAGCGCTGGAGCGGCTTTGCCGCCGGCCTGGGGGTGGAGCGCTTCTGCATGGTGCGCCACGGCATCGACGACATCCGCCGCCTGTTCACCGGCGATCTGCGCTTCCTGGAGCAGTTCTGAGCTGGCGGCGAGCTCTCCCCATAAACTCCATTAGCCCCCGCTCTCGATCGGTGCCCCGGGTTGGACTGATCGTGAATGACGGCAAAACCCTGGCCGTCACCACCGGCGATGCCATAGAGGCCCGCTTGCGCGAGGCCGGTTTAGAGGTGGTGCGGGTGAGCAGCTCCGGCGGCATGGTGGGCTTCGCCAACCCCGACCAATACCTGCGCACCCAGGGCTTTGCCGCCTGCGTGCCCGCCAGTTTCACTGCCGATCTGAGCCTGGCCCTGGTGCTCGGCGGCGATGGCACCGTGCTCTCGGCCGCCCGCCAGACGGCACCGATCGGCGTGCCAATACTCACCATCAACACCGGTCACCTGGGCTTCCTGGCCGAGGCCTACCTGAGCCATCTGGACACCGTCCTCGATCGGGTGATTGCCGGGGACTGGACGGTGGAAGAGCGCACGATGCTGATCGTCAGCGTGATGCGTGGCGAACAACGCCGCTGGGAGGTGCTCTGCCTGAACGAGATGGCCCTGCACCGGGAACCGCTCACCTCGATGTGCCATTTCGAGATTGCCATCGGCCGCCATGTGCCCGTGGACATCGCCGCTGACGGCGTCATCCTCTCCACCCCCACCGGCTCCACGGCCTATGCGCTCAGTGCCGGCGGCCCGGTGATCACGCCCAACTGCCCCGTGCTGCAGGTCACCCCGATCGCCCCCCACTCCCTGGCCTCCCGGGCCCTGGTATTCAGCGATCGCGAACCGGTGACGATTTTTCCCGCCACTCCGGAGCGGTTGATGATGGTGGTGGACGGCAGTGCCGGCTGTTACATCTGGCCCGAGGATCGCGTTCTGATTCGCCGCAGCGATCATCCGGTGCGCTTTGTCAGGCTGGGTGATCACGAATTCTTCCAGGTGCTGCGCAATAAGTTGGGCTGGGGCTTACCCCACGTGGCCAAGCCCGGAGCCCACCAAGACGGCAGCTTGCCGGCACCGCCATGAACGAAGCTCCTGAAATCGGTGCCCCGCTGGTGCTACTGCTGGGGGCAGAAGCCATTTCCCTGGCGACTCGACTGCAGGCCTCTGGCTACACACCGCTGCTGGAACCTGCCCCCGGCGACCAGAGCGCACCGCTGAGCCCACCTGAGGCGGTACCGAAGGCGGTACTGTTTTCTGCCAGTGCCCGGGATCGAATCCCAGAGATCAGGGAGCGCTACGCCAAGATTCCACTGCTGCTGGACGTGGAGGCCGACAGCCTCGAGAATCGGGTGCACTGCCTCAGCTGCGGCGCCGACGACTTCTGGCTGTCCCAGCAGGGGCCCAGTGATCTGCTGATGCGACTGCGGCTGCACCTGGAGATCTCCCAGCGGGCCAACATTCCGGCCCAACTGATGCAGGTGGCCGATCTGGTGCTCAATCCGATGGGCCGCCAGGTGAAGCGAGGCAGCAGGCCAGTGGCCCTCACCGCCCGCGAATATCAACTGCTACTGCTGTTGCTGGAACGCAAAGGCACGGTGGTAAGCAGGGAACAGATCCTGCGCCAGGTGTGGAACGATCAGCGAGCTGCCGCCAGCAATGTGATCGAGGTTTACGTGCGCTACTTACGCCAGAAACTGGAGCAGGAAGGCGAGCGCCGTTTGCTGCACACCGTGCGGGGCCAAGGCTATTGCCTAGCCGAGCGGCTACCCAACAGCCCGCCAGAAAGCAACTCATGAAGCCAAAACCGCCCTGGCAGCCACGCCAAATGGCGCCAGTTGCACGCCTGTTGGATACTCCAGGCCTATCGGCTACTCAAGGCCTATCACCTACTCCAGGCCTATCGGCTATTACTGGCTTAACTGCTATTGCTGGTCATCGACTAATTGCAAGTTTAGCAGTTATTCCAAAGTTGGCGCTATTGCCCTGGTTAGCAACTCTGTCAATTGTCGGCGTCCTGGCGGGCCAGGGCAAAGCCCAGGCAAACCAGCCCCAGCGGCTCGTGCCACCAGTTGCAAGGCCGGCAGGGGCAAGACCAGTGGTAGCAAGGCCGGCAGTGGCCGCGCCTCCCCAATTCCTGCCGATTGAAGCGCGCTGGTGCCTGCCAGGTGGTCGCTGCATCGGCCTGGAAGTGCCGCGTGGGCAGCAGCAATTCAGCTTTGGCCTGCAACTGCGTCCACCCCTGCCCACCCTGCGGGGCATGTGGTTTGACTTCGGCAGCCCCACCCTGGCCCGCTTCTGGATGCACCGCACCCCCGAGCCCCTGGACATGCTGTTCATTCGCGACCAGCGGGTGGTGGCAATTGAGGCCCATGCCAAGCCCTGCATGCATTTGCCCTGCCGCGCCTACGGCCCGGATGAACTGGTGCAAAGCGTGGTCGAATTGGCCGCTGGCCAGGCCGAGGCCCTGGGTCTGAAAGTGGGCAGTGAGGCCATGCTCGAACTCAAGCCCCCAGGCCTGCCCTTCCCCAGCCGCAGTGAGCCAGACCAAAGCCCTCCCTAGAGCAAATTCAGCTCAATAAATTGAGCTCAGCAGATTGAGTTCAATAGATTCAAGTCAATAAATTCAGGCCGACAGATTCAGCTCAACAGATTCAACTGAACAGATTCAAATCAATAGATTCAGCACAACAAATTCAACTTAAGGACGCTTGCCCTTCAGCACCAACACCGGGTTCATCGGCGCCAGGCGGGTGCCATCGGCCAAGGGGGCACCGCGCCAACTCTGGTGCTGGCTAACCGATATCTGCAGGCCACTGGCCTCCAGCGGCCCCCTCAATTCCGCCAGGGCCTCCAGGGTGGCCAGGGGGATCACCACCACCCCCTGGGGCCGCAGCCGCGCCAGCACCTCCTGCAGCACCGCCTGACGCTCGCGGCCGCCGCCGCCGATCACCACCCGATCGGGATCGGGAAAACCCCGGAGAGCTTCCGGTGCCTGGCCCTCTTGGATGCTGGCCGGGCTCACCCCCAGCCGCTCGGCGTTGGCGGCGATCAGGGCGGCTGAGCCGCCTCGCCGCTCCAGGGCCCACAGGGCCAAAGACGGCCGCAGCCGCAGGGCCTCCAGCCCGATGGAACCCACGCCGGCGCCCACATCCCAGAGCACGCCGCGGGCCGGCAGCTCCAGATCCGCCAACAGCTGAATGCGCACCTCCCGCTTGGTCATCAGGCCGGGGCGATCGACATGCTGCAGCCACAGGCCATCGGCAATGCCAAACAGGGGCAGGTCCTCCGGATTGGCGGGCGGGGCGGGGGGCTCTGCAATCAGCAGCACCAGCTGCAGGGGGTCCCCCCGATCGCCCAGGGGCAGCTCCGGGTCAAGCCGCCGCACCAGCTCCTCGGGGTGTCCGAGGCGCTCGCACAGCCAAACCCCATAGGCCCGCTGCAGGCCGGAGGCCCTCAACAGGGTCAGCACCGCCTCGGCACCGCCCTGGCCCGGATCGGTGAGCACCGCCAGGGCCGGGGGCCGCCGCTGCAAGGCGGCGGCTAAGGGTTCGCTATCGCGGCCGTGCAGGCTGATCCAACTGGCGTCCTGCCAGGGTCGGCCAATGCGAGCAAAGGCCAGCTGCAACGAGGTGGGGGCTGGCTGGAACCGCAACCACTCGACCCCAAACCGCTGCAAAAGCAGCCGTCCAATGCCAAACCAGAGCGGATCGCCGCTGGCCAGCACCACCATTTGCAAGGCCGCCCCAAAGCCCAGGGCCAACTCCTCCATCAGCAGATCCGGCTGGTCGCTGGCGATCAGCCGCCCCGGCCAGATGCCGGATGAATGCGGGCCAGAGCTCTGCAACCACTGCTCCAGCTGGGGCAGCAAGCGCCGCGGCGCCGCCACCAGCGCCGCGGCCCGCAGGCTGGCCTGGGCCGCCGCAGACAGCCCCTCCACCCCAGAGGCATCGCAGCCAAGCACGGTGCAGACCTGCCTGCACTCCTCAGCCCCGTGGGGCATGGACGATTTGGGCGATTGCTGGGCCGCCTCTGCTGGGGGAAGAAAAGCTGGGGAATCGAAGGCTGGGGGATCGCAGCCAGGGTCCGCTGGTGGGGTGAAACCGCTCAGAGCTGCCCAGTCAAGAGGTCATGATCCTGCTACAGAAACCCCGTCACCAACCGCCGCGCAATGCCCGCCGCCGATCCTGCCGCCGGCCAGCCCAGCGACCAGGCAAGCCACCAAGCATCCGGCACACCGGCCAACCGGAAGGCCGATCGTCGCCAGCGCATCCGGGATCTGGTGGTGGCCTTGATCGGCCAACAGGGGGAACTGGAGTTGCTGGATGGCGGTGGCCAGGTGCCCACAGCGGGTGCCGATGCCGCCAGCTGGCTGGAGCGCAACCGGCGCTTGGTCCAGCGCTACCAGAACCTGGTGCGCACGGCCGCCACCCTCGATGCACTCATCGATCAAGAGGTGGCCGGGGATTTCTGAGCGATTATCTAAGGAGGCTCGAGAAAACCATGATTTTCAAGATCCCACTGAAGCCATTTAAACGGCATGATCAAACTAGGGGCACCCCCAAGAAATGCAAAATATTGCCATAGTCATAGCGCAAAAAGTATTGCGAGAGCCGGCTTAACCCTTACGCGCAGGGCAGACACAGTCAACCTCCCTGATCGCCGCTAATTACCAGCTAAATGCATAAACATGCCAAATGCATATACAAGCACAATGCATAGATATCAGGCCTGGATATTGCTTGTCAAAAAACCAGATCTCAGCGCATCACCATGCCCCCGTCCACCTGCAGCACCTGGCCGGTGATGTAGGCGGCGGCGGGATCGGCGGCCAGGAAACGCACGGCACCGGCCACCTCGGCGCTCTGACCCATGCGGCCCAGGGGGATGGCCTTGAGAATCGGCTCCTTGTCGAGGTCTTTAGTCATGTCGCTATCAATAAAACCTGGCGCCACCGCATTCACCGTGATGCCCCGACTGGCGAATTCAGCGGCGGTGCTGCGGGTTAAGCCGATCACGCCGGCCTTGGCGGCGCTGTAATTGGCCTGGCCGGGGTTGCCGAACAGGGCTACCACGGAGGTGATGTTGACGATGCGGCCGCTGCGGGCCTTGAGCATCGAACGGCTGACGGCTCGGGTGCAGAGAAACACGCCGGTGAGGTTTAGATCGATCACGCTCTGCCAATCGGCGGTCTTCATGCGCATCAGCAGGCCATCGCGGGTGATGCCGGCATTGTTGACAAGCACATCCAGGCGACCCTCCCGCTCCAGCACCGCCTTGACCATCGCCTCCACCTGCTGTTCATCGGCCACATTGGCCCGATGGGCCCAGGCCTTACCGCCCGCCGCCTGGATCTCGTTCACCATCGCCTCAGCGGCCTCGGGGGAACTGGCGTAGTTCACCACCAAGGTGGCGCCGGCTGCGGCCAGCTCCCGGGCGATCGCGGCGCCAATACCCCGGCTGGCGCCGGTGACCAGGGCGACCTGGCCGGCAAGGGGGAGGGCGATGGCCATCGACGTGGGGCGGAAAGGATCGGGGGAGCGTAGGGCTCTCCCGCGACCACCAAGCCAGCGGCTAGCAAGCCGAAGGCTCTAGGAGGGCATGGTGCCCACATCGATGAGGGCGGGCCCAAGCAACAGGCCAAATTTGCGCAACTGCTCCTTGCTGCCCATCACCACCAGCAGCTGGCCCGGGGACAGCGGCTCACTGCCGCCGGGATTGGCGATCAGACGACTATCGCTTGGGACATTGGCCGCCCCGCGGATGCCGCTTTCACCCAGGTGAGCGCGATCGGGATTGCGGATCGCCAACACCAGGGCGCCACTGCGCCGTCCCACCTGCAAGTCGGCCAGATTGCTCCCCTCCAGGGCTGCCAATCTGCGGGGGTCGTCGCTGAGCTGAAACTCCTCCACTTCACAGTCTGAGCCGGCGAGCAATTCCATGAAGTTCACCGCCAGGGGCCGCAGGGCCGTGGCGGCCATCGTGCGGCCACCGGCCACATATGGACTCACCACTTGATTGGCGCCCGCCAGCCGCAGCTTGCGCTCGGCCTCGTTGCTATCGGCCCTGGCGATCAGACGGCAATCGGAGCGAATGCCCCGGGCACTGAGCACCACGTAGAGATTGGCGGCGTTGTTGGGCAGGGCCGCCACCAGGCTGCGGCAGCGATGGATGCCCGCCTCAATCAAAGTTTCATCCAGGGTGGCATCGGCCATCAGCACCGGCAGGCCCAGTTCCTCCGCCGCATCCCGCCGCTCCACATCCATCTCCACCACCAGCAGCGGCACCCCCTCCCGGCCCAGTTGGGCGGCGATCTCGCGGCCCATGCGGCCGTAGCCGCAAAGAATCACATGGTTGTCCATCGACTGCAGCCAGTGGCGGAAACGGCGCTCCCGCAGGCGTCGGAAGTAGCCCGATTCTGAAAGGCCGATCAATCCCTGCACCGTCAGCTGCACCACGCCGATGCCGCCGATCAGGGAAAGGGCCGTCACCACCCGGCCGGCGCTGTTGAGCACCGGGGTATGTGCATCGCTGAAGCCGAGGGTGCTGAGGGTGATCAGCACCATCCAGTAGCAGTCGCCCCAATCCCAGCCGTTGGTGATCCGATAGCCCAGGGCGGAGAAGTTGATCACCAGGATCAACCCAAACAGCGGCAATAGCCAGGGCCGACGGTCGCGGGTGGAGGGCGGGCGCCGCTGCCGCAGCATCAGCCGAAACCGAGGGCTGCCAACACAGTCTCAATGCTCACGCCATCAATACTCAAACCCTCAACGCTCACGCCCCCGAGCTCTGGGCCAACGCCGACCGCCTGCAGGCCGGCTCGGCAGGGCAGCTCAGCGGCGGGGCGGCCCAGGGTCACCAGCGGTAGCCCGAGCATCAGGGCCAATTCAATGCTGAGCGGATCGCTGGCCAAAACCACATCGGCACTGGCCAGCTGGGCCGCCCGCTGACGGGGGCTGCTGGGGGCATCCCCGGAGTCGATCTGGGCCAGGCGCAAATCCCCCAGGCGGCTGCGAATCCGCTCGGGCAAATCCAGCCAGCGCTGGGCGGGCCAGTCGCCAGGTCCCCCGGCGGGGGCCAACAACAGCAGCGGTCCGCTGCCGGCGGGCAAAGTCTGGGCAGCAGCCTCCAGATCGGCACGGCCCAGCTGCAGCCGGAAGTCATCGGCCCGCAGGGTCACGCCCACGGGCCGCAGATAGGCCTCGATGGCCTGGGCCGGCCAGCCAGCGCTGGGGCTCACCATATCGGTGGCGGAAAAGCCGCCCGCCGCCACCCTGGTGGGGATGTGACTCATCGACAGGGTTAGATCCACCGCCCGGCCAGCGGCGAGGTTGATGCACAGCTGGAAGTCGGGCTCGCGCACCGTGCCCAGCAGGTTCGACCAATCGGCCAGGGTGGCGCCTTCAAATTGGAAGGGGATGGCCCGTTGCACCGCCGGGTGCAGGCCCCACCAGCCGGTGAGTTTCGGCGGACAAACCACCTGCACCCGGGCCGAAAGTTGCTCGGCCACCGCCGCCACCGCCGCAAACAACTGCAGCTGGCGCGCGGCCGTGCCCGGAATCAGGAACAGGGCACGCATCGCTTTGGCCAAGCCAGGGAGGTCTGATTGTATGGATCAACTCCAGGGCAGGCTGTTCGCCCTGATGCCCAAGCCATTCAAGAGTGGATCTGTCTCCATGCATCTGCTGATCGCCGCCGCTGGCAGCGGCCGCCGCATGGGTGCCAGCGGCAACAAGTTGCTGCTGGACCTGGCCGGCCGACCAATACTGGCCTGGACCCTGGAAGCGGTATTGGCCTGCCCCGCGATCAGCTGGATCGGCATCGTCGGCCAACCCATCGATGCCGATCCCATCGCCTCGATCATTGAGGCGGCCAAGCCCGATCGGCCCGTGCGCTGGATCGTGGGCGGCGACAGCCGTCAGGATTCGGTGCGCCGCGGGCTGGAGGCCCTACCGGCCCAGGCCAGCGGCGTGCTCATCCACGACGGCGCCCGCTGCCTGGTGGAAGCGGAGCTGTTGCAGCGCTGCGCCTCGGCCGTGGCGGCCGGCGCGGCGGTGATCGCCGCCACCCCTGTTACCGACACGATCAAGCAGGTGGATGGCGCTGGCACCATCACCGCCACGCCAGAGCGCAGTGGCCTCTGGGCAGCCCAGACCCCCCAGGGCTTTCCCGTGGCCCAGCTGCGCCAGGCCCATGCCATCGCCAGCGCCGAGGGCTGGAACGTCACCGACGACGCCGCCCTGTTCGAACGACTGGGCCTGCCGGTGCAGGTGCTGGCGGCGCCGGCATCAAATATCAAACTCACCACCCGCTTCGATCTCAGCATCGCCGCCGCGGTTATCTCCGCTCGAGGCCAGACCACGGCCGCAGACTTTGGCTAATGGGAATGCTGAAATATTCACGACTTTCCGGCAATTGATACTTAATTAATGCCGGGAATGGGAGGGTTGTGCTGGGCTTCCCTGGGCAGTTGCTCATCGCCCCCCGGGGGGAGAATCCAGCAGCTCCAGGCTGCCGGCCGTGGCATCCAGGCGGGCCATCGCCCCCAGGGGCAGGGCGGCATTGCCGGCCAGGTGACCCACGGGCAGCCCTGCAAGCACCGGAATGCCCAGATCGGCGCTGCGCTCCCGCAACACCTGCTCCAGGGAAAACCTCCGACCCGCCGCCAACTCCTGAACCGCCTCCGGGTCATCGCCGTCATCGCAGCCCCTGAAGCTGCCAAAGCCGATGGCGGCCAACTGCTGCAGGGCGCCGCAGAGGCGCCAATGGGTGAGCAGCCGCTCGATGCGATAGGGGGCCTCGCCTACGTCTTCCAGGATCAAGATCGCGCCGCTCAGATCGGGCAGGTGACGGGTGCCCAGCAGGTGGGTGGCCACGGTGAGGTTGCCCACCAGCAGCGGACCGGTGGCCACACCCCCCCGCCAGCCCAGGCCCTGCAGAGCGGAGAGGGGCTCGCCGAACAACAGCCGCCGCAGCCGCTCCTGGCTCCAGGCCGGCTCGGCCGCCAAGCTGGTGAGCAGAGGGCCGTGGATGGCGCCGCTGCGCCCACTGGCGCACTGGGCCCAGAGCAGGGAGGTCACGTCGGAGAAGCCCAGCAGCCAGCCGGCAGGCAGGGCCTCCCACCGCTCCAGTAAACGGGCGGCGCCCCAGCCGCCCCGCACGCAGGCCCGCAGGGGCGCGTCGCCGTCGCTCAAATCCTGGCGCCGCTGCCAATCTCGGCCAGCCAGGTAGCCCCAATGGCGCTCCAAGGGGGCTGGATCTGGCACCTCCAAACCCCAACTGGCCAGCAGGCCGCAGCCAGCCCGCAACCGTTGGATGGCCCCATCGCCGTCGAGGGCCGAACTGGCGGCCACCAGTCGCACGGCATCTCCCCGGCGCAGGGGTGGCGGCAAGGGCAGGGGATGGGCCATCTGCTCAGTCAGCTATTCAAGAAAGCCGACCAAGCACCAGGGCCAGCAGCAGCAGCCCCCCCAGCCACACCTGTTGGCCAAAATGCCTGGCATAGATACTGCGCGGCGGCGCCTCTGGGCGAGGGCGCTCCCACTGCTGCAACAACCAAACTTGATGCTGCATGCCGGCAGCGGCAACCAGCCAGAGGGGCCAAAAGGCGATGCCGACGCCCTGGTCCAGGGCCGCCAGGGCCAGGGCCACCGCAGTGAAGCCGTAACAGATGGATACCGCCAAGGGCGCCGCCGCTCCCAGGCTGAGGGCACTGCTGCGTACCCCCAAGGCCCGGTCATCGTCGCGGTCGGCCATCGCGTAGACGGTGTCAAAACCGAAGCTCCAGCTGACGCTGGCCAGCCAGCAGAGCAGCAGGGGCCAACCGCCCGCCAGCGAACCGCTGGCGGCGGCCCAGGGAATCAGCACCGCAAAGCCCCAGCAAACGGCCAGCACCAGCTGGGGGTAGGCAAACCAGCGCTTGGCGGATGGATAGAGCAGCACCGGCGGCAGGGCCGCCATCGCCAGGGCAATACATGGGCCCCTGCTGGCGACCGGCAGGGCCAAGACCACGGCCAGGGCCGCGGCCAGGGCCAGCAGCAACACCAGCAGCGCCTCGCCCACGCCGATGCGGCCGTCGGCCAGCGGTCGATGGCGGGTGCGCTCCACCCGGGGATCGATGCGGCGATCCCAGAGGTCATTGGCCACGCAGCCGGCACCGCTCACCGCCAGCCCACCGAGCACGATCAAAGCCACCAGCCAGGGGCTGGGGGGGGATCCATCTCCGGGCGTGGGGGTGAGCCAGAGGCTCCAGCCGGCGGGAATCAACAGGATCAGCCGGCCACTGGGCTTGTGCCAACGCATCAGCTCCAGCCACAACCCCGGGCGCGCCATGGGCAAAGCCCCCCTGGGGGCGGCGGGGGCGGGGTGGGTCAAGAGGCCAATGGCTGGGCTGGAGGAATGGCCGCGGGGCGGCAGGGGGGAGGCCGAGGGGATCGCTGACTGGGGCTCTGACTGGGGCTCTGACTGGAAATCTGACTGGGGGCTGCCAGCGCCTGCCATGGCCCAGATCCCTGCCGGCGCAACTGGTGGCACCCTACCGGTACTGGGGGGATGGCAAAGTTGCGCGTCCGTACCGGTTCAATCCCAGCGGCTCCCGAGCAGATGGCCCAGACTCCAGTTGCCGTGGGGCACTTGCCCGAGGGCCAGGCACTCCGTCGGGTTGCCGCGATCGATATCGGCACCAACTCCACCCACCTGGTGATCGCCGAGGTGGATCCGGTGTTGCGCAGCTTCAGCGTGCTGCTCACCGAAAAGGCCACCACAAGGCTGGGGGACCGGGACCCCCACAGCGGCGATCTAAGCCCCGAGGCGATCGAACGGGTGCTGAGCACCCTGCGCCATTGCCGGGACCTGGCCCACAGCTACGGGGTTGAGCAGATCGTCACCGCCGCCACCAGCGCGGTGCGCGAAGCGCCGAACGGCGCGGCGTTTCTGGCCGCCCTGCAGGAGCAATTGCAGCTCACGGTGGATTTGGTCAGCGGGCCGGAGGAGGCCCGACTGATCTATCTGGGGGTGCTCTCGGCGATGACCTTCGGGGAGCAGCCCCACCTGATCCTGGACATCGGCGGCGGTTCCACCGAGCTGATCATGGCCGACAGCCACGATGCCCGCATCCTCACCAGCACCAGCATCGGGGCGGTGCGGCTGCAGCGCGAGTTCTGCCAACAGGATCCCCTGCCCGCCTCCCGCACCTCCTTTTTGCGGGCCTACATCCAGGGGGCGCTGGAGCCGGTGGTGAGCCAGGCCAGGGCCGCCCTCAAACCGGGAGAGCGCTGGACGCTGGTGGCCACCAGCGGCACCGCCATGGCCCTGGCAGCCCTGGCCGCGGCGGAAGACCTCAAACCGCCCCTGAGGCTGCAGGGCTACCGCCTCGACCGGGAGCGCATCGATCAACTGCTCAGCCGCCTGCTGGCGATGACCCCGGAGCAGCGGCGCGGCCTGACGGCGATCAACGATCGCCGGGCTGAAATCATCGTGCCCGGTGCGCTGATCCTGCAGACCGCCATGGCGATGCTGGGCGTGCGTGAGCTGGTGGTCTGCGAGAGGGCCCTGCGGGAGGGTCTGATCGTGGACTGGATGCTGCGCAATCAGCTGCTGGGCGATCGTTTCTCTTATCAGAGCACTATTCGAGAGCGGACGGTGCTGCACCTGGCTCGCAGTTTTGGAGTGGATGCCGCCCGGGCGGAGCGAGTTTCCCGCCATGCCCTCAGCCTCTATGAGCAGAGCCGAGGTCTGCTCCACACCGACGCCGGCCAGGGTCGGCAGCTGCTGTGGGCGGCTGCTCAATTACATACCTGCGGCAAAAGCATCAACATTTCTGCCTATCACAAGCACACCTGGTACTTAATTCGGCACAGTGAGCTACTTGGCTATTCCCAGATCGAGCATCTGATGCTGGCCGCCATCTCCCGCTACCACAGGCGGAGCCTGCCGAAGAAGCGTCACGAATCCTGGCAGTTGATCGAGGGCCGGGAGGAGCGCCGCACCGTCACCTCCATGGCCCTGTTACTGCGTCTGGCGGCGGCCCTGGATCGACGACCGGCCCCGTTGATCGAAGCAATCCGATTGCATCGCTCCGCCGAAAACCCAGAGCTGGAAATAGAGCTGGTGGCCGCCGCCAGCAAGCCGGGAGAGCCGCCGATCGATCTCAGTTTGGAGCGCTGGAGTCTGCGCTCCTGTGCGCCGGTGGTTTTAGAGGCCCTGGGGCTGACCCTGCGGGTGCGGGAACCCTGAAGCTGCGCCAGGTCACCTGGTCAATCGATCCGAACTGCTGGGGTTGGCCCTTGCCCAGGCGAACGGTCACCAGATCCGGCCTGCCGGCGAGAACCCGCAAACCCTGGCCTACAGGGAAACTGCGTTCACCGCTGAAGTTGCCCCGAAACAGCGACTGGCCGCCGACACTTTGCACCTCCAGCCAACTGATGCCGCTGGAAACAAACACCAGCTTGTCGGTGGCATCCCCCTGGCTAGCCCGCAGGGACTGACCAGGCCCAGCGGCTGTCTGCAACTGCTCCGCCTCGGCCAGGGTGGCGGCATGGGGGCCCTGGGGCCTGGGCAGAGCTGGCAGCGGCGACTTGAGCTGGGGTGCTCGCCAGCCGCTCCGCACCCCCACCACCAGGCCCACCGCGGCCAGGCCCACCGCCACCAGCAAGGGCCCTGCCCAGGAGCGTTGCTGGTGGCGCTGGCCAGGGCTGGGGTTTTGGGGGGCTAATTGTTTTGAACCTGAACTTCCCAGTCGAGCTGTGGGCAAACCACCGCTGGTGGCACTGGTGATATTGCTTGCTCTGCTGGTGGCATTGCTTGCATTGGTGGCATTGCTGGCATTGGTGGCATTGCTGGCATAGGTGGGGGGGGCAGCGGCGACGAACTGGGGGTTGCGGCGCAGGGACTCAATCAGTTGATTCACGTCGACCTTGAGGGCTCCTGACACCCGCCGGGCTTGGGCGATCACAAATACCGGCTCCGGCAGCCGCTGCCTCTCGCCGGATTCCAGCGCCTCCAGTTGCTCGCGGCCCATATTGAGTCGGGACGCCAGCTCGGCAATGCTGAGCCCCAGCGCCTCTCGGGCGCCCTGGAGGGTTTTTCCCAGCTCCAGCAACTCAGGGATGTTGATCAGGGAAGGGGGGGTGGGATCGGCCAAAAAAGTGGCCGTTACCCGACGACCGTGAAGCTGGTTCAATTGTCACCCGGATTCAGGCCACCTGATCGCCGCCCGCACATATAGGGTGAGATTAAGGTGCGCAGTGGAATTCGTAAAATCCAGAGGGGTTGGCGAAAATTCACAACCCGCCCATACATGTTTTTGAGCGGCAATCAGCTCTTGAGCGACAATCAGCTCATGATCGGCTATCGCTTCTTAGCCAACAATCAGTTCCTGGCCGAGATCAAACTCGGATGCAAGAACGAGTGTGAGCAGAAAAATTTACAAAATGGGCGATACTGGATTCGAACCAGTGACCCCTTCCGTGTGAAGGAAGTGCGCTACCGCTGTGCTAATCGCCCGCACCCTTTCATCTTAAAACACGGCCGGCCCGCTCTCCTGACAGCTGGCCGAGCAAAAGCCCCCGTCAAGAAAGAAGCTGAGCCAGGTGCCCGGCCCTGGAGCTATGACCGCCCGGCCCTGATAGAGGAGCCAGGGCTGGGTTTGGGCCCACCTGGCTGCCGGACACAAGTCCGAAAAGCCTTGCAAGAGCAGAGCCACCCCGCTGCTGTGGCGAACGCTGGGGCATCCCAGCGCCAGCCTCAGCGCTGAGGTCTCGATCGCTCTGCTGGAGAAAGCCGATCAGCTCCTAGTTGAGTTTGGCGCCATCACCCTGCTGGCCGACTGCGGCTTCCCGAGCGGCGAGCTGCTCGGCTGGTTCGACGACAAACCCCGCTGGCGCTACGTGATGCGGTTGCGGCATGGTACCTGGATCCATGGCACCGCAGCACCGATGGGCTGTGAGGTGCGCCACCTGCGCTTGTCGCGCGGGCAGTGCCGCGGATTTCGCGATGTCCAGCTGTGGGCTGATGGCCGCCAACGGACCAACCTGCTGCTAGTTCACTCCTGCGGCATCGCCGTTGATGAGCCCTGGTACCTGGTCAGCAACCTTGATCCCACGCTGGATCTGGCCTGGGCCTAAGGCCAGCGCTTCTGTTGCATGCTGCTGTTTCGCGACCAAAATCAGGGATCTTCCAGCTGGAGAGCTGCGGCTTGCGCGATCCTGAACGCATCGATCGGCTGCTGCTGGTAAACGACGCCGCGTCGATCCCCACTGGCAGCTGGGCCTGATCTTTGTGCGGATCGACTGCAGTGGCTGCAACAGGCTGTGGTCCACGCCGGCAGAAGCAGCCCTGGTTCACTCGGATTGAGCTGCTACCACGGCCACGCCAGTCCCAACTGCTGGCTGTCGCATGACTGTCTCGGGGTGAGATGTGTCGGGCAGTCAGCCGAGAAGGCGCCCCAAGCCATTACGGGAAGTTAGGTTACAGACCATAACTTTTCAATTCCATTAGACGCCCCATGGATTGGAATCCCCCTAAACTTAATGGTTATTACATTAGGGCTAAAATGATTGACATTGAGGGAAACAAAAGCCATATAGAAAACTTGTTTAGATATGTACTCCATCGCCCCAATCCCAGGAAGGATGAGGTCGATTACTGGGCAAATAAACTTAACGAATCCAATGATCCAATTAAGCTTTTAGATGATTTTGTCAGCCATGGACCGCACAAACATCTGATTGACGAAGAATCCAACGGAAGGTCACCATGGAATAGCGGACATTTTTACTCTCCTCTGGTCAACCGAAAAGATGTCGCAAACGATATCGAAAAATTATTATCAGACAACAAAAAAATAAATTCACTTGAGATGAACATTGATTCACAACTAAGTCTGCTACGAGGGCTTTCAACATATTTTAGCCGGTTTCCTTTTCCAGACGAGAAAACGGATGGATTTAGATACTATTGCAATATTCATAGCTATTCATTTAGCGATGCTCTAATTTATTGGTCTGTAATTAATCATCTTAAGCCGAAGCGTATTATAGAAATAGGAAGTGGGTCAAGTTCATGTGTTGTGCTGGATGCCATCGACCTTCTCGATCTCGACACCCAATGTACATTCATTGATCCGTACCCGCAAGTTGCAAGAAAAATGTTAGGAACAATTAAACCTACTCATAACATATTAGAGCAAAGAGCGCAAGATGTCGACTTGACACTATTTAATCAGCTCAACGAAGGAGATGTATTATTCATAGACAGCACTCATGTCCTCAAGACCGGCAGCGATGTACACTGGGAGCTAACTCAGATTATTCCCAATCTAAAGAAAGGTGTTTGGGTTCATTTTCACGACATGTTTTATAATTTCGAATATCCGCGAAACTGGATAAACCAAAATTTTAGCTGGAATGAACTCTATGCAGTTCAACTATTTTTAATGTATAATAACACTTTCTCTATTCAGCTTTTTCCGCATCACCTAGCCAAAGCATTTCGGAAGGATACCGAGAAGATTTTTGAGGGCTTATCTGCAAGATTCCATTTGAACCCTGGCGGCTCTTTATGGATCAAAAAAGAAATGTAAAGGGCTCGCAACTGTACCGTCAGCGCATAGGCCGACATATCCCCGAAGCTGCGGATCGCCAAGTGATCTGCTCCGCCGCCAGATGCTCCGCCGCCGGGTGATCCGCCGCCAGCAAGGTGGCGTCCCTAGGGCTGCAACATTTGCAGTCCCACGATTGCGTCGGGCCTGTCGATCACCGCGCGCGATCACTTCGCCGGGGTGGTGCTGCTGGGGGCCTCGGCCTGGGCCGGAGCACCTGGCCCAGGCCAAGGCCCGCGTCCAGGATCCCGGCTGCCCGCCCTGCTGCCTCACCTGACCCGCTGGCCCGCCATGAATCGCCCTGGCTGCGGTGCTGGCTGCAGCTGGCGGCCCTGCGTAACCGGCACCGGAGTTGCCCACTGGCTCGGTGCCGAGCGGTGGTGCGGCGCCAGGCTGGCCGATGAGGCTGCCAAGACCGCACCGCCGTAGCCCCACTGGGGTAAGGGAGAATTAACGGCTTCCCCCACCGTCCCGCCCCCTTGAGCGCAGCGTCTGAAGCCGCCCACCCCCGCAGCGCCCCCAGCGATTCGACTGCCCAGCGGGCCGCCAGCGACGCCGGGGCCGACCCTGCCGCCGCGATCGATGCGGAGCTGCTGGATGTACTGGTCGTTGGCGGGGGGGTCTGCGGCACAGCCCTGCTGTTTGAGCTGGCCCGCTACACCGATCTGGGCCGCATCGCCCTGGTGGAGCGCTATGACCAGCTGGCCCTGGTGAACTCCAAGGCCACCAACAACAGCCAGACGATCCACTGCGGCGACATCGAGACCAACTACACGCTCGAGAAGGCCCTGCGGGTGAAGCGCACCGCCGAAATGATCGTGCACTACGCCGAACTGCTGGATGGGGACAGCCGCGAGCGCTGTGTGTTTCGCACCCCCAAGATGGTGCTGGCGGTGGGGGCGAAAGAATGCGCCGTATTGCGGCAGAGGTTTGAGTGCTTCTCGCCCCACTTCCCGGCCATGGAACTGCTGGAGAAGCATCAAATAGCTGAATGGGAACCGGCGGTGGCACTCGCAAACGGCCAACTGCGCCCAGAAGAGCTGTTGGCCATCGGCATTCGCCGCACCTATACGGCCGTGGACTATGGCCAGCTCTCCGAGTCGTTCCTGCACCAGGCCCAGGCCGCCATTTACGCGGCCAATTCTCGGCAGGCCAGCGGTGAACTGCCCGCTGGCGACCAACCCCCCATTCCCCGGTCCCCCGCTGGGGAGCGCCGCCTGGATCTATACCTGGGCACCACGGTGCAACAGATCCAGCCTGAAGGGGAGCTGTTTCGGGTGACCCTGGCGCCAACGCCGGGCTGTCAGCGGGGCCAGGGGCAACCGCGACAGTTGCTCGCCCGCCACGTGGTGGTCAATGCCGGCGCCCACAGCCTGCTGATGGCCCAGCGCATGGGCTTTGGCCTGGAGTATTCCTGCCTGCCGGTGGCCGGCAGCTTCTACTTCACTCCCGATCTACTCCAGGGCAAGGTGTACACGGTGCAAAACGACAAGCTGCCCTTCGCCGCCATCCATGGCGACCCGGATGTGGGCGCCGCCGGCAAGACTCGCTTTGGCCCCACAGCCCTGCTACTGCCGATGCTGGAGCGCTATAAACCAGCTTCATTCTGGCAATTTTTACAGGTATTACGACTGGATTGGGCAGTAATTTCCGTGTTGTGGCAGCTCTTTCGCATTGCTGACATCCGCAACTACATCCTGAAAAATATACTTTTCGAGTTGCCCTGGTTGCGCCGTTGGTTGTTCCTGGCCGATGCCCGCAAGATCGTTCCCGGCATGACCATTGAGCAACTGAGCTTTGCCGAGGGCTATGGCGGCGTCAGGCCCCAACTGATCGACAAGCGGCAGCGCAAATTGATCCTCGGCGAAGCCAGCATCGAGTCCATGCCGGGTCTGGTGTTCAATGTCACCCCCTCCCCGGGGGGCACCTGCTGCCTGGGCAATGCCCACCGGGACCTGGAGGCGATTGTGGAGCGGTTGGGCTGTGGCTACGATCGCGGCCGCCTGGAGCGCGAGCTGTATGGCGAAACCGAATCAAACATGGAGAAACAAGCTTAAACATATGCAAGCAATAATACGGCGAAATCGAATATTGACGAAACCAAATCCCTGCAAGCCAAAATATCGCTAAACCAAATCAGATTCCGCCGCGAAACAGGTGGTTATGGCTGGCTGAATAGAGTTTGGAGCGGGCCCCCTCTGGCGGGCT
The DNA here is from genome assembly GCA_044356375.1 of Prochlorococcaceae cyanobacterium. GTDB lineage: Bacteria > Cyanobacteriota > Cyanobacteriia > PCC-6307 > Cyanobiaceae > UBA5018. The sequence goes on along the minus strand of JBIKWK010000006.1, from coordinate 24,877 downwards.
GAGCGCTGGACTGACCACATAGAGAGTGGTGCGCACCAGGCCGCGCTCCTCGCTCACCTGGGCCATGGCGCTGAGGGGCACAACCGTGAGCCATTGATCCGGCCAGCTCACCCGATAGCCGATCGCCACCGGGGTATCGGCCGGATAGTGCCGCAGCAATTCCTCCTGCACCTCGGCCACATGGCGGGCGCTGAGGTAGAGGCACAGGGAGGCGCGCAGGGCGGCCAGCCTGGCCAGGGATTCGCTTTCCGGTACGCCCGTGCGACCGCCCGCCCGACTGAGCACGATCGTCTGCACCAGGCCAGGGATGGTGAGTTCGCTGCCCAGGCTGGCCGCCGTGGCCTGGTAGGCGCTGATGCCAGGCACCACCTGCACGGGGATCTGAGCATCGGCCAACCGGCAGATCTGTTCGGCCAGGGCCCCGTAGAGGCAGGGATCGCCGTCATGGAGCCGCACCACCCGCTTGCCGGCCCGGGCCCGCTCCACCACAGCGGCGATCACCTCCTCCAGGGTGAAGGTGCTGGTGCGAATCCTTTCGCAACTGGCGGGGGCCAGGGCGGGGATCTGGGGATTCACCAGCGAATCGGTCCAAACCAGCACCTCAGCCTGCTCAATCGCCCGAGCCGCGCGCAGGGTGAGCAGATCGGGGGCGCCGGGACCGGCCCCCACAATCCAGACGGGTTGGCTGGACATCAGGCCTCCTTGGCGCTGGGATCGGGTAGGGGTCGGCGCTTGCCATAGAGCCACCACAGCCCCAGGACGCCGAGGCCGATCAGCAACAAACTGACCAGCTGGGCCATGCGCAGCCCCCCGGCACAGAAGGGGGGTAAGGCAAATAGACAGAGGGGATCGAGGCGCAGGCCCTCAATCCACAACCGACCGCTGCTATAGGCCATCAGGTAGACGCAACTCAAGGCCCCCGCCGGCAGCTGAATGCGCCCGCGCCGAGCGCTGCGCAAGAGCTGCAGCAATAACAGGCAAACTCCCAGATTCCAGAGTGATTCGTAGAGAAAGGTGGGATGAAAACCAGTGGCAAACATAAATTCGGCGGGTCGGTTGGCCACCGGAATGGCCAACTTCCAGGGCAGGTCGGTGGGCAGCCCGAAGGCCTCGGAATTGAAGAAATTGCCCCAGCGGCCAATCGCCTGGCCCAGGGCCACCGCCGGCACCAGCACGTCGAGCAGGGGCCAAAAGGGCTGGCGGCGCCAGCGGCAGTAGAAGATCGTCACCAGGCTGCCGCCGATCAGGGCGCCGTGAATGGCAATGCCGCCGCGCCAGATGGCAAAGATGTCGCCCCAATTGCCGGCGTACTGGCGCCACTCCAGCGCCACGTAGTAGACGCGAGCCCCAATTACGGCGCCCACCACCAATAGCGGCAGCAGGTCGGCGATCACGGCGGCATCAATGCCGCGAGTGCGCCCCAATCGGGTGGCCAGGACCAACCCCAGCAGCACCGCCAGGGAAATCAGCAGGCCATACCAACGCAAGGCAATGGGGCCCAACTGGAATACCAGGGGCCCCGGAGAGGTGAACACCAAAAACGGCATCAGGCCGGCGATGAAGAGTTAAGCGAGGGAACCAGATGGCTGGAGATCAGATGCCTTCTGCGGCCTGCACCTTCTCCACCTGACGCTTCTTGAGCACCAGCAGGATCTGGGCCATGGCGATGGCGGCAAAGAAAGCCAACATCCCGTAGATGCGCACCGGATTCTGCAGCACCACTTCGGCATCCAGCTGACCAAAACCACCCACGTTGGGGTCGTTGGTGAGAGGAGCGCCGGCGGCAACGCTGTCGCCAACCGAGACAATCAAACTGGGACCAGCCGGCACGGTATCGGTGACGCTGCTGCCATCGGCGCCGGTGATGGTGACCTGGGTGGCGCCGTTGTCGCCGGCGTCGATCGAGGCGATGCTGCCAGCTACAGAGGCGTTGAATACGCCGTTGTTGCTCTTCTCACCGGTGGGATAAACCTGGCCGCGGCCGCGGTTGCCGCCCACGTGCAATTGATACTTGCCGAAGTGAATCGAGCTGTCGCTGGCCGGATCCGGGGAGAGGATCGGGAAGACGATCTCCTGGTGCTGGTCGCCGGAGATCGGACCCACCAACAGGATGTTCGGCTGCTCCTCGGAGTACTGGGAGTAGTAGACCCCGGCGGTCTCCTGCTTGAGCTCCTCGCTGAGGCGCTCCTGGGGGGCGAGCTTGAAGCCGTCGGGCAACATCACCACCGCCCCCACGTTCAAGCCCACGAGGCTGCCGTCACCGGCCAGCTCCTGCACGGAGGTGTCGTAGGGAATCTCAACCACCGCCTTGAACACGGTGTCGGGGAAGACCGCCTGGGGAACTTCCACCCGGGTGGGCATCTTGGCCAGGTGGCAGTTGGCGCAAACGATCTTGCCGGTGGCTTCCCGCGGCGAGGCGTAATTCTGCTGGGCCCAGAACGGGTAGGCCCAGCTGGGGGAAGCGCCGGCCAGCATCACGGTGATGCCGAGCAGGGAGCCGAGCAGTAAGGAGAGGGAGCGGCGCATCAGGGGAGGGGCAGGCGACGGAGCTAACTGGGGAGCTTGATAGACAAGAAAGCTTGATACAGCAGGAGAGATCAGACCCACCAGGGCTTTTCGCCGGTGCGGAAGTCGGTTTCAGTCCACTGGCTGAGAAACACGGTGTCGTTTTCGACCGTCACATGGGCCACGGCGAGGGAGAGAGGGGCGGGACCTCGCACCACCTTGCCGTTGGCGTCGTACTGGGAGCCGTGGCAGGGGCACATGAATTTGTTGGCGCCGCTGTTCCAGGGCACCACGCAGCCCAGGTGGGTGCAGATGGCATTGATGCCGAAGTTGCCGATCGCCTGGTCTCCCTCGACGATCAAGTAGGTGGGATCGCCCTTGAGACCCTGCACCAGGCTGCGATCGCCCTCCTTGTGGGTAGCCAGCCAGCCGCTGGCGGTAACGGTGTTGCCCAGCTCATCTTTGGCGGTGCTGCCGCCACCACCGCCTGCGGCCCGGGGCGGGATGAAGTAGTTGGCCACCGGATAGATAGCTCCCAGGGCCACCCCGGTGACCGACCCGAAGGTCAGCAGATTCATGAACTGCCGACGACCCATTCCGGGCACATCACCATTTGAAGCGCTCGCTGGAAACTGGGTCATACGGTGCGGCCTGAGAAGCCACTGCTACTTGGCGCCACATTAAAACCTGCCCTTCCCGCCTGGAGGCCAAGCGGCAGCGCAGACGGCGGGCCTGCAACATGCTGTTGTCCAGCTGTTCCGCCGTGATCTCCGCCGGCTCCGATCGCCCACCCCCGCCATTGACGGCAGCGGAAGTGCTGGCCGTGCTCCGCCAGCGCTGGCGGGCCTCCTACGACCTGCAGCTGGTGCAGCGCCGCCGCCGCCTCTACCTGCAGGTGATGTGGGCCTACCTGGAGCAGCAGTCCTTCCCGCTCTCTCCAGAGGCCTACCACGCCAAGCTGGAGCAGCTGGTGGGCCTGCTCAACGGTCTGGGGGTGGCCGATCAGGTGCGCACCTGGCTGGCGACCACCGGCGACAAGCCCAGGCTGGGCAAGGCGATGGGCCTGGCCCTGGAATTGCCCCCCGACCGGGCCAGCGAGTTTCTGCTCTAGCGACAAAGCCAACCCGGACCTCAGCCTGCGGCAGGGCTTATGCGCCAGAAGAAATCAATCTGCGGCGGGGATCTGCCTGCGGCGAGAATCAGTCTGCGGCGGGTCTGAGGCGTTCGGTCAGGCCCACCAGTGCCAGGCCCACCAGGTAGAGGGCCATTATCGCGCCGGCCAACAGCAGCATGGTGAGCGGATCGGTGGAGGGGGTTAGCACGGCGCTGGCCACGGCGGCGCCCAGCAGCACCCAGCGCCATGCGGCCCCCATGGTGCGGGCCCGGATCAGCCCCAGGGCGCCAAGAATCAACTGCAAAACAGGCAACTGAAAGCTCAAGGCGGTGGCCACCATCAGCAGCAGCACAAAATCCAGATAGCGCTCGATCGACCACATCGGCTCGACCACGTCGGCGCCGTAGCTGACCAAAAAGTTCAGGGCGGCTGGCACCAGGGCCCACCAGGCGAAGACCAGGCCGGCGGCGAACAGCAGCGCAGAAGCGGCCACCGCCGGGGCCACCAGCCGCCGCTCCCGGCGGCTGAGGCCCGGCAACACAAAGGCCAGCGCCTCGTAGAGCATGTAGGGCAGGGCGAGGGTGAGGCCCCCATAGCCGGCCACCTTCAGGGAAACGGCCAAAAACTCGCCGGGCGCCAGCTGCAGAAAGCGAATGTCACCGGCGGGCAGCTCCAGCAGCCGCACCAGCGGCCGCACGAACGCCAGACAGGCCGCCGCGGCCACCACCAGGGCCAGCAGGCTGCGCAGGATGCGCCGCCGCAGCTCCTCGAGGTGATCCACCAGGGTCATCTCCACCTCCCCCGGGAAGCTGTCTGGATCGCTGGCCAGGCCGATGGGCAGGTGCTCCATGGCCGCCACCCCCGCCACCCCCGCCACCTCAGCCACAGCAACCTCAGCCGATCCGCCGGCGCCGGTTAACGGCTCGTCTGGGGAGACGGGTGGGGGGTTCATGGCCTGAGATGAACTGGCCTGAGGGCTATTGGCCTCGGGATTATTGGCCTCGGGGTTATTGGCCTGGAGATTGATGGCCTGGGGATTGATTGCCTGAACTGGTGGCGGAAGAGACTCGGGAATGGTCATGGCCCCGACGCAGGCTTGAGGCTAGGCACTGCCGCCAACAGGGCGTCCGCCCGCTGCGGTCGGCCCCACAGGACAGTGCCGCCCCGGTGACTGACGGTGCCCGGCACCGCGGCGGGGATGCGCTGGAGATCATCGGTGGACACCATCACCACCGGCACGCGGCTGTTGCCCCGACCGCGGCTGAAATGGGCCGCCAGGTCGGCGGCCGACTGCAGGTCAGCCTCAGATGGCACCTGGGCTGAGCTCTTCAGCACCACGTGGCTGCCGGGCAGCTCCTGGGCGTGGAACCAGAGATCGCCGCGGCGGGCCTGGCGCAGGCTGATCCATTCATTTTGGCGGTGGTTGCGGCCCACCTGCACGGTGAGGCCGTCTGGGGTTTGCAGCTCCAACGGCCGGGGAACACCGCGCTGCTCCCTGCGGCTGCCCCCCCCGGGCCCCTGCCCCTGGCGGCGCCCCGACCCCAGCAGGTCGGCGCTGTCCTGGGCGAGTCCCTGCAGCTGCTCCAGGTCGTCGGCCTGCTCCAGGTAGATGAGGCTGGCCTCGATGGCCTCCAGCCGCTGCCGATGCAGCGCCAGCCGCTCCTCGATGGCCGCCACGGCCCGGCGCAACTTGCGGGCGCGCTTGTAGAGCGCCTGGGCCGAGTCGATGCAGGCGCGACTGGGCTGGCGCTGGCTGAGCAGCTCATCGGCCTGGCTTTGCAATTCCTGGCTGCCCCGGGTGGCTGCCAACAGCCCTTGCTGTTCGCTGGCCTGGTGGCGTTCCCGCTCGGCGGCCTGCTCCAGGCGATGCCGCAACTGCTGGCGCTGCTGTTCAAATCTGCGGCTATCGAGCCTCAGCTGGTAGTAATGAGCGATGGCCTGGTTGAGCGGCCAAACCGGGCCCCTGGCCGCTGCTGCGGCCCTGGCAGCTGCCTCTGACCCCGGCTCCGGCCCTTGGCGGTGGGCGCCCTGTGGGCCGGGGCCAACGGTGGCCTGGCCCGCCGACCAACAGCGGTAGCCAGGGCCCTGGGGCTGCCAGCAGAAGCGCTCGACGGCAACGGCCTCCAACCAGTGGCGCCAGTTCCGCCAGATCAACTGCCACTGGTCATCGCTCAACGACTGCACCGGCAACTGCTGCCAGTCAGCGGGCAACAGTTGAGCCACCAGGCCTGGACTGACCCCCTGGTAGGCCCCCAGCAGGGCCTGGGCCAGGGGCAGGGGCAGCAGACTGAGACGGCGGCGCCAACTGGCGGCGCTCTCCTCCAGCCGGGGCGGCTCGCCAGCCAGGGGGGGGGGATTTATGTAGTTGTCGCCGGTGCCGATCGGCCGCAGCCTGGATTGTTGGGAGCGCACCTGGCGGGCCAAGGCGATCACCCGCCGCTGGCCATCCAGCAAAAACAGGTTGCTGTGGCGGCCCATCAGTTCGGCCACCAGCCAACGTTCGGGCGGTTCGGCGGGCCGCCGGGCAAAGGCCAGCTTCACCACGCGCTCCCAACCCGGCTGCTCGATCGCCACCAGGGCCAGCCCCCGCAGACCGTGCTGCAACTGCTGGGCCAGGGTGCTGCCATCGCCCTGGCGCGGCGGCGGATCGATGCGATGCAGGCGGGCCGCGTCGGGCTGCCAGCTCAGCTCCAGCCAGTGGATGCCACTGAGGCTGCGCAGGCCCAGCTGAATCGCCTGGGGATCGGGCTGCTGGGCCTTCTCAAACCGACTGGGCAGCAAATTGGCCCGCCATTCCGTCAACACCGCCTTGAGGCCGGTCACATCCAGTTGCTGGAGGGGAAGCGGCGGGGGCTGCCTGCCGGCGGACTCCAGGGGAGGCTGCGGGCACTGCCGGCTGGCGGGCTGCAGCGGCTGCCGGCTGGCCATGGCGCTGGGGAGGAGTGATTCCTTTGGCTTTCTACTGTGCGGTGCTGCCTGCCTCTGTGCCATGGCCCCCGGGCGTCTCACCGTGATCACCGGCCCCAGCGGGGTGGGCAAGGGCACCCTGGTGGCCCGATTGCTGGCCAAACACCCCAGCATCTGGCTATCGGTGTCGGCCACCACCCGGGCGCCGCGCAGCGGCGAGGTGCCAGGCCAGAGCTACTTCTTCCTCAGCCGCGAGCAATTTGAACTGCAGGTGGCCGAGGCGGGCTTTCTGGAATGGGCCGAGTTTGCTGGCAACCTCTATGGAACCCCGCGCAAGGCCGTGGAGGAGCAGTTAGCCGCTGGCCGGCCAGTGTTGCTAGAGATCGAATTGGAAGGGGCCCGACAGGTGCGCCACAGCTTCCCGGCCGGCTTCCAGATATTTGTGCAGCCCCCCAGTTTCGCCGAGCTGGAGCGACGCATCCGCGGCCGTGGCACCGATAGCGAGGAGGCGATCGGCCGGCGGCTGCGGCGGGCCCAGGTGGAACTGAGCGCCGCCGGGGAATTTGACGCCATTTTGGTGAACGACGATCTCGACCAGGCCCTAGCGACCCTGGAGGCCGAGATGGGCCTAAGCAACTGAGCAGAGCGGCAACCGAATACAATCACAAATCACATATCCGCAGTGCAAACACATCCGGAATGCCAACATAGCGATGGCACATGGAGATCCCCTCCGCCGTATATGGAGAGCCAATCGGCCATCCACAGCTACGCGGTTATCCATTACGCGGATATCAATTATGCGGAATCAATTACGCGGATATCAAGTACACTGAATATCCATGGCTAACATAAAAAGCGGCCCCTTCCGGAGCCGCTATATCCATAGATAGAGTGAGGTTATGCGGCAATTGCCCTGAAGAACTGATTCCGCAAAAATTACTCTGCGGAATTGGCTTCGCAGGAATCTCTATGTAGAACAGATTCTGCAAATTGCCCAACAGAGTTAATTCCTCAGGAACTGCTCTGCTAATTCACACTCCACTAATTTGTGCTATGTACTAAATCAAAGGGGGTGGAAGAGCAGGTCGGGGAAGAAGCGGTTGAACTCAATCACGATGCCAGCGGTGATGGTGAACCAGACGGCAGCGAAAACCGGAGCGGTGGTGAGGAATTTTTTCATTGCTGTTAAAAGCGGGAAGAAGATGAAAAAACGAAAGATGGATCTAATTTTTTGCCCTAGTCACCCTTGGCCGGAGCCAGGAATAACTTGGGCAAATCCAATGCCTTTGCGAATCTCAGCGAGGGGAGACAGTCACTTTTGAGTCGGATTCCACCAGCTGGCCGCTGGTGAATTCCTTAAAGGCAGCCAGGGGCCAGGAGGCTGCGCCGAGAGTGCTCTTGAAGGCCAGAGCAAGATCGATCTGGATCTCCTTCATGTTTGCGTCCTTGTCCTTGCGGACCGCCTGGATGTAGCTGCGACCAGCCCAGCCGATGGTGCCGGCGATGTAAAGGAAAGCGATGCCGGGGATGATGAAGTCACCGGCGTGGCTCCAGCGGCCGTCCACGATCAGGTGGGGCAGGCCATCGGTGCCGCAGAGGGCCTGGCTGTACATGTCAAAGCGAGCCTTGGCCTGGTCGGTTTTGGCAGCGGCGGCCCGTTGCTGGAAACGGGCGCTTTCGGAGCAGGGGGTGAGGCCGCCTATATCCGCCTTGGCTCCGGAAGCAAATCCGAAGAGCAGGAATGCGGAGAGAACGACGGCAAAAAGACGGCGCATCGGGATCGGGCCCGCAAAGGAGCAGGATGTCTTGGCGGACACTAATTGAGGCCGTGGAAAGCGATGGCCACGGTGCTAGCCCTCGAAACAAGTTGTGACGAGTCGGCGGCGGCGATCGTCACCGATCGGCGCGTGCTGGCCAGTGCCGTGGCCTCCCAGGTGGAGGAGCACGCCCGCTGGGGCGGCGTGGTGCCGGAGATCGCCTCGCGCCGCCATGTGGAGGCCCTGCCACTGCTGATCGAGCGGGTATGCGCCGAAAGCGGCCTGAACCTTTCAGCCGTCGATGCGGTGGCCGCCACGGTGGCGCCGGGGCTGCTGGGCGCATTGCTGGTGGCCTCGGTCACCGGTCGCACCCTGGCCCGGCTGCACAACAAGCCGTTTCTAGGGGTGCACCACCTGGAGGGCCATCTCTGTTCTGTGCAGCTGGGGGAGCCCCTGCCAGCGGGTCCCTACCTGGTGCTGCTGGTGAGCGGTGGCCACACCGAGTTGATTCGGGTGGATGGTCCTGGCCAATACCGGCGCCTGGGCCGCAGCCATGACGATGCCGCCGGCGAGGCCTTCGACAAGGTGGCGCGGCTGCTGGGCCTGGGCTATCCCGGCGGTCCGGCGATCCAGGCCGCGGCGGCCACCGGGGACCCGGGCCGCTTCCAGCTGCCCAAGGGCCGGGTATCGCGGCCAGAGGGGGGCTTTCACCCCTACGACTTCAGCTTCAGTGGCCTGAAGACCGCCATGCTGCGCCAGGTGCGGGCCCTGGAGGGGGAGTTGAGCCTGCCGGTGGCCGACTTGGCGGCCAGCTTTGAACAGGTGGTGGCGGAGGTGTTGGTGGAGCGCAGCTGCCGCTGTGCCGCCGACCAGGGCCTGGCCACCCTGGTGCTGGTGGGAGGGGTGGCCGCCAACCGGCGCCTCAGACAGCTACTGGAACAGCGCTGCGGGGCCCTGGGCCTGCAGTGGCGGGTGGCACCGCTGGCCTACTGCACCGACAATGCAGCAATGATTGGCGTCGCGGCGGCCGAGCGCCTGGCCCAGGGCCGGTGCAGTCCGGGGGATCTGGGGGTGGCGGCGCGGTTGTCCCTCGCCGAAGCGGATGGGCTGTATCAAACACCTGCCCTTTTTTAAGCCTAGGCTGAGATCATAAAAAATATCTGCGACGGTGCCATGAATGCCTCCTCCAGCGAAGGCCTGGTTGCCGCCTCCCTCCAGGCAGAGCCCCTAGCTAACGCTGCCGAGGGCATCGCCAGCCCAGCTGGAGCTGGCGGGGCCGATCCAGCCTCGGAACAATTTGATTCAGAGCTGGTGAGTCCGGCCGAACTGAATTCCTGGCGGCGCGGCTTTACCCCCCAGGCGGAAATCTGGAACGGCCGCCTGGCCATGCTGGGGCTATCGGTGGGTCTGACGCTATTGCTGCTGGGCCGCCTCTTGGCCGGCTGAGGCTCGCTCACCGCCCATAGCCCCCCTCGGGTTACCCCAAGACCAGGGCTCCGGGAGTTCCCCGGGCACACTCCCTAGGATCCGGCCAGCTGGACCCCGGCCGTGGCGAATCCCCTGGTGACGATCGTGCTGGGCACCAGGCCCGAGGCGATCAAACTGGCGCCGGTGATCCGAGCCTTCCAGCAGGCCGACGATTTCCGCACCCGGGTGGTGCTCACGGGCCAGCACCGGGAGATGGTGAGCCAGGTGATGGATCTGTTCGGCATCACTGCCGACTGCGATCTGGCCCTGATGGCCCCAAAGCAAACCCTCACCCATGTGACCTGCGGGGCCCTGGTGGGGCTGGAGCGGGAATTCGCGGACCATCGGCCGGAGCTGGTGTTGGTGCAGGGCGACACCAGCACGGCCTTCGCCTCGGCCCTGGCGGCCTTCTACGCCCAGATCCCCGTGGGCCATGTGGAGGCGGGTCTGCGCACCGACAACCTGTGGGACCCCTTCCCCGAGGAGGCCAACCGCCGCCTGATCTCCCAGCTGGCCCTGCTCCACTTCGCCCCCACTCCGGTGGCGGCGGCCAACTGCCGGGCCTCTGGCGTCATCGGCGAGGTGCTGACCACCGGCAACACCGTGATCGATGCGCTGCTGCTGATGGCCGAACAGGCCCCGGCCTACGCCCTGCCCGGTCTGGACTGGCAGCGGCAGCGGGTGATCCTGGCCACGGTGCACAGACGCGAGAACTGGGGTGAGCGCCTCAGCGCCATCGGCAATGGCTTCCTGGAGCTGCTGGAGCGGTTCCCCGACCTGGCGCTGCTGCTGCCGCTGCACCGCAATCCCACCGTGCGCGAACCGCTGCAGGCCCTGCTCGGATCCCATCCGCGCGCCTTCCTCACCGAGCCGCTCGACTACGACCAATTGGTGGCCGCCATGAGGGGCGCCACCCTGGTGCTCACCGATTCCGGCGGCCTCCAGGAGGAGGCACCGGCCCTGGGCAAGCCAGTGCTGGTACTGCGCCGCACCACTGAACGACCGGAGGCGGTGAGCGCCGGCACCGCCAAGCTGATCGGCACCGCCACCGCCGACATCGTCGCCGAGGCCAGCACACTGCTCACCGATCCGGCGGCCTACGAGGCGATGGCCAGGGCCCATAACCCCTTCGGCGACGGCCAGGCCAGCAGCAGGATCGTGGCGGCCTGCCACCGGTTCCTGGCAGCCAGAGCTGGGGGCTCAGACTCGTAAGCGCCGGTTGGTGATTGCCGGTTGGTTATTGGCGGTTAGTTATTGCCAGTAAACAAGTGCCGGGCGGCTAGCCGCGCTTCTTGGCCCAGGGGGGCAGGTCGATGAAGACGCGGGTGCCGGCCTCAAGGCCAGAGAGGATCTGGGTGCTGCGGCCCGCGCTCACCCCCAGTTCCACGGGCTGAAAGCGGGGCCGATCGTCGGCGTCCACCAGCAGCACGCCGGGCTTGCCCTGTTCGGTGACCACGGCCACGGTGGGCACCAGGGTGTCGGCGCGCACAGCCCCGGTCTGGAAATCCACGTCGGCGGTCATACCGATCCGCAGCAAAGGCACTGGGTCGACAAAGCGCAAAACCACGTCAAAGGAGGTGACGTTGTTCAGCTTCACCGCCCGCGGCGCAATCCGCTTGACGCGAGCCGCGAAACGCTTATCCGGGAAGGAATCCACCCGCAACTGGGCAATTTGGCCCAAGCTGATGCGGCCGATGTCGCTCTCGGGCACCTTGGCCACCACCTCCAGCCCCTGCACCAGCTCCACGATCGACGAGCTGGTGGCACCGGCGCTGGCGGATGCGGTGGTGGTGGGGGTGACAAACGAACCGGGATCGGTGAACCGCTGGCTGATCACGCCGCTGAAGGGGGCGCGCACGATCAATTCGCTGCGCTCCACCTGGCGCTGCTGCAGCCGCTCCCGGGCCGCCTCCACTGAGGCTCGATCGGCCTGGTAGGCACTCAGGGCCCGGTTGTAGTCATCGGCGCTGATCGCGTTGCTTTCAAACAGCTGGCGGCGCCGTTCCCATTCGCTGCGAGTGCGGTCCAACTGGGCCGTCGCCACCCGCAGGTTGAACTGGAATTCGGCGATGCGATCGTCCAGATCGCCGCTATCCATCCGGGCCAAGGGCTGGCCGCGCACCACCCGGTCCCCCTCCTCCACGTCGAGATCCAGCAGCACTCCCTGGCGCTTGGGACTCACATTCACCCGCTGCACGGCGGCCAATTCCCCCGTGGCGGTCACCACCCCGGGCAGGCTGCCGGATTCGGCCACCACCGTGTACTTGGCCAGATTGCGGGCACCCCGGGCCTGCTGGCGCTGCCAGAGGCCAAAGCCAACGGCCAGCGCCACCACCGCGACCGCCGCCCAGAGGCGCCGCCGCCGCAACAGGGGGCGCTGTAGACGAGGACTAGCCAAGGGGATGGCGAAGGGCTGGCTAGGAAGCGGGGGTTGCCCAGGAAGCGGGGACTGACCAGGCGCTGGGGGCTGACCAGAGGCTGGGGGCTGACCAGGGGCCTCGGGCTGGGTGGTGAGGGTGGAGATGGCCGGCAGGTCGCTGGGGCCATTCTCGCGCGATCTTTCATGGTCTGCGGGTATCCGGGGGCTCGGGCCATCCAGGAGCTCGGGGGGCGTCCGGGGGATCGCGGGCCGTCCAGAGGCTTGCGGCGGTCCCCAGCCGGGGCCCGCACCGGCTGGCACTCTTTGGGAGCGGGGGAGGCCCGTAGATTTCGAGGATGCTTAAAGCCGGAATCGTGGGGCTGCCCAACGTGGGCAAATCCACCCTGTTCAACGCCCTAGTCGCCAACGCCCAGGCGGAGGCGGCCAACTATCCCTTCTGCACCATCGAGCCCAACTCCGGGGTGGTGGCGGTGCCTGATCCCCGCCTGAACCAGCTGGCCCAGCTCAGCGGCAGCCGCGAGTTGGTGCCCACCAGGGTGGAGTTCGTGGATATTGCCGGCCTGGTGGCGGGCGCCAGCCAGGGGGAGGGGCTGGGGAACAAATTTCTGGCCAACATCCGCGAGGTGGACGCCATCGTGCATGTGGTGCGCTGCTTTGACAACGACGACGTGATCCACGTGTCGGGTTCGGTGGGGCCGGCCAGGGACGCCGAAGTGATCAATCTGGAACTGGCGCTGGCAGATCTGGCCCAGGTGGAGAAGCGGCGCGAGCGGATCAAAAAACAGCTGCGCACCAGCAAGGAGGCCCTGCTGGAAGACGAACTACTGGCACGCATCCAGGCTCAGTTGGATGCCGGCGGTGCCGTGCGCTCCCTGGGGCTCAGCGATGAGGAGGCCGCCATTACTAAACCCCTCGGCCTACTCACAGCCAAGCCAATCATCTATGCCACCAATGTGAGCGAAGACGACCTGGCCAGCGGCAATAGCTACGTGGCAGAGGTACAGAAACTGGCCGCCCAAGAGGGGGCCGAAACCGTGCGCATCTCCGCCCAGGTGGAGGCGGAATTAATTGAACTACCGGAAGGGGATCGACTGGAGTTTTTAGCGGGCCTAGGGGTGGAGGAAGGGGGCCTTCAGGGGCTGATTCGCGCCACCTATCGACTGCTGGGCCTGCGCACCTATTTCACCACGGGCCCCAAGGAAAGCCGCGCCTGGACGATCAAGGCGGGCATGAGCGCCCCCCAGGCGGCAGGGGTGATCCATACCGATTTCGAGCGGGGCTTCATCCGCGCCCAAACCATCGGCTATAGCCAACTGCTAGAGGCCGGCTCCCTGGTGGAGGCCCGCAACAAGGGCTGGCTGCGCAGCGAGGGCAAAGAATACCTGGTGCAAGAGGGGGATGTAATGGAATTTTTGTTTAACGTTTAATTCAGCCACTTAGCAATATCGCCAGTTCTAATTCCGCCACTTAAGGGCATCTCGAAATTTTCCATTCCGCTCGCAATAGCGAGAATCAGGCCAGTTGTTGCAATATTTATTGCGGCGCGGAATCGATAGACCTTGGCATTTTCGAGGCGCCTTTAAGTAGGAAAGCCCCTGGCAGACCGCCATCATCTGCCCGGCCAGCCCATAAGCTATTTTACTACTTCTGGCACGCCAATTGCCCAATACTGGACATCCCCTGGGAGCAGCTTTGCAGCGTCTGGATTACCTCATCCCCCAGGGGAAAGATGATAAAAGAGTGATGTGGACCGTTGGACTATAGGTTGCAATCGCTAATCAGCCGGCTGGGGCTTGATGGCGGCGAGGGCGGTTTCAATCATCGCGGCCGTCACTGGAATCGTTTCCAGTTCGTCGGCGTTGTCGAGAAAGGCATCAAAGGATGCATAGCGGCGCAGACAGGGAGCGGCGCCGGCGGCGCAGGCCTCCTCCCAGCTGACCACTTCTGGTGCCATGGCGGCATAGGCCTCCAGGGCCTCGCCCAGATCACCGCCATCGCCGATCGCTTCGCCCTGCCAGATCACCTCAAAAAAAGCCAAGAGCCACCTCGATCACCAAGCCCAGCCTAGGGCGATGTCGCCAGCCGAAAGCTCCAGTGGACTGCTCAGACCGGTAAGCGATTGACAGCAATCCAGGGGGAATCGGAGTAAATACGATGGCAAAGATATCGGCATCAACCACACATATATATTCTAGGCACACCAATATCCAAAGCATGCAAATACCTTAAGGATTTTAGGCTAGCGACAAGCAATGACTGGGGGGCGACTCGCTGACCGGCGGCCCCATTGGGGCAGGCATGGGTCCCGGAGGAGAAGATTGGCAATTAAGCGATTATCGAAAGCTTCCATAAATGGCGAGCTTGGCATAGATTAACTACTCGGAATAAGCGACTATTGTTTACTGCCTGGCAAGGAACTTGCTGGGCTTGCCAGGCAAGCCAATGGGCCCATAGCCAGATAATAGCTTCATGGCCAGGTAATAAATTCATGGCTATCTAATCGACTCAGATCGCAGGCTGAGCCAACACCTCTTCATAGCCGGCGCGGCGCCGCTTATCCAGGTCTTCCAGGTAGCGGCGCTCGGCGTAGTATAGCTGTTGAAAGCGCAGGGCATCGCCGTTCAGCTCGGCGAACAGGGCTTCAATCCGCTGTTCCATATCGGCCAGGGGATCGATGCTGGCGGCACCGGGGGCATCGGGGCCGTCAATGCCAGCGGAACCTTCAACGCCAGCGCCGGCCTCCTGCTCCAGCAGCCGGGCGATGCAGCGCTCCAGGGTTTCCAATCGCTGGCTGCTCCAGGCAGCCAGCAGGTGGCGGCAGCGCTTGACACTGCGCTGCCGCTCCAGGGCCGCCGTGGCCCCCCGCAGCTGCAGCAGGGGATGGCGCAGGGCCAGGCGCTGCACCTCGCTGGGCTCCAGCAGCGGCATCAGCCGGTTGATCAGGGCGCTCTGGTCCACCAGCAGCTGCTCCCCCAGCAGGCGCAGCAAATCCAGATCTGCCAACTGCTCGCCGCCATCGCTGCCACGGTTGATCGCCTCCAGCCGACCCGCCCCCAGGTTGTCCTCCTCCAAATTGCTGATCGCAGCCCAGAGCTGACGGTGATGGGCGAGGGCGAAATCGTCCAATTCCCGGCGCCGCAGCTCAGCGCGGATGGCGCCCCGGTGGACTGGACAGTGGAGATAGAGCCGCAGCAGCTCCGCCTCCGCCCGCTCCCGCAATCCCGCCTCCCCCGGTTGCTCCCACTTCTGGGAACGGCCATGCCAGCGCTGGCCCTTCACCTGCTGGCGCAGGTCGTCCTCCAGCTGCAGGGCCAGCCGCGCCTGGCCGCCGGAAAGCCGTTCGGCCACCTGCTGCAGGTAGTGGCTGCGCACGGCGCTCTGGGGCAACTTGCCCAGCAGCGCCACCAGGGCGGTCACCGCCTGTTGAAACTGGTCCACCCGGGCCAGGTCGCGGCCGACCAGCACCTGATCAATCTGCCAATCGAGCCAGAGGGGCGCCTCCTCCAGCAGCGCCCGATAATCACCGGCCCCTTTCTGCTTCAGGAACTCATCGGGGTCCTTGCCGGCCGGCAGGTGCAGCACCCGCAACTCCAACTGCCCCTGGAGGGCCAGCTGCTCCACCGCCCCGATCGCCCGCTGGGCGGCGCGCACGCCGGCGCCATCGCTATCGAAATTGAGGATCAGCCGCTTGCTATCGCAGCAGCGACAAAGCTGGGTGATTTGCTGGCTGCTCAGGGCTGTGCCCAGCGCCGCCACCGAATTGGTGATGCCGGCAGCATGCAGGGCGATCACATCGAAATAGCCCTCCACCACCACCGCCTGATCCTGTTGGCGAATCGCCGTGGCGGCCCGATCCAAGCCAAACAGATGTTTGCCCTTCTCAAATACCTCCGTCTCGGGGGAATTGAGGTATTTCGGTTCGGCGGCGCCGAGGCTGCGGCCACCAAAGCCGATCACCCGACCCTGCCGGTCGTGGATCGGCACCATCACCCGACCGCGAAAGCGGTCATAAAACCCCTCGCCCCCCTTGCGCGCCACCACCAGGCCGGCCGCCTCCAGCAGCTCCGCCGCAAAACCCTCCACCTGCTGCAGGTGCTTGAGCAGCCCATCCCACTGATCCGGGGCATAGCCCAACTGGAAGGCCTCCAGGCTCGACTCCCTGAGGCGGCGGTCCTGGAGCAAATAGGTGAGGGCCTGCTGGCCATCGGCCGAGCGCAACTGGGAACGGAACCAGCCGGCCGCCAGGCTGAGCACTCGATGCAGCTGCTCGCGGCGGGAGAGCTGCTGGCGGAGCCGCTCCTGTTGCGGACCATCCAGGGTTTCAACCGGCAGCTGATAGCGCCGCGCCAGCTCCAGCACCACATCGCTGAAATTCTGGCGCTGCAGTTCCATCAGGAACTTGATCGCATTACCGCCGGCACCACAGGAAAAGCAATAATAAAATTGTTTGGCTGGCGACACCGTCATCGACGGCGAGCTGTCGTCGTGGAAGGGACAGATGCCAACAAACTCCCGACCCTTTTTCTTGAGCACCACGTGCTCACCCACCACATCGACGATGTCGGCCCGCTCCTTGACGGCCTCAATCGTGCGCGGATGCAGGCGGGGCAGATTCAACGACAGGCGCCAATGGGGCCCACCATTCTGACGGCATAGGAGGCTGGAATGAAGCGCACCGGCAACCCCTGGCAAAATGCAGCGGCATGCAGAAGCCTTCATCCATGCTGGCCCACTCCCATTGGCGGCGCTGGCAGACGGCAATTGCCACCGGTCTGCTCACCCTGGTGCTGTGCCTATCGGTAGCTCCCTGGGCAGGAATAGCCGGCGGTAACAGCCTCTCTAACCCAAGTGGAGATGCCAGTGCCTCCCTGCGGCCAATACCCATCAGCGAGCAACCCTTCTACCCAGAGCTGTTGGCCACTGCCCAGCGCTGGAGCGATTCACCCCTCGACCAGGTGGTGGGCGACAGTCCCCAGGAGACGCTGCTCAATTTTTATGCGGTGATGGCCAAGGTGAACCATGAAGTGGAGGCCATCATCCTCTCGGCAAATAGCGATCCCGGCTGGTTTTGGAGTGAAGCGGCGCGGCAGCGCCAGGCCCATGCCGAAATGCTGTTCTCCCTGGCTGTGCAAGCCCTGGATGCCTCGGGGTTTGCCGAGAGCATTCGCCAGAACATGGCAGAAGAATCAGCTATGCAACTCAAGCAACTGCTGGACTACATATTTACCCAGAGCACAACCCCGCTGGAGATACCAGATTCCTCCGGAACAAGAGCGATTAATTCACAGCAAAGCAAACCAAGCGACAGCTGGACAATTCCCAACACAGCGATCACCCTGAGTAGCGAGCACCTCGCCAGCAATCGAGGCATCAACTTCTTATTTACTGCCACAACCGTCTCCGAAACAAGGCGAATGTTCAAGCAGATCGAAGACAGAAAGATTACAATTCAGCCCTTTGCAACGCCATCATTTTACCGAGATTTTATTGACACACCTGGATTTCTTGTGCCGCCCAAGTGGTATTTGCACCTACCCACAGGGCTCCGCGCTTTCCTGGAGAACTCATTCTACGAACAGACAATTTTCCAGATAACTGCCGCCGCAACAACCTTGGCGGCCTACTCATATTTTATATCCTTTTTGCTGCTAAAACTTCTCCGCTCCTATCGCCATTCCGACTCCAACAAGCCCCGACATGGCTCCGCCTGGAACCTGGACAATCTCGCCTGGCGAAGAGTATTGCTAACCCTGCCCATACCGCCAATCACCTGGCTCTGCAATCAATTAACAAACAACCAGATTAACTTTACCGGCCCACCACTAATTGCATCCAACTATTTCTTTTCCACGTGTTTTTATATTTCCTTCAGTTTTTTCCTATTCTTTTTACTTGAAGCCCTGGGTCGCTCGCTGTCCGAGGCACTGGTGCATCTCCGCGGCGGCAGCTCAGAACTGCAGCTCCGCAGGGTCAGCAATCTAATGATGCCGATATGCCGGGTAATTGGCGGCTTTCTGATGCTGGCAATGATCTACCGCCTACTGATTGAGCTGGGCTTACCATCCACCACCGTTCTGGCCTTCTCGGCAGTACCCGGCCTGGCCATCGGCTTGGGGGCTTCCAAATTACTGAGCAATCTATTTGCCGGCCTCTCAATCCAAACCGATCGCCCCCTGCGGGTGGGGGAGTTCTGCCGCATCGGCGACCACCTCGGTTTCGTCACCAAAATCGGCCTGCGCTCCCTAGAGCTGGAAACCATGGAGAGCCGAGTAACCATCCCCAATGCCATCGCCGACGAAGAAAATATTGTCAACTACTCACGCCGCAGCATCAATTCCAATAATCCCCCCATGCAGTCCCTCGACGTGCGCCTCAATATCGATCGCCATCTATCTCCAGAACAAATTATCAGCCTACTCAGTAACGCCAGAAAACACGTACATAGCCAAGAAATTCTCCATGAATCCCTGGTAAGTATCGAGCAAAATAATGCCGATGGATTCACCTTAATCTGCTTTTCGATGGTATCATTACATGACTGGCGCACCTATCTAGACATCCGCGAGTCGCTGCTGTTGCGGTTACAGCAGATCCTTGATCAGGTGTGCCGATCAAGGATTGTCTTGTCTGTAAACCGCGATACCAACGGCGAACAAATAACACAGCTAACAAAACTGATCACCGAAGTGGTACATGCCGACCCCAAACTGCGCTTGCGCTCCTGCCGGCTGCTAACCATCTCCCCGCTCAGTTACGACTTCGTGACCGACCTGGAGTTCAGCCACACCAACTACCTACGCTTTAAGGAAGGACTACACAGACTGAATCAAGCCCTTCTGACCAGCCTGTCCACCCATGACGTGACAATCAGCGAACCAACCAGTCTGGATATGCCAAAAAGCGCATAATCAGATCCCTTTTACCAATATTTTTTATACATTTTAGCCTGGACAAGCCCATGCCAAGGCGCCAGGTTCAGCTAAACGGCAAGCTTTCAGCTAAAAGACAAACTTTTTATTTGCCAGCATCTTCTCTACCAGCCATTTCAGCCGCCAAGGATTTCAACAGCAGCCAATTTCAGCAGCAGCCAATTTCAACAGCAGCAAATGTCAACAGCAGCCAATGTCCAAGCCCCATTGGCCCAGCGTCATGCCGCCCTCAGCATGCTGGCCAGCGCCTTGAGCTTTTCGCTGATGGGCGTCTGCGTCAAGCAGTTGGGGGGCCACATCCCCGTGGGCGAAGTGGTGTTCGCCAGGGCCATCGTCAGTGTGACGCTCAGCTGGTGGCTGCTGCGCCGGGCCGGGCTGGAACCCTGGGGCCACAGGCGGGGGCTGCTGATCCTGAGGGGTGCCATCGGCACCTTCGCCCTGTTCGCCGTCTACGGCGCCCTGATGGCCCTGCCCCTGGCCGCCGCCACGGTGCTGCAATACCTCTACCCCACCTTCACCGCCCTGCTGGCCTGGCTGCTGCTGGCTGAGCCGATTGGCCGGCGGGTGGGGATAGCCGTGGCCCTGGGCTGGGCCGGGGTGGTGCTGGTGGCCCAACCGGCGATTTTGTCGGGCGCAGCCAACCCCCTGCCCACCCTGCCGGTTTTGATTGGCATAGCTGGGGCCCTCTGCACCGCCCTGGCCTACGTGAGTGTGCGCTCCCTGGGCACCAGCGAGCATCCGCTGGTGATCATCTTCTATTTCCCCCTGGTGGCCCTACCTCTAAGCCTGCCGGCCCTGCTGCTGCAGCCCGTGATGCCCAGCGCCAGGGAGCTGCTCTGGTTGCTGGGAGTTGGCCTGTTTACGCAACTGGGCCAACTGGGCCTCACCCGAGCTCTCACAGCCCTGCCCGCAGCCCAGGCCACGGCGATCAGCTATGTGCAGGTGCTGTTGGCCGGGCTATGGGGCTGGCTGATCTTCGGCGAGACCAGCGACGCCAGCACCATCGCCGGTGGCCTGCTGGTGCTAGCGGCCACTCTGATCAGCCTGAGCCGGCCAGCGCAACCCAGCCCCGCTCAACCTCGCAACGGCAATGGATAGCTGAACCACTCCTGGCTGGCGTCGTCCCCCGGGCCGCTGGGCCTCACCAGTCGCCAGCTCTGGCCGCGCTCTCCCCGCTGTAGATAAAGCTCGAATGGGGTATCAACGCGGATCGAATCGCCCGCCAGACGCCAATCGAAGCGCCCCTGGAGCCGCAGGCCCTTGGCCGCGCCGATCGGCACCTCCCGCTGCCGCTCCAGCCGCACCCGAGTCAGCTCCGGCTCCCCGGCCACCTCCAACTGCAGCGCCTGGGCAATGGCGTCTTGGGTGAGCTGAATCTGCAGGGTCAGCGCCTGCAGCAGCACCGCCCGCGGTGGCTGGCCGATGCCGCCGCAACCCCCCAGGGCCAGGGGCAACAGCAGGCAGAGCAGCAGCAGCGCCCTTACTCCCCAGTGGCGCAGGCGGGCGACGATTCCGGCCGAGCTGGACAAGGCGGGCAGCATGGGGGGCGCTTAACTGACACCATGATCGGCTGGTTACAGGGAGAACTCGCCGAACCGTGGCAGCAGGACAAGCGCTGGGGACTGCTGCTGCGGGTGGCTGGCGTGGGCTACGAGCTGCAGCTGAACCAGCGCGATTGGCAGCACTTGCCGGCCCCTGGATCCAGCCTGGCGCTGTACATCCACACGGCCATCCGCGACGACGCCTGGACGCTCTACGGCTTCCAGCGGCGCCATGAGCGGGATCTGTTCCGGGAGCTGGTGGCCGTGAGCGGCGTGGGCCCCCAGATGGCCCTGGGACTGCTGGGCAACCTGGAGTCGGAAGAGCTGGTGCGGGCGATCGTGCAGGCCGACCTGCGCCGCCTCTGCCAGGCTCCCGGCGTGGGCAAGCGCACGGCGGAACGGCTGGCGGTGGAGCTGCGCAGCCGCCTGCAGCAGAGGTTCCTGGGCCAGCTGGAGAGCGGCGCCCAGGACAGCCACGCCCTGGCGGCCGTGGAGCTGGCCGATGGCGAGCGGGACGCCGTGCAACTCACCCTCTCGGCCCTGGGCTACGAGGCCCTGGAAATCCAGCGGGCCCTGCGGACGGCCGCCAGCCAGGGACTGACCGCCTCGGAACCCGCCGATGCCTGGATTCGCGCCAGCCTGCAATGGCTATCCCGCGAGCTGGATTGATGTGTAGCGGAGCTGGAACCCTGAGACGTTAGGGTTGCTGTTTGCCCCGTTCGGGCTCAGCCTGCGTCTGCTATCCCCCCATGCCGCTCACGACCACCAAAAAGCAGGAACTGATCAACGTCCACCAGACCCACGCCACGGACACCGGTTCGGTGGAGGTCCAGGTGGCCATGCTTAGTGAGCGCGTCAGCCAGCTGACCGGCCACCTGCAACAGAACAAGCACGACTTCTCCTCCCGTCAGGGTCTGCTCAAGATGATCGGCCAGCGCAAGCGCCTGCTCTCCTACCTCAAGGGAATTAGCCAAGAGCGCTACGCCGCCCTGATCGCCAAACTCGGCATTCGCGGCTGATCCCCATTCCCGGCTGATCCCTCGGCAATGCTGGTCCCGGGGCCTTGTTGCTCCTGGGGCCGTGTTGCTTCCGGGGGCATGCTTATGCCAGGACAATCTCGACCCTGAGGACATGACTGGCAAGGGAATCAAACCCCGCGGCGGCAAGGGCTCCAATGCCGCTGGCAAGCCTTCTGGTAGCCCCGCTAACAAAGCCGCTGCAGGCCCAGCTAACAAAGCCTCTGGTAACCCAGCTAATAAGGGCCCAGGGGGATCTGGGGTTTTGGGGGCCAACAAATCCCCAGGAGGCGGGCGATCCGCAGCTGGCAAGAGCTCCAGCGGCCCTGGCGCCCCTCGCCAGCGGGTGATTCCCGACGCCGTGGCCAACCGCATGGCCCGTCGCATTGCCATCGGCACCGGTATCCCCACCGTGATGGGCATGGGGGTGTTCATCGCCAGCTACCTGCTGGTGAGTCGCTCCATCCTCGACATCCCCCCCGCCCTCACCCTGCTCAGTTCGGGAGCCTGTTTTTTACTGGGCGTATTGGGACTCAGTTACGGGGTGCTCTCCGCCAGCTGGGAAGATGCCCCCGGCAGTCTCCTGGGCTTAGAGCAGATTGGCAAGAACATCGAGCGACTGCGCCAGTCGATTCGCTCGATGCGTAGCGGCACTCCCAACGGCTAATAGCGCTGCTTTCGCAGCCATTGGCAAGCCAGCCATTGCTTAGCCAGCCATTGCTTAGCCAGCTATCTGCGGGGAGACTCTCTGGTGGCTCCGCTAAGGCCAGGAAAGCCATGGTAGTGAGACCAACTGGCAGACAGGTCATTGACTAGCAGACCAACTGGCGATCGCTTTGCCGCTGATTAGACGGCCAACAGCGGCGAACTGAGCCGGGCCTGGAAGTCGGCGGCCGTGAGCGTCTGCAGGGCAGCGACTACATCGCCAACGCAATACTGGTGACCAAGGCGCACAAATCGCTCCTGATCGGCACTGCGCACCAGGGCGACCACCGGAATTCGCAATCCCGCCTCTTCCCCCGCCGGCCGATGCCGATGCAGGCATTCCCGCAACCGGTGCTGAACCATGATGTCTGCAGCCTGGTCGGCCGGCAGCTCCACCATCAGTAGCTGCAGATCGTCGATACTGCGGCAATCCTCCACGATCAGCTGCACCCGATCGTCGCGGCGATCCACACTGCCCCACACCAATAGGCGGGCATCGACGATCAGGTGATCGGCCAGGCGGGCATAGCTCTTGGGAAACACCACCGCCTCACAGCTGCCCGTGAGGTCCTCCAGCTGCAGCACCGCCATGCGGTCCCCCTTGCGGGTGGTCACCTGCTTTAACTCGGGCACCATCACCACGGCACTCACCCGGGCCTTGTCGGCCGTCTCCGCCAGGTTGGCCAGGGCCAGGGGCGAGAGCAACCTCACCTGGCGGGCCAACTGCTTGAGCGGATGGTCAGATAGATAAAACCCCACCAACTCCTTCTCCAGCCGCAGCTTCTCGGTGGGCGGGTAGTCGGGTACGGGTGGCGCCTTGGGGGCGGTGCTGAGCTCATCGGCTCCGCCAGGGGCGCCAGCAGCAGCCGGCCCGGCGCCCGAGAGCAGGTCGAACAGGTTGCCCTGACCGCTGGCCCGGTCCTTGGCCCGGGAGCTGGCCCAATCCAGCACCAAATCCAAATCGGCCATCAGCTGGGCCCGATTGGCCGTCGGCTCCAGGCCATCGAGGGCGCCGGAGTGAATCAAAGCCTCCAGGGCCCGGCGGTTGAGCTGCTGGCCGGGGATGCGATCACAGAGTTCCGCCAAACTGCGGAAGGGCCCATCGGCGCGGCGCGTCTCCAGCAACTGGCGGATGGCCCCTTCGCCGAGATTGCGCACCGCTGAAAGGCCAAACAGGATGCGATCGCCCAGGGGCGTGAAGTCAATGCCAGAGGCATTTACATCGGGAGACATCACCTCAATGCCCATGGCATTGGCATTAGCGATATAGCGCTGCACCTTGTCGGTGGCGCCGGAATTAACCGTTAACAGCGCCGCCATATAGGCCACCGGATAGTGGGCCTTCAGGTAGGCGGTTTGATAGGTAACCGCCCCGTAGGCGGTGGAATGACTCTTATTGAAGCAGTACTCAGCGAACAGCACCATCTGCTCGAAGAGGGCCTCGGCCACCCGGGGATCAACACCCCTTTCAGTGGCGCCCTTAACAAAAATATCCTGATGCTTTTCCATCTCGCTTTTCTTCTTCTTGCCCATGGCCCGCCGCAACAGATCAGCCTCGCCGAGGGAATAGCCAGCCAGATCCTGGGCAATCCTCATAATTTGCTCTTGATAAACCATAATTCCATAGGTTTCCCTGAGAATCGGCTGTAGCTTTTCATGGGCAAACTCAATCGGCTCACGACCGTGCTTGCGGTTGATGAACTTCGGAATCAACCCCGCATCCAAAGGGCCCGGACGATAGAGGGCCAAGATGGAAGAAATATCCTCCAGGGATGAGGGTTTGAGATCGCGCACAATCTGGCGCATGCCACTGGATTCCAACTGGAAGATGCCCTCCAGATCGCCCCGGGCCAGCAGGCCGTAGGTGCTGGGATCATTGAGCGGCAGTGCATCGGGATCCAAGCTCTCGCCAGTGCTTTGGGCCACCAGATCGATGGTCTTGTCGATCATGGTGAGATTTTTGAGGCCGAGAAAATCCATCTTCAGCAACCCCATCGCCTCCACGTCTTCCATGTAGTACTGGGTGATTACCTGGCCATCGTTATTGCGCTGCAACGGCACCATCTCATCGAGGGGATCGGCGGCGATCACCACGCCGGCCGCATGCACCCCGAAGGTCTTGTTGGTGCCCTCGATGCGCATGGCCATGTCCACCCAGCGCTTGACGTTGGGATCTTTTTGATATTTTTCCCTAAACTCAGCTGCTGGAGAATCGGCACCGATCATCTCCTTAAGTTTGGCGGGTTTACCCCGCACCACCGGAATAAGCTTGGCCAACCGGTCGGCATCGCCATAGGGAATATCGAGCACCCTGGCCACATCCTTGAGCACGGCCTTGGAAGTCATGCGGTTGAAGGTGATGATTTGAGCCACCTTCTCCTCCCCGTAGCGCTTGGTGACATAATCGATCACCTCACTGCGGCGCTCGATACAGAAGTCGGTATCAATATCAGGCATCGACTTGCGCTCCGGATTCAAGAAGCGCTCAAACAACAAACCGTTCTGTACGGGATCGATGGCGGTGATCCCCAGGGCATAGGCCACCAGGGAGCC
>JBIKWK010000100.1:0-9016 GCA_044356375.1 Prochlorococcaceae cyanobacterium | reverse complement strand
CCGGTACATTTGTGGCTATCAGCACTAGCAGCATTCAATAACTGCCAGCTTCCCGGCCAGTTTACCAGCTCTGAGCAGCTGAAACCAGCTGCGGCGCAATGGTTTTGCCTTTTTCAGGAAGCCCTAGTTAGGAATTGTTGTTATTCGCCTTCGACATTTGTCGGAGGCTTTTTATTTGGAATTTCGACCCTGTCGACTTAATTGCATTAGCCGTCTATCCAGCAACAGCAATCCGAGCACCGTGGTAACGGTAACCATCAGCACCAGAGCCGAAAACTCCACCCCATTGATCAAGCCGACGCCGAGGGCAGTGGTGGCAAACACCAAGCCCGGCAGCCCCCTGGGTATCAAGCCAAAGACCACTAGCTGGCGATCGATTCCCTCAGCCCTGTCGCCGCCGCTGACTCCCAAACCACAGATCAGCTTGCTGATCAGGCCTAGGGCCACCAGAACCAGGGCCAACAGCCAGGCCTTTGGTTGCAACAGGGTCTCCGCAGACAACCTCATGCCGACTCCGATGAAGTAGAGGGGCAGGAACACCTCCGAAAGCAATCCCAGCACTTGGTTTATCTCGCCATTTAATGGAGCCAGTCGGGTGAGCAAAAAACCTCCCCAGAGTGCTCCTAGCAAGGAGGTGAATCCGGAGGTTTCCCCCAGCCAGGCCGAACCGATCAGCAGGATCAGCACTGTTAACGCATCTAGTCTCTGAGCAGGCCGATGGCGGCCCCACCAGCCGCTCAACCAGTAGCTGCCCGCTGCGGCAATTAGTCCCAGGATCAGGGCGGCTCCAGGCTGGCCTCCCCTGGCCAGGGAGGAGCCGCCAGTGGCCATTGCCAGGCTGAGCAGGCCGATGGCGGGCAGGTCGTCCAGCACAGAAACCGCCACCAACAGTCGGCCAGAGGGCGTGCGCAGGGCAGAGCGCTGGCTTAGCAACCGGAGGGTGACGCCGGTGCCGGTGGCGCTCAACACCGCCAGGCAGAGCCAGGCCTTGGGCGCCGCCATGGCAAAGCCATGGCTTAGGGGCCAGAAGGCCAGGAGGGGGGTCAGACAGCTGAGGGCCACCAGGCGCAGGATCGTGAAGGCCCTGGCGGCGAGCAGATCCGTGCGCACCTCCATGCCCACTTGAAAGAACAGCGTCAGCACCCCCAACTCGGTAATGCCACTGAGGGGGGCTATCGAGGGGAATGGCAGCACCGTGTTGCCCAGCGCAAAGCCGATCAACAGCTCCAGCACGATCGCCGGCACTGCCCATCGGGCCAGCCTGCCCGCCACCAGGCGAGCAATAAGCAGCCCGATCATCAGGATCAGCAGCGTGGTGAGCAGGGAGGGAACGCCCAACTTTCAACCCCGCTTACTGAGGGACCAGCCTAGGCGGGACTAGGGTTTAACAAGTTTCAGACCTTGGGTGTGCCGCGAGCCTTTTCCGCCATCACCCATCTGAGACGAGCGCTGATCGGAGCCCCTCTGCCTACGAGCGCCCACGCCGAGGAGCGGTTCAACAACGCCGAAGCCCTGGCGATTCTTAGTTCCGATGCTCTCTCCTCCGTGGCCTATGCCACCCAGGAGATCGTGCTGGTGCTGGGCATGGCCGGAGCGGCGGCGTTGCGATTCACCCTGCCGATCACAGGGTTGATTCTGGGCTTGATGGCGATCGTGGCCATCAGCTATCGGCAGACGATCAAGGCCTATCCCTTTGGCGGTGGTTCCTACCGGGTCTCTCAGGACAATCTCGGTAAATTGCCCGGCCTGGTGGCGGGGGCGTCACTTTCAATCGACTACGTGCTCACGGTGGCGGTGAGTGTGGCGGCGGGTATTGCCGCGCTCACCTCCTATTTTCCGAGTTTGGAATCTGAGCGGGTGCTGCTCTGCCTGGTGGCCATCGCCCTGGTGATGGTGGCCAACCTGCGAGGGGTGAGTTCCAGCGCCAAACTGCTCAGCGTGCCCACCTACCTATTCATGGTGCTGGTGTTCACCCTGCTGGTGGGCGGAGCTGTGAAGGCTTTCCTGGGAGAATTGCCAGGGATGAATTTGGCCCAGCAGCAGGCGCTGCTGAGCATGAGCCATAAAGGGGAGCTCACGGCCCTGGGCCCAGTCCTGCTGATGAGGGCATTTAGTTCCGGATGTGCTGCCCTCACAGGCATCGAAGCGATTAGTGACAGTGTCACTGCATTTCGCCCCAGCGAGTGGCGCAATGCCCGTCGGGTGCTGGTGGTGATGGTGACGATGTTGGCGCTGATGTTTGGAGGTATAAGTGTGCTGGCTCAGCACACGGGGGTCGTCTATGTGGAGAATGGCCCCACCCTTCTGTACCAGCTGGGCCAACAGGTTTTTGGCAACGGTCCGCTATTGCTCTTCTTGCAATTAGCCACCCTGCTGATTCTGTTGCTTGCCGCCAATACGGCCTATGCAGACTTTCCTCGTTTGGCTGCATTTTTAGCCCAGGATGGCTTTCTGCCTCGTCAGTTGGCGTCCATGGGCGATCGACTGGTTTTTAGCAATGGCATTTTGGCCCTAAGTGGCCTGGCTGGACTGTTGTTGGTGATTTTTCAGGGTAGTGTGACCCGCCTCATTCCTCTATATGCCGTTGGTGTGTTTCTTAGCTTCAGCTTCTCCCAGGCCGGCATGGTTGTCCACTGGTGGAAGCTGCGCCAGGAGAGCAATAGTTGGCTCCCTCGTGCCTTGATCAATGGTTTGGGCGCCACTATCACGGCCATTGTTGGAGGGGTGTTGCTGTATAGCAAGTTCAGACAGGGGGCTTGGCTGGTGGTCGTGGCCATTCCGCTGTTGGTGGCCATCTATCTCAAGATCAAGAATCATTACAACTATGTTGCCAAGCGACTGCGTATGGCAAGTGATGTATTGCTTAAACTGCCAAGTCGCCCTCAAGATGGTGGCGCCCCCACCGTAGTGCTGGTGGGTCAGTTGCACCGCGGTAGTTTTGAGGCTATTCGTTTCGCCTGCACGATTGCCAGCGAACTGGTGGCGGTACACGTGGATCTAGGTAATGGACGCGCAGAGAGATTCCGTGAGCAGTGGAAGTGCCAAGTCCCAGATGTGCCATTAGTTATTTTAGATTCCCCTTACCGTTCATTAGTTGATCCAGTTCTGCAATTCGTAGCAGAATTTGAAAAGCAACATCGCCCCAGTCGAGATCGCTTTTGCGTGGTAGTACTTCCAATTTTTGTAACTCGCTATCGCTGGGAAAATTTACTGCATAATCAGAGTACGATTTTCCTGCGCAACGCCCTTAGGGCTCAGGGTACCCGCGTGGTAACGACTGTCGGCTTCCATCTTTAAGCATATTACTCCTTGTTCTTTTGCTATTGCTCATTAAAGGAGACTCTGAACAACCGACATTTTTCTGTCCAGCCAGCTCACAGCCATTGCGATATCGCCTGCTCGGGATCGGCAATTTTTTCGAAACGCTCTTATAAAACCCTAACTTGCTGAAAACTGGTCTGCACCTACAGGATTGAGATTATCGCTCACTGTGGAGTGGCGGCATGGCTTGTGAGCAAAGGCATGCCGCTTTTTGTCGCACGATTCTCGGATTGGATTTCCAGCGAACCAACGAAACTGCAAACTAGTCAGAAAAAGAAAAGCCTTGCAGTTTCGGCATTAATGCCAGCATCAGATATATTTAGTTTACGGTAGCTGGTTGGCGCTGCTCGGTTGACTGCCCATCAGCGGTATTGGGCTCGTCGGATGGACTGATTGCTGGATCGACGCTGGAGCTGTGGTTTGCCAGGGCTTGCTGGGCTGCCGCCTTCTTTTCTTTGGAGGAATTGATGCCACCACGGATGCTGCCGGCGGCAAGCATCGCATCGGCTATGGCTTCAGTGCGCACGGCACTGGGCACGGGCCGATAGCCTGCGGGCGCCAGGGCCTGGCCCCTGAGCACAGAGCCCAGCGTTAACAGGGTTAGCTTCAATTGCTGCCATGGATTCATCATGACAACGCGCTTGTAAAGATAGCTATCAAAGGTTAGCCTTTGTACATCTTTATCGTCGCACATTTCAACAAATGCTTCACGAGCTGCGTCATTTCGGTAGAAAATATTTTGAAGAATTTCCAATACTTTATAGGTAGCTCCATACTTTTTATCCCAGATCTTTAGATAAACTTTTAGATCTTTTTCGCTGGGGATTATGCTGCCATTGTTGCTGGCCTTAACTACTTGCTCTGCGCACATACGGCCACTCTTAGCAGCAAAATAAATACCTTCGCCAGAACTCTTGGTAACATATCCTGCCGCATCCCCCACCAGGGCCATCCGACCTACGACGCGTCGGGGGCGTGGATGCTCGGGAATTGGATGGGCCTCTACTTTGATCACCTCGCCATTTAGCAGGCGTTTTTTGGCCCGCTCGCGGATGCCTACTTGCAGGCTTTTAATCAGGGACTGATTTTCTTGCATGGTGCCGGTGCCCACGGCGACATGGTCGTACTTGGGGAAAACCCAGGCATAAAAATCAGGGGAAACATCTGTTCCCACATACATTTCAGCCAAATTTTCATAATATTTCATCTCTTCTGGTGGTAGCTTGATGCGCTCTTGAAAGGCGATTGCCACGTTGTAATCGCCAGCATCCATTGCCTTGGCCACCCTGCTGTTGGCGCCATCGGCGCCAATAACAAGATCAACCTCCAGGGTCTTGGCTTCGCCAGTAGCGGCGCCAGTCGCATAGTCGGAATAGCTGAGAGTGTAGGGACCTTGACGCTGATTGCCAGTGTCGATCTTTGTGACAAGACCATTGATCAAATGGGCCCCAAGTTGTGCTGCGCGGTTGCGGAGATAGTCGTCCATGACTTCCCTGCGGCACATGCCAATATACTCATCTTGATTATCTAGGTGAATATCTACTTCGCGATTAGAAGGGGAAATCATGCGCATGTTGCGCACTTTTCGGTCGATGATTTCCTCAGGGATCTCAAATTCGCTCACCATGCATAGGGGGATTGCCCCACCGCAGGGTTTGGCGTTGTCGAGCTTGCGTTCAAACAGCCAGGTTTGGATACCGGCCTTGGCGAGCACTTCAGCGGCACAGGAGCCACTGGGACCGCCGCCCACCACTGCCACACGCAACATCGGAAATTCGCTCCGCCTAGGAAGGACGTAACCCGGAAGCTAACACCGCTGCCAAGGCAGTCGGGGGCGATATGGCTCTGGCCATCTAAGATCGTCATCTTTCCTGGATCTGGAGCCCGGCAGCCGAGGTGATCGTTGACGACATCCCGGTGGCCCGTCGCAGCAGGTCGCCGCAGAGGCCCCGCAATGGGCTTTTCGCTTTTCTGGGGATCGGTTCCGCAGGCCTGCTACTGGCCTTGGCGGGAGCGTTGATCTGGCCCGGGCCCCTGCGCAGCCTGCTGGCGCCGCCGCCGGTGGCCGGCCTAGCGGTCCGGCCGGGCCCCGATGGTCGCCTGCTGGGTCATTTCCCTTACCCCGAGGCGGATCGAGCCGAGCTGTTGGCCGTGGCGCCTGGCCAGCGGCTGCAGCGTGATGCTGCAGATGCCCTGCTGGCCATGCAAAACGCCGCCCTGGCCGATGGCGTCAATCTGGTGGTACTCAGTGGCTTTCGCTCGGTCGCCGAGCAGAAGGCCCTGTTTTTCGACGTCAAGGCCGAGCGCAACCAGAGCGCCGGGGAGCGGGCCAAGGTGAGTGCGCCGCCGGGTTACTCCGAGCACAGCACCGGCTACGCGGTGGACCTGGGGGACGCAGCCGCCCCCGGCACCAACCTCTCCCAGGATTTCGAGACCACCGCGGCCTTTGCCTGGCTGCGCAGCTATGCCCATCAATATCAATTCACCATTTCCTTCCCCAAGGGCAATCCCCAGGGGGTGAATTACGAGCCCTGGCACTGGCGCTTCGAGGGCACCGCCGAGGCCCTGCGAATCTTCGAGCAGGCCGATCGGCTGCAGCCAAGATGATCCCCTCTCCCCAGTCCAGCGCTGAGTTTCGCCTGCCCGAACTGCTGGCACCCGCCGGCTGTTGGGATGCCCTGCGGGCGGCGGTGGCCAATGGTGCCGATGCCGTCTATTTCGGGGTGGAGGCCTTCAATGCCCGTCTACGGGCGGCCAATTTTCAGCGCCAGGAGTTGCCAGAGCTGATGCAGTGGCTGCACAGCCGCGGCGTTAAGGGCTTTCTCACTGTGAATGTGCTGATCTTTCCGGATGAGCTGGAGGATGCGGCCCAATTGGTGCTGGAGGCCGCAGCCGCCTGCGTAGATGCCCTGATCGTGCAGGACATCGGCCTGGCCCGCCTAGCCCGGAGCCTGGCGCCCGAGCTGGCGATCCATGGATCCACCCAGATGTCGATCACCAGCGCAGCCGGTGTGGCCCAAGCGGCGGCCCTGGGCTGTAAGCGCGTGGTGATGGCCCGCGAATTGTCCCTCCGGGATCTGGCTCGCATTCAAGAGCAACTGGTAATGCGGCAGCTGCAGATGCCCCTGGAGATGTTCGTGCATGGGGCCCTTTGCGTGGCCTATTCCGGCCAGTGCCTCACCAGCGAAGCCCTGGGTCAGCGCAGTGCCAACAGGGGCGAGTGTGCCCAGGCTTGTCGGCTGCCCTATCAGCTGATTGTTGATGGCCAGGAGCGCGATTTGGGCGAGCAGCGCTATCTGCTTTCCCCCCGGGATCTGGCGGCCTGGGAACTTTTGCCGCAACTGGTGGATCTCGGCATCGCCAGTCTCAAGATCGAAGGTCGCCTCAAGGATGCCAGCTACGTGGCCGCCGTTACCGACGCCTATCGCCGCAGCTTGGATCAAATCACGGTCAATTTGGCCCCATCCCAGCCCCAACTTGGCCAGGCAGTGGCTGAGGCTTGCGCCAATCTGGAGCTCAGTTTTTCCCGCGGCCTGGGCCACGGTTGGCTGGAGGGGGTGAACCATCGCCAGCTGGTGCATGGCCGCTGGAGCAAGAAGCGGGGGCCCCTGATCGGCCAGCTGGAGAGAATTGAGGCCGGTGGCTGGTGGTTGCTGCGCACTGCTCGGCAGCTGAGGCCAGGCCATGGGCTGGTCTTCGAGGCACCCAGCCCCGACCCCCTGGTGCCGCCTGAGGAGATTGGCGGACGGGTGATGGCCATCGAGCAGCGCCAACCGGGTTTGCTGGCGCTGCGCCTGGGGCCCGCTCGCCTGGATGCCAGGCGCCTGCAGCCCGGGGCCCCCTGCTGGCTCAGCAGTGATCCGCTCCTGGAGCGCCAGTGGCAGCGCCAGGCCAACGCCGCCACCCCCGTCGCCGACCAGCCCTTGACCTTGGCTGTGCAAGGTCAGCTGAATCAACCTCTCCAACTGGCTCTGCTGGCCGTCGCTGAGCGGGAGATGGTGCCGCCTTTGGTGCTGCGCTCCCGGCTGCCCCTGGCGGCGGCCACTGGCAGCGGCCTGGACCGCCAGCGACTGGAGGCCCAACTGGGGCGCCTGGGGGGCAGCGGTTGGCGGTTGGATTCCCTGCAGCTGGACTTGCCCGACAACTTGTTTCTGCCCCTGGCCGAACTCAATCGGCTGCGGCGTCAACTTGTGCAGCAGCTCGCCGACGAATTCTCCTCAGCCGCAGTCGCATCCGCCGCATCCGCATCCGCATCCGCATCCGCAGCCTCAGCCTCAGCCTCAGCCTTGCCAGCGACCAGCGGCTGGTCGCCCGGACGTTTATCTGGCCTCCAACCCGCAGCGGCGGCCGCCCCTGCCGGCCTATCGATCAGCTCGTCCCCAGCCACGGCGGAGCCGGGCTTGCACGTGCTGGTGCGATCGTTGCAGCAGCTCGAGGCTCTCCAGGGCTTACCGCTGCGGTCTGTGATCGCCGAGCTGGAGCAGCCCCGGGAGCTGCGGGAGGCGGTGGCCATGGGCCGTGGCTGCTGGCCCGATGGTCTCTGGTTGGCCGGTGCCCGGATCACCCGGCCCGATGAGGCCTGGAGTCTCGAACCGCTGCTGCGGGCCGCCCCCGCTGGCTACCTGGTGCGCAATGCCGACCAACTGGAGCGCCTGTCGCCAGTGGCCCCCTGCATCGGCGATTTCTCCTTGAACGTGGCTAATCACCTAACTGCCGCCTGGTTCCTGGATCACTGGGGATTGCAGCGGATCACCGCCAGCTATGACCTCGCCCTGCCCCAACTGTTGCAGTTGGTGGCCGGCTGCCCCGCCGGCCGCGTGGAGGTGACCGTGCATCAACACATGCCCCTGTTCCACATGGAGCACTGCTTGTTCTGTGCCTTTCTCAGTGACGGGCACGACCACACCGACTGCGGCAGGCCCTGTGAGCACCACACCGTGCTACTTCGCGATCGCAGTGGCGCTGAACATCCGCTGCGGGCTGATCTCGGTTGTCGAAATACTTTGTTCAATGCCCGAGCCCAGACCGCCGCGGAGGCCCTACCCCAGCTGCGCAAGGCCGGGGTAGGCCATTTGCGGCTGGAGCTGTTGGATGAGAGTGCCGATCAGGCCCGGCTGAGGGTGGAGCAGTACCTCGCCGCCCTGGATGGGCGCCTTAGCGGCAGGGAGCTGTGGCGCAGTGAGCAGTTGGACAGTCGGCTGGGGGTGACGCGGGGCAGCCTCAAAGGAGGCAGTTAAGGGTCATGAGCGCAATATCACTCGCGGGCAAGCCATAGACGCCCAGGCAGGAAGGCTCTCTTAACGATCTGGGCGTCGGCGTGGCGTACAGTGAATCGTTGATCACTGGTTTGCACCAAACCCTGGCACGGGTTTTGATCGGGTCCGAGCTGGATCCTGGCATAGGTTCTCCCGGTTACGGGTTGGGCCCTACCCCAGATTCATGCTTGTTATCGATTGAAACATCTGCTGGTGATGATCTGGAAACGGATCGTTACAGGGAATGTTTTGAGGCGATTGTGTTCAAGCGGACCATCCGGTCCCGATCCATCGGGTTTCGATAATCCCAAGGCCTAGCAATGCTGGCCGGTTTATCAGATTCCTTATCTACCCACGATTTTGTCTTCATGAGCGGCGCACACACTGGCACGCCGATTCGCAATATCGCGATCATTGCCCACGTCGACCACGGCAAGACC